>NZ_AKJT01000046.1 GCF_000282195.1 Pseudomonas sp. GM18
CCCCCCGTAGCAGCTGCCGAGCCTGCGAGGCTGCGTTCGGCGGCGTAGCCGTCGTGAAATCAAGCTACGCGGTCTTACAGGTATGCCGTGCAGTCAGGTTTTACGACGGCTGCGCCGCCGAACGCAGCCTCGCAAGCTCGGCAGCTGCTACGGGCGTCATCGTCTGCGTGTTTTCTGCTGGAGCTCCCCCATGGCCAACGCTTTACCCGACCTGAAACTATTGCGCATCTTCGTCAGCGTGGTCCGCCATCAAGGGTTCGCCAATGCCCAGCACGAGCTCAACCTCTCGACGTCGGCCATCAGCACTTACATGAGCCAGCTCGAAGCGGCCCTCGGCCTGGTGCTGTGCCATCGCGGTCGCGGTGGTTTCAGCCTGACCAGCAAGGGCGAGCTGTTCCATCAGGAAACCCTGCGTCTGTTGGCCGAACTCGAAGGTTTCGAACAATACGCCGCGGCCCTCAAAGGCGAACTGCGCGGTACTTTGAACCTGGGGGTGATCGATTCCACCGTCAGCGACAAGGCCTTGCCGTTCGCCGAAGCCATCGGCGCCTACAGCCAGGAACACCCGGCGGTGCATTTGCATCTGTCGGTCATGAGCCCTTACGAACTGCAACTCGGCGTGCAGGACAACCGCCTCGACCTGGCCATCGGTGCCTTTTCCACGCGCATGAGCGGTCTGGTCTACATGCCGCTTTACCGCGAGCAACACTGGCTGTATTGCAGCAGTCGTCATCCGCTGTTCAATGAACGGCGCATCCCCGAGCAGGTCATCACCCAGCAACGCATGGTCGGTCGCGGCTATTGGAGCCAGGCCGAACTGGCGCGCCACGGTTTCAAACACAGCGCGGCGACCGTGGAAAGTATGGAGGCCCAGCTGATTCTGGTGCTGTCCGGCGCCTACATCGGTTACCTGCCGGAGCATTACGCCCAGGCCTGGGCGGACAAGGGGGATTTGCGCGTGCTGCTGCCGGCAACCTTCGGTTATCAGGCACCGTTTTCGATGATCGTGCGCCGTGGCCGCAGCCGCGAACCGTTGATCCAGACTTTCCGTGATTTGCTCAAAGCACAGCTCAATCAGGCTTAAGAATATGTCCAGAATCCAGTGCCCGCGCTGTCTGCGTCCGCAAACTCACTGTCTGTGCCCACTGATCCCGAGCCTGGATAGCCGCACTCGGGTGTTGCTGCTGCAGCATCCGAGCGAAGTGAACCATGCGCTGAACACGGCGCGGTTGGCGGCGTTGGGGTTGCAGAATGCCGAGTTGATGGTGGGCGAGGTGTTTGAGGATTTGCCGGTGTTGTTAAATCAACCGGGTTATCAGGCGCGGCTGCTGTTTCCCGGTGAAGATGCGCAGCCGATGCAGGCTTATACCGCCACCGATGAGCCGCTGCTGCTGGTAGTCCCGGACGGCACCTGGCGCAAGGCGCGCAAAATGCTGCACCTCAATCCATTGCTGGCGGCGTTGCCCAGAGTGACCCTGGCCGAGGGGGGGGTGTCGCGTTATCGCTTGCGCAAGGCGCCAGGGCCGGGGGCGTTGTCGACGGTTGAGGCGATTGTACAGGCGTTGCAGACCCTTGAAGCACCGAGCAGTTTCGAGCCGTTATTAAAGCCGTTCGAGGCGTTGATCGAGGGGCAGATTGCGGCGATGGGGGAAGAGGTTTTTCAGCGCAATCATGGGCCGAAATAGTGCGTAGTGATCGTTCCCACGCTCCGCGTGGGAATGCCGCCCGGGACGCTCCGCGTCCCTTCCCGGATGTGACGCAGAGCGTCACTGGATGCATTCCCACGCGGAGCGTGGGAACGATCATTGAGTCAGGCCTACCTTTCGCGCATCGCCTCGGTCCGCGCTTTCAACACCGGTTTAAGCAGGTAATCCAGCACACTTTTCTCCCCGGTAATAATGTCCACCGTCGCCACCATCCCCGGAATGATCAGCAGCGGTTTCACATCCCCGCCCAAGTGATTCTTGTCGGTCCTGACCTGAATCAGATAAAAGCTGTTGCCCTTGTCATCGGTGATGGTGTCCGCCCCGATCAACTCAAGCCTGGCACTCAACCCGCCATAAATCGTGTAGTCATAAGCACTGAACTTGACCATGGCTTTCTGGCCCGGGTGCAGGAACGCCACGTCTTGAGGGCGGACCTTGGCTTCGATCAGCAGGTTGTCTTCCAGCGGCACGATTTCCACCATGTCGCTGCCCGGCTGGACCACGCCGCCGATGGTATTGACCTTCAGCACTTTGATGATGCCGTGAACCGGCGACACCACGGTGGTGCGCGTCACACGGTCGTCGATGGCAATGCTCGTGGCGGTGATTTTCGACAGATCGGTGCGTTTCGTATTCAGCTCCTTCGCCGCGTCCGAGCGGAAGGATTGTTCGGACTCGTCAATCTTGCTTTTGATCTCATTGATCGCCGATTCCGCCCGGGGAATCGCCAGGGTCGTGGCATTCAGCGAGCCGCGGATTTCCACCGCGCTGCGTTTGAGCCGCAGGATTTCCACCGGCGACACCGCCCCGGTGCCTACCAGCGGCGCCGACATGTTCATCTCTTGTTGCAGCAGCGCCAGGCTGGAACTGAACTGCCCCTGTTTGGAACGGAACTCTGCCAGCTCCTGGGTTTTTTGCCGAAGTTGTTCAGTCAAGGTGCGCTGTTCGCTGGCCAGTCGGCGCTGGCGTTGTTCGTACAGCGAACGTTCGTCCCCGGCCACTTGCGGAGCTTTGGCGATCACTTCCGGCGACAGCGTGAAAGGCCGACCTTCCGCTTCGGCGGACAGCCGTTCGACCTGCGCGGTCAACGCATAGCGATCTGCTTCGCTTTCACCCTTGTTCGACAGGAATCGCGTGTCATCCAGACGCAGCAAGGTGTCGCCCTTGTTCACCATTTGCCCTTCGCGCACGAAGATCTCGGTGACGATGCCGCCTTCCAGGTTCTGGATCACCTGAATCTTGCTCGACGGAATCGCCTTGCCTTCGCCCATGGTGACTTCCTGCAACACGGCGAATTTGGCCCAGACCAGCGCGGTGATCAGCAGCGCCGCCGCCAGCCACACGGTGACCCGCGACCAGCGCGGCGAATCCTGCAACGAGGCACCGGCGGTTTCCGGCATGAACTCGCTCTCGGCACTTTTGCTGAAACTGCCGAAGTAGCCCCTGTCTTTTGATGTTGCTGACGATGAACCAGCCATGGGCAACTCCTAGACCGTCGCAGAGCCGACACGGCCCTTGCGCAATGCATCGATCACCGCTGCTTTCGGGCCGTCGGCGACGATCCGCCCGTTGTCCAGCACCACCAACCGATCTACCAGGCTGAGCATCGAGCTGCGGTGGGTGACCAGCAGCACGGTTTTGCCCTGGACCCAGCCGTGGAGTTTCTGCCGTAGAAGGTCTTCGCTGCTGTTGTCCATGGCGCTGGTGGGTTCGTCGAGCAGCATGATCGGCGGATCGAGCAACAAGGCCCGCGCCAGCAACACCGCTTGCCGTTGCCCGCCTGACAGCAACTGACCACGTTCGCCCACCGGCCGGTCGAAGCCTTGGGGATGTTGACGCGCCAGCTCGGTGACGCCGGTCAGTTCGGCAACTTCAAGCATCCGGGCATCGCTGACGTAACGGGCGCCGAGGGTCAGGTTGTCGCGCAGGCTGCCGGCCAGCAAGGGCAGGTCGTGGGCGACGTAGCCGATCTGTTGACGCAGGTCGGCGACGTCCAGCTGCCGCAGGTCCAGGCCATCGAGCAGCAACTGGCCTTCTTCCGGTGCGTAGAACCCCATCACCAGCCGCGCCAGCGTGCTTTTGCCCGAGCCGCTGCGGCCGATGATGCCGATCCGTTCGCCGGGCTTCATGCTGAAGCTGACGTTGGCCAGGGCCGGCGCGTTCTGGCCGTTGTAGTGGAACGTTACGCCGCTGACGTCCAGGGCGCCTTGCAGTTGCGTGCGCTCCAGCGGCCGCTGCCTGGCGTCGCGCTCTTGCGGCAGCGACATCAGCGAGTCGGTGCTTTTCATGGTCAGTTGCGCTTGCTGGTAACGGGTAATCAGCCCGGCGATCTGCCCCAGCGGCGCGAGTACGCGGCTGCCGAGCATGTAGCTCGCCACCAGCGCACCGACGCTGAGGTTGCCGGCGATGATGCTGTAGACCCCGGCGACGATGGTCGCCATGCCGGAGAACTGCTGAATGAACAGCGTGCCGTTGGTGGCCAGCGCCGAGAGGTTGCGCGCATGGCTGTCGAGGCGGGTGAGGGCGCCGTGGGTGCTTTCCCATTTGTGCTGGCGCTCGCTTTCAGCGCTGCAGGCCTTGAGGGTTTCCAGGCCACCGAGGGTTTCGATCAGCAGGGCCTGGCGCTCGGCGCCGAGGCTCAGACTCTTCTGCACGGTGTCGCGCAGGCGCGCCTGGATCACCATGGCGAAGAGGATCGTGATGGGGAAGGCCAGCAGTGGAATCACCACCAGCCAGCCGCCGAGCAGGCCGATCACCACCAGCATCAGCACGGCGAAGGGCATGTCGATCAGGCTGGTCAGCGTGACCGCGGTGAGAAACTCCCGCAGGCCCTGAAAGTCATGAATGCTCTGGGCGAAACCACCGATGGTCGCGGGTCGCGCTTTCATCGCCATGCCGGTGATGCGTTCGAACAGGGTCGCCGAAAGAATCACGTCGGTTTTCTTCCCAGCGGTGTCCAGCAAATGCGCACGAACCACCCGCAGCACCAGTTCAAAACCGGTGCCGATCAGCAAGCCGATCGACAGTACCCACAAGGTTGAAGTGGCCTGGTTCGGCACCACCCGGTCGTAGGTTTGCATCACGAACAACGGCACCATCAGGCCCAGCAGGTTGATCAGAAAACTCGCCAGAATCGCATCGCTGTACAGCCATTTCGACAGCTTCAGCGTGTCGCGAAACCATGCTTCGACCCGCGGCACCAGCGGCGCGCGCAAGTCTTCCAGTTCATGTCGCGGCCGGGCGAACAAAGCCTGGCCGCTGTAGCTGGCAGCCAGCTCGTCCGTGCCGACCCATTGTTCACCGCCGTCGGCTTCACTCGGCAGAATCAGCGCCTGACCGTCATCGCCCCATCGGCGCAAGACCGCGCAGCGGCCATGGTTGAGGATCAGCATCACCGGCAGGTTGAGCGCGGAAATATCCGCCAGTTCACGGCGCAGCACCCGCGCCTGCAAACTGGCCCGGGCCGCTGCGCGCGGCAGCAGGTCCAGGCTCAAGCGTTGGTGTGCCATCGGCAGCCCGGCACTCAGGCTGGCGCGACTGACCGTCGCGCCGTGGAGTTTGCAGAGGATCAACAGACCGTCCAGAAGCGGATCATCGAAGCTCAGGCGCGGATCGACAGCCGTGTTGCCGGTTTCCATGCTGGTCACATTGATCGCTCCTACACGGGATTACTTCATTTGAGTTCTGGCAAGCGAGCTTCGTTTTTCACTTCGGTGGCGGCGATCGCATCGGCGGGCAGCACCACCCGCTGCTTGCTCAGCAACTGGCCCATGTTCGCCAGCACGCGGTACATCGAGAACTCCTCGGTGTAGCGTACTTCGGTGTAGCGGCGGTTGGCGTTGTAGAGCTCGTTTTCGCTGTCGAGCAAGTCGAGCAGGGTCCGTTGGCCAAGACCGAACTGATCCTGATACGCCGCCCGTACCCGGGTGGTGGTTTCGGCGTATTCACGGGCGGTCGGGGTTTGTTTCTTGGCGTTTTGCATGGCGTTCCAGGCCAGGTGGATGTTCTCGTTGAGCTGGCGCAATGCGTTGTTGCGGATGTCCATCGCCTGGTTGATCTGGTGCGCATCGGAGGCCAACCGGGCCTTGTCGCTGCCGCCACGGAACAGGTTGTAGTTCATCACCACGCCCACTCGCCATTCGTTGTCGTGACCTTCATCGCCCTGCACATTGTTATTGGCGCCCATCGCTGCTTCGGCGTCGAAGCGTGGGTAGAACGGCGACTTGGCGACTTCGTACTGGCTCTCGGCCGATTGCACGTCAGCCTGGGCGGATTTCAGGTACGGGTTGTTTTCCACCATGCTCTGCTGGGCTTCGGGCAGGGTGGCGGGCAGTTCGCCGCGGGTCGACGGCGGCGCTTCGAGTTCATCGGGCATGCGCCCCACGACGCTGTAGAAATTCGCTTCGGCATCGGCCAGATCGACCTCGGCGGTGTCGAGGTTGTTTTGCGCCAGTGCCCGGCGAGCGGTGGACTGGTCGGCGTCGGCGTTGCTGCCGATCCCACGCTGGGTACGCAGGCCGATCTGATCGTTGACCCGCATGTGCGCTTGCAGATTGTTCTTGGCCAGGGTCACCAGTTCGCGGCGCTTGAGCACTTCGAGGTACACCTCGATGGTACGCAGGGCCAGGTCCTGGGCGGTGCCTTGAGCGTAATAGGCCCGCGAGTTGGCCACGCCTTTGGTGCGCGCGACCTCGTTGGCGGTGTTGAAACCATCAAACAGCATCTGCCGCAGGCGCAGTTCCGACTGGGTGTAGGTCAGGATTTCGGTGTTGTGATTGCCCCGTGACCGCGTGGTGGTGTTATCGCTGTAGCCGCGCCCGTAGGCGGCGTTCAAATCCACCGATGGATAAAAACCCCCTTTAGCGACTTTAATCTGCTCGTCGGCCGAGAGCCGGGCATCGACCCGAGACGCCAGTTCCGGGTGGGTCGCAATGGTGCTCTGGATCGCCTCGGTCAATGACATCGCCTGAGCCTGAGAAGTGCAGGCTATGGCCAGCAGAATCGCACTGCAAAGGGGGGTTAAAACGCGCATGGGTGCATCTCCCTGATTCCTGATGGTGCTTAGCGGTCGCCATTTTTTTGACGATATTTTTAGGTAAATCCGTTTCATGTCTGTAACAACAGAGCTAAGAACATCCTGAAGCGTAGCTAAGAAAAAATTTTCATAAGCGCTATGCCAAAAAAAACTTATGTACTCCGTAAAATCCGGCACATTGTTCAACTCGAAAGCCTTTGTTTTAAGCACTCTTGGCAGTGCGGACAGGCTTGAAGACAGTTCCACTCACTTTGAGACATACAGCGGAGTAATGCTGAAGGGGAGGGACGCGTAACGGGTTTTGAGCGACATTTTTTTGTCACTCAGATGATTCACCATCGTTACGTAGCGCTCGTAGGCCTGCTGCACCGCAAGGCTTGCGAACGAACTGCCGAGGTGTGAGCGTCACCCGGCAACCCGGTTGAGCCATGGGCGAGCTTCGCAGACCAGCGCCGGCGGTGATCGGCAGCGGAGGAGTGCACATGGCAACGCTCATCGGCATCGTCAGTAAGGTCATCGGTCAGGTGTACGCCGTGGCGAGTGATGGCACCCGACGTACTCTGGTTGAGGGCGATCGGCTGTTTGCCGGCGAGCAACTGGTCACTGGGGCCGAAGGCGCGGTGGCGGTCCATTTGCATAACGGCCAGGAGCTGACGCTGGGGCGTGACAGCAGCCTGCAAATGACTGCCCAGTTACTGGCGCATCAGGTACCGCATGTGGAGACCGCCGATGCGGTGACGCCGAGCCAGGCGCAACTGACCGATGTCGAGCAACTGCAAAAAGCCATTGCCGCCGGCGCCGACCCGACCCAGACCGCCGAGGCCACCGCCGCCGGACCGGGCGCAACGGGAGCACCCGGTGGCGCACTGGGCGGCGGCCACAGTTTTGTGCTGCTGGAGGAAGTGGGCGGTCGAGTCGATCCCACAATTGGTTTCCCCACCGCGGGCTTCAACGGTATTCCCGAATTCCCCCTGGAGCGCCGGGACGCTGCGCCGGACAACGGCGATAAAGGCATCGTTGCGCCGTTTGCCGCGGACGCGCCGAATAACCCGGTGACCCTCGATGGCCTGAACGTCAACGGTGGCGAACTCACGGTCTACGAAAAAAACCTCAGCGACGGCAGCAGCCCCAACACACCGGCGCAGACCCAGAGCGGCACCTTCACCATCACCGCGCTCGACGGTTTGCAAACCCTGACCGTCGGCGGCATCGCGGTGGTCACCGGTGGCGTGGCCGCAGGCTTCCCGCAATCGATCGTCACCCCGCTTGGCAGCACGCTGACCGTCACCGGTTACGACAGCGCGACCGGCGTGGTCAGCTACAGCTATACCCTGGTGGATAACGAAACCCACCCGAACGCCAACGGCACCAATAGCATCACCGAGAACCTCAACGTCGTCGCCACTGACGTCGACGGCAGCACGGCGTTGGGCCAGATCAACGTCAACATCGTCGATGACTTGCCCACCGCGAACCCGGATCACGCCTCAGTGGCCGAAGGCGCGACGGTCTCGAGCAACGTGCTGGACAACGACATCGGCGGCGCCGACGGACCGGCACTCGGTGGCGCGGTGGTCGGCGTGCGCGCCGGCAGCGACACCTCGACTTCAGCCATCGGTGGCTTGAACAGTCAAATCAACGGCACCTATGGCTACCTGACCCTGGATGCCAACGGCAACGCGGTTTATCACAGCAATCCAAATGCCGTGAACGGCCCTGGTGCCACCGACGTGTTCACTTATACCGTGCGCGATGCCGACGGCGATGAAAGCACCACGACGATCACAATTAACGTGGCCGACTGCACCCTCGTAGCCGCCACCGATACCGACGTGACGGTTCACGAGAAAGCCCTGGATCTGACCAAGGACGGCCAGGATCTGGCGGCAGGCACCGTGATCGGCAGCGAGCCTGGCAGCACCGGCGAAACCGCTTCCGGCACGCTGGCAGGTTCGGTCACCGGTACCAGTGGCGCGATCACTTACACCCTGGTCGGCAGCGCCATCGGCACCTACGGACAAATCCTGATCAACCCCGACGGTTCCTACACCTACACCCTGACCTCGGCACCCACTACCACGCCCCATGCCAACGACGGGCCGAACACCCTGAGCGAAAGCTTCACCTATCAGGCCACCGACGTCCTGGGCAACAGCGTCACCAGTACCATCGTGATCAACATCGTCGATGACGTGCCAACCGCTCATGCCGATGCCGTCTCAGTGGCGGAAGGTGGAACGGTCAGCGGTAATGTCTTGGGCAATGATGTGCTCGGTGCTGACGGCCCGGCCGCGGGTGGCGCAGTGGTCGGCGTGCGCGCCGGCAGCGACACCTCGACCTCAGCCATCGGCGGCCTGAACACGCAAGTAAACGGCACTTACGGCTATCTCACGCTGGATGCCAACGGCAACGCCGTGTACCACAGCAACCCGAATTCGGTCAGTGCGCCGGGCGCCACGGATGTGTTCACCTACACCGTGCGCGATGCCGACGGTGATGAAAGCACCACCACCATTACCATCGACGTGTCCAACTGCACCCTCGTAGCCGCCACCGATACCGACGTGACGGTTCACGAGAAAGCCCTGGATCTGACCAAGGACGGCCAGGACCTGGCGGCAGGCACTGTCATCGGCAGCGAGCCTGAAAACACCGGCGAAACCGCTTCCGGCACGCTGGTAGGTTCGGTCACTGGTACCAGTGGCGCGATCACTTACACCCTGATTGGCAGCGCCATTGGCACCTACGGTCAAATCCTGATCAACCCCGACGGTTCCTACACCTACACCCTGACCTCGGCATCCACCACCACGCCCCATGCCAACGACGGGCCGAACACCCTGAGCGAAAGCTTCACTTATCAGGCTACTGACTCTCTGGGCAACAGCGTCACCAGTACCATCGTGATCAACATCGTCGATGACGTGCCGACTGCCCATTGCGATTCGGTTTCGGTGGTGGAGGGCGGCACGGTCAGCGGCAATGTGCTGCACAACGATGTGCTTGGCGCCGATGGCCCAGCGTCGGGTGGTGCAGTGGTCGGCGTGCGTGCCGGCAGCGACACCTCGACCTCGGCCATCGGCGGCCTGAATTCGCAAATCAACGGCACTTACGGCTATCTCACTCTGGATGCCAACGGCAACGCCGTGTACCACAGCAACCCCAACTCGGTCGGCGAACCGGGGGCCACGGATGTGTTCACCTATACCGTGCGCGATGCCGATGGCGATGAAAGCACCGCCACCATCACCATTGACGTGCACAACAGTTGCCTCGAGGTGGTTCCCGATACCGACGTGACCGTCTATGAAAAGGCGCTGGACTTGACCCGGGACGGCCAGGATCTAGCGGCGGGCACGGTCACCGGCAGCGAACCTGGCAACAGCGGTGAAACCGGCTCCGGAACGCTGGTCGGCGCCATCACTGGCGCCACGGGCGCGATCACTTACACCCTGGTCGGCAGCGCCACCGGAACCTACGGGCAAATCCTGCTCAACCCCGATGGCTCCTACACCTACACCCTGACCTCGGCGCCGAAAACATCGCCCAACACCAACGATGGCGCGAACACCTTGAACGAAAGCTTCACCTACGCAGCCACCGATGCCGTGGGCAACAGCACCACCGGCACCCTGGTGGTCAGCATCGTCGATGACGTGCCTAACGCTGTCGCCTCGGAGCGTTCGGTGCCGGCGGTGCAGATCGACTCCAACCTGCTGCTGGTGATCGACGTGTCCGGCAGCATGGACGACGCCTCCGGTGTATCGGGCCTGTCGCGGCTGGAACTGGCCAAGCAGGCGATCAGCGCACTGCTCGACAAGTACGACAACCTGGGCGATGTGAAGGTGCAGATCGTCACCTTCAGCAGCAGCGCCACGGACCAGACTTCGGTGTGGGTCGATGTGGCGACCGCCAAGTCGATCATCGCGACGCTGACGGCGGACGGCGGGACCAACTACGATGCTGCCGTGGCGACCATGGAAACCGCCTTCGGCACATCGGGCAAACTCACCGGGGCGCAGAACGTCGGTTACTTCTTCTCCGACGGCAAACCCAACGAAGGCGACATCGGCAGCGCCGATGAGATCGCGCTCAAAGCCTTCCTCGACGCCAATGGCATCAAGAACTACGCCATCGGCCTGGGCAGCGGCGTCAATAACGCCAGCCTCGATCCAGTGGCCTATGACGGCAGCACGCACACCGACACCAACGCCGTGGTGGTGACTGACCTCAACCAACTCAACTCGGTCCTCTCGGGCACCGTGCAAGGCGCGCCGGTCACCGGATCGCTTCTGGGCGAGGGCGGTACGTTCGGTGCCGATGGCGGCTTCATCAAGACTCTAACGGTCGACGGCACCACCTATACCTACGACCCGAAAGCCAACAGCAATCAGGGTTCGCTGAACTTCAGCGGCGGCGCCAACCACGGCACCTTCAACACCGCCGACAACACCCTGAGCATCGCCACCAACAACAGCGGCACGCTGGTGGTGAACCTCGACACTGGCGAGTACACCTACACCTCGCAGAAAACCACAGCCGTGCAGATCACCGAAAACATCGGCTTCACCGCCAGCGACAACGATGGTGACCTCACCAGCTCGACACTGACGGTCAAGGTCATCCCCAACGCGCCACCGGTGGCGGTGGACGACCACATCATCACCAACGTGCTGTCTGGCAGCATCGTGGTGCCGGGCGAGCTGCTGCTGGCCAACGACACCGACCCCAACGGCGATCCGCTCACGGCATCGCCGACCACCTTCAACACGGGTTGGACGGCCAAGGGGGCGGACTTCACCGGCACCAACTCGAGCTTCAGCTTCACCGGTAATAACGTCCAGGCCGTGACCATCGCCCGCAGCGCATTCGTCGCCAACGCTGCCGCCATGACCGCCATGCTGGTGGTCAGCGGGGCATTGGGGTCGGTCAGCACCAACAATACCAACGATGAGGACCGGATCACCGTCGACCTCAAACAGGGTGAAACCCTCAACCTGGACCACAACCTGGCGGCCGGCCACGTCACCATGGAGTACTCGATCAATGGCGGCGCATTCAGCGCCATCGCCGACGGTCAGACCATCACCGCCGCGGCGGACGGCACGTACCAGATCCACATCACCAACATCGACGACGGCGGGCCGGGCAACAGCGGCAAGGGGGCGGAAAACTACCAGCTGACCATGACCGTCAACTACGCCGGAGCCCAGGACTCCACGCCAGACTTCCACGGCACCTACACCACCAGCGACAACCACGGCGGCAGTGACAGCGCGGCAGTCGACATCACTTATCAGGGTGGCCATACCCTGACCGGCACCTCGGGTGATGACGTGTTGATCGCGGGAACCGGCAACAACGTCATCAACGCCGGTGACGGCAATGATCTGCTCACCGGCGGTTCAGGCAACAATGAAATGCACGGCGGCGCCGGCAACGATCTGCTGTACAGCGGGCCGGGCAACGATTGGCTCGACGGCGGCACCGGTAACGACACCGCGAGCTACGCCCATGCCACCGCCGGGGTCACCGTCAATCTCAGCCTGTTCGCCGCGCAAAACACCGTTGGCGCAGGCACCGACACCCTGACCGGCATCGAAAACCTCACGGGCTCGAACTTCAACGACAGCCTCACGGGCGACAACAACAGCAACATCATCAACGGTGGTTTGGGTAACGATGTGCTCAACGGCGGGGGCGGCGACGACTTCTTGATCGGCGGCCTGGGCGACAACATCCTCACCGGCGGCAGCGGTGCCGACACCTTCCAGTGGCTCAAAGGCAACAGCGGCCACGACCTCATCACCGACTTCACCCCGGGCACCGACAAACTCGACCTGTCGCAACTGCTGCAAGGCGAGAACGGCACCGCGGCGTCGCTGGATGACTACCTGCACTTTAAAGTCACCGGCAGCGGCGCGACCCTGGTCACCAGCATCGACATCAGCGCCATGGCCGGTGCCACACCGAGCCAGACCATTGACCTGGCGGGGGTGAACCTGGCCAGTCACTATGGTGTAACGCCGGGGGCGGGTGGGGTGATTGCCGGCGGTCACGATACCGCGACCATTATTAACGGCATGTTGAACGACCATTCGTTGAAGGTGGATACCGTGTGAGCTGAAACGACAAAACCCGCCATCCCGGTGCGGGTTTGATTGTTCCCACGCTCTGCGTGGGAATGCCTCAACGGACGCTCCGCGTTCGGCTCTGGAGGGGACGCGGAGCGTCCCGGGCTGCATTCCCACGCGGAGCGTGGGAACGATCAACTGCTGCGCAGCTCAACGGGGGCAAGCCCCCTCGCCACAGGGATCAGGTTATAGGGCCGGGTCAGCCTTCAGCTCCAGACTATCCAGCGCCCGATTCACTGCCAGCTCACCGAACATGATGAGCTGCGCGACGCCCAGTATCGTATTGCGCTGCGGCCCTTCCAGAAACCCGGCACAGTCACTGGCGATCACCTTGGCCGAGGCAAAGGACTCACAGGCATTGGCCAGTAACTCTTCGATGTCGATGTCCGGGGCAACGGTGTAAATCGTGCTCGGTTTGCGCGGGGGCTGGGGGGTTGACGGCTTGAGGTAGTGATCGAGGGCGCGCTCGGCGGCTTCGTTGAGTTTTTTTGAATCGAGGGATTCGTAGGGGGAGGTTGGATCGGTTTCCGGTGGGTTGGGTGTGGCTTTGAACATAGTGATGCTCCTTGATTAGTGGAGCCGCCACGGTTCGCTGCGAAACGAAGAAAGGTGGCAGCTGTACGCAGGTTCGCAGACCGGGAATCAAGGAACCCGGCAGACCCGAAGATCTCCCGCGCACAGCCGCCATAACACAATCCAGTAGACGAAAAAAAAGCGCCGACTGAAAGGAAACGGTGGCGCAATGCGCCTTGATTGACCAGGGCTGCGAAACCCGATCGCTGATTCGTCAGCGACCCGGAAACGATAGAGCCCGACCCCAAGGCACACAAGCCGGCGGATTCTGGCGGAGTTGTAGGTTGCGACGCAAGAATGCGTAGCCCTAAGGAGTATCTTAAGGTGTCAGATTAAACATCTCCGTTTACATCATCTTCACATCGGCTCCGGCGGCCCGATCAGCCTTCCCATCACCCCAAACACCCCCAACTCCCGAATCACCTCCAATTCCGCCTGCGTCTCCACCATCTCGGCAATCAACGGCAGATCAATGCTGTTGGTCGCCCGAAAAATCGCCTCGATGAACAGCCGTTTATCACCCTGCTCATCGATACCCCGAATGTAGGCACCATCGATTTTCAGGTAAGCCAGCCCCAATTGAGTCAGGTTGCCGATCTGGCTGAAGCTGCCGCCGAAATGCTGCAACCCGATGCGGTAACCGGTGTTGAGCAGGCTGTGGCTCAGGCGTTGCAGCTCTTCGGGGGGTGGCAGTTGGCGTTCGTCGATTTCCAGGGTCAGCAGAGGCGCCAGTTCCGGCAGTGATTCGAGTATGTCGCAGATCAGTTTCAGCTGGGTCTGATCGCGCAGGGTGCTGCCGGACAGGCTCAGTGCGAGCGGCCAGCGGTTGGCGGCGAGGTATTCGAGGGTGGTTTCGAGCATCGCCAGGTCGAACCGCGCCGACCAGCCGAGGCGTTCGATCCACGGCAGGAAATGCCCGGCGGCAACTGCCTCACCTTTTGGATCAAGCAGACGCGCGAGGACTTTGTGATGCAGCACCTGGCTGGTGTCGGCGCACTGCACCACCGGTTGGAAATACAACTGCATCTTGCCTTCAGTCAGCGCGTCGTCGATCCAGTTGCGCCAATCATGCTGAGAGTGATTCGGCGCAGTATCGACCTGGGCCTGGTATATCCATGGCCGCTCGGGATGTTGCCGGGCCTGGGTCAGCGCCTGATCGAGGCGCAGCAGCACATCATTTGCCGGTTCGCCCGGGTGGTAGGCGACGATACCCAGATGTGCCACGGGCATGCAGTCGCTGGCGCCGGTCAGGCGCAGATTTTCCAGGGTGGCGCTGATTTCGGAGGCCAGGCGCGCGGCATCCTTACTGTCCAGGCCCGGCGTCAGCAAGCTGAATTCGCCGCCGCGATTGCGTGCCGCGAGCCAGGTGCGACGTTCCGCTGGTTGCGTCAGGCGCTTGAGCAATTCACCGACGGCGCTGATCAGGACATCGGTGCGCTGGCCGCCGAGGCGTTGGTTGAGACCGATCAGGTCGTTGATCCGCAGCATCAGCAAATGACCGTCGCGGCTTTGCTCGGAATCCAGTAATTGGTCGGCCAGTTGTTCATCCAGCAAGCGCCGGTTGGCCAGGCCCGTGAGGCTGTCCTGATAGGATTCTGACCGCAGTTTTTCGCTGCGCGCGGCTTCTTCGGCGAACAACGTTTTGAGTTTTTCGACCATCTGGTTCATGGCCAGCACCACGCGTTTGAGCTCCGGTGTGCGCGGCAGTTTCGGCAAACTGCGGAACTCGCGTTTGCTGATCGCGTCCGCCTGTTTGACCATGTTGTCGAGCGGCCGCAGCTGCCGGCGCAACAGCCAGCCACCGAACACGGCGCTGAGCAATCCACAAATCAGCAGCCAGATCAGGCTGCCAAGGGTGCTGTCCCAGAGTTTGGCCAGGGCGAACTGCGGGTTGCTCAGCACTTCGACCCGGGCTGCCTGGTCCCAGCCACGGGTGACCAGCGCGTCGCCACCCTGTGGGTGCAGGTTCACCAGGCTGACGAACCAGTCCGGAACACCCTCGATTTGCGTCGGTGTGCTGCGTTCCACCAACACCCGTTCATCCACAATACTGACGACCCGGATGCTGCTGAAATAGCCGCTGTCGAAAATCGAGCTGACCATCAATTCGATCATCGCCGGGTCGTCGATCTGCGCGGTCAACGACAAGCCCAGTGCCGTGGCGGCGTCCTGGGCGTGGGAGCGCAACTGGCTGAGCATCTGTTCGCGAGAGCTTTCCAGGCTGACAAAAAAACTGCCACTGAAGGCCACCAGCAAGAACAGGCAAATGGCGAGAAACAACTGTTTGCGCAGTGACATAAAACGCTCCTTGCTGTGGAGGCTAACCTTCGCCCACGGCGAACCCTTCGATTTGCATCTTTTTCAATACGTCTTGCCAGCGCGACAGCTTTTTCGAGTCGCTGCTGCGTTTGCCGCCATTGGCCCCCGGCAAATACAGGCCTTCGGCGTTGAAGGCGTACACCGGCAGCAAGTCTTTGCGTTGGGAGGCGGGGCGGATCTCGTCAATCAGGTTGTCCAGCACCAGCGGATCGGCCGTGGGGCTGCTGTAGAAGGTCAACACCATGTGCGCCTGGTTTTGGGTCAGGGCCTTGACGTAGGTAATGCGCAGTTTTTCGCTGGGAATCCCGAGGTGACGCAGGCTGAAATATTTCGCCAGGGCGTAGTCTTCACAGTCGCCTGCGGCTTTGATCAAGGATTCCACGGGCGTGGCCCAGTAATCGGTCTGATGCCAGATGCGCGTGTCATCCTGGAAACTCAGTTGCTGATTGAAGAAGTGATTGACCGCGTTCAGTTGTTCGCGCTCAGGCTGGTTGCGTTCGCTTTGCAGCATTTGGCTCCAGGCCTCGATCCGTCCCCGGGCCTGGCCAAGGGGGCCGTAGCGTTTTTCGGCCGTTTGCAGAACCTGCGCAAAATCCCAGTCGGCCCAGACACTGCCCAACCCGGCCAGCAGAAAACTCGCCAGCAGCAGCCATCCGCCGAACCGAAGTCGGAGCGTTGACCATCCTGGACTACGCGGACTGCGGGACATGTCTGGCTGCTCGGGTGCAGATGTCTGAAGTCTAGGCGGTGTTTACGGCGAGGGAGGGCAGGTCGTCGGCCCGCAAAACAAAAGATCGCAGCCCCGTAGCAGCTGTCGAGCCCCAGCGAGGCTGCGTTCGGCTGCGAAGCAGTCGTGAAATCATCCAGTGTGGTGTTTCAGGTAAACGGAGGTGATCGGATTGGCGACTGCTTCGCAGCCGAACGCAGCCTCGCTGGGGCTCGACAGCTGCTACGGGGATCAGGGTTTATGCAGGGTTTTCTGCTTGAGGATGTAAACCGTCACCAGCACCGCACTGGTCAGCATGAACCCGCGTGCCCACGGCAGGGGCACCAGGTAGCAGGAGAACAGGATGCTCGCCCACATCAACCCGATGGCGTAGACCTTGCCCTTGAGCGGGATACCGTTGCCGTCCAGATAGTCGCGAACCCACGGCCCAAGCTGTGGATGTTCAACCAGCCAGTGATAGAAACGCGGCGAACTGCGGGCGAAACAGGCGGCCGCCAGCAACAGGAACGGTGTGGTCGGCAGCACCGGCAGGAAAATCCCGATCACCCCCAGCGCTACGCTCAGCCAGCCGATGGCCAGCAGCACGTAGCGCAACATCAGGGGGCGGTTGCCTATGGGGTTGTCCATAGGCAAAACCTTAGTGGTGACGTGGCTTGAGGATCGCCGGTTTTTCGTCTGGCGCGTTGCACAGCAGGTACAGCGCGGTCAGGGCTTCCGGAATCTGCACGATCATGTCGTCCATCAGGTTGGCGTCGGCCGCGATGTCGGAGAACTCAGGCTGTTCGTCGAACAGACCCGAACCGACCATGATCGGCAGCAGCATTTCACTGACTTCGTCTTCGGCAGTTTCGAACCAGGCCGCTTCGCGCAGGAACACGCCTTCCATGAAGCCGATGCACCAGCCGCGCAGGTCGGAATCGTCCGGGTCATCACCCAGGTCGAGGTCGCACGGCAGCTCGAACTCTTCGTCGGACGCCAGTTGGCGGGCGATGTGAGCCTTGAGCAGCACGAGGGTGGATTCGATCGCTTCACGCTCGGTGTCGTCGGCGTAATGCGGCTCTTCGGCGAAGAGCGCGTCGATCCATTCACGGTCGGGAACGCTTTCGGAACAGATCGACAGCGCAGTGAGGTAGCCGTGGGCGGCCACGTAGTCCAGCGCCTCGTCATGCAGCTCGTCGGCGTCGAGGAAGACTTGCAGGCGGGTTAGTTGCTCAGCGAAGGACATTAAAGGGCTACCTTGGGGAATATACGATGCGGGAATTCTAGGCCTTCTTGAGCGCACAGGCCAGCCGCGCGGCATATTTGCTCCCGCGGGTTGGCTTGCGTGCGTCTTATCAGCGGCGCCCTTTGCAGGGGAGGGCTCGGGTATACTCGCGCGTTTTGTGATGCCCTGCTGGCGTCACGGCTGAAATATGCAGCGTCATGCAATGCGCACTTACGATTTGTCTGTGCAGCTTTCATGGTTCTGAACCAGCCTTGCAGGGATGTTTCGGTGATTTTTGGAGTTTTTATGCTCGAACAGGCTCAACGCGTCCTCAAGGACATCTTCGGCTACGACAGTTTCCGTGGCCGTCAGGGTGCAATCATTGAGCGCGTGGCCAGTGGCGGCGACGCCCTGGTACTGATGCCTACCGGGGGCGGCAAGTCCTTGTGCTTCCAGGTGCCGGCGCTGCTGCGCGAGGGCCTGGCGGTGGTGGTGTCGCCGCTGATCGCGCTGATGGACGATCAGGTCGCCACTCTTGAAGAGCTGGGCGTCGCCGCGGCGTCGTTGAACTCCACCCTCAGCGCCGAGCAGCAGCGCGATCTCGCTGCACGGATCAAGCGCGGCGAAGTGAAAATGCTCTACCTGGCGCCCGAGCGTCTGGTGCAGCCACGGATGCTGGCCTTCCTGCAAAGCCTTGAAATCGCCCTGTTCGCCATCGACGAAGCGCACTGCGTGTCGCAATGGGGCCACGACTTCCGTCCGGAATACCTGCAACTGGGTCAGTTGGCGGAAATGTTCCCCGACGTGCCGCGTATCGCCCTGACCGCCACCGCCGACAAGCGTACCCGCGAAGAAATCGTCAACCGCCTGCATCTGCAGAATGCCGAGCGCTTCCTGTCGAGTTTCGACCGCCCGAACATTTTCTATCGCATCGTGCCCAAGGAGCAGCCGCGCAAGCAGTTGCTGGCGTTCCTCGCCGAGCGGCGCAGCGATGCCGGCATCGTTTACTGCCTGTCGCGCAAAAAGGTCGACGAAGTAGCGGTGTTCCTCAGTGAGCAAGGCTTTCCGGCGCTGCCGTACCACGCCGGTCTGCCCAACGAAACCCGGGCGCATCACCAAAAACGCTTCCTCAACGAGGAAGGCCTGATCATGGTCGCCACCGTGGCGTTCGGCATGGGCATCGACAAGCCCAACGTGCGTTTTGTGGCGCACCTCGACTTGCCGAAGTCCCTTGAGGCGTATTACCAGGAAACCGGTCGCGGCGGTCGTGACGGTCTGCCGGCGGATGCCTGGATGGCGTACGGCCTGCAAGATGTGGTGATGCTCAAGCAGATGCTGCAAAACTCCGAAGGCGACGAGCGCCACAAGCGTCTGGAGCAGCACAAGCTCGACGCCATGCTCTCGCTCTGCGAAGAAACCCGCTGCCGCCGCCAGACCCTGCTGGCGTACTTCGACGAAGACATGCCCGAGCCCTGCGGCCACTGCGACAATTGTGTCGATGGCGTGCAGACCTGGGATGCCACCGAGCCGGCCCGCCAGGCGCTGTCGGCGATCTACCGCACCGGCCAGCGCTACGGCGTCGGCCATCTGGTGGACGTGTTGCTGGGCAAGGACAACGAAAAGGTCCGCAGCTTCGGTCATCAGCATTTGTCGGTATACGGCGTAGGCAAAGCGCTGGGCGAAAGTGAATGGCGCTCCTTGTTCCGACAACTGGTGGCTCGCGGTCTGGCGGACATCGACCTCGAAGGCTACGGCGGACTGCGCCTGAGCGATACCTGCCGGCCGCTGCTCAAGGGCGAAGTGACCCTGGAACTGCGCCGCGACCTCAAGCCGCAAACCACCGCCAAGAGCAGCAAGAGCCAGGCCAGCCAACTGGTCCGCTTCGAGGAGCGCGAACAGTGGGAAGCCTTGCGTGCCTTGCGCCGCAAACTGGCCGAAGAACATGGCGTGCCGCCGTATGTCATCTTCCCCGATTCGACGCTGCTGGAAATGCTCCGCAGCCAGCCGACCTCGCTGGCGGAAATGGCCACGGTCAGCGGTGTCGGCGCGCGCAAACTGGAACGTTACGGCGAGGCCTTCCTCGAAGTGCTCGGCGGTCAGGTCGAGGCACCGAAAGTGGTGGCCGATGTGCGCCACGAGCTGATCACGCTGGCCCGGGCCGGCATGACACCGCTGCAGATCGCCGGTCAGCTGCAATGCTCGGAAAAGAACGTCTACACGATGCTCGCCGAGGCCATTGGCAAGCAGCAGCTGTCACTGGAACAGGCGCTGGACCTGCCCGAAGAGTTGATGGGCGAAGTTCAGGACGCCTTCCTCGACGGCGAAGGCGAGTTGCCGCCGGTGGCGGAGATCGCCGCGTTGTTCGCAGGGCGGGTGCCGGAAGGCGTTTTGTATTGCGTACGTGCCGCGCTGCAGTCGGAATTCGAAATTTGAATGACCTGTTGCGCAGATGTAACGATTCAGTACAGAGCAAACCTTGCCTATAGCCAAAGGTCATGCTTAGCTGACTAATAATTAGTTTTTCTCTATTTCAGTCTAACCATGAGTGTTTTATGCCGTTAACCGATCAACACCGCTTTGGCATGCAACTGGCCCAGATGTCTCGGGGCTGGCGTGCCGAACTGGACCGCCGACTGGCTGGCCTGGGTCTGTCCCAGGCGCGCTGGCTGGTGCTGCTGCACCTGGCGCGTTTCGATGATGCTCCCACCCAGCGTGAACTGGCGCAAAGCGTCGGCGTTGAAGGGCCTACCCTGGCTCGACTGCTCGACAGCCTGGAAAGTCAGGGCCTGGTGCAACGCCAATCGGTGCTGGAAGACCGTCGGGCGAAAAAAATCGTCCTCTGTGCCCCGGCCCGGCCCTTGATCGAACAAATTGAAACCATTGCCACGCAACTGCGCCACGAATTGTTCGAAGGCGTTGATGAGGCGGATTTGAAGGTCTGCATGCGTGTCCACGCGCACATCCTGGCCAACCTGGAAAAATCTTGAGGCACAACCACGCGTCGGACTTTTGAGATACCCCGTTGGGCAGACTATAAAGAACTAGGGGGCGTTCTCAATGAGTTTCCCCGCCGCGTTGTCGCCTTAAAGCGGGCCAGGCAAGGCGCAGGCCGCTGGGAATGGTTGTTCCCTTTCCAAGGCCTGCAACGCAGCCTGGCCCGCTTTAAGGCACAACCCGAAGGGCCGGGCCTGCTGTTGTGCAGGGCTGCGTTGCTCGAAGCTTATTTGGAATGACCAAACCACGCTTCTCGCGCCTTGCCCTGCACAACAGCAGACCCGGCGCGGCGGGGAAACGCATTGAGAACGCCCCCTGGCAATATCGTGTTCGTACCGGATGTGCGAATGCATACAGGTTGGTTCTGGTTATCTAAGGGATGCTCATGCTCGAGAGTTGGCACGTTGTATTGCGGTGTTGCACCCGGCTGCTGCTGGTCGGTGGTGCCGTCACTTACTCGGCATTGGCCCCCGCGCTAGGCTTGGGTGAGATCACTCAGCATTCGGCGTTGAATCAGCCATTCAGCGCCGATATCGCCCTGCTGGATGTCGGGGGGCTGGAGGAGGGCGAGCTGTCGGTCAGCCTGGCGACGGCAGAAGAATTCAGCCGCGCCGGTGTCGAGCGGCTGTTCTTCCTCAATAACCTGAAATTCACGCCGATCCTGCGGGGCAACCGCAACCTGATCCGGGTGACGTCCAGTAAACCGGTCAAGGAACCCTTTCTGAATTTTCTGGTGCAGCTCAATCAGCCCAACGGGCGTTTGCTGCGCGAGTACACCGTGCTGATCGATCCGCCGGGTTCGCCGGGAGTTGTTCCCGTCAACGACGACCCCGCGCCGGCCCCTCAGGATTCCGCGTTCCCGTCCGTTGAACCGGCTGTTGCACCGCCACCTGCGGTGCAGAGTTCGGCCCCCAAGCCTGATGTCGATAAACCAGCCGCCGCGCCAGAGAGTGATCCTGTTGCCGAACAACTGGCCACCAGCGTGCTGCAAAACCAGCAGCTGCAAAAGACCATCGATGAACTCAATGCGAAGTTGCAGGCACAGGACGAGAAGATTGCCGTTCAGAAAAAACAGGTGACTGAGCTGCAAAACCAACTGGCGGAAGTCAAACAGGCTTCGGCCGCGCCTGCCGCACCCGAGGTGCCGGCGCCGGTTCCGGTGGTTGTCGAGACGTCCGAAGCATCTCATTGGCCGCTGATTATCGGGTTGCTGTCGTTGGTGGCCCTGGTGTCGCTCGCAGTGTTCATTCGCCGTCAACGACAGCAGGTTCAGGCCTTGTCCGAGCCGTTAGCCGTGCAGACGTCGCGCCATGAACCGGTGCTCAACCGCACAACAGAACCGGCCAGGCCAGCCACCCAGGCGCAATCGGTGGCCGGATCGGCTGATGAGACTGCCGCAGGCGACGTGCTGGAAGGAGTTAGCATCTACCTTGCCTATGGCCGCTTGTCCGAAGCTGCCGGTTTGTTGCGAGAGGCGTTGGTCAAGGAGCCCCAGCGCACCGATCTGGCCGTGCAGCTGCTGGAGGTTCTTGGTAAACAGGGTGACATGCAAGCGTACGACGCGCAGGAAAGTAGCCTGCGTGACGCCGGGTTTGACGCACAGCAACTTCAGGACATCCGCCAACGCCATCCGAAACTGATCGGCGCCGTGCCGGTGGCCACCGCCGTGGCAGTGGCTCCGTCCACGCCTGCAATCTCTGAAGCGGCACCGAGCGATGAGTTCCAGTTGAACCTCGACGACCTGTCGATGGATGCGAACTGGGACCTGATCAGCCCCTTCGACAACTCACCGCCCAACACCAAACCGTCGAGTGAGCCGTCACCGGCAGACGAGCCGGGGTTCACTTCGAATCTGCATGTGTTGCCCGATGTTTTCGAAATACCCGACGAGCCGACGCTGGACGAGCCCGAGCTTGAATGGGTCGCCGAACCTGACTCGCAATCTCTGGACGAGACCTTTCTCAACGAATTCAGCGATCCCGGCCAGTCGCTGGAACTTGAGCCGCTGAATGCTGAATTGATCGATCTTGAACCGGCCGAGCCGAGCAGCGCGGGCAAACTCGAACAGGCCCAGACCTGCATCGACGACGGCGATCTGGACAGCGCCATCGAGCTGCTGAACGAGTTGCTCAAGGAAGGCGACGAACCGCTGAAGGAGACGGCCCGAACGCTGTTGGCCGGAATTCGCTGAAGATCTTCTCGGTTATGCGGTTTATCATGGCGACGCCCTCAGGCAGAGGAGTTTTGCCAATCATGACCACACGTAAACCGGAAATCGTCATCACCTACTGCACGCAATGCCAATGGCTGTTGCGCGCCGCCTGGCTGGCCCAGGAACTGCTCAGCACCTTCGGCGACGACCTGGGCAAAGTGTCCCTGGTGCCTGGCACCGGCGGGGTGTTCCACATTGTCTGCGACGATGTGCAGCTCTGGGAGCGCAAGGCCGACGGCGGTTTCCCCGAGGCCAAGGTGCTCAAGCAGCGGGTCCGCGATCAGATCGATCCGGATCGCGACCTGGGTCACAACGACCGCACTCAGTGAGACGGCGCTTGCGCGGCAACGGTCTTATGGCTTGAACCGCCGGACAACCGGCTGGAGACCACGATGGCCACGATGATCAATGCGCCGCCGATCAGCATGCGCAGCGTCGGGTTTTCATCGAACAACAGCCAGGCCAGGGTGATGCCGTAAACCGGCTCCATTGCGAACACCACTGACGCGGTCCGGGCCTTGATCACCGCCAGGCTGGCGACGAACAGGCTGTGAGCGACGCCGGTGCAGAACACCCCGAGCAGGCCGATCCACAGCCAGTCGATGGCGCGCACTTCGCTCAATTGCGGCATCGCCACCGGCAGCAGGCAGATCGCAACCACCATGTTCTGACACAGCGCCGCCTGCACCGGCGGGATTCGCCCGGAGCTGGCGCGGTTGGTCAGGGACAGCAAGGAGAACAGCAAGCCAGAGGCTACTGCCCACAACAGGCCGGTGGTGGCGCCGCTGGCCAGATCGAAGTCCGGCGTGACCAGTACCAAACCGATGCTGACCAACACCACCAGCAGAATTTCATTGGCGCGGATGCGCTCGCGGAAAATCAGCCCTTCGAGGATCACGGTAAACGCCGGGAAACTGGCAAAGCCCAAGGTCGCGATTGCCACCCCGGCCACCTTCACCGCGATGAAGAAACTCACCCAGTGTCCCGTCAGCAGCAAGCCGCTGAGCAACAGGCGGCGCCAGTCCACGGCGTCGAGTGTCTGCCAACGGGTATTACTGGCGAACCGGGCGAAAAACGCCAGGGCGAGGACGGCAAACGCGGCACGACCGAACACGATGATCGCCGGTGAGGCGGCGGCAAGTTTGCCGAACACGCCGGTCAGGCCGAACATCAGTGCACCGATATGCAGAGCGCCAAGGGCGGTACGGGGAGTCATTGCAATCCTTAACGACAAACGAACACATGTGTAATTGAATCGTGCTGAGCCGGTTATGTCTGTCGCCAGACTCGCGTCATTTGTCGCCAGCCTCGCGGCGCAATTTACCGGGTGAGGCGCCGAACTCACGCAGCACTGCTGCGGCGAATGCGCTCTGGGAGCTGTAGCCGACCCGACACGCGATCTCGCCAATGGGCAGTGCCGAATCGCGCAGCAAGCGCACGGCGATGTGCAGCCGGCGACTACGGATGTAGTCCATCGGCGTTTGCCCGCATTCCGCCACGAACCGCGCGTGCAAGCGAGCGCTGGACAGGCCGGCAATGCGCGCCAGATCGGCGACTTGCAGTGGATAGGCCGCGTATTGATCGATGTGAGCATTGAGCGCTGCATACGGCAGACGCCGACCGCCGACCGTCTCGGGCCTGGCGTTGTTGAGGCTGGCCAGCAGCAACACCGCGCCTTGCTGGGCGATCAGCGGATCGCTGATCGGGCTGCCCGCCAGCCAGCTCACCAATTGGCTTTGCCCGGCGTCCAGCGACAGGCGCCCGGCATTGTCGAGCAAGCGGCGGCTGGCCTCGGCGTGTTCCCCCAGTGACTGATACACCCACTGATCGCTCGGCACATCCAGCACCAGGCAACGACTGCCATGGGCACTGTCGCAGGCATGATGCGCCCCGGACGGCACCACCACGAAACTCTGCTGAACCACCTGACTGCCAAGCCCCTCGACCTCGAAATCCAGTGCGCCCGACAGCCCGAATACCAGTTGCGCGTAGTCGTGGCTGTGGACGATCAGGTCGTGGGTGTATTGGCGCAGTGTGAGGATCGGTCTCATCGCAGGTCTCGTGGCGATATTGATGAGTGAAGCCGCCAGTCTACACCGAGGCCCCGCGTTCGCGCGTTGTCACAGGACTGACTTGCGATTGTCATGGGCAATTAACCCGACCGGCGCAAGCTTGCCAAAACTTGTCCAGAGGGTTGCCCATGACCAGCGCCGAGCTCGCCAAACCCAGCCGTAAGCAACGTGTGCGGACCTTATGGATTTCCGACGTGCATTTGGGCACACGGGACTGCCAGGCCGAACACCTGTCGCAGTTTCTCAAGGGCTACCATGCCGACAAGATTTACCTGGTCGGTGACATCATTGACGGCTGGAAACTGCGCAGCGGCATGTATTGGCCCCAGGCGCACACCAATGTGATTCGTCGCCTGCTGACCATGAGCAAGCGCGGCACAGAAGTGATCTACGTTACCGGCAACCATGACGAATTCCTGCGCCGTTATTCGAAACTGATGTTGGGCAATATCCAGTTGGTGGACGAAGCCGTGCACGTGACCGCCGATGGCCGTCATCTGCTGGTGATTCACGGCGATCAGTTCGACGTGATTACTCGCTATCACCGCTGGCTGGCGTTCCTCGGCGACTCGGCCTACGAATTTACCCTGACCCTCAACCGCTGGCTCAACCATTGGCGGGCCCGTTATGGCTACGGCTATTGGTCGTTGTCGGCGTACCTCAAGCATAAGGTCAAGACCGCCGTCAGTTTCATCAGCGATTTTGAAGAAGCCATTGCCCACGAATGCGTCAAACGCGAGTTGCATGGCGTGGTGTGCGGGCACATTCACCATGCCGAGATTCGCAAGGTCGGCGAGGTGGACTACCTCAATTGCGGGGATTGGGTGGAGTCGTGCACGGCGCTGATCGAGCATTGGGATGGTTCGATCGAGTTGTATCGCTTGGCCGATGCGCAGGCGCGAGAGGCGGAGTTGAAGACGGTGAAGGTCGCGGAGCCGGCATAACCTGCGAGAAATGGACCGCGAAGCGGTCCCCGATATTCTTCAGGCCGACGCTTGTTCTTCCATCGCCGCCTTGTAGATCGAATTCTTCGGCTGTGCAAACAACCGTTCCATCATCGGTTCGAAAAAACTCAGCGGCAGCGTGTCGTACGCTGGATCGAACGCCGCTGCATCGTACCGGGCGCAAAATTCGATGGTCGCCCGATACTGCGGATGAGCACTGAATTGCTCGCGCAAATGCCGGTCCATGCCCAGGTGATGGAAGAAGTAATAGCCCTGGAAAATCCCGTGTTTCTCCACCATCCACAGGTTCTCGGCACTGACGAACGGCTTGAGGATTGCCGCGGCGATGTCCGGGTGGTTGTAGGACCCCAGTGTGTCGCCGATGTCATGGAGCAAAGCGCAGACCACGTACTCTTCGTCGCGGCCATCGCGCCAGGCGCGGCTGGCGGTTTGCAGAGAGTGGGTCAGGCGATCCACCGGGAAACCGCCGAAATCACCCTCCAGTAACTTCAAATGCGCCACGATCCTTGTAGGCAATTGCCGGGCATAGGCACTGAAGTCTGCGGCGATGATCGCCCAGTCTTGCTGCGTACCGTCTTGCATGTGGGTAAAACGGGCGCGGGCATTCATCGGCTATCCTCTTGTTCTTATCGAAAGGGGTGTTTGGAGTGTAGGGCTCGGATCCAGAGCGCTGCACTGGCCGCACAGGACGCTTTTGTGGCCAAAGGAGCCTAGAACGGCACGCGACCTACAATCATGTCGCGGTACATGACGAAGTCGCCGAGCAGGCTGTAAAGAGGATGCTGAAAGGTTGCAGGACGATTCTTCTCGAAGAAGAAATGCCCGACCCAGGCGAAGCTGTAACCGGCCAGCGGCAGGGCCAGCAACAGCCACCATGCGCCATTGGCGATGGCCAGCGCCAGAATGAAAATAACCAGCGTGGTGCCGACAAAGTGCAGTCGTCGACAAGTGCTATTGCGGTGTTCGCTGAGGTAATACGGGTAAAACGCAGCGAAGCTGTTGAAACGTCTGATGTTTTCCACGACTGCGATCTCTGTGGTGTGTATGCAGGCGACAAGTTGCGCTGCGGGTAGCCTATTTAAGTCTAGAGTGATCATAGGCATCAGCCAGTGACAATAGGCGCCACTTTAGTATCCTTCGGAATTGGGTCGTGGCATGCGGCCATCACGTAGTAAACGCCATGAGCGAACGAACGACTTCTGCAAGCTGGGCGATGGGGATTGTCAAAGCACTGGAAATGGACGGCCTGGATTGCCGGGTTTTGTTCAAGCAGCTAGGGCTCGACTATGCGGCACTGGATGATCCGGATGCGCGCTTCCCGCAAGATTCCATGACGCGGCTCTGGCAGCGCGCGGTCGAGTTGTCCGGCAACCCGGCGATCGGCCTGAACATGGGCAAGGTGATGCGACCGGCTTCCCTGCACGTCGCCGGTTATGCCTTGATGTCCAGCCGGACCCTGGCCGAAGGCTTTCAGCGTCTGGTGCGGTATCAGCGAATCATTGCTGAAGGTGCTGACCTGAGTTTGCGCATACTGGACGAGGGTTATGCGCTGATTCTGACGGTGCATGGCGACCACTTGCCGCCGACCCGACAAAGCGCTGAAGCATCGATGGCCTGTGCCCTGGCGTTTTGTGGGTGGTTGACCGGGCGCATGCTGCATCCGCGCAAAGTGCTGCTGCAGGGCGATCAACCCGTCGATCTCGAACCGTATAAGCAAGCCTTCCACGCGCCGATGATGTTCAACGCGCCCTATGACGCCTTGATCTTCGAGCGCGCTGACCTGGAGGCGCCGTTGCCCACTGCCAACGAGGCCATGGCGCTGCTGCACGACCGCTTTGCCGGTGAATACCTGGCGCGGTTTTCCGAGAGCCGCGTGACCCACAATGCGCGGCAGGTGTTGTGCCGCTTGCTGCCCCAGGGCGAACCCAAGCGCGATGCGGTGGCGCAGGCGCTGCACCTGTCGCAACGCACCTTGCAGCGACGCTTGCAGGAAGAGGGCACGAGTTTTCAGACGTTGCTGGATGACACGCGGCGTGAACTGGCCGAGCAATACCTGGCGCGACCGAGCATGACGCTGCTGGAAATTGCCTACCTGCTGGGGTTTGCCGATCCGAGCAACTTCTTCCGCGCCTTCCGACGCTGGTTCGATACCACCCCCGGCGAATACCGGGCGCGGCTGACGGAAGCGCTCAAGCTGGTCAGTGACGCCAGAACGCCGGGATACACAGAACAAACACCGTAATGATCTCCAGCCGACCCAGCAGCATGCCGAACGAGAGAATCCACTTCGCGGCATCCGGCAGGCTGGCGAAGTTACCCGCCGGGCCAATGGTTTCGCCCAACCCCGGGCCGACGCCAGACACCGTGCTGGCCGCGCCGGTAAGGGCTGTCATCCAGTCCACGCCGAGCAGCGACAACAGCAGCGCAATCACGCAAATGGTGATGGCGAAAAAGAACGAAAAGGTCAGGATCGAACGCACGATTTCTTCGTCGAGACGGTGGCCGTTGTACTTCTGCTTGATCACCGCGCGTGGGTGAATCAACTGGTTAAGGTTGGCCTTGAGCAGAATGTAGGCCACCTGGAAGCGGAAAATCTTGATCCCGCCAGCGGTTGAGCCCGAGCAGCCGCCAACAAACCCCAGATAAAAGAACAGCATCAGCGAGAAGTTGCCCCAGAGGCTGTAGTCCCCTAGTGCAAAACCTGTCGTCGTCACCACCGAAGTGACGTTCAGCGCCACATGCCGCAAGGCGTCCAGCCAGTGCAACTGGGTGGTCCACCAGTACCAGGTGCCGAGCACCAGCCAGGTCACCAGCAACATACCGAGCAAGCCTTGCACCTGTTCATCCTTGATCAGCGCCCGACGGTTACCGCGTAACGTGGCGACATACAGGGTGAACGGCAGGGCGCCGAGAATCATGATGACGATCGCGACCCAATGCACCGCAGGCTCCGGCCACTTGGCCAAAGACTGGTCGGAGGTGGAAAAGCCACCGGTGGAAATCGCTGACATCGCATGGTTGATCGCGTCGAACGGGCTCATCCCGGCCCACCAGAACGCCAGGCTGCCGAAAATGGTGATGCCGACGTAGGTCGCAACGATCAAGCGCGCCACCATGTGCGAACGGGGCATGACTTTTTCGGAACGGTCTGACGACTCGGTCTGAAACAGCCGCATGCCACCGATGCGCAGCAATGGCAGAATCGCTACCGCCATGCCGATAAAGCCGATCCCGCCGATCCAGTGCAGCAATGAGCGCCACATCAGGATGCCGGGGGACATGGTGTCCAGGCCTGTGAGCACCGTCGAACCGGTGGCGGTGATGCCGGACATGCTTTCGAAGAACGAATCGGTGTAGCTGATGTGTTGGGTCAGCAGGAACGGCAGGGCGGCGAAGATGCACACCACCAGCCAGCTGCTGACGGTCAGCAGGTACATGTCTCGCGGGCGCAGATGGATGTGTTCGGGGCGCCCTGGAATGACCAGGGCCAGGCCGGCGACAAAGGTAATCATGCTGGCCCAGAGGAACGACGGCAGGTCGCTGGTGCGCTCGAAGATCACCAGGGTGGCCATCGGCACAACCATGGAAATTGCCAGCGTGATCAGGAAGATGCCGATGATGAAACCAATGATCCGTAAGGTCGGCAACGCCATGAAGTCCGCTCGGGCTGAAATAGGGAAGGGCGCCATTCTACCTGCGGGGCAGGGCATGTAAACCGACAGCCCTGTGGCAGATGCAGCTAGAATAGCCAGACATTTTTTCCAGGAGGTGGCCGATGCAGGCTCTCGACGCTTTGCTCAACCGTGTTTCCGTTCCACGACTGCTTGATCCGGCGCCCACTGCCGAGCAACGCGAAGTGCTGTTTGCCGCCGCGATGCGTGCGCCAGACCACGGCCACTTGCAGCCTTGGCGCTTCCTGACAGTCGAAGGCGCGGCGCGCGAGCAAATGGGCGAGTTGCTGGCCGAAGCGGCGAAGCTGCAAGACAGCGAGGTGTCAGAAGCCGCGCTGGACAAGGCCCGTAACGGCCCGCTGCGTGCACCGTTGGTGGTTGTGGTGATCGCGCGTTTGCAGGATCACGTCAAATATCCCAAATCCGAACAATTGTTGGCGGCAGGCTGCGCGGCTCATGGAATTTTGCTGGCCGCTTATGCTCAAGGCATTGGCGCGGTGTGGCGTACCGGTGAGCTGGCTTATTCGGCGCATGTGGCCAAAGGGTTGGGTCTGGCGGAAGGGGAAGAGGTGATTGCGTTCCTCTATCTCGGTACACCGCAGAAAGAACCGCGGGTGGCGGAGAAGGTTGATCTGGCCGAGTTTGTCAGCGCCTGGTCCGGTAAGGCCTGAAGATCAAAAGATCGCAGCCTCGTTGCACTCGACAGCTCCTACAGAAGTACACATATCCCTGTATGGAGCTGTGTAGGAGCTGTCGAGTGAAACGAGGCTGCGATCTTCTTGCATCACCCCCGATTTACGGCTGCACCACCGCCCCCGGCACCAACGGCAATTCCAGACTGGCAATAAACCCGCCCCCAGGGTGATTGGCCAGCACCAGACTGCCGCCATGGCGCTCTGCCGCGCGGCGTGCAATGGCCAGCCCCAGGCCATGTCCGGCCGTTGTCTGCCCCGGTGCCCGATAGAACGGTTCACCCAGTTGATTCAAATGCTCGTCTTCTACGCCAGGGCCATGATCGCGCACGCTGACCACAACCCTGTCGCCCTGACGCAACGCCTGCATTTCGATCGGTTGCCCGACCGGGTTAAAGCGCTGGGCATTGCGCAGCAGGTTGTCCACGGCGCGCTCGATCATGGTCGGCCAGCCTCTGAGGTTCAGTTGCGGCTCGGCCTCAAGGCGCACGTTCTGCTCCGGCGAACTTAGCTGAGCGTCCTTTTGCAGGGTGTTGAGCAGTGCATTGAGATCCACTTCTTCGGCACTGGCGTTGTCGGCATCGACCCGCGCCAACACCAGGATTTCGCTGATCAGTGCTTCCAGTCGATCGCACTCTCGGGTCAGGCGCGGCCAGAGTTTTTCCCGCTCCTGGGGATTGGCCCGCTCGGCCAGTGCCAGCGCGATGCGCAGTCGGGCCAAGGGCGAACGCAATTCATGGGACACATCGCGCAGCAATTGCCGCTGACTGCCGATCAGGCTTTGCAGGCGCGCGCCCATGCGGTTGAAGTCGTTGGCCAGCACACCGAATTCGTCGCGGCGGTTGGCCAGTTGCGCCAGGCTGTTTTGCTGATACGTCGTCTGCCCCAACTCATGCACTGCGCCACGTAAACGGCTCAACGGTCGGGTGATGGAGAAGGTCACCAGCAGGCTGAACAGGGTCAGTACCACCAGGGCGATACCCAGCGCGCTCAATGGCCAGAGCAGGCTTTCACGGTGCCAGGCGTCCAGTTCCGGATGCGGAATGCGATAGATCAGCAGGTAGGTGTCGCCCGTCCTGGCGCTGGTGTATTCATCGGTCAGGCGCCGCCACGGCAGGCGCCGATCATCGTTTTGCTGCCGAGCTTCGAAAGCGGCTGCACGCCGAGGGAAGGTGCCGCGTACCACCGGGTCTCCCGCCTCGTTGAGCACTTGAACGTCGATGTGATACTGGCGCTTGCGCTGCTCCAGAATGTCCTGGGCGGCTTCCTCGCCCTGACTCTCGTAGGTTTGCGTCCACTGTTCGGCCAGGGTGTTGAGGCCCGGGTGGCGACTGAGAATCCACGCGTCCTGGTTGAGCATGTGCCCCAGCAAAATGGAAAGCCCTGCAACCAGAGCGATGGCCAGCCAGAAGCTGGCCAGGATACGCCAGAACAATGAGCGCACAGAAAATCCTCGAACAAAGAAAGCCCAACGGCGATTAACCGTTGGGCTGGCTAGAACATTATTGCGCTTTTTGCGCTTGCTGCGCTTTCCAGGCCTTGAACTCGGCCCATTCGGCGCGACGCTCAGCTTGTTTCTTCTGGATCTCGTCGAATTGCTTCTGTTGATCCGGTTTCAGCAGGGCGCGAACGTCGGCTTCGGCTTTCTTGTGCTTGGCCTCCATCTCGTCTTTCAGGGCTTTCTGGTCAGCTGGCGAGAGTTTTTCCAGGTACTTGTCGATCAGTTGCTGACGCTCGTGCATCTGCTCGCCCATGATTTTGCGGATCTGCTCGCGCTGTTCGCGGCTCAGGTCCAGTTGGCTGTAAGGGCCTTTACCGTGCATGCCGTGCATCTGACCGCCGTGGCGTGAGCCGTCCATGTGATCACCCATCGGGCCTGTGCCTTCAGGCGTGGCCATGGCAACGGTCGGCAGGGCGGCAGCAAACATCAGAGCGATAAGAGTCTTGCGCATGGTGTATCTCCTTGTCTCGTTCCCGGTACGTTCCGGATGTGTGCAGATTACGCAGATCAAGGTCAACGGCGGTCAGCGGAGCGTAAAGCTTGGGTAAAGACGGTTTTCTACCTACCTGACAATTCCAACACTTCGCCGATTTCTTTCTGACGAAACATGACTTGTAGCAGCTGCTACCGGGGCGTCGGATTCAGAGGCTGTAGTAGTAACCGCGACTGCGCAGGGCCACGATGCGCGGGCGGCCGTCGGGGTGTGGGCCGATTTTTTTGCGCAGGTTGCTGACGTGCATGTCCAGGCTGCGGTCGTACAGGGTCAGTTTGCGACCAAGGGCGATTTGCGCCAGTTCCTGTTTATCCAGCGGTTCGCCGGGTTGCTTGAGCAGGGCTTCGAGCAGGCGGCTTTCGGAAACGGTCAGGGTGAATTCCTGTTCATCGATGCTGACCACCCCACGCACCGGACTGAAGCACAGGTCGCCCAGCTCGAGCTGGCTGGAGACAGCCGTTGGATGACTGCGGCGCAACACCGCGCGCAGGCGGGCGGTCAGTTCCCGTGGGTCGCACGGCTTGGCCAGGTAATCGTCGGCGCCCAGTTCCAGGCCGAGGATGCGGTCCAGCGGTTCGCCACGGGCCGACAGCATCAGCACCGGCAAATCCGGATGGTCGCTGCGCAGCTGCTTGAGCAGTTCCAGGCCGCTGCCGTCCGGCAGCATCACGTCCAGCACCACGGCCGCCGGAGACGTTTCGGCCAACGCGCGCCGGGCGCTCTGGCCATCGTGGCAGGCGCGAACCTGAAAGCCTTCCTGGCTCAGCCAACTGCCCAGGAGCTCACACAGCTCCTGGTCATCATCAATTAGTAACAGCTCGCTCATGACTCACTCAATTTAGCCATTGCCTACGTTTTCTGGTGGCACCACTGGCGAAGATACCGCAGAGCAGGGCCAATAGCGCTACTGCGGCCCCAATAACGAACCACTGCTGCTGATCGGTCAGCAGGCGCGGTAGCGGGCTGCTGGCCAGGGCTTCCTTGAGTTGCAGCTTCAGGCGCTGATTCTCCTGGCGCAACCTGCTCAGCAGGGCGCTTTCGCGTTCGCCATCGGTAGTTTGCAATTGTTTGCTCAGTGCTTCCCGTTGCTGCTCGCTTTCTTTCAAGCGCTGCTGCAACTCGGTGATCTGGCTACCGGCGCTCAAGGACAGCGGCGTCGAATTACCGCCATTGGCGCTTTCTTCACCATGGGCGGGCGCCATGATCGACAACGTCACCAACATCAGACACAACGGACCTTTGCGCATCGCAACTCCTGATTCCAATACGAGTATTGGGCAGGTTGTCGGCCGGTAAACGAGAATAATGAGCGTTGAGAGCGCGATGAGCCGATAAGGTTCATCGCGCTGAAGGAGTTTACGGCAGGACTTGCTTGAACGGCTTGACCAGAACATTGGCGTAGACACCTGCGGCAACGTACGGATCGGCGTCGGCCCAGGCCTTGGCGGCGGTCAGGGATTCGAATTCGGCGACGATCAGGCTGCCGGTGAAACCGGCCGCGCCCGGATCATTGCTGTCGACCGCCGGGTGTGGACCGGCCAATACGATACGACCTTCGCCTTTGAGCACTTGCAGGCGCTCAAGGTGCGCAGGCCGTGCGGCCAGTCGGGCTTCCAGGGAGTTGGCGGCGTCTGTGGCAATGATTGCGTAAAGCATGTCAGTCCTCGGTTTTTGGCGTTGTGGTGTCGGCGTCGTGCAAGTGGCGGGACAGGTAGATGCCCTGGCCGACCAGGAACAACAAAGTCATGCCCAGGCTGCCGAAGACCTTGAAGTCTACCCAGTAGCTCTGGAAGGTGAACGCGACGAACAGGTTGGCGGCACCGCAAAACAGGAAAAAACCGATCCAGGCGATGTTCAGGCGGGTCCAGACCGGTTCCGGCAGGGTCAGCGCGTGGCCCATGATGCGTTTGATCAGCAACTGGTCACCGACAAAGTGGCTGCCGATGAACGCGAGGGCGAACAGCCAGTTGACCACCGGGGCTTTCCATTTCAGGAAGGTCTCGCTGTGGAACGCCAGGGTCAGGCTGCCGAAGACCAGGCAGGCAATGAGGGTCAGCCACTGGCTTTTCTCCAGCTTGCGCTGCTTGATGTACAGCGTGCCGTAGACCACCAGGGAGCTGATGATCAGCATCGCGGTGGCGCTGTAAATACCACCGACAGACAGCTGATGACCGCCAATGTCGACGACTCGCGGGTCGATTTTGAAGACGATGAAAAACAGCAGAAGCGGGATGAAGTCGATGAATTGTTTCACAGTGGCAGCCAGAAGCAGGATGTGGCGGCATAATAACAAACATATTGACGCGCGATAGCGTCAGCTGATTTGAGGTTACACAGTCCTGTGAATGTTGATTTGCACTGCCATAGCACGGCCTCCGATGGCGCCCTGGCGCCTGCGGCACTGGTTGCGCGTGCGTTCGAGAAAGGCGTGCGAGTCCTGGCCTTGACCGATCACGACACCCTTGAAGGCCTCGACGAGGCCCGTAGCGCCGCGACGGCGCTGGGGATGCAACTGGTCAACGGCGTCGAATTGTCCTGCACCTGGGGCGGGGCGACCATTCATGTGCTGGGCTATGGTTTCGACGTCAATGCCGCGCCGTTGGTCGAGGCCATCGCCAAACTGCACGATGGCCGCTGGCTACGGTCCGAAGAAATAAGCCGCAAGTTGGCGTTAAAAGGTATGCCGGGGGCGCTTGACGGTGCCCGGGCCATTCAGCAGGAACTGGGCGACAGCAGCAACGCGCCGGCCCGTCCGCACTTCGCCGACTGGATGGTGCGCGAAGGTTTCGTCAAGGATCGCGCCGAAGCGTTCCGCAAATGGCTGGGTGCCGGCAAGCTGGGGGACGTCAAACTGCACTGGCCGACTCTCGAAGACACCGTCGAGACCCTGCGCGCCGCGGGTGCCTGGGTCAGTCTGGCGCATCCCTGGCACTACGATTTCACTCGTAGCAAGCGTCGCCGCCTGATTTCTGACTATATTCAAGCCGGGGGCCACGCGATTGAAGTGGTCAATGGCCATCAGCCCGCTGAGCAAGTGGGCAGCCTGGCGATTCTTGCCCGTGAGTTTGGTCTGCTGGTCAGCGCCGGCAGTGATTTTCATGGCCCTGGAGGCTGGTCCGAGATCGGTGAATACCGCCCGCTCCCGGAGGATCTGCCACCACTGTGGTGTCGATTCAAATCCTTAATCTGATGGATGTGAAAACGTGACGAGCGAAGGCAAGGCAAGGAAAAAACAGGCGAGGAAGCGGAGTTTACATCTTGTAAATGAGCATTCCGAGCCTGTTTTTGACGCAGAATTGCCGAGCGCAGTAGTTTTCACGCCATCAGTATTGCCGTCGTCTGAACAGGTAGACAATGTGAGTCAATTTTTCCAGATTCATCCGGAAAACCCGCAAGCGCGCCTGATCAAACAGGCTGTCGAGATCATCCGCAACGGCGGGGTGGTGATTTATCCCACGGACTCTTCCTACGCCATTGGTTGCCAGATTGGTGACAAGACCGCCGTGGAGCGTGTGCGTCGGCTGCGTCAGCTGGATGAGAAGCACAACTTCGCGCTGATCTGCAGCGACCTGTCGCAGTTGGGGCTGTTCGCCAAGATCGACACCGGTACTTTCCGTCTGCTCAAGGCCCACTTGCCGGGGCCTTACACCTTCATTCTCAACGCCACCCGCGAAGTCCCGCGGCTGTTGTTGCACCCGAAAAAACGCACCATCGGCCTGCGCGTGCCGAGCCATCCGATTGCGTTGGCGCTGCTGGAAGAACTCGGCGAGCCGCTGATGAGTGTGACCCTGATCATGCCCGGCGACACCGACCCGCTGACCGATCCCTACGAAATGCGCCAGTTGCTGGAGCATCAGGTGGACCTGATCATCGACGGCGGTTTCGGCGGGATCAAGGCGTCCACCGTGATCAACCTTGCCGATGGCGAGCCGGAAGTCATCCGTGTCGGTTGCGGCGACCCTACGCCATTCATGGCCGAGGCGTAGATGTCTGCAGTAGAACCAGAACCCGTCGACAGCCAGGCCGGTGCCCAGCAAGAACTGCCTTTCGCCATGGTTTATGGCCAGGCGGTCATGGAAATGCCGCTGGACCTGTACATCCCGCCGGATGCACTCGAGGTCTTTCTGGAAGCCTTCGAAGGCCCGCTCGACCTGCTGCTGTACCTGATCCGCAAGCAGAACATCAACATCCTCGACATCCCGGTGGCGGAAATCACCCGTCAGTACATGGGCTATGTCGAGTTGATGCAGTCGGTGCGTCTGGAGCTGGCCGCCGAGTACCTGGTCATGGCCGCGATGCTCGCCGAGATCAAATCGCGGATGTTGCTGCCGCGAGCTGAAACCATTGAAGACGAGGAAGACGACCCTCGCGCCGAACTGATCCGCCGCTTGCAGGAATACGAACGCTTCAAGGCCGCCGCCGAAGGCATTGATGGCCTGAGCCGCGTCGGCCGCGACGTGGTGGTGCCCAAGCTCGACGCCCCGGAAGCCCGGGCGCGCAAGCTGCTGCCGGACGTGAGCCTGGAAGAATTGCTGATGTCCATGGCCGAGGTCTTGCGCCGGGGCGACATGTTCGAAAGCCACCAGGTCAGCCGCGAGGCACTGTCCACCCGCGAGCGCATGAGCGATGTACTGGAACGGCTCAAGGGCGGTGGTTTCGTGCCCTTTGTCGAGTTGTTCACCGCTGAAGAAGGGCGTCTGGGGGTGGTGGTGACCTTTATGGCGATCCTCGAACTGGTCAAGGAATCCTTGGTCGAGCTGGTGCAGAATGAGCCGTTCGCGGCGATACATGTGCGAGCCCGAGCCGAATAACGAGTTGAATCATGAACCTGACTGAACCCCGCGAGCTAGCGCCACTGCTTGAAGCCTTTCTGTTGGCCTCGGGAAAACCGCAATCGCTTGAGCGCCTGTTCGAACTCTTCGAAGAAGGCGAGCGGCCCGAACCAGCGGTCTTCAAGAAAGCCCTGACGATTCTAGCCAAATCCTGCGATGGCCGAGCCTTCGAGCTGAAGGAAGTCGCCTCCGGGTATCGCCTGCAAATCCGCGAAAAGTTCGCGCCGTGGGTCGGACGCTTGTGGGAAGAACGGCCGCAGCGTTACTCGCGGGCCATGCTCGAAACCATGGCCCTGATCGCCTATCGCCAGCCGATCACCCGGGGCGAGATCGAAGACGTGCGCGGCGTGGCGGTCAACAGCCACATCGTCAAAACCCTGCTGGAGCGGGAGTGGATTCGCATCGTCGGTTACCGTGACGTGCCCGGCAAACCGGCAATGTTCGCCACCACCAAGGCGTTTCTCGATCACTTCAACCTGAAGAACCTCGACGACCTGCCGCCGCTGGCCGAGCTGCGCGAGCTGGAACCCGAGCCGATGCTCGAGTTCGACGACGCGCCGGTGCCGGCCGGGTTGCAAGAATTGGCAGATGCCAGCGCCGAGCCGGAAGAGCCCAAGGAAGAAACCAGCTTCCACACGCTGTTGCTGGAACTGGACACCATGGAGGAGGGGCTCAAGACTGATTTCGACGATTTGTTGCGCGATGGCGAGTTGACCGAGACCGAAGAGGTTTTGCAGCTGCCGGAGCCGGAAGTCGACGCTGAACTTCAGGTTGAGCCCGAAGCCACTGTCGTAGAAGAGCTGGAAGATGATGTGCTGGGCGTCGCCGAAGCTCGCGAGAAACTGTTGGCCGCCGTCGCCGCGCTTGAACAGTCGAAACCCGAGCCCGAACTGACCGACGAAGAAGCCGAAGCCCAGGCCCTGGCCGAAGCGATCGAGGCCGAACGCCGCCAGTTCGAGGATTGAAGTCCGCCAAAAGATCGCAGCCACCACCGGCCGGCGGAAAAACCAATAACCGACGGTCGATCAGCTAGTCTCTGATGCGCGAACGCTCCCATGAGCGTATGATTCGCGACCGTTTGACGATCCCTTCGTCAAACGACCAGATTTCACATCTTCAGGCCAGGGCCTGAACTTGATCACACCGGGAGGTGCCCAGATGAGTATCAACGACCAGAAAGACGACCAGGAAATCGGCCCAGCAGGCGAAAAACTGCAGAAAGTCCTCGCCCGTATCGGCGTCGGCTCGCGCCGTGACGTAGAGGCCTGGATCAGCCACGGCCGCATCAAGGTCAATGGCAAAGACGCCACCCTCGGCCTGCGCGTCGATCTGCATGACGCCATCACCATCGATGGCAAGGTGATCAAGCGCGAAGAAGCCGCCGAGTCGGTACGCCGCGTGATCATGTACAACAAACCCGACGGTGAAATCTGCACCCGTGACGACCCTGAAGGCCGTCCGACCGTGTTCGACAAGATGCCGCGCCCGAAAGAAGGTCGCTGGATCAACATCGGTCGTCTGGACATCAACACCACAGGTCTGCTGATGTTCACCACCGACGGTGAGCTGGCCAACCGCCTGATGCACCCATCCTACGAAATGGACCGTGAGTACGCGGTACGTGTACGTGGTGAAGTCGACGACGAGATGATCGAGCGTCTGAAGGCAGGCGTGGTGCTCGAAGACGGCCCGGCCAAATTCACTGACATCAAGCAGGCGCCAGGTGGTGAAGGTTTCAACCACTGGTACCACTGCGTGGTGATGGAAGGTCGTAACCGCGAAGTTCGTCGTCTGTGGGAATCCCAGGGCCTGGTGGTCAGCCGTCTGAAGCGTGTGCGTTTCGGTCCGGTGTTCCTCAACTCCGACCTGCCGATGGGTCGCTGGCGCGAAATGAGCCAGCACGAAGTCGACATTCTGAGTGCTGAAGTCGGCCTGACGCCGGTGGCGATGCCGCAAATGAATGCCAAGAGCAAAGACAAGCTCGAGCGTATGCAGCGCAAATCGTCCCGCCCGGTGGGCAAGACCGAACGCGTACGGACCCTGCGTCCAGCCGCTGGCGCTCCAGCTACCGGTCCGCGTCCATCTCGCGAGCCGCAGATCGAAGGCGAGCGTCCGGCCCGCAAGCCAGCGCCACGCCAGGACGGCGAGCACGGTCCACGCACGCCACGTCCGGCCAACGGTCGTACTGAGCGTGGCGAAGGCCGTGGCGCTCCGTCCGGTGGTCGTAGCGATCGTGGTGCGCCTGCCGGCCGTGGTACGCCGGTGGCAGACCGCCCGGCCGACACCAAGCGCCCGGCCAAGCCGGCGCCGAAGAAACGCCCAGGCATCGTGCTGGTCGACAAGGACGCGCCATCGGGCAAGCGCCGCGGCGCACCTGCAGGCTCCGGCCAGCGTCCGGGCTTCGGTCGTCGCAAGCCTGAGTAATCGGTAAGCGCCCCATGAAAAACGCCATCCCTCGGGATGGCGTTTTTTTTTGGCTGATCGTTCCCACGCTCTGCGTGGGAATGCAGCCCGTGACGCTCCGCGTCACCTTGCAAGAGCGGACGCAGAGCGTCCATGTATGCATTCCCACGCAGAGCGTGGGAACGATCAAACACCATCAATCCCGCTTAAAACACAAACCGCCCATCAAACACCGGCTCATCATCCAGCGCCAACACGCCGCCAGAGAAGATCAGGTCCAGATGATGGCTGCCCTTGGCGCCTCCGCCCAACCCCAAGTGCAAACCGCAATGGCGCTCTTCGAACCCGGCATTGCGCGCATACAACTCTTTCACGCCTTCGTTGGTACCGATCCCCAACTCTTCGATGCGTCGATTGGACGGATTGGCGTCCAGGTATTTGTTGAAGTCATGTTCCAGTCCCGGCACATCAGTGGCGATTTTGCTGATGGTCGAGTTCTCGATCCACAGCTCCAGCGGTGATTCGAGTACGCCGTACTTGCGGGCAAACGGAATCGTGCTGAGGAACGTCCCCATAAACTTCACCCGGCCATTAATCGCCTCGCTATGGGTGGCAATCTCGCCGGGTGCCAGATCGAAGTTGCCGACACCATTGATATCGGTCCACTTCTTGATACTGCTCAACGGTGTTTCGAACCACGAGCCATGATCATCTTTGAAACTTAAAGTGGTGGCCTGGGACATGCGCTGGATCAAGTGGCTGTTCAACCCGGCAATCCGCTGCGGGGTGACACTGAACGTGTCGTAGAAGTAATCGCCGTAATCCTTGAACAGCAGCGACTTCTTCCAGTTTTCCGCCATCACGCCTTGCAGCGCGCGGACAAAGTCCGGGCCGTCGGGACGCGGGTTGGGCAAGGTGGAAGAGTCGTAGAAGAAAATGTACAGATCGCTGTCGGCAATCGCCTGGGTCAGCAATTCGGTGGGTTCGAGGTCCAGACGCACTGCGCTGAAGCTGAACCGTGGGCTGTTGCCGGCCTGTTCGGCGATGGCGCCGGTCAGCACCTCGTAATCAGCGGTATGGCCGAGCAAGACCTTCGCCGGGTTGATGCCGGCAACGGCAGGGTGATGTTCGAGGTAGTAAAGGAAATGCGAGATGGCACGCTGCTTATCCATGGAGTCCTCCCTGACAAACCTGGTAAGTGGCGGGCACGACCGGCCGGATCATGCCCGCCGGGATGTCTTACAGAGGCCACATCGCCGTGCCGAACGGAACAACCGCGTCGGCTTGCATCATTTCAACGGCGGCTTCATGGGTCGGTGCTTCAAACCAATCGTCCAGTTGCAGTTCAGTGTCCAAGTCTTTGTCCAGTGCTTGCATGGTGAATCTCCTAGATGCTTTCTTCAGTAAGAACAGCTTTGGTAAGAACAGCGGCGCGTTTTTCATTCATTGAAGAGCGCGTCAACTTGCTGGTCGATGCGGCTCGGCAAGTCGCTGAAAACCTAGTTCACAGGTTTTTTAAATGCAAAAAAATAATTAAACAATTTTCATTTGAACTAATTATTCCATTTTATAAGAAGTAAATTTCCTAATGAAAAACAGAAAACTAAGTCGGAAAACTCCTTAGGAAGCTTCCTATCGTCAATTTACAGTCGGCGGGTCTCTGGATCTGATTTGGAAAACTTGCGTTACGCACTGTAAACAAAACCTTACGAAAAGCGCGCCCAAGCCCCGTGGAATGCCACTGAGGAAAGGGCTGTAAGGAAAACCTGCCGTCCGCCGCCGCGATGGCGCTGTTCAAGGGCTCTGGCACGCTTGTCTCAGCCTCGTTTGAAAGGTGAGATGAGCCCCATGCCTGTCGTGCAGGTGAATAACAAGAAGGAGGCGCAATGAACGCCGTGACCCATCTCCATCTCTCCCCAAAGGGCGATTTTTCCGCTGCCCCCGTCGATGACCTGCAAAGATCTGACTCAATTTTTGCAGCCGCCCGAAACCCTCGAGGCAGACGCACGCAACCCCGGCAACCGACGCGCTGATCCCAGTGGCGTCTGGCAGCAGGGGGTTACAGGTGTACAATGCGCCGCGTTTTAACTGTGACCCTCTGCGCAACAGCGCAAACCTCAAGGCTATCCGCCTTGTTCACTCCGCCGCGTCACGAGCGCGTCGGGTTCGATTTCGTCACAGATAAAAACAAACAGGTGACGCATGACTGTCGTAAAAACGCTGAACTCCTGGTGCCTGCGCTGGGGTTTGATCGGCGCTGCTTGAAATCGCAACCGAGCAGCAACGTCTACTGAACATCATCAAACCTTGCGTGAGACCCTTTTCATGAGTGGACAAAACTCGCATTCAGGTACGCTTAAACGCGGCCTGAAAAATCGCCATATTCAACTGATCGCCCTCGGTGGCGCGATCGGTACCGGGTTGTTTCTCGGCTCGGCCGGCGTGCTCAAATCCGCCGGCCCGTCGATGATTCTCGGCTACGCCATTTGCGGCTTCATCGCCTTCATGATCATGCGCCAACTGGGCGAAATGATCGTCGAAGAGCCGGTAGCCGGTTCCTTCAGCCACTTCGCACACAAATACTGGGGCGGTTTTGCCGGTTTCCTGTCGGGCTGGAACTGTTGGATTCTGTACATTCTGGTGGGCATGTCGGAGCTGACCGCGGTCGGCAAATACATTCACTACTGGGCGCCAGATATCCCGACCTGGGTCTCGGCTGCCGCGTTCTTCGTGCTGATCAATGCGATCAACCTGGCCAACGTCAAAGTATTCGGCGAGGCCGAGTTCTGGTTCGCGATCATCAAGGTCGTGGCGATCGTCGGCATGATTGCTTTGGGCAGCTACCTGCTGGTCAGCGGCCACGGCGGCCCGCAAGCCTCGGTGACCAACCTGTGGTCCCACGGCGGTTTCTTCCCGAACGGTGTCAGCGGTCTGGTGATGGCCATGGCGATCATCATGTTCTCCTTCGGCGGCCTGGAAATGCTCGGTTTCACCGCTGCTGAAGCCGACAAGCCGAAAACCGTGATCCCGAAAGCCATCAACCAGGTGATCTACCGGATCCTGATTTTCTACATCGGTGCGCTGGTGGTCCTGTTGTCGCTGACCCCTTGGGACAGCCTGCTGACGACACTGAACGCGTCTGGCGATGCCTATAGCGGCAGCCCGTTCGTGCAAGTGTTCTCGATGCTCGGCAGCAACACCGCCGCGCACATCCTCAACTTTGTGGTCCTGACCGCGGCGCTGTCGGTGTACAACAGCGGTACTTACTGCAACAGCCGCATGCTGCTGGGCATGGCCGAGCAGGGCGATGCGCCGAAAGCCTTGTCGAAGATCGACAAGCGTGGCGTGCCGGTACGTTCGATCCTGGCGTCGGCCGCTGTGACGTTGATCGCGGTGTTGCTGAACTACCTGATCCCGCAAAACGCGCTGGAACTGTTGATGTCGTTGGTGGTTGCCACCCTGGTGATCAACTGGGCGATGATCAGCTTCTCGCACTTCAAGTTCCGCCAGCACATGAACAAGACCAAGCAGACGCCGCTGTTCAAGGCCCTGTGGTACCCGTACGGCAACTACATCTGCCTGGCGTTCGTGGTGTTCATCCTCGGCGTGATGCTGCTGATCCCGGGCATCCAGGTCTCGGTGTATGCGATTCCGGTGTGGGTCGCGTTCATGTGGATCTGCTACGGCATCAAGAACAAGCGCAGCGCCCAGCAGGCGTTGCAGGTTGCTGTGAAATAACGCAGCGCGCAGAAACGAAAAACCCGGCCAAGTGCCGGGTTTTTTGTGGGCGATGCAAAACCCTGTAGGAGCGAGCGGTGCGGCGATCCGACTTGCCCGCGAAGAAGACACCGCGGTTAATCAGACAATCCGCGTTATCGTTCTTCGCGGGCAAGCCTCGCTCCCACAGGGTATTCTGGCGGTCCTGATACCGGACCTTTTTTCCATGCTGGTGATTTCCAACAACGTGCATCTGCCGGATGCCGAGATCGAGTTGACGGCCATTCGCGCCCAGGGCGCCGGTGGGCAGAACGTCAACAAGGTCTCCAGTGCCGTGCACCTGCGCTTCGACATTCCGGCCTCGTCCTTGCCTGAGTTCTACAAAGAACGGCTGCTGGCATTGCGCGACAGTCGCATCACCAGCGAAGGGGTGTTGATCATCAAGGCCCAGCAATACCGCACGCAGGAGCAGAACCGTGCCGATGCGCTGGAGCGTCTGACCGAGTTGATCCTCAGCGCTACCAAGGTGGAAAAGAAACGCCGCCCGACCAAGCCAACTCTTGGCTCGAAAAAGCGTCGGCTCGAATCCAAGACCAAGCGCGGCAGCATCAAGGCCGGGCGTGGCAAGGTGGATTTCTAGCGGGCTTCACGCTCTTCCCGGTGCTTTTCATTAAGGTGCTTTGGCGCCTGCCGGTACAAGTAAACGCTCAGCATCAATCCGCTCAAAGCGGCGAGGGCGGCGAACAGGAAGATCGAGGCAAACCCGAATCCAGCCGCTATCGCACCCGCCAGCGGTCCGGTAATCCCCAGCGACAAATCGATAAACAGCGAATAGGCCCCAACTGCTGCGCCACGGCTGGAGGCTGGTACCAGATTGACCGCTTCCACGCCCAGGGCCGGGAACACCAGCGAGAAACCGAAGCCGCTCAGCGCGGCACCGGCCAGTGCCCAATGGGCATCCGGCGCCAGCCACAGCAGCAATAGCCCGAGGGTTTCCACCGAGAGGCAGGCAATCGCCACGCGAAAGCCGCCGAGGCGGTTGATCAGGTTGCCGAACAGCAATCGCGCGCCAATGAAACTGGCGCCGAACAAACTCAGGGACAGCACCGCGTTGGACCAATGCTGAGTGGCGTAATACAGAGTGATAAAGGTCGCGATGGTGCCAAAGCCAATGGAGCCCAGTGCCAGGCCGCAGCCATGAGGAAACACCCGTCCCAGCACATGCATGAACGGCAAACGTTCACCGGCGACAATCGGCGCCGCGGTTTTCGGCCAGGCCAGTGCCACGCCCAGCACGGCCAGCAGCACGATGCTCACGCCCATGCTCCACAAACCCAATTGACTCACCAGCAGCACTCCCAGCGGTGCGCCGACCGCTAACGCGCCGTAACTGGCGATGCCGTTCCAGGAGATGACCTTGGCGGTGTTCGCCGCGCCGACCCGGCCAATGCCCCAGCCGATCGACCCGGAGCCGACCAGGCTTTCTGCGCTGCCGAGTATCAGGCGGCCAATCAACAGGCTGATCAAACTCAGTATCGGCAGGCTTTGCGTCCAGGCCGAAATCAGCATGAACACACCGCTCAAACCACAGCCGGCGAGTCCATACATCACCGCCAGTTTGCTGCCCTTGTTGTCGATGATACGCCCGGCGTAAGGCCGGCTGAGCAGAGTGGCCAGGTATTGCACGCTGATCACCAGCCCGGCGATCACCGCGCCGAAGCCGAGGTCGCTGTGGACGTAGCCCGGCAATACGGCCAGGGGAATACCGATATTGAGGTAACCGATGAAAGTGAACAGGACGATGGAAACGACTTGCAGCGTGACCGCCAGGGGGCGCTGGGTTTCAGACATGGGTAAAAGGTCCACGGGGCAGCAGGATAGATAGGCTGCTTATGATAGCGGCGTGGACGGTCGCGGGGCGTGAAAAAGTAAAACTATTTGCCGAACGGGATGAGTCAGGATTTTGCGGGGGCGACCAGTTGCGTCGTGACCAGGGCGGCCAGGGCATTTTCTTCGCTGCCGAAGCGGGCCAGCAGGGCGGCTTGTTTCTCGGGGGAAAGACGGTTCCAGATCTCGATCATCTTCTCGGCGGTGCCGATCAGGACGCTGGCCTGGGCTTCAGTGAAATCATCGCTCATGGTGCGGGCTCGCGGTTCAGGCAGTGTGGAAAGCGCATGTTAGCGCTTTCCACACGGTCTGGCATTGCAGGTGTATCAGTCTTCTCTGTCGGCCTGGCGGCGTTCAGGTGCTTCTTTCGGCTCGGGCTGTTGGGCGCCGGCTTGTTGCGTGGTTGTCTGCTCAGTTTCGTGCAGGCTTGGGAAGGGGAGATTAGGGATCTCGTGCATGTTTCGCGCTCCTCGCTAAGTCTGTTGATAGATCTGGTAGATCCGCGCTTTTAAAAAAGCCTGGGCAGGATACAGCAGGAAAAATGACAAATAGACTTTATATCCATTTGTTTCGACGGATGGGATTGTCTAGACATGTGTGTGTAGGAACGGGTTGATTGATCGTTCCCACGCTCTGCGTGGGAGCGCAGTCCGGGACGCTCCGCGTCCCAACAGCGGACGCAGAGCGTCCAATGAGGCATTCCCACGCAGAGCGTGGGAACGAACAGAGGGAAGGGTTACTTGCAGACGTCAGCTATAGCCTCAGCCAGCAGATCCAGGCGCGTCGCATCAATCCCCGCTACGTTCGCCCGGCCCGAGTTGACCATGTACACACTGTGATGCTCGCGCAGTTGCTTGACCTGCTCCGGCGACAAACCGGTGTAGGAAAACATCCCGCGTTGCACGCCGATGTGCGCAAACCGCTCACGCAAGCCATGGGGTTCGAGCGCTTCGACCAGACCATTGCGCAGCTGGGCGATGCGCAAACGCATGGCTTCCACTTCGTCGGCCCAGCGGCTTTTCAGATCCGGATCGCCAAGGATGGTCGCGACCACGGCAGCACCATGATCCGGCGGTGTCGACCACAGGTTGCGGGCGATGTTGGCCAGTTGGCTGCGGATGTCCACCAGCTTGTCGGCGGTTTGCGCGCAGACAATCAGCGCGCCGGTGCGGTCGCGGTACAGGCCGAAGTTCTTCGAGCAGGAACTGGTGATCAGCACTTCCGGCAACTCGGCCGCGAACAGCCGGGTCGACCAGGCATCCTGCTCCAGGCCGTCGCCGAAGCCCTGGTAGGCGAAGTCGATCAGCGGCAGCAAGTCGCGACTGTGCACCACGTCCAGCACCCGGCGCCAATCGTCATGGGACAGGTCGAAACCGGTCGGGTTGTGGCAGCAGGCGTGCAGCAGCACCACATCGCCCTTCGGTGCTTGATTGAGCACCGCGAGCATTGCTTCCACATCAAGACGGTTATCGCTGCCCACGTACGGGTAGTGACTGACCTTGACCCCGGCCGTCGCGAAAATGGTTTCGTGGATCGGCCAGGTCGGGCTGCTCAGCCACACGCCACGGCCCGGCAGGCACTGGGCGATGAAGTCGGCGCTCAGGCGCAGCGCGCCGGTGCCGCCCGGTGTTTGGGTGGCGCCGGCCCGTTGCTCGGCGATCAGCGCCGAATCGGCACCCAGCACAAGCTCGTTGATGACTTTGCCGAACGCCGCATCGCCGTGGCCGCCGATGTAGGTCTTGGTGGCCTGGCGATCCACCAGCCGCTGCTCCGCAAGTTTCACCGCTTCAAGGATTGGCGTCAGGCCCTGGGCGTCTTTGTAGACACCCACGCCAAGGTCGAACTTGCGCGGGTTGGGGTCCTGCGCATAGGCCTCCATCAGGCCGAGAATCGGGTCGCCGGGTACTCGGCCGATGGCGTCGAAATGCATTATTTGCGGCCCTCGGCATCTTTGGCCACTTCGTCAGTGCGCGCGGCCATGATGAAGTCGTTGCGGTGCAGGCCCTTGATGGAGTGGCTCCACCAGGTCACGGTGACTTTGCCCCACTCGGTCAGCAGGCCCGGGTGGTGACCTTCGGCCTCGGAGATTTCGCCAACGGCGTTGGTGAACGCCAGCGCGTGCTTGAAGTTCTTGAACAGGAAAACTTTTTCCAGCTGCATCACGCTGTCGCGCACTTCGATGTTCCAGTCAGGGATCTGCTTGATCAGGATCGGCAGTTCTTCGTCGCTGACCTGAGGGGCATCGGCGCGGCAGGCTTCGCAATGGGCTTGGTTCAATGTGGACATGATGGGTTCCTGAAATCGAATTATTGGAAATCGGCCGTCAGTGTCACCACGCTAAACCAAAGCGGTGGTTCCTGACAGGCTCACTTGATGCCAAAAGGTGCGGGTCACGCAGCTTTTGGCGGAAATTTCGGTGCGTGCAACCCAAGCTGCATGCCTTGTTTGACCATGCCCATGATGTCTTCGTGGGCCAGATCGAACAGGCGCTTGAGGTTTGGCAGGACAAAGTACAGCGGTTGCAGAATGTCGATACGGTACGGCGTACGCATGCATTCCAGCGGGTCGAAGGCCTGATGCTCAGGTGCGTCCGACAGGGAGTAAACGGTTTCTTTCGGCGAGGACAGAATGCCGCCGCCATAGATGCGCAGGCCTTGCGGCGTGTCGACCAGGCCGAATTCGATGGTCATCCAGTACAGACGCGCCAGGTACACGCGTTCTTCCTTGGAAGCCTTTAGGCCGAGTTTGCCGTAGGTGTGGGTGAATTCGGCGAACCAGGGGTTGGTCAGCAGCGGGCAGTGGCCGAAGATCTCGTGGAAGATGTCTGGCTCTTGCAGGTAATCCAGCTCTTCGCGGGTACGAATAAAGGTCGCCACCGGAAACTGCTTGTTCGCCAGCAATTCGAAAAAGGTCTGGAAGGGAATCAACGCGGGCACTCGGGCAACTTGCCAGCCGGTGGTTTCACCGAGGACTTTGTTGATTTCGCCGAGTTGCGGAATGCGGTCGTGGGGCAGACCGAGTTTTTCGATACCGTCCAGGTATTCCTGGCACGCACGACCCTCGACCACTTTCAGTTGGCGAGTGATCAGCGTATTCCACACCGCGTGTTCTTCAGCGGGGTAGTCGATAAAACCTTGCGCATCGGGCTCACGAGCCACGTATTGCGTCTGCTTCATACTGCTCTCCTGCTAGGGGATACGTTCTTGTTTTATGTCCTTCTCTGGAATTAGAGATACGCCAAGGTGTGCGACTTTGCAGCAGGTGATCTGCACGGTAAGTAGGAAAAGTCCGCGTTTTTTGTAAAGTATTCGTTACGGATTGGCTATTGTGGCGCAAGTATTGATATTTCCATGTTTGAAATGGATCACAGGTGTCACATAATCTTGACGACTAACTTGGCGTTCGCGCAGAAATTTTCTTGCGTCGGGCCTCGATCACCCCAGTTGCGGGCCTTTATATGCGTATCAAAGTCCACTGCCAGAACCGCATCGGTATCCTGCGCGACATTCTCAACTTGCTGGTCGAGTACGGGATCAACGTCGCTCGCGGCGAGGTGGGCGGTGAGCATGGCAATGCGATCTATCTGCACTGCCCGAACCTGATCAACATTCAGTTCCAGGCGTTGCGGCCGAAGTTCGAGGCGATTGGCGGGGTATTCGGCGTCAAGCGTGTAGGGCTGATGCCCAGCGAGCGTCGGCACATGGAACTCAATGCCTTGCTCGGTGCCCTGGAGTTTCCGGTGCTGTCGATCGACATGGGCGGCTCCATCGTCGCGGCCAACCGTGCGGCGGCGCAGTTGCTCGGGGTGCGGGTGGATGAGGTGCCGGGGATTCCGCTGTCGCGGTACGCCGAGGACTTCGACTTGCCGGAACTGGTGCGCGCCAACAAGTCGCGGATCAACGGCTTGCGGGTCAAGGTCAAGGGTGATGTGTTCCTCGCCGACATCGCGCCGCTGCAATCGGAGCATGACGAAAGCGAGGCCATGGCCGGGGCGGTGTTGACGCTGCACCGGGCGGATCGGGTGGGGGAGCGCATCTATAACGTGCGCAAGCAGGAGTTGCGTGGCTTCGACAGCATTTTCCAAAGTTCGAAAGTGATGGCAGCGGTGGTTCGCGAAGCGCGGCGCATGGCACCGCTGGATGCGCCGCTATTGATAGAAGGCGAAACCGGCACCGGCAAAGAGCTGTTGGCGCGGGCCTGTCACTTGGCGAGCCCGCGTGGCCAGTCACCGCTGATGGCACTCAACTGCGCCGGTCTGCCGGAGTCCATGGCCGAGACCGAATTGTTCGGTTATGGCCCCGGCGCCTTCGAAGGGGCGCGGGCCGAAGGCAAGCTCGGGCTGTTGGAGTTGACGGCGGGTGGTACGTTGTTTCTCGATGGTGTCGGCGAAATGAGCCCGCGCTTGCAGGTGAAATTGCTGCGCTTTTTGCAGGACGGTTGCTTCCGTCGTGTCGGCAGCGATGAAGAGGTCTATCTGGATGTGCGGGTGATTTGCGCGACTCAGGTGGACTTGTCCGAGCTGTGTGCTCGCGGTGAGTTTCGCCAGGATTTGTACCACCGTTTGAACGTGCTCTCGCTGCACATCCCGCCACTGCGCGAATGCCTCGACGGACTGGCGCCGCTGGTGGAGCACTTCCTCGATCAGGCCAGTCGACAGATCGGTTGCCCGCTGCCGAAACTGGCACCGGCGGCGATGGAACGGCTCAGTCACTATCACTGGCCGGGCAATGTGCGGCAGTTGGAAAACGTACTGTTTCAGGCGGTTTCCCTGTGCGAGGGCGGCACCGTCAAAGCCGAGCACATTCGTCTGCCGGACTACGGCGTGCGTCAGCCGCTTGGCGATTTCTCCCTCGAGGGCGGGCTGGACGAAATTGTCGGGCGCTTTGAGAAAGCGGTGCTGGAGCGTTTGTATTCCGAGTATCCGAGCAGTCGGCAACTGGGCAAGCGGTTGGGGGTTTCCCATACCACCATTGCCAACAAGTTGCGTGAGTATGAAGTCGGCAAAGAGCCCGGCTGATCTGATCGTTCCCACGCTCTGCGTGGGAATGCAGCCCGGGACGCTCTGCGTCCCAAGAGCGGACGCGGAGCGTCCATTGAGGCGTTCCCACGCGGAGCGTGGGAACGATCAGCGTCCAGGCTGATCCTTGCCTCTTGGCGGCATAACACCGCCGGTTTTTCGTCTTCGATACATTCCCCCAATCCCCTCTAAACCCCTCAAGTCCTTTGTTTGCCGGGCCCGGCGCCGCCAGAAAAAAGTTGGTCTGCAAATTGCTTATGGCTCAGCAGTACAGCGGTGGGCGGCAAACGTCCGGCATGCAGAGGAAAGAGTGTGGACAAGTACCTTTATGTGGCAATGACCGGCGCCAGCCAGAATGCACTGGCGCAGAAGGCTCATGCCAACAACCTGGCGAACATCTCTACCAATGGTTTTCAGAAGGACCTGGAACAGGCCCGTTCGATGCCGGTGTTTGGTGACAGCTTTCCGGCGCGTGCGTTTGCCATGAGCGAACGTCCGGCCACCGACTTCTCTCCTGGCGCGCTGGTGGAAACCGGTCGCGACCTTGATGTCGCGGTGCAAGGCAACGGCTGGATCGCCGTGCAGAACCCCAATGGCGGTGAAAGCTACGTGCGCACCGGCAGCCTGAACGTTGACGCGCTGGGCGTGCTGCGCGCCGGCAACGGCATGCCGGTGATGGGCAATGGCGGGCCGATTGCCGTGCCGCCCGAGCAGCAGATCGAAGTCGGCGAAGACGGCACCGTCAGCATCCGCGCGATGGGCGAAGGCCCGCGTGTGATGGCCGAAGTCGACCGCATCAAGCTGGTCAACCCGGACTTCAAGAACATGACCAAAGGCCTGGACGGTTCGATCAACACCAAGGACGGCAAGCCGGCGCAAGCCGATGCCGGCGTCAAACTGGTGTCCGGGTTCCTCGAGTCGAGCAACGTCAATGCCGTGGAAGAAATGACTTCGGTACTGGCGCTGGCCAAGCAGTTCGAGCTGCACATCAAGATGATGAACACCGCCAAAGACGATGACCAGGCCATGGCTCGGGTCTTGCAGATCAGCTAATTATCAGAACGTCGCGCCGTAAAACAGGCGCACGAGGAGAATCGAATGCTTCCGGCTCTATGGGTTGCCAAAACAGGTCTGTCCGCCCAGGATACTAACCTCACCACCATTTCCAACAACCTGGCGAACGTATCGACCACGGGTTTCAAGCGTGATCGCGCCGAGTTCCAGGACTTGCTGTATCAGATCAAACGCCAGCCAGGCGCCCAGTCGACCCAGGACAGCGAACTGCCGTCGGGTCTGCAAGTGGGTACCGGTGTGCGCATCGTCGGCACCCAGAAAAACTTCACCGCCGGCAGCCTGCAAACCACCGAGCAGCCGTTGGACATGGCCATCGACGGTCGCGGTTTCTTCCAGATCCTGCAGCCCGATGGCACGACGTCCTACACCCGTGACGGTACCTTCCACCTGGATTCCAACGGGCAGATCGTCAACGCCAGCGGCTTCGCCCTGGAGCCGGCCATTGTCATTCCGAACAACGCCCAGACGTTCACCGTTGGCCGTGACGGCACCGTGTCCATCACTGTTGCCGGCAGCCCGGCCGCCCAAGTGATCGGCAACCTGCAAACCGCCGACTTCATCAACCCGGCCGGTCTGCAAGCGGTGGGTAACAACCTGTTCCTGGAAACCGCTGCCAGTGGTGCGCCGCAAGTCGGCACCCCGGGCCTGGCCGGTTTCGGCACCACGCTGCAGAACACTCTGGAAACGTCCAACGTCAGCACCGTTGAAGAGATGGTCAACATGATCACCACTCAGCGCGCCTACGAGATGAACTCCAAAGTGATCTCCACCGCCGACCAGATGCTCTCGTTCGTAACGCAGAATCTGTAATCAAGTCTATGAGGCGGCCATGAGGTCGCCTGCAACACCGTGAGGTAGGGTCATGAATCGCTTTGTATCTGTTCTGGCACTGAGTGGGGTCGCCGCGCTGGCGGGGTGCGTCGGTCCGACGCCCAAGCCCAATGACCCTTACTACGCCCCGGTGTTGCCGCGCACGCCGCTGCCGGCTGCCGCCAATAACGGCTCGATCTACCAGGCCGGTTTCGAACAGAACCTGTACAGCGACCGCAAGGCGTTCCGGGTGGGTGACATCATCACCATCACCCTGAACGAGCGCACCCAGGCGAGCAAGAACGCCAACTCGCAGATCGACAAGACCAGCGACACCAGCGTCGGCCTGACCTCGTTGTTCGGCTCCAGCCTGACCACCAACAACCCGATCGGTGGCAACGACTTGAGCCTGAACGCCGGCTACAAAGCTGATCGCGCAAGCAAAGGCGACAGCAAGACCGGCCAAAGCAACAGCCTGACCGGTTCGATCACTGTGACCGTTGCCGATGTGTTGCCCAACGGCATCATCGCTGTGCGCGGCGAGAAGTGGCTGACCCTCAACACCGGTGACGAACTGGTACGGATTGCCGGCCTCGTTCGCGCCGATGACATCGCCACCGATAACACCGTGTCGTCGACCCGCGTCGCCGATGCACGTATCACCTATTCGGGCACCGGTGCGTTTGCCGATGCGAGTCAGCCAGGCTGGTTCGACCGTTTCTTCCTCAGCCCGCTGTTCCCTTTCTAGGTGGCTACGTTGAATCTGAAAAGCCTTATGGTGGGCGCCCTGTTGCTGTGCGCGGCCTTCGATGCTCAAGCCGAACGGCTGAAAGACATCGCCAGTATTTCCGGCGTGCGTTCCAACCAATTGATTGGCTATGGCCTGGTGGTCGGGCTTAACGGCACTGGCGATCAGACGACCCAGACCCCGTTCACTCTGCAGACCTTCAACAACATGCTCTCGCAGTTCGGCATCAAGGTGCCGGCAGGTTCCGGTAACGTGCAATTGAAGAACGTCGCGGCCGTGTCGATCAGCGCCGATTTGCCAGCTTTCGCCAAGCCGGGTCAGCAGATCGATATCACCGTAGCGTCCATCGGTAACTCCAAGAGCCTGCGCGGCGGCACCTTGCTGTTGACGCCGCTCAAAGGTATCGATGGCAACGTCTACGCCGTCGCTCAGGGCAACCTGGTGGTCGGCGGTTTCGATGCCGAAGGTCGTGACGGTTCCAAGATTACCGTCAACGTTCCGTCGGCCGGTCGTATCCCCGGTGGTGCGTCGGTCGAGCGTGCAGTGCCAAGCGGCTTCAATCAGGGCAACAGCCTGACACTGAACCTCAACCGTTCGGACTTCACCACGGCCAAGCGCATCGTCGACAAGATCAACGACATGCTTGGCCCTGGCGTCGCTCAGGCTATCGACGGTGGCTCGATCCGCGTGACCGCTCCACTCGATCCGAGCCAGCGGGTCGACTATTTGTCGATCCTCGAAAACCTCGAAGTCGATCCGGGTCAGGCGGTGGCGAAAGTCATCATCAATTCGCGCACCGGCACCATCGTGATCGGCCAGAACGTCAAGGTTTCCCCGGCCGCCGTGACCCACGGCAGCCTGACCGTGACCATCACCGAAGACCCGATCGTCAGCCAGCCCGGCCCTCTGTCCAACGGGCAGACGGCGGTCGTGCCGCGCTCGCGGGTCAACGCTCAGCAAGAAGCCAAGCCGATGTTCAAGTTCGGCCCGGGCACCACCCTCGACGAGATCGTTCGTGCGGTGAACCAGGTCGGCGCGGCGCCGGGTGACTTGATGGCGATCCTTGAAGCGCTGAAACAGGCCGGCGCGTTGCAAGCCGACCTGATCGTGATCTGAGGACGGCGATCATGGATATGCGCAAAAGTGGTCTGGTCAGCAGCAGCGATTCGGGTTCCTACTCGGACCTGAATCGTTTGAATCAGCTCAAGGTCGGCGACAAGAACAGCGATGCGAACATGCGCAAAGTGGCGCAGGAATTCGAGTCGCTGTTCCTCGGTGAAATGCTCAAGTCCATGCGCTCGGCCACCGAAGCGCTGGGCCAGGACAATCCGCTCAACACGCCGGCGGCCAAGCAATACCAGGAAATGTACGACCAGCAGTTGGCCGTTTCCCTGTCCCGCGAGGGCGGCGGTATTGGCCTGGCTGATGTGCTGATGCGCCAGATGTCGAAGAACAAACCGCTGGCGCCGGGTGAGGCCGCTGCCGCGTCTGCTGCCAAGCAAGCCGCCGCGAGCGCCGCCGTGGAAACACCGATTGCCGCCGGTACGGTCGCCACCAATGGGCCGCTGTCGCGCCTCAACGGTGAGCGCCCGTTGTGGGCTTCACGCGCGGTGAAGACGCCGGCAGGCGCGGGCGAGGGTACACACCGCAACGACATGGCGCTGATCAATCAGCGGCGTCTGGCGCTGCCACCGAAACTGGCCGACCGTTTGCTCGCAGGGTTGGTGCCGTCAGCATCGACCACGGCGACAACCGCCACCGCAACGCCGAACAAAATCCAGGTGCCGCCGAGCACCACGACCGGTTCCGGCCCGCTGTACAACGGCGACTGGCTGGCTTCGCAAACGGATACGACCTCCAGCGGGCGCCTGCAGATTTATGGTCGTGCCATGGCTCAAATTCCCCTGGCGCCGGCGAAAAAAGCCTTCAGTTCCGCCGACGAATTCGTCAATACCATGCTGCCGATGGCCAAAGAAGCCGCCGACCGTATTGGTGTCGATCCGCGTTATCTGGTGGCTCAGGCCGCCCTGGAAACCGGTTGGGGCAAATCGGTCATGCGCGCCCAGGATGGCAGCAGTAGCCACAACCTGTTCGGGATCAAGGCCAGCGGTAACTGGAAGGGCGATTCGGCGCGGGCGATCACCAGCGAATTCAGAAATGGCGAGATGGTCAAGGAGACGGCCGAGTTCCGTTCCTACGCCTCTTACAAGGACAGCTTCCATGACCTTGTGACGCTGCTGCAAAGCAACAATCGCTATCAAGATGTGCTGAAGTCGGCCGATAACCCAGAACAGTTTGTACGCGAGTTGCAAAAAGCCGGGTATGCAACCGACCCGGATTACGCAAGCAAGATTTCGCAGATAGCCAAGCAGATGACGAGTTACCAAAACTACGCTGCAGCGGGCGCTTCCACTACGCCTTTATAGGCACAAGGCATAAGGTTTGAATCATGAGTTTGCTCAACATCGGGATGTCGGGTTTATCCGCTGGCCAAAGCGCGTTGATGGTTACCGGTAACAACATTGCCAACGCCGACACCGCAGGCTACTCGCGTCAGCAAACCGTGCAGGGCAGCAAGGCCTCGAATCAGTTCGGCAATGTCTACATCGGCACGGGTACGACCCTGGCTGATGTGCGTCGGGTGTACAACAGCTACCTCGATGCGCAACTGCAAACCACTACCTCGCTCAACAGCGACTCGGCGGCCTACGCCGGGCAGATCAGCCCGCTCGATGCGTTGCTGTCGGACAGCGGCACCGGCCTCAACGGCGCCCTGACCAAGTTCTTCGCCTCGGTACAGAACGTCAACGCCAAACCGGGCGACGATGCTTCCCGCCAACTGCTGCTCAGCGATGCGCAAGCCCTGAGCAATCGTTTCAACTCGATCTCCAGTCAGTTGACCACGCAGAACGCGAACATCAACGGCAACCTGGCGGACATGGCCGATCAGGTCAACAAACTGGCGACCACCGTGGCCCAGTTGAACCAGAAGATCTCCGAAGTTTCCAACGCCGGCGGCCAGCCCAACGACTTGCTCGACGCGCGCAACGAGACCGTACGCCAGTTGTCCACCTTCACCGGTGCGCAAGTGCTCGAGCGTGACGGTAACCTCGACATTTACCTGGGCAGCGGTCAGCCGCTGGTCATGGGCAGCACCGCCAGCAAGCTGGAAGTGGTGCCGAGCAAAGAAGACCCATCGCGTTCGGCCATTCAGCTCAATCGCGGTTCGAGCACCATCGACATCACCTCGGTAATGACCGGTGGTGAAATGGGCGGCTTGCTGCGTTATCGCAGCACCGTGCTGGACCCGGCCATGAACGAGCTGGGGCGTGTGGCGCTGGTTGTCGCCGATCAGATGAACACTGTCCAGGCCCAGGGCATCGACAAGAACGGTGACTTCGGTTCGAACCTGTTCAACAGCATCAACACTGCCGCGCAAATGGCTCAGCGCAGCGTTGCCACGGTCGGCAATAGCGCCGGCTCAGGCAACTTCGACGTGAGCATCGAGGACAGCGGCAAGCTGACCATCAACGATTACAAGGTCACCTTCACCAGCGCCACCAACTACACCGTGCAGCGTCTGCCTGAAGGCACCGCCATGGGCGCGTTCAGCACGCTGACCACGCCACCGCCGGTGATCGATGGTTTCTCCATGACACTTTCCGGTGGCACCGCAGCCGCCGGCGACACGTTCAAGATCACCCCGACCCGCAACGCGGCGACCAACATCAAGACCGAGATGACCGACTCCAAGCGTCTGGCCATCGCGGCACCGTTGGGCGCGGCAATTGCTGCGGGCGGCAGCGGAACATTGACGATTCCGGCCAGCGGCCAACCGACCTTGACCACGAAGTTCGATATCTACGACACGGCGACCACCACCACGATCCAGAACGGCCTGAAGACGTCGACGCCGGTCAAAATCGTATTTGGTGCGGCCGGTGGTACGACTCAGACTTTCCAAATGCTCGACGCCCAAGGCAACTCGCTCAGCAGCGGCACCATCGTGCCGGGCCAGAACAATACGCTGAGCCTGACCATTCCACTGGTCGACGCCACCGGTGCCGCGATCAATGATCCGGGACCGCCCATCGTGCAGCGCACTGTGTCGTTTGACATGACCGTGGCTGGTTCGCCAGCCAACGGCACCGCGATCAACGTATCGCTCAGCCAGCCGGGTTCGCTGGATAACCGTAACGGCACCACACTGGCTGCCTTGCAGACCAAGCAGACTGTGGACACCGGTTCGGCCAGCAACGGTATTTCCCTGAACGACGCCTACGGCAAGCTGGTCTCGGGCGTTGGCGCCAAGGCCGCGCAAGGCAAGCTCGACAGCGCTGCCACTGAAGCGATTCTGGCCAACGCCAAGGGCGCTCGCGATTCCTTGTCCGGTGTCGACCTCGATGAGGAAACCGGCAACCTGGTCAAGTACCAGCAGTACTACACCGCGTCTTCGCAGATCATCAAGGCTGCGCAGGAAATCTTCAGCACACTGATCAACAGTCTTTAAGGAGTCGTAGCCCATGCGCATTTCTACCGCCCAGTTTTACGAGTCCTCTGCTGCCAACTATCAGAAGAACTTTTCCAACGTGGTCAAGAGCAGTGAAGAGGCCAGCAGCCTGGTTCGCGTGAATACCGCGGCCGATGATCCGGTCGGCGCTTCGCGTCTGCTGCAATTGGGTCAGCAGGCTTCGATGCTTGATCAGTATTCGGCCAACATGACCACCATCAAAGGCACCCTCGGCCAGACCGAAGCGGTGATGACCAGTATCGGCAACGTGCTGCAGCGTGCCAAAGAGCTGGCGCTGGGCGCTGGCAACGCTGGCTATACCGATGCCGACCGACAGGCCAACGCTTCCGAACTGGGGCAGATCGAAGAACAACTGCTCAGCCTGATGAACACCAAGGATGAAAACGGCAAGTACATTTTCTCCGGATCCAAGGGCGATGTGGTGCCGTTCTCCCGCAACACCGATGGCAGCTACACCTACAACGGTGATCAGGTCACGCTGGATCTGCCAATCGGCGATACCCAGTCGATGGCCACCAACAGCACCGGTTGGGACGTGTTCCAGCAGGCGATCAACACTACCCGGACCCAGACCACGCTCACCGCGCCTGCGGTCGATGACGGTCGTGTGGTGCTGTCCAACGGTCAGGTCGAATCCGATGTCACCTACAACGCCAAGTTCCGCAGCGGCGAGCCTTACACCGTGAGTTTCGTCAGCGGTACGCAGCTGCAAATTACGGACTCGTTGGGTAATGATGTCACCGCCGAGGCCAGTCAGAACGGCGTGTTCAGTTCCACCAGTGGTGCGGCCACACAGACTGTCAGTTTCCGTGGCCTTGATCTGAACTTGAACATCAACCTGCAAGCGGGGGATGTCCCGGGAACCGTGATCACCGGGCACAGCTTCACGCTGGCAGCCAAGCCGGACAGCTTCAACACTTCGCGCAGCCCGGGCAACCCGTCGACCGCGCTGGTCACCGGCGCCTCTGTGACCAACAGCACCAACTACCACGCCAGCTTCCCGGGCGGCGGGGCGATTCTCAAGTTCACCAGTGCCACGAACTTCGAACTCTATGCCGCGCCATTGACCGCCAACAGTAAACCGGTGTCCACCGGTACCATGGCCGGTACGACCGCGACAGCATCGGGTGTCTCGTTCACCGTGGCCGGTACGCCGGGTGCAGGCGATCAGTTCTCGGTGGCGGTCAACACGCACCAGACCCAAAACATTCTGGACACCGTCAGCCAGCTGAAAACAGCGCTGTCGACGCCAACCAATAATAATCCGATTGCCGTTCAGCAAATGAACGCTGCAGTCACTGCCGGTATCGGCAACCTGTCCAGCGGCATGGACCAACTGGCCTCCGGTATCAGTTCTGTAGGCGGTCGCGGTGCGTCATTGGATACCCAGACTGATATCAACCAGAGTCTGGCACTCGCCAACACCCAGACCCAATCGGCCATTCGCGATTCCGATCCGGCTGAGGTAATGACCCGCCTGACTCTGCAGCAGACCATGCTGCAAGCTTCGCAACTGGCGTTCAGCAAGATCGCTCAGTTGGGGCTGTTCAACAAAGTCTGAGTCAGGGCCTTCGCGATGATCTCGCGAAGGCTTGCGACTGCCGAGTGCAAACCGTCTTTATTCAGCGGTTCGGGGAGTTTCACTTCGTTGAAGTAAGCTCCCGCCGCTCGCGAGTTCTCCCGCCGTGAAACCAGCACCTCTTGTCACCATCGCCATCCCCGCCTTCAACCCGCAGTTCTTCCAGACGGCACTGCAAAGCGCGCTGAATCAGACCTACGCCAATCTTGAAGTGATCATCTGCGATGACAGTAGCGGTGATGAGATCCGCGAGATCGTCGATGCCTGTGAGGTGCCTGTCTCGATTCGCCTGCGCTATGTGCGCAATCCGCAGCGCCTGGGTTTTCAGGCCAACCTCATGGCCTGCGCGCAAGAGGCCAGCGGTGACTATCTGAAGTTGCTGTGTGACGACGACCAGCTACTTCCTGAATGCATCACTCAGCAGATCGGCGGCTTCATCGACCACAACGACGTCAACCTGGTGATCGGCCAGCGGCAGTTTTACGACAGTGATTACATCCTGCTTTCCGACCGTGTGGAAAATTGCTGTTTTTCCACCGGTGTCACCTTGTTCAAGGGTGAGGATCTGCTGGGCATTCTGGAAAGCAGTCCGGTCAATTTTCTCAGTGGCCTCAGCGGGGCGTTGTTGCGAACCCGTCATGCGCTGGAATATTTGCCGGCCCTGACTCAGATCGGCGAAGGTTTTATCGCGTGTCTGGACTTCGCCTTGTTTGCCTGCCTGCTACGGCGTGGCAATCTGGTGGTGGTAGGTCAGGTGTTGAGCCTTGAACGTTTGCATCCGGCGCGGCTGAGCGATCAGGCGCCAGTCAAGGCTGCGGTAATGACCGAGCTCGACTGGCTCAAGCAAATGCTTGCCTTGCGCAGTGGTGAGCCGGCGCCTGCGCCGGGCTGGGTACGTTATCTGGCATTGGCCGATGCGATTGAAGGGCACGCCTATGCCTGGGAAGAAACCGCGCTGGGCCGGCAACTGGGCTTCATTCAAACGATGGTGCACACCCGGGTAGGCGTCGAGTGCGAGAGCTTTGCCGACATGTACCGGGAATGGCTGTCGTGCCGTCGTTTGAAACCGGCCCAGCAACGTTTGCTCGACGCCCGATTGCAGGGTTGGAGCTGGCGTCCGCGCATCGTGCCGATTGTTCTCGACAGCGAAGGCGATGTTCCGGCGCTGGAAGAGACGCTCAAGAGTATTCGTCAGCAAACCTATGCTTCTGAGCAAGTGGTAGTGCTGTCCCAATTGCAGCACGCGCCATGCGACGGTGTGCGTCATGTGCGCCTGGATGATGAACCGGTTACCCAGTTCAATCGCCTGCTGGCCCAGTTGGACAATGCAGATTGGATCTATCTGGTTCGCGCGGGGGATCGCTTGAATGAACTGGCTTTGCTGTTGCTGGCAGAGCGCATGGTGGAAATGCCTGAAGTGCGCTGCCTCTACAGTGACGAGGGCGGATTGCGTGATGACGTCTCGGTCGAGCCGGTGTTCAAGCCGGACTTCAACCTGGATCTGATGCGCAGCTATCCCTATGTCGGCCGCGTGCTGGCCCTGCAACGGCAGCGGATGATCGAGCTGGGTGGCATGCAACACGGTTTTGGCGAGCTGGGTGTGCATGATCTGGTCTGGCGACTGGTGGAGAGTAATGGGCCACACGCGATCGGGCACATCACTGAAGTTCTTGTGGAGTCCGCTTTGTGTCTCTCCCAGTGGCTCACGCAGCCGCAGATTATCGAGCAGAGCCCTCGCGTGCTGGCCGCGCATCTGCAGCGACTCGGCGCACCGCACCGGATTCGCTCCGGCAGCCAGCCGATGATCAATCGTGTGGACTACCTGCATGATGAGCCGGCCATGGTCTCGATCATCATTGCGACCCGTGATGAACTGGGCTCCCTGGAACGTTGCGTCGAAAGTCTGTTGGAGAAAACCGCCTGCCAACGCTATGAAGTTCTCATTGTCGACAATGGCAGTACTGCCGTTGATGCCTGCAACTGGCTGTCGGCCATGGAGCAAATGGGCAGTGACAAACTTCGGGTGTTGCGCTGTGATCATGGTGACAATCTGGCGGCAGTGCAGAACTACGCTGCCGGCCACGCCCGTGGCGACTATCTGTTGTTTCTCAGCCCCTACAGTGTCGTTGTGAGCCCCGATTGGCTCGACGAGTTGCTCAATCACGCTCAGCGTCCGGAAGTCGGCGTGGTCGGCGGTCGGCTGGTGAGTCCGCAAGGGCGTATCGAGGGCACGGCCCAGGTACTGGGGTTGCGGGGAGTTGTCGGTGTTCCCAATCGTGGTGAGCCGCTCAACACGTCCGGTTACATGCAGCGCCAGCAGACGGTACAGAATTTCAGTGCCGTGGGCATCGATTGCCTGCTCGTGCGCAAGAAGGTTTTTGATGAGCTGCATGGCCTGGACGAGCAAAATCTGGCGCAAGCACTCAATGGCGCTGACTTTTGCCTGCGCGTGAAGCAAAACGGATACCTGGTGGTGTGGACTCCCTACGCCGAATTGATGCGAGTGGTTCCATCCTCTGCCTTCAATCCCGCTCCCAGGGTGCTGCAGGCCGAGCAGAAAAGTTTTTACCAGCGATGGTTGCCGGTGATAGCCAGGGATCCGGCCTACAACCCCAATCTGAGTCTGGGCGCCAGCAACTTCAGTCTGGAGCCGGGATTCAAGGATGGCTGGGACCCGTTCTCGCGTCAGCTTTTGCCCAAGGTGCTGGGGATTCCAATCAATACCACCGCCGTGGGCCATTACCGGGTTGCCCAGCCGTTCCGTGAGTTGGAGGCGGCCGGGCGCGTGGTGGGGCACCTGAGTTATCACACGCCGACAGACATTGACCTTGAGCGGTGCTCCCCCGACGTGATCGTGTTGCAGGGGCGCTATAGCCAGAATGCGGTCGATGAGGTTGAACGAGTCAAAAACTGTTCGCACGCTTTCCGCATCTTCGAACTTGACGATTATGTGATTGATGTCCCGAAGAAGAACGCGCACCTGCGCAAGGCTGAGGTCGGGGTCGATAAAATAGTGCGCCGTGGCGTAGGGCTGTGTGACCGGGTTGTGGTCTCGACCCAGCCCTTGGCCGATGCATTGCGGGATATGCATCACGATATCCGGGTCGTCCCGAATATGCTTGCGCCGCATCTCTGGACCGGGCTCACCAGTCAGCGCCGCACTTCTCGCAAACCTCGTGTGGGTTGGGGCGGCGGGACGAGTCATGATGGGGACCTGGCGATCATTGCGGACGTGGTACGCCTGCTTGCCAACGAAGTCGAATGGGTGTTCTTCGGCATGTGCCCGCCGGCGTTGCGTCCGTTTGTCCATGAGTTCCATCCCAGCATCGGCCTGGAGGCCTATCCGGCCAAACTGGCCAGCCTGAACCTCGATCTGGCCTTGGCACCTCTGGAGTTCCATATCTTCAACGACTGCAAGAGCAACCTGCGTCTGTTGGAGTACGGCGCCTGCGGTTACCCGGTGATCTGTACCGACACCGAGGCCTATCGCGGTTATCTGCCCTGCACCAAGGTCGTGAGCAACAGCACCGAGGAATGGCTCGAGGCAATCCGCATGCACCTGTCCGACCCTGATGCGAGCTATCGCATGGGCGATGCGCTGCGCGAAGAAGTGCTGCGCGATTACATGCTCAAGGGCAACAACCTCAACTACTGGGTCGAGGGCTGGCTGCCAAACTGATCGAGCATGGATGTACCCATGCAGGCGGCCATGGGCCCGCTTTACGATTGGGGACGAACCCGGTCTGCATGATCCGGATTCGTCCCTTTTTTCTGCCTTTTATCTGGATTCATGAGCTGGCGCGTTTCCTGCAAGTCCCCCTCATATCGCCATAAAACGAGCGCTTGCGGCCGGTACGCCAGCGCCTGACACGGCAGAGCGTTTTAGCCAGACAGCCCGCAAAAGCTTGAAATAGCTTGGCCGAGCTCTGTGAAGAACAAGAGGGGAGACGATGAAGGCAGTAATTCTGGCGGGTGGCCTGGGCACGCGCATCAGCGAAGAGTCGCACCTCAAGCCCAAGCCGATGATCGAGGTCAGTGGCAAGCCAATTCTTTGGCACATCTTGAAACAGCACTCCGCCCACGGGATTCATGACAAGAACCGCCTCGAAGCGCTGTGGCAGCGCGGGGAGGCCCCATGGAAGCAATGGGCCTGAGTCCAGAGTTCTGGCGCGGCAAACGGGTGCTGCTGACCGGCCATACCGGTTTCAAGGGCAGCTGGTTGACGTTGTGGCTGCAAAGCCTCGGGGCCGAGGTCAGCGGGTTTGCCCTTGATCCGTCCACCGAGCCGAGCCTGTTCGAACTGGCGCGGGTGCATGAGGGCATCAACGATCAGCGCGGTGACCTGCGTGACCTCGGTGCCTTGCTGGAACTGATCGCCGACGTGCAGCCGGAAATCGTCCTGCACCTGGCGGCCCAACCGCTGGTGCGCGAAGGCTATCGCGATCCGCTCGGCACCTATTCCAGCAACGTCATGGGCACGCTCAATCTGCTTGAAGCGATCCGCCAGGTTGGCGGCGTGCGTGCTTGTGTGCTGGTGACTACCGACAAGGTTTACGCCAACAAGGAATGGCTGTGGCCGTACCGCGAGGACGAAGCCCTGGGGGGACACGACCCTTACAGCAGCAGCAAGGCTTGTTGCGAATTGTTGGCGCAGTCTTACGCCGCATCGTTTTTCCCGGCCGACAAATATGCCGAGCATGGCTTGGCGTTGGCCACCGCGCGTGCCGGCAACGTGCTGGGCGGCGGTGACTTTGCGCCTGAACGCCTGATCCCCGATGTGCTCAAGGCCTGGTCGGCCGACCAGCCCGTGACCCTGCGCTACCCGCAGGCCGTGCGCCCCTGGCAGCACGCTCTTGAACCTTTGGCGGGTTACCTGCGACTCGCTGCCGGCCTTTATGAGCGAGGCCCGCAGTTTGCCGGCGCGTGGAACTTCGGCCCGAGCGAAGCGGACATGTGCAGCGTCGGTGAAGTGGTCGAGTTGCTCGCCAACCGCTGGCCGCAAGCGCGCGGATTGCGCATCGAACCGAGTGATTTGCACGAAGCCGGCCTGTTGCGTCTGGACAGCAGTCGCGCCTGTCAACTGTTGGCCTGGCAACCGCGCTGGTCGTTGCAGCAGTGCCTGACCCAGACCCTCGATTGGCACCTGGCGTGGCAGAACGGCGATGACATGCGTGAAATCACCCTGCGTCAGTTGAACCTGTATCGAGGCGCGCTGTGAGCGAGTTTTTATTGAAGACCTTGCCGCTGGCCGGACTGTTCAGCGTGCAGCACAAACGCTTCGAAGATGATCGCGGGCACTTCGCCCGGCTGTTCTGCGAAGGCAGCCTGAGCGCGTTCGGCCAGCCGTTTCATATCCGCCAGATCAATCGTTCCTGCACACGTTTACGAGGCAGTGTGCGGGGGCTGCATTATCAAAATTCCAACGCACCGGAAGCCAAGCTGGTTACCTGTCTGCGCGGCGAAGTCTGGGATGTGGCGGTGGACTTGCGTCCCGACTCCGAAACCTTTCTGCAATGGCACGCCGAGCACCTGAAGGCGGGTGACGGACGCAGCCTGTTGATCCCGGCCGGGTTTGCCCACGGTTTCCAGACCCTGACCGATGATGCCGAATTGCTCTATCTGCACAGCGCCGATTACACGCCGGAGCACGAGGGCGGTTTGTCGGTGAACGATCCACGGCTGGCCATCGCTTGGCCGTTGCCTGTCAATAATCTGACAACCCGGGACGCCAGCCATCCCTTGCTCGATGAACGCTTCTCTGGAGTGCGTCTATGAATAACTGCCGTGGTTGCGGTACTTCTTTGGCCTTGCCGCTGATCGATCTCGGCACATCGCCGCCGTCCAATGCCTACATTCGCGCCGATCAGCTGGAGCAGGCCGAGCAATGGATGCCGCTGAAGGCAGCGGTGTGTCAGCAGTGCTGGTTGGTGCAGATCGAGGATTACTTCCGCGCCGACAGTCTGTTCGACGCCGAGTATGCGTATTTCAGTTCGTTCTCCAGCACCTGGCTGGCCCATGCCGAGCGCTATGTCGCGGAGATGGTCGAACGCTTCGGCCTGACTGCCGACAGCCGCGTGGTGGAAATCGCCGCCAATGACGGTTACCTGTTGCAGTATGTGGCCGGGCGCGGCATCCCTTGTCTGGGCGTTGAGCCAACCCGCAGCACCGCGCAAGCAGCGCGGGAAAAAGGCCTGGAGATTCGTGAACTGTTCTTCGGTCGCGATACCGCCACGCAACTGAAAAGCGAAGGCTGGGCCGCCGACCTGATGGTCGCCAACAACGTGTTGGCCCACGTCCCGGACATCAATGATTTCCTCGGTGGTTTTGCCTCCTTGCTCAAGCCGACCGGTGTGGCGACGTTCGAGTTTCCGCAACTGCTGACGCTGATGGCCGGCCAGCAGTTCGACACGCTGTATCACGAGCACTATTCCTATCTGTCCCTGACTGCCGTGCAGACCTTGTGCGAGCGCAATGGCCTGAAGGTGTTTGACGTCAGTCAGCTGTCGACCCACGGCGGGTCGTTGCGGGTGTTCGTCCAGCGTGCCGACGGTGTTCGCCGAGAGGTGCAGACAAGTGTTCAGCAGCAGCTGCAGGCCGAACGTGCAGCAGGGGTGAAAACCCCCGAGTACTACGCAACCCTGGCGCCAGCGGCCGAGGGCATCAAGCACGGACTGCTGCGGTTCCTGTTGCAAGCCAAAGCCGATGGCAAGCGTGTAGCCGGTTATGGTGCCGCGGCCAAGGGCAACACGTTGCTCAACTACGCCGGGGTCAAAACGGATCTGCTGGCCTGGGTGGCTGATGTCAATCCGCACAAGCAGGGCAAGTACATGCCGGGCAGTCGTATTCCGATCGTTTCGCCGGCGCGGATCGATCTGGAAAAGCCGGATTACATCCTGGTGTTGCCGTGGAACCTGTTGCGCGAGGTCAGTCAGCAATTGGCCCAGGTGCGGCAGTGGGACGGCCGTTTCGTGATCGCCGTGCCTGAGTTGACTGTGCTGTGAAGGTGCTGGTGACCGGTGCCACCGGGTTCGTCGGCCGACATCTGGTCGCGGCTTTGCTCGCCCGTGGCTGCGAGGTGCGGGCCGTGGCGCGTAACGTCGAGACCGCCGCACAATTACCGTGGATCAACGCTGTGGAATTCGTGGCCGCGGATGTTCATGCCTCCGACCTGGACTTCGCCGCGCTGACCGATGGCGTCGATGCCTTGGCGCATCTCGCCTGGCCGGGGTTGCCGAATTATCAGGCGCTGTTTCACTTCGAACACAACCTGATGGCCGATTACCGGTTTATCAAGGGGGCGGTCGAGGCGGGCGTGTCGCAGGTGTTGATCACCGGCACCTGTTTCGAATACGGCCTGCAGAGCGGGCCGCTCGGCGAGCAGGCCGAGGCGCGACCAAGTAACCCTTACGGGCTGGCCAAGAACACCTTGCGACTGTTCCTCGAGAACCTGCAGCGCCAACAGCCCTTCACCCTGCAATGGGCACGGCTGTTCTACCTGCACGGTGCCGGGCAAAACCCCAACAGTTTACTGGCGGCACTGGACCGGGCAATCGAGGCCGGGGCCGACAGCTTCAACATGTCGGCCGGCGAGCAGTTGCGTGATTACCTGGCGATCGACACGGCCGCCGATTACCTCGCCGCGATCCTGCAGCAGCGCGAATTCGATGGCGTGATCAATTGTTCCAGTGGCCAGCCGGTATCGGTCAGGGCGCTGGTCGAGCAGCGGTTGCGTGAGCGTGGCGCGTCGATCCGTTTGAACCTGGGCCATTACCCATACCCGACCCATGAACCGATGGCGTTCTGGGGCGTGGCGGACCGCTTGCAACAGCTACTGGGAGCAGAGCATGAGGCATGAGTTGTATCGGGTCGCCAGCCTGCCGGTGTTGCAGAACCGTACCTTTGCCGACCCGGAGTCGGCCAGGGCTTCGGCCAGCGCCGACATGCTGTTGGTGCAGGATGAGACGAGCGGGCTAATCTTCAATCAGGCCTTCGACGCCGACAAACTCAGCTACGACGCTGACTATCAGAACGAGCAGGCGCATTCCGGCCAGTTCCAGAAGCACCTGAGCGATGTCGAAGGGATCATTGCCCGCCACTTCAAGGGTCAGGAACTGATCGAAGTCGGCTGCGGCAAAGGCTACTTTCTTGAGCTGCTCAAAGGCTTGGGCTACGCCATCACCGGCATCGACCCGGCCTACGAAGGCGACAACGCCGACGTGATCAAGGCGCCGTTCACCCGCGGCCTGGGGCTGTCGGCGGACGCGATCGTGCTGCGGCATGTGCTGGAACATATCCAGGACCCGGTGAGTTTTCTCGCCGAGATGGCCGAGGCCAATCAGGGCGGGCAGATCTACATCGAAGTGCCGTGCTTCGACTGGATTCTTGAGCACCGCGCCTGGTTCGACCTGTTCTACGAGCACGTCAATTATTTCCGCCTCGATGACCTGCGCCGGATGTTCGGCACCGTGCACGAGACCGGTCACCTGTTCGGTGGCCAATACCTGTACATCGTCGCCGACCTGGCCACGCTGCGCCTGACGCCGGAACAACCGGTGCCGCGCCAGGCATTGCCGGACGGTTTCACCAGCAGTCTTGAGCGTGCGGTGCAGATCATTCAAGCGGCGCCCGAGCAAGGCTCGGCGATCTGGGGCGCCTCGTCCAAAGGCGTGATTTATTCGTTGTTCCTGCAACGCGCGGGTGTGGCGGTGGATCGCGTGGTGGATATCAACCCGGCCAAACAGGGGCGTTATCTGCCCCTGAGCGGCGTGCGGGTGTCCTCGCCGCAAGAGGCCATGGATGCCTTGCCCGAAGGTGCCAACCTGTTTGTGATGAATTCCAACTACCTCGAAGAAATCAAGCGGATGACCGGTGGACGCTACGTCTATCACGCCGTTGACAGCACTTCGTTCCAGTAATTATTGAGATTCTAAAATGACCGATAACACCATCAATAAAGCTTTCGAAGCTGAGTGCCAGGCCGAAATCGCCCGTCAGGGCGATGACCAGAAACTCACCGGCCTTGCCCGTGAGTTCTTCAACGAATCGGCCAAGCACAAATACAGCTACCACTTCTCGTGGATGGGCCGTCCGATCATCCAGTTTCCCCAAGACATAATGGCGATGCAGGAAATCATCTGGCAGGTCAAACCGGACCTGGTGATCGAATGCGGCATCGCCCATGGCGGTTCGATCATTTACTACGCCTCTTTGTTGGAGCTGCAAGGCCACGGTGAAGTGCTGGGCATCGACCTCGACATTCGCCCGCACAACCGCGAAGCCATCGAAAGCCACCCGATGAGCAAGCGCATTTCGATGATCGAAGGTTCGAGCATCGACCCGGCCATCGCCGCCCAAGTGCGCGCGGCCGCCGAAGGCAAGAAAGTCATTCTGGTGCTGGATTCCAACCACACCCACGATCACGTGCTGGAGGAACTGCGCCTGTACGCACCACTGGTTTCGGTGGACAGCTACTGCGTGGTCATGGACACCGTGGTCGAAGACATGCCAGCCGATTTCTTCCCGGATCGTCCATGGGGCCCGGGCGATAACCCGAAAACTGCGGTGTGGAAGTATCTGGAAGAAAACAAGGACTTCGAGATCGACCAGCAGATGCAAAACAAACTGCTGATCACCGTGGCGCCGGACGGCTATCTGCGTCGCGTTCGTTAATCAAAAACAGCTTCAGGTACTTGGCGATCGGCCGGTTGTGGGGATAGGAAAATGCAGGTTCAAAGCAGCACTCAAACCAACGTGACACCGCTGAACGAACTGTTCACGGTGGTGGTTATCACCCACAACCGCAGGGCGTTCCTGCGACGCGCCTTGCAGTACTACAGCCGTTACTCCGCCAAGGTGCTGGTGCTGGATTCGTCCGTGCAGGGCGATGAGCGCATCGCAAGCGACTTTCCGTCGGTCGACTATCGCCATTTGCCGCAGTTCACCTATACGGGGTTTCAGCAAAAGCTCGCGTATGGCGTCAGCCAGGTCACCACGCCGTACATGGTGTTGGCTTCCGACGATGACTTCCTGCTGCACGATGCACTGACCGAATCGGTGAACTTCCTCGAGGCCAATCCCGATTACGGCCTGTGCCACGGCTACTGCCTGATGTACCTGACGCACTCCAACTATGTGCAGTACTACCGTCGCGACAAGAAGGTAAAAGAGGATTACAACGCCGAGCGCGCGCAGGATCGTGTGCTCGACTACATGGGCCAGTACATTCCGCCGTTCTATGCGGTGCACCGCACTTCGCTGTTGCAGGACTGGTACGCGGCCATGCCGGAGGGCACGATTTTCGAGTGGCAGGAAATCGGCCATGTGTATTACATGCTCGCGCGGGCCAAGGCGCGGATTCTGCCGATGCCTTATGTGGTGCGGGAGGTCAACTACGGCCGTTCGGATCACAATACCGAAATCATTCACGTCCTGAGTTTCAAAGACGCCCGCTCCGTCGCCGAGCGTGAGCGCTTTGCCGGTTTCCTCGCCACGCTGCCGACTGACATCGGTGGCCTGAACCAGACGCAGACCGCAGAGTTCGCCCTGCAAAGTTTCCAGGCGCTGGCCGACAGCCTGGCCACGCGCAATGCATTGACTATCGAGCCGATCTTCGAGTCCTACTGGAAAGATCCCACCATTGGCCCGAAACGCGCATTCGGTACCCAGCAATATGTCGAGATGCCGTTCTACAACCAGGCGTTTTTCGATCAACTGACCGCGTGCGAATTCCTGCTCCATGCGATGCCGGCCGGACGCTTGCAGCTGGAAGAAATGGAAGGTGCATTACTTCAGCAGCATACGTTGCAGCGCACCTATTCCAATGACACTCCCGAGACCATCCAGACCCGTTTGCTGCATGCCGTGCAGCTGGGCGCATTCAACCGTCAGGTCGTGCAAAAACTGGCGCAGCAGCTGCTGGACATGGGCGAGAGCGCCGATGCGAAAGTATTGACGGACTGGATTGCCCGCCTCGGCAGCCTACCGACCTACGACAGCCGTCAGTTGCTGGACAGCATGCCCTCCGGCCGCCTGTTGAACTGGTTGCAGGCACGCCAGCCGAACGACACCGCGGTTCGGAAAATCAATCAACACCTGGCGGCCAATGAGGGCGGGCCTCAGTTCGGTATTCTGTTGCTGGATCTTGAAGCTGACATGGACAAGTTGCAGGTCACCTTCGACAGTCTGATGGAAAGCGCTTTCCGCGCCTTCAAGGTGGTGGTCTTCACCACCGGTGATTTGCCCGACGTCACCACCGAACAAAATACCGTGCATTTTGTAAAGGTCAGCGCAAGCAACTACGTCGATAAACTGAACCAGATTGCCCAGCGCTCGACCTCGGACTGGCTGCTGTTGGCTGAGGCCGGCGATGAGTTCACGGCTGCCGGCTTCCTGCGCGCCAGCCTTGAGTTGCAGGACGCGGAAGGTTGCCGTGCGGTGGCAATGGATGAGATTCATCGCCGTAGTAACGGCACATTGACCGAGGTTTTCCGCCCGGCCTTCAACCTCGACCTGCTGCAAAGTCTGCCGACGTTGACCGCCCGGCATTGGCTGATCCGACGCGAAGTGCTGGTGGATGTCGGTGGATATGCCCGCGAGTTCAGCGATGCACTGGAATTCGACCTGCTGCTACGCCTGATCGAAGCTGGCGGGTTGGCGGGGCTGGCGCATTTGGCCGAGCCATTGCTCATCACTCCGGCGGTGGAGTTGGCACCAAACGAGCATCAACGACAAGCTCTGGTACGCCACCTGGCAACCCGTGGTTATCAGGCGCAGGTCAGTGCCGAGGCATTCGGTGGCTTGCGGATCGACTACCGCCACGCGCAGCGTCCGAAGGTGTCGATCATCGTACGCAGCGAAGGCGATCAGGAGTCATTGCAGCGCTGCCTGGTGAGCGTATTGCAGCGTACGCGCTATCAGAACAACGAAATTATCATCGCCGACAACCACAGCCAGTCAGCCGATCTGCTGGCGTGGCTCGACAGCCTGGAGCAAAACGGTCGCGGGCGGATTCGCCTGATCAAGAACGAGCAGCGCATGAGCCCGTCGGCACTGCTCAACCAGGCCGCTGCGCAGGCGCAAGGTGAGTACCTGATACTGCTCGCGGCGGACGCCGAGGTGGTTAATGCCAATTGGATCGAAACCTTGCTCAACCAGGCTCAGCGTCCGGAAGTGGGTGTGGTGGGTGCCAAGCTGGTTGATCGCGAGGGCAGTGTGACCGGCGCCGGTTTGATTCTGGGGCTGGGGGACGGCGTGGCCTCTGCGTTCGTCGGCGAGAAAAAAGACGCTCCGGGTCATATGCATCGACTATTGGTCGAGCAGAATTATTCGGCGGTTTCCGACGCTTGCCTGATGGTGCGCAAAGAGGTGTTCGAGGCACTGGGTGGGCTGGATGAAGAGCATTTCGAGCATGCGTATGCCGATGTCGACTTGTGCCTGAAAGTTGCCGATGCCGGGTTGCTGACCGTATGGACGCCGCAAGTGCAAATCGCCCACCCCGGCTCTTTGCCGGATAACCCGCAGGCGGTAGCTGCCCTGCGTGACAAGTGGCACGCCCGCTTCGAACAGGATTCAGCCTACAACCAGAACCTGGCCTTGACCGGCAAGGGCTTTACTCTCAGCGAACCGACCAGCGTGAACTGGGCGCAGTTGCTCGCATAAGCCTGGCTGACAGGTAAAAGGACTCAAGGCATGTTCAACGGTAAATCGATTTTCATCTCTGGCGGCACCGGTTCGTTCGGACGCAATTTCATCCGCCGCTTGCTGGAGCAATACCAGCCCAAGCGGGTGGTGGTGTTCTCCCGCGATGAGCTCAAGCAGTACGAGATGCAGCAGACGTTCAACGCGCCATGCATGCGTTACTTCATCGGCGATGTGCGTGATGCCGAGCGTTTGCGCCAGGCCATGCGCGGTATCGATTACGTGGTGCACGCCGCGGCGCTGAAGCAAGTGCCGGCGGCGGAATACAACCCCACCGAATGCATCCGCACCAACGTCAACGGCGCGGAAAACATCATTGCCGCGGCCATCGACAACGGCGTGAAAAAAGTCGTCGCGCTGTCCACCGACAAGGCTGCCAGCCCGATCAACCTGTACGGCGCGACCAAGTTGCTGTCGGACAAACTGTTCGTGGCTGCCAACAACATTGCCGGCGAGCAACAAACCCGGTTTGCCGTGGTGCGCTATGGCAACGTCGCCGGCTCGCGCGGTTCGGTAGTGCCGTTCTTCAGCAAACTGATTGCCGAGGGCGCCAAAGAGCTGCCGATCACCGATGAGCGCATGACGCGGTTCTGGATCACCCTCGATCACGGCGTGAAGTTTGTGCTCGACAGCTTCGCCCGCATGCACGGCGGTGAAGTGTTTGTGCCGAAGATCCCGTCGATTCGCATCGTCGATCTGGCGCAGGGCATGGCTGAACATTTGCCGCACAAACACGTTGGCATTCGTCCGGGGGAAAAACTCCATGAACTGATGGTGCCGCTGGACGACGCGCGCATGACCCTGGAGTTCGACGATCACTACACCATTCAGCCGTCGATCCGTTTCACCAGCGTCGACGTGGATTTTGCCGTGGACAAACTGGGCGAGCAGGGCCGGCCGGTGAGCGAAGATTTCGAGTACCGTTCCGACACCAATCCGTACTTCTTGTCGGTCGGCCAGATCGCCGACCTGCACGCGGAGTTGTCGGCATGATTCCCTACGGTCGGCAAAGCCTCGATCAGGCGGACATCGATGCGGTGGTCGCCGTGTTGCAGTCCGACTGGCTGACTCAGGGGCCGACCATCGAGCGTTTCGAACAGGCCGTGGCCGAGCGTTGCCAGGCCGATTTCGCGGTGGCGGTGTGCAATGCCACCGCGGCGTTGCACATTGCCTGTCTCGCTGCCGGCCTTGGGCCGGGCGATCGGTTGTGGACCACGCCGAACACCTTTCTGGCCTCGGCCAACTGCGGTCGCTACTGCGGCGCGGATGTCGATTTTGTCGACATCGACCCGCTGACCTGGAACCTCGACGCCTACACCTTGGCATCGAAGCTTGAAATCGCCGAGCGCGACGGCAAGCTGCCGAAAGTGTTGGTGGCGGTAGCGTTCTCCGGGCAAAGCTGCGATATGCGCATGATCGCCGAACTGGCCGAGCGTTACGGTTTCACGGTGATCGAGGATGCCTCCCACGCGGTCGGCGCGTCTTATGCCGGGCGCCCGGTGGGGTGCGGTGAGTTCGCGGCGATGACCGTGTTCAGTTTCCACCCGGTGAAGATCATCACCAGCGCCGAAGGCGGCATGGTGCTGACCAATCGCCCGGAACTGGCCGAGCGTCTGCAGCGCCTGCGCAGCCACGGCATGACCCGTGACCCCGAGCAGATGACCGAACCCAGCCACGGTCCCTGGTACTACCAGCAAGTGGAGCTGGGCTTCAATTACCGGATCACCGACCTGCAAGCGGCCCTCGGTCTGTCACAGCTGAACAAGCTCAATGGCTTTGTCGAGCGTCGACGCGAACTGGCGGTGCGTTACGACCGTTTGCTGGCGTACTTGCCGCTGATCTTGCCCAGCGCACAGCCTGAAGCCGAATCGGCGTGGCATCTGTACGTGGTGCGCTTGCAGACGGAGCGGATCAACCTCAGTCATCGACAGGTGTTCGAAGGCTTGCGAGCGGCCGGTGTCGGGGTGAACCTGCACTATATTCCGCTGCATCTGCAGCCGTACTATCGCGACCTGGGTTTTGCCGAGGGTGATTTCCCCCAGGCGGAACGTTATTACGCCGAGGCCATCAGCCTGCCGCTGTTTCCTCTGCTGAGCGATGAACAACAGGACTATGTGGTCGAGCAATTGCGAAGACTGATCCTTGAGGAGTAGTGACTCTTGAGCTGTGTTGCGATCATTCCGGCCCGCGGTGGCAGCAAACGAATCCCGCGCAAGAACCTCAAGCCGTTCGACGGCGTGCCGATGATCGTCCGTTCGATTCGCACGGCACTGGAGTCGAGCCTGTTCGACCAGGTGATCGTCAGCACCGACGATGAGGAAATCGCCGACGTCGCACGAGCCAATGGCGCTCAGGTGCCGTTCATGCGGCCTGCGGCACTGGCTGACGATTTCACCGGGACTGCGGCGGTGGTCGTGCATGCCTTGAATCAATTGCCGCCGTTCGACCATGCCTGCTGCGTCTACGCAACGGCGCCGTTGTTGCAGGCGCGTTATCTGCGTCAGGGGCATGAGTTGCTGGTGCAGCACCCGGACAAATCTTTTGCGTTTTCAGTCACCGGTTTTGGTTTTCCGGTGCAGCGGGCCTTGACCCTCGACGCGCAGGGCGCCCTGACCTCGCTCTATCCGGAGTTTCGTGACACCCGCTCCCAGGACTTGCCCGAAGCCTTTCAGGACGCCGGCCAGTTCTACTGGGGGCGCAGCGAGTCCTGGTTGTGTGGTGATGTGCTGTTTTCGCCAGCGAGCCTGCCGGTGATTCTGCCGCGCTACCTGGTACAGGACATCGACACCCTCGAAGACTGGAAACGCGCTGAATACCTTTATGCCGCATTGAAGGCCGGTGGTGAGTTGCAATGAGGGTACTGATCCGCGCTGACGCGTCGCCGACCATTGGCAGTGGCCATATCGCTCGCTGTCTGACCCTGGCCAGGGTGTTGCGCAAGCAGGGCACGCACGTTGCTTTCGCCTGTCGTCTACTGCCGGGGCATCGACTGGACAGCCTGGCAAACGAGGGCTTCGAGACCTTCGCGCTGCCGGCGCGCTACCCCGATGAGGACCCGCAGCAGGCCATCGAGTCGATGCTGCCGTGGCAGGCGGACATCGCCGCGCTGGCGCAAGCCTTGGAAAGTCATCCGGCTTTCGACTGGATCGTCGTTGACCACTATGGCCTCGATCATCACTGGCAGACTGCGGCCCGCCGCTGGGCACCGAGGATCGCGGCGGTGGATGACCTGGCCACTCGGCAGTACCGCGTCGATCTGCTGCTCAATCAAAATCTGTCGGGCACCCCAGAGGCTTATGGCTCGCTGTTGACGCCCGACTGCCAGACCTTGCTCGGCCCACGTTTTGCGATGCTGCGCGATGAGTTCTGCTGCCCGGCGATTGAGATCAAACCTCGGGCCAGGCGAGTGCTGGTGAACTTCGGCGGCTTCGATGCAGCCATGCAGACCCATCACGCGATGTTGGCGCTGGCGGACCTCCATGAGCTGGAGGTCGATTTCGTCGCGGGTGCCGACAACCCGGCCTGGGAGCAGATGCAGGCGCTGGCGGCGTATCGTCCGAACTGGCGCCTGCACAGTTTTGTCAGCGACTTCTACCGGCTGATGACCGAGGCCGACCTGTTTGTCGGCGCCGGTGGCGGCACCAGTTGGGAGCGGGCGGCCATGGGGCTGCCGACGATCTGCATTGCGGTCTCGAATAATCAGCAGGCCAACGGCGAGGTGATGGCGACCTCGGGCGCTCATGTGTTCCTGGGCTGCCGCGAGCACGTTCGCGTCGAGCAGTTGCGCCAGGCCATCGGTTTTGTCGTGGGCAATCAGGTTTTTCGTCAGAGTCTGGCTGACCGCTCGCGGCAGTTGGTCGATGGCCGTGGCGCGCAGCGGGTGGCGGCAGCGCTGGCGGGGGCGGTATTGCAGGTGCGCCGGGCCACTGCGGACGATACGCAATTGTTGTTCGAGGGGCGTAATGCCGAGGCGGTACGGCGCTGGTCGCTGGACACCCACGTCATTGACTGGCAACGGCATCAGGTTTGGCTGGCTGCGAGCCTGAACAATCCCCAGCGACTGCTGCTAATTGCTGAGGCGGATGACGGTCCGGTCGGTATGCTGCGCTATGACCTTGACGGTACTCGGGCCGAAGTCTCGATTTATCTGTTCGAGGGTCGATTCGGCCTGGGCTGGGGCAGGGCATTGCTGGCGCGGGGCGAAGCCTTCGTCACTGCCCATTGGCCACAACTGGAGGCCATCACCGCTCAGGTGCTGCCGGCCAATCAGCCATCGCTGAAGGTTTTTTGCGAGGCTGGTTTTACTCAGAGTGCTTGCGCGTTCACGCGTGTATTGAAGGATCCCAAACAATGACCAGCTTCAAGATCGGTAATCGCTCGATCGGTGCCGATGCGCCACCGTTCATCATTGCCGAGATGAGTGGCAACCATAACCAGTCGCTGGACGTGGCGCTGCAAATCGTCGAAGCCGCGGCCAAGGCCGGCGCGCATGCCTTGAAGCTGCAAACCTACACCGCCGAGACCATGACCCTGGACTTGTCCGAAGGTGAGTTCTTCATCAAGGACCCCAACAGCCTGTGGGCCGGCTCTTCGCTGTATGCGCTGTATGAGAAGGCCCACACGCCGTGGGAATGGCACGCACCGATTTTCGCCCGGGCCAAAGAGCTGGGCATGCTGGCGTTCTCCACACCGTTCGATGACACCGCGGTGGACTTCCTCGAAAGCCTCGATGTGCCGGCCTACAAGATCGCCAGTTTCGAGAACACTGATCTGCCGCTGATCCGGCGGGTCGCGGCCACCGGCAAGCCGTTGATCATTTCCACCGGCATGGCCAGCATCGCCGAACTCGATGAAACCGTGCGTGCCGCCCGTGAGGCCGGTTGCAATGACCTGGTGTTGCTCAAGTGCACCAGCACTTACCCGGCGACGCCCGCCAACAGCAATGTGCGCACGATCCCTCATCTGCGCGAGTTGTTTGGCTGTGAAGTCGGTTTGTCCGACCATTCGATGGGCGTCGGGGTGTCTGTCGCTGCAGTGGCGCTGGGGGCGACGGTGGTGGAAAAACATTTCACCCTCGACCGTGCCGCCGGTGGCGTGGACGCCAGTTTCTCCCTGGAACCGGCCGAACTCGCCAGCCTGGTGATCGAAACCGAGCGCGCCTGGCAGGCCATGGGCCAAGTGCATTACGGGGTGACTGAAGCGGAGCGCAAGTCCCTGGTGTACCGTCGGTCGCTGTATGTCACCCGGGACATGGCCGCCGGAGAGCCTTTTAACGCCGCCAATCTGCGGGCCATCCGTCCTGGCCTCGGGCTCGCCCCCAAACACGCTGAAACCCTTCTGGGCCGCCGTGCCCGCCAGGCCATCAAGCGCGGAACGCCGCTGGATTGGTCGCTGGTCGAATAACCGCTTGTGGGGCTGATTCGGCAAAATAGCGTGACCTGCGAGTCATAACGCGCATCTTCACTGTATTGTATAAATAGGGAAGAGGGCGCCTGGTCTGTTTTTTGACCCAGTGATGGCCTTTTACTCTTCCCGTTGTCACCTCGTTGAGGGCGACGTTATTCGTTGTTTGTCGGCGCCCCTCGATTCCTTGCGAGCGGTGGTATTGGGCTGTTTATTATTGGGAAGCCGTAATGATTGGCATAAAGAGCATTGCGAGCTACGTTCCTGTAGCCGGCGTGGACAATTACGCACAAGGTGCAAAATTCGAAAAGGATGAAGAATTCATCCTGGGCAAGATCGGTTCGGCTTTCCTGCCGCGCAAAGACGCCGGGCAAGAAACCTCGGACCTGTGTGTCGAAGCAGTCAATGCGCTGTTCGCCAACAACCCTGAATTGAAGCGTGAAGTCATCGACGTGCTGATCGTCGTGACCCAGAACGGCGACGAAGAAGGTCTACCGCACACCGCCGCCATCGTTCAGGACAAACTGGGCCTGCCGACGACCGTGGCCGCGTTCGATATTTCCCTGGGCTGCTCCGGTTATGTCTACGGCATCTACGCCATCAAGGGCTTCATGGAAGCCGCAGGCCTGAAGAATGGCCTGCTGGTGACCGCCGATCCGTACTCGAAGATCGTCGACCCGGAAGACCGCAACACCACCATGCTGTTTGGCGATGCCGCCACCGCCACCTGGATGGGCGAAGACGCGCCATGGCAGTTGGGCAAGGCCAAGTTCGGTACCGACGGTTCCGGCGCGCCGCACCTGAAGGTTACCGACGGGGTGTTCTTCATGAACGGCCGTCAGGTGTTCAACTTTGCACTGCTCAAAGTGCCGGCGCATTTGCATGAACTGCTCGCTGATTCGGGCCTGACGGCCGACGATATCGATGCTTTCTGCATTCACCAGGGCAGCGCGGCGATTGTCGATGCCGTGGCGCGACGCTTCGAGGGCGAGCCCGAGAAGTTCCTCAAGGACATGGTCGAGACCGGTAACACCGTGTCGTCGAGCATTCCATTGCTGCTGGAAAAACACGTGCTCGACTCCAAGTGGAAGCGTGTGGCGCTCAGCGGTTTCGGTGTTGGTCTGTCTTGGGGGTCGGCGATCATCTATCGTCCTTGAGCCTCGGCTCTTTAGTCAAAGAAAGCCAGGCACAAAAAAAGCGTTCAAGGTGTAACCTTGAGCGCTATTTTTTTGCCCGAATGAAAAGCGAGGCTCCATGAGCGAGTTTTTTCAACCCAACGCCGAACTCATCCAGCGTCGCTGGCCGGCCGTGGCTGAGCGTCTGCTGACTGAAGATCCGGGCCCGTTGCAGGCTGATCTGGTGGAAGGGCTCGGCTCGACGCTGAGCATCAACGGCATTCAGTTGACCAGTCGCCATGACCGTACTCGCGAAGCGCAGCTTCAGGCTGCAAGCCTGCCGGTCGAGAGTCCGGTGTTGCACGTTTACGGCACGGGGCTGGGTGACCTGCAACTGGAACTGCTGCAGCGTTCGGAGCTGATTCAGCTGCATGTGCATATCCTCAACGGCGCAGTGTTTGCGCTGGTTTTGCAATTGCTCGATCAGCAGCCGTGGCTCAGCGATTCACGGGTCGAGCTGCACTATGCCGGTGATTTGGCTGAGATTTGTTTGCCGTTCTTTGCCCTGCCTTCGGAGCTGGTGCTGGCCGATGACTTCAACGCGAAGATCCGCGACCGCTTGATCAGCGAAATCCATCTGACGTTCAACAACCGTGAGTTCGATCCGGACAATCCGGAAATAGCGACGCGCCTGCTGGAAAGTGTTGAACAGATCCGCGTCGATAGCGACGCCGCACAATTGTTCGCAGCACACGCTGGCCAGTCGATGTTCGTCATCGCCACCGGGCCGAGCCTGGAACAGCACTTCGTGACCTTGCGATCCATTCGCGGCCAGACCCCTAGACCACTGTTCGTGTGTGTCGATACCGCTTACAGGCCGCTGATCGAGAACGGCATCAAGCCGGATGTGGTCGTCACGATCGATCAGCGTATCTCGCTGCGCCATCTGCCGCCCGAGGACAGCGCAAACATCACGCTGGTCTACATGCCGCTGGTGGCTCCTGCCGTCTTGCAGGCCTGGCAAGGCAAACGCTATGTCGCCTACTCGGCAAGCCCGGTTTTTCGGGATCTGCGCGAACTGCTCCCACGGGCAGGGCTATATGCAGGCGGCAGCGTGATTCATCCGGCGGTGGACCTGGCGGTGAAAATGGGGGCCAGTCAGATCACGCTGTTCGGGGCTGATTTCGCGTTCCCCAACAACAAGACCCATGCCGGCTGGAATGATGGCGACCTTGGCCCGCAATTGGGTGCGGCTCGCCATTGGGTGTTGGATGGGCATGGGCAGCGGGTCAAGACCCAGCTCAATTTCCGCAGCTACCTGTGTGAGCTGGAGCGCTATATCGCTGCGAATCCACACGTCGTCTTCTACAACAGCAGTCGAGCCGGGGCCATGATTGCCGGTACGACATTTCATCCGGAGTTCAGTCGATGAGCGAAGAACTACTCGTTGATCAGGCCCGGCAATGTTCAGCGTTGTTTCGGCTGGGAAGGGATGTCGAGGCGGCGCTGGTCATGATCGAGGTGGCGGAGCAGGTGCAGTCGCGGGTCGGCGGGGCAGACAGCCAGATCGCGGCCCGGTGGATGGCATTGCTGACAGGCATGCTGGATAGCCAGGAGCGACAGGACTGGCTGGCGCTGGCGGACTACCTTGAATACGAACTGGTCGATTTGCTGATGGCTGTCAATTCCGCGTAATGCCGTGACAGATCAGCGGGAGCGGGGCTGCAAGAAAGGGTTGTGGCAGTTCTCTGGCGTCATTTTTTGGTGGTTGGATCGTCGCTAGGCCTCGGTTTTACAGGGGGTGGCAGGGTGATGGCAAAAAATTTCAAAAATCCCCTCAAGCAACCTGCATTGGCGACGATAACTATTACGAAGGTTCTCTAGGCCATACCGGGCGGTTGCCAGGGCCGGAAGCCGCAGTACCCAACCAACGAGGAATTCGTCATGGCTTTAACAGTAAACACTAACACTACTTCCCTGAGTGTTCAGAAGAACCTGAACCGTGCGTCCGACGCGCTGTCGACTTCGATGACCCGCCTGTCCTCCGGCCTGAAAATCAACAGCGCCAAAGACGACGCCGCCGGCCTGCAGATCGCTACCCGTATGACTTCGCAGATCCGTGGCCAGACCATGGCTATCAAAAACGCCAACGACGGTGTTTCGATCGCTCAGACCGCTGAAGGCGCTCTGCAAGAGTCGACCAACATTCTGCAGCGTATGCGTGAAATCGCGGTGCAATCGCGAAACGACTCCAACGGTACTGCTGACCGTACCGCTCTGGACAAAGAATACCAACAGTCGATCGCTGAACTGACCCGTATTGCTCAGTCGACCAACCTGAACGGTAAGGCGCTGATCGACGGTACTGCTGGTGCGATGCAGTTCCAGGTAGGTTCGAACACCACTTCCGACAACCAGATCACTCTGACCCTGTCGACCAGCTTCGACGCCAGCGCCCTGGGCATGACCGGTACCACCATTTCCGGCGTTTCCAACGCCGCTAACCACAGCTCTGTCGATGCTTCTATCTCGGCTATCGACGCTGCTCTGGCAAACATCAACGCCACTCGCGCTGACCTGGGTGCTGCTCAAAACCGTTTCTCGACCACTATCTCCAACCTGCAAAACATCAACGAAAACGCCAGTGCTGCACTGAGCCGCGTACAAGATACCGACTTCGCTGCTGAAACTGCACAGCTGACCAAGCAACAAACTCTGCAACAAGCTTCCACCGCAGTTCTGGCTCAAGCCAACCAACTGCCATCCGCTGTACTGAAACTGCTTCAGTAATCGCTGATGAGTTTTGGCGGGGGAGTGCGCTTGTCGCGCTCTCTCGCTTTTTACTTTAAGAGGTGATGGACATGGATATGAGCGTCAAGCTGAACTTGTCTTATCCTGCGGCTCAGCAGGCGACGACTGTTGCCGACAAGCCTGCGGAAAAGCCTCGAGCGGAAACTGCGCCAGTGGTTACCGTCAAGGAAGAAGGTAAGAAAGACCAGACCGAGCAGGAAAAACTGAAGATGGCCGTTCAGGAAATCGAAAAGTTCGTTCAATCGGTCAAGCGTAACCTGGAGTTCTCGATTGACGAGCCTTCAGGCAAAGTTGTGGTCAAAGTGATTGCCAGTGACTCCGGTGAGGTGATTCGTCAAATCCCCAACGAAGAAGTCCTTAAGCTGGCGAACAGTTTGAATGATGCAAGCAGCCTGTTGTTCAGCGCAAAAGTCTGACAACTGGCACGAATTTTGTTGCTATGTTCTTTTGGGCGTTGTAGTGGTCAAAAGGCCGGCGACACACTGAAGGGAGTTCCACATGGCAAGTCCAATTCTACCGGGCACGGGCTTAGGTTCCGGTCTTGATACCGGTGCTATCGTCAAGGCTCTGGTCAATGCCGACAAGGCGGCCAAGCAGAATCAGATCGATCGTCAGACGACCACCAACACTGCGCAGATTTCCGGTATTGGTACTCTCAAAAGTGTCCTGGCGAGCTTCCAGACTGCAATCAAGAAGCTGCAAGATACGCAAGCCCCGCAATTCCTGGGCTACAACGCCACGTCCGCTGACGCGAAAGTACTGACCGCTGTGGCCAGCAACACGGCCGTCAGCGGCTCTTACGTGGTCAAGGTCACTAACTTGGCGACCTCGTCCAAAGTGGCCACAGCAGCCTTTGCCGGCGGTGCCAGCAGTGCCATTCCGAGCGGCACGCTCAATATCACGCAAAACGGCGTATCCAGTTCTGTCACCATTCCGGCGGGCGCGACGTTGCAGTCGGTTCGTGATGCGATCAATACCCAGCAGGGCGCGAACGGCTTCAGTGCCAACATCGTGACCGACTCGTTTGGCTCGCGTCTGGTGATGGGCTCTACGGCGACCGGTGCCGGTTCCGATATCACCCTCAGCGGCATTGCGGGTCTGGAGATCAATGCCGGCCAGCAAATGGGTACAACACCGACAGCGACTTCGGCAGGTGCCATCGGCGATTTCGCGAAGGACGCCAATTTCACCGTCGACGGGCTCGCGCTGACCAGCAAAAGCAACACGGTCGACTCAGCCGTTTCCGGCTTGACCCTGAATCTGGTCGCCGGTGGTGATGTCACCACGACGGTGACGGTCGGCCCGAACAGTGATGGCCTGAAAAAGTCCATTCAAGCTTTCGTCGACGCTTATAACCAGGTTGTGACCAGTGTCAATGCGTTGACCAAGCCTTCCCTGGATGATGACGGCAACCCGACCGTTGCTGCTGCGCTGACCGGTGACCCGCTGGCGCGCGGTATCATGGCATCGATTCGTTCGCCGTTGGTGACTACCGGTGCGGGTGACAAGCTCACTGTTCTGTCGCAATTGGGTATCACCACCAATCAGAAAACCGGTGCGCTGGATTTCGATAGCACCAAGTTCACCGCTGCGATGGACACCCAGAAGCTCGGTGGTGAGGTTCAGAAGCTGTTCCTGGGCGATCCGACGGCGACTGGCGATGCCGCCAAGGGGCTGTTGACGCGTATGAACGATGCCATCACCCCTTACACGATCACTGGCAGTGAGGGGATCCTCGACACCCGTTCGAGCAACCTGGCCAAGGCCAAGAGCAATCTGGCCAACCAGCAGGCAGCCCTGGATCGTCGGGTCGAGACGCTGACGGCGGTGCTGACCAAGAAGTACAACGACATGGATACCCTAGTCGGCAAGCTGAAGGCAACGGCGAGCAATATCACTTCGATGTTCGAGGCGATGAATGCGCAGAAAAACGCCTCATAGCGTATAAACGCCAAAAGCCCGGCAGCGGATTACGCTTGTCGGGCTTTTTAGTTTTGGATTAAAGATTTTTGACGCTATGTCGATAGCCTGATTATACGAATCACAGAGTTTTGATGAGGTACAGCATGAACCCGATGTTAGCCCTTCGGCAGTACCAGAAGATTGGCGCGCAAGCCCAGACTTCCGAGGCCAGCCCTCATCGTCTGGTGCAAATGCTTATGGAAGGTGGTCTGGATCGCATCGCTCAGGCCAAAGGCGCCATGGAGCGCAAGGATGTCGCCAACAAGGGTGTTCTAATCGGCAAGGCTATCGGCATCATCGGTGGTTTGCGAGAGGGATTGGACTTGGATAAGCAGGCAGAGTCCGTCGGTGAGTTGGACAGTCTCTATGCTTACATGATGAAACGTCTGGCTGAAGCCAATATCAAGACCGATCCAAAAATCCTCGACGAAGTCGCCGACCTGCTCCGCACGGTCAAAGACGGTTGGGATGCCATCGCCGCGCCGGGTCCGCAGTTTTAAGGAGATCACCATGAGTCTTGTATTGCAGCGAATCGCGCAGACCCGGGACGCCCTGGTTGAGGCATTGGCTGAGCGTAACTGGGAGGCCATCGGTGAATTGGACCTGGCTTGCCGTTCCTGCATGGAAGACGTCTTGAGTGAAGCTTCGGTGGACGAGGCCGCGTTGCGCGACAACCTTGAGGAGTTGCTGGGGGTGTATAAACAGCTTCTGGAGGCGGCGACGGGGCAGCGCCAGGCGATAGTCGACGAGATGTCGCAGATCCACCAAGCACAGAACGCGGCAAAGGTTTACCATCTGTTTGGTTAGTTAACCCTCAGTTAATCCAAACATAGTGCGCCATAAATTTGACTGTGCACGGTTTTTTGACTTAACTAGTGGCTGGTTCCAGATTTCAGGCGTCTACAGGCACAACGTGTCTGCAAGCGTCTAGCTTGCCCCTCATTTTGGGCATTGAGTTGACTAGGGAAGTTGCTATTGCATGTGGCGTGAAACCAAAATTCTGCTGATTGATGACGATAGCGTCCGCCGCCGCGATTTGGCGGTGATTTTAAATTTTCTCGGCGAAGAAAATTTACCCTGTGGCAGCCATGACTGGCAGCAGGCGGTCGGCTCTTTGTCATCAAGTCGTGAAGTAATCTGTGTCCTCATCGGGACGGTAAATGCTCCTGGTGCACTTTTGGGCCTGTTAAAGACACTCTCAACCTGGGATGAGTTCCTTCCAGTTTTGTTAATGGGCGATAATTCTTCCATTGACTTGCCGGAAGACCAGCGTCGCCGAGTGCTTTCGACTCTCGAAATGCCACCCAGCTACAGCAAATTGCTCGATTCGCTGCACCGCGCCCAGGTCTATCGCGAGATGTATGACCAGGCCCGTGAGCGCGGTCGTCACCGCGAACCGAATCTTTTCCGTAGCCTTGTCGGCACCAGCCGGGCGATTCAACACGTCCGTCAGATGATGCAGCAAGTCGCCGACACCGACGCCAGCGTGCTGATCCTCGGCGAGTCCGGCACCGGCAAGGAAGTGGTCGCGCGCAATCTGCACTACCACTCCAAGCGTCGTGAAGCGCCGTTCGTTCCGGTCAACTGCGGGGCGATCCCGGCCGAGTTGCTGGAAAGCGAATTGTTTGGCCACGAGAAGGGCGCCTTCACCGGGGCGATCACCAGCCGTGCCGGGCGTTTCGAGCTGGCTAATGGCGGTACCCTGTTCCTCGACGAAATCGGCGACATGCCGCTGCCGATGCAGGTCAAGCTGTTGCGCGTCTTGCAGGAGCGCACCTTCGAGCGCGTGGGCAGCAACAAGACCCAAAGCGTCGATGTGCGGATCATCGCGGCGACCCACAAGAATCTCGAAAGCATGATCGAGATCGGCACCTTCCGCGAAGACCTCTACTATCGCCTGAACGTGTTCCCGATCGAGATGGCGCCGTTGCGTGAGCGCGTCGAAGACATCCCGTTGCTGATGAACGAGTTGATCTCGCGCATGGAGCACGAGAAGCGCGGTTCGATCCGTTTCAACTCGGCGGCGATCATGTCGCTGTGTCGTCACGGCTGGCCGGGCAACGTTCGCGAGCTGGCCAACCTGGTGGAACGCATGGCGATCATGCACCCGTACGGGGTGATTGGCGTGGTCGAATTGCCGAAGAAATTCCGCTATGTCGATGATGAAGATGAGCAGATGGTCGACAGCCTGCGCAGCGATCTTGAAGAGCGGGTGGCCATCAACGGTCATACGCCTGACTTCACCGCCAATGCGCTGTTGCCGCCGGAAGGCCTGGACCTGAAGGACTACCTTGGCGGTCTGGAGCAAGGGTTGATTCAGCAGGCGCTGGACGACGCCAATGGTATTGTGGCGCGGGCGGCCGAACGGCTGCGTATTCGTCGCACGACCCTGGTGGAGAAGATGCGCAAGTACGGCATGAGCCGTCGTGATGGTGATGAACAGGCGGATGATTGACGCCTGTTTTCCAACCCCTTCATTTCCAGGCAGTTTTTTTTAGGCACGGGTATTGCTACATCCCTCGCAACGTTCCGTTTAACTGACGGTCAACCACGCGAGAGAGCACAATGCCCCAAGCCGCCCAGATGTCTCCTGTCCCTGATGTTTCGGGGCAACCGTCGTCCGTAGAGCAGGCAAGCCGGCTTGGCCTTGAGCAGGCGTTTGCGCTGTTCAACCAGATGTCGAGCCAATTGACCGATTCCTACAGCATGCTCGAAGCCCGGGTCACCGAGCTCAAGGGGGAGCTGGCGGTGGTCAGCGCCCAGCGCATGCAGGAACTGGCGGAAAAAGAGCGTCTGGCCAACCGTCTGCAAAACCTCCTCGATCTATTGCCCGGCGGCGTCATCGTCATCGACGCCCAAGGCATCGTGCGTGAAGCCAATCCCGCCGCCTGTGAGCTGCTCGGCTTGCCCCTCGAAGGCGAGCTGTGGCGCCATGTCATTGCTCGATGCTTTGCGCCGCGCGAAGACGACGGTCACGAAATTTCCCTCAAGGACGGTCGGCGCCTGTCGATCGCTACCCGCTCGCTGGATGCCGAACCCGGTCAGTTGGTGTTGCTCAACGATCTGACTGAAACCCGTCATTTGCAAGATCAACTGGCCCGCCATGAGCGCCTGTCGTCGCTCGGTCGTATGGTCGCATCGTTGGCTCATCAAATTCGTACGCCGTTGTCCGCCGCGTTGCTTTATGCCAGCCATTTGACCGAGCAGGAGTTGCCGGTCGCGACACAGCAGCGTTTTGCCGGCCGCCTGAAAGAGCGTCTGCATGAGCTGGAGCACCAGGTGCGCGACATGCTGGTGTTCGCTCGCGGCGAGCTGCCATTGACCGATCGCGTGACTCCCAAGATGCTAATGCAATCGCTGCAAGCGGCCGCTTTGACCCATGTTCAGGATCTGCCGATTCGCTGGCAGTGCGACAGTCATGCCGGTGAGTTGCTGTGCAATCGCGACACGCTGGTCGGGGCGATCCTCAATCTGATCGAGAACGCCATTCAGGCCAGCGCCGGCGGCGTCCGTTTGAAAGTTCATCTGTATACCCGCGGCAACAACCTGCGCCTGTGCGTCAGTGACAGCGGCAGCGGTATCGACGAGGCGGTATTGGTGCGTTTGGGCGAGCCGTTTTTCACCACCAAAACCACCGGTACCGGCCTGGGCCTGACCGTGGTCAAGGCAGTGGCCCGTGCTCATCAGGGAGAATTGCAGTTGCGTTCGCGGCCAGGTCGCGGCACTTGTGCGCAGGTGATCCTGCCGCTTTTTGCTGGCGAGCAGCCCAGCGCTCAGGGAGTGAAGTGAAGGACATGACCATCAAGGTTTTACTGGTCGAGGATGATCGCGCGCTACGGGAAGCATTGGCCGATACGCTGTTGCTTGCCGGGCACGATTACGAGGCGGTCGGTTCGGCGGAAGAGGCGCTGGCTGCGGTTGGCGCCGAGGCATTTAACCTGGTGGTCAGTGACGTCAACATGCCGGGCATGGACGGTCATCAGCTGCTTGGATTACTGCGGGCTCGTCAGCCGCAACTGCCGGTGTTGCTGATGACCGCTCATGGTGCGGTCGAGCGCGCGGTCGATGCCATGCGTCAGGGCGCGGCGGATTATCTGGTCAAGCCGTTCGAGCCCAAGGCCTTGCTCGATCTGGTGGCGCGTCATGCCTTGGGCAATCTCGGTGCGACCGAGAGCGAGGGGCCTGTGGCGTTCGAACCGGCCAGCGCGCAATTGCTGGAGTTGGCCGCGCGCGTGGCGCGCAGTGATTCCACGGTGTTGATCTCCGGTGAGTCCGGGACCGGCAAGGAAGTGCTGGCGCGTTACATCCATCAGCACTCCCATCGCGCCAGTCAGCCGTTCATTGCGATCAACTGCGCAGCGATCCCGGACAACATGCTTGAAGCCACTTTGTTCGGTCACGAAAAGGGTTCGTTCACCGGCGCCATCGCGGCGCAGGCCGGCAAGTTCGAGCAGGCCGATGGCGGGACGATCCTGCTCGACGAAATCTCTGAAATGCCCCTCGGCCTGCAGGCCAAGTTACTGCGCGTATTGCAGGAGCGTGAAGTCGAGCGTGTCGGCGCACGCAAGCCGATCACCCTGGACATTCGAGTAGTCGCCACCACCAACCGTGACCTGGCCGGTGAAGTGGCGGCGGGGCGTTTCCGCGAAGATCTTTACTATCGCCTGTCAGTGTTCCCGTTGGCCTGGCGTCCACTGCGCGAGCGCACCGCCGACATCCTGCCGCTGGCCGAGCGCCTGCTGGCCAAACACGTCAATAAAATGAAGCATGCCGCGGCAAAGCTTTCGCCCGAGGCACAGGCGTGCCTGATCGGCTATCCGTGGCCGGGCAACGTGCGTGAGCTGGATAACGCGATCCAGCGGGCCTTGATTCTGCAGCAGGGCGGATTGATCCAGCCGCAGGATTTCTGCCTGGCCGGGCCTGTGGCGTGTGCGCCATTGCCAGCATTGACGCCGACGCCCGTGCGCGTTGTGGAGGTCGAAGCCGAATCGGCGGGTGCCCTCGGCGATGACCTGCGGCGCCGTGAGTTCCAGATGATCATCGATACCTTGCGCTCCGAGCGCGGTCGTCGCAAAGAAGCCGCCGAGCGACTGGGCATCAGCCCGCGCACCTTGCGCTACAAGCTGGCGCAGATGCGCGACGCCGGAATGGACGTGGAAGCGTATTTGTTCGCCACCTGATTCGATTTTGGTAGCAGCTGGCGAAGCCTGCGTCCGGCTGCGCAGCAGTCGTTAAACCTGAACACTCGGTCTTTCTGAAACACCGCGCTGACTGATTTCACGACTGCTGCGCAGCCGGACGCAGGCTTCGCCAGCTGCTACGGATTGCGTCACGGCTCCAGCGATGAGCTTTTGTTTAGAGCGACCACGGAGCTGGCACCCTTGTTGCTAACACCTCACTACTCGCCGAGTGAGTGTCAAAAAATTGCGGGTAGCCAGAGACGTAGCTTCGTCAAAGAGAGTAGACCATGAGCCAAGGTATTGAATTTAATCGGTTGATGCTGGATATGCGCGCCATGCAAATGGATGCCATGTCTGCGCCGAAATCGACTGCCGCAGTCCCTGAAGTGGGTGGCAGCAGCTTTTCCGACATGCTCGGTCAGGCCGTCAATAAAGTGAACGACACCCAGCAGGCGTCCAATCAGTTGGCCAGTGCTTTCGAAATCGGTAAAAGCGGCGTCGACCTGACGGACGTGATGATTTCCTCACAGAAGGCCAGCGTGTCTTTTCAGGCGCTGACCCAAGTGCGTAACAAGCTGGTTCAGGCTTACCAAGACATCATGCAGATGCCGGTTTAAGGACGAGATTGAGTCATGGCAGAAGCAATCGCCGATAATGTTCCGGCCAAGGCCACTCCAATAGACGGCAAACCGCCGCTGTTCGGGTTGTCTTTCCTGGAAAACCTCTCCGAGATGACCATGTTGCGTCAGGTGGGCCTGTTGGTCGGCCTGGCTGCGAGCGTGGCGATTGGTTTTGCCGTGGTGTTGTGGTCCCAGCAGCCGGACTACCGGCCTCTATACGGCAGCCTTGCCGGCATGGACGCCAAGCAGGTCATGGAAACCCTGGCCGCCGCCGACATTCCCTATACCGTCGAACCGAATTCCGGTGCCTTGCTGGTCAAGGCCGATGACCTGTCCCGTGCGCGGCTCAAGCTCGCGGCCGCTGGTGTCACTCCCAGCGACGGCAACATCGGTTTCGAGATCCTCGACAAGGAACAGGGACTGGGTACCAGTCAGTTCATGGAAGCGACCCGTTATCGTCGTGGCCTTGAGGGCGAACTGGCCCGGACCATTTCCAGCCTGAACAACGTCAAAGGTGCCCGCGTGCACCTGGCGATTCCGAAGAGTTCGGTGTTCGTGCGTGACGAGCGCAAGCCCAGCGCTTCTGTTCTGGTTGAACTGTATTCCGGTCGCTCGCTGGAGCCAGGCCAGGTCGTCGCCATCATCAATCTGGTGGCGACCAGCGTTCCCGAACTGAGCAAATCGCAGATCACCGTCGTTGACCAGAAGGGCAACCTGCTGTCGGATCAGGCGGAAAACTCCGAACTGACCATGGCCGGCAAGCAGTTCGATTACAGCCGTCGCATGGAAAGCATGCTGACTCAGCGCGTGCACAACATCCTGCAACCGGTGCTGGGCAACGACCGCTATAAAGCCGAAGTCTCGGCCGATGTGGATTTCAGTGCCGTCGAATCGACTTCCGAGCAGTTCAACCCGGATCAACCGGCATTGCGCAGCGAGCAGTCGGTCAACGAACAACGTACCGCCAGCAATGGTCCGCAAGGTGTGCCGGGTGCCTTGAGCAACCAGCCGCCGTCGCCAGCCTCGGCGCCGCAAACCACCGGTGGCGCCACCGCGTCGGCCGGCATGGTGCAGCCAGGCCAGCCACTGCTTGATGCCAACGGTCAGCAAATCATGGACCCGGCCACCGGTCAGCCGATGCTGGCGCCGTACCCGGCGGACAAGCGTCAACAATCCACCAAGAACTTCGAACTCGACCGTTCCATCAGCCACACCAAACAACAGCAGGGCCGTTTGAATCGCCTGTCGGTGTCGGTGGTGGTGGACGATCAGGTCAAGGTCAACGCAGCCAATGGCGAAACCACCCGTGCGCCGTGGAGCGCCGATGAATTGGCGCGCTTCACTCGCCTGGTGCAGGACGCGGTCGGTTTCGACGCCAGCCGTGGCGACAGCGTCAGTGTGATCAACATGCCGTTCTCCGCCGAGCGCGGTGAAGTGATCGCCGATATTCCGTTCTATTCCCAGCCGTGGTTCTGGGACATCGTCAAGCAAGTGCTGGGTGTGTTGTTCATCCTGGTGCTGGTGTTCGGCGTGCTGCGTCCGGTACTCAACAACATCACCGGTGGCGGCAAAGGCAAGCAACTCGCAGGTCTGGGCAGCGACATGGAACTCGGTGGCATAGTCGGCCTGGATGGCGAACTGGCCAACGACCGCGTCAGCCTCGGTGGCCCGACCAGCATCCTGCTGCCGAGCCCGAGCGAAGGCTATGACGCACAGTTGAACGCAATCAAGAGTCTGGTGGCAGAAGATCCGGGTCGCGTGGCCCAGGTCGTGAAAGAGTGGATTAACGCAGATGAGTGATAACCGAGCCGCTGTCGCCAAACTGTCCCGGGTTGATAAAGCCGCGATTCTGCTGCTGTCCCTGGGTTCTACCGATGCCGCGCAAGTACTGCGCCACATGGGGCCCAAAGAGGTTCAGCGTGTGGGCGTGGCCATGGCCCAGATGGGTAACGTGCACCGCGAGCAAGTCGAGCAGGTCATGAGCGAGTTCGTCGACATCGTCGGCGACCAGACCAGCCTGGGCGTCGGCTCCGATGACTACGTGCGCAAAATGCTCACCCAGGCCCTGGGTGAAGACAAGGCCAACGGCCTGATCGACCGGATCCTGCTGGGCGGCAACACCAGTGGCCTCGACAGCCTGAAGTGGATGGAACCGCGCGCCGTCGCCGACGTGATCCGTTACGAGCACCCGCAGATCCAGGCGATCGTGGTGGCGTATCTCGACCCGGACCAGGCCGGTGAAGTGCTGGGCAACTTCGACCATAAGGTGCGGCTGGACATCATCCTGCGGGTGTCTTCGCTGAACACCGTGCAGCCGGCGGCCCTGAAAGAACTCAACCAGATTCTCGAGAAGCAGTTCTCCGGCAACTCGAATGCCTCGCGCACCACCCTGGGTGGTATCAAGCGCGCGGCAGACATCATGAACTTCCTCGACAGCTCGATCGAAGGTCAACTGATGGACTCGATCCGCGAAGTCGACGAAGACCTGTCCGGTCAGATCGAAGACCTCATGTTCGTGTTCAACAACCTGTCCGATGTCGACGACCGCGGTATTCAGGCGCTGTTGCGCGAAGTGTCCTCGGACGTCCTGGTGCTGGCCCTCAAGGGTTCGGACGAAGGCGTCAAGGAAAAGATCTTCAAGAACATGTCCAAACGGGCGGCCGAACTGTTGCGCGACGATCTCGAGGCCAAAGGCCCGGTGCGTGTCAGCGACGTGGAAACGGCGCAGAAAGAAATCCTCACCATTGCCCGCCGTATGGCCGAAGCCGGAGAAATCGTTCTCGGCGGGAAGGGCGGCGAAGAGATGATCTAAGGTCACTATGTCGTCCAAACATGATGAGTCCCAGACCGACCTGATCCGTGGCAAGGACGTCGCAGGTTTCGACGTCTGGGCGCTGCCCAGCTTCGACCCGTTTGTGCCGGAGCCTGAGCCTGAGCCGGAACCCGAACCGCCGGAAATGGAAGAAGTGCCGCTGGAAGAAGTCCAGCCACTGACCCTCGAAGAGCTCGAAAGCATTCGCCAGGAGGCCTACAACGAAGGCTTCGCGGTTGGCGAGAAAGAAGGTTTCCACAGCACCACGCTCAAGGTCCGTCAGGAAGCCGAAGTGGCCCTGACGGCCAAGATCGCGGGCCTTGAACAGCTGATGGCCAACCTGTTCGAACCGATTGCCGAGCAGGACACCCAGATCGAAAAGTCGCTGGTCGACCTCGTTCGGCATATCACCAAACAAGTGATTCAGCGCGAGCTGGCCATCGACTCGACGCAGATCGAACACGTCATGCGTGAAGCGCTCAAGCTCTTGCCGCTGGGCGTGGGCAATGTGCGGTTGTACGTCAACCCGCAGGATTTCGAACAGGTCAAAGCCCTGCGCGAGCGCCATGAAGAAACCTGGCGCATCGTCGAGGACGAGTCCCTGTTGCCGGGCGGTTGCCGGGTCGAGACTGAACACAGCCGTATCGATGCGACCATCGAAACCCGTGTGACCCAGGTCATGGCCAAGCTGTTCGACCAACTCCACGATCAGGCGCTGCACCCGGCCGCGCCGGACCTGAGTCTGGAATTGCCGAGCGACGAAAAGCCTGCTGTCGCCCCGGTCGAGCCAGAACTGGACGATCCCGATGCGCCTTGAACGCACCAGTTTCGCCAAACGCCTCGGTAGTTACGCCGAGGCCACGGAGCTGGCTGGCGCGCCAATCCTCGAAGGTCGCCTGTTGCGCATGGTCGGCCTGACCCTCGAAGCCGAAGGCTTGCGCGCCGCCATGGGCAGCCGCTGCATGGTCATCAACGATGACAGCTATCACCCGGTGCAGGTCGAAGCTGAAGTCATGGGCTTCTCCGGCAGTAAAGTCTTTCTGATGCCGGTCGGCAGCGTCGCCGGCATTGCGCCAGGCGCACGCGTGGTTCCCCTGGCGGACAACGGTCGCTTGCCGATGGGCATGAGCATGCTCGGGCGGGTGCTCGATGGCGCCGGTCGTGCGCTGGATGGCAAGGGCGGGATGAAGGCTGAAGACTGGGTGCCAATGGACGGCCCGACCATCAACCCGCTCAAGCGTGACCCGATCAGCCAGCCGCTGGACGTGGGCATTCGCTGCATCAACGGTTTGTTGACGGTCGGTCGCGGTCAGCGCCTCGGGTTGTTCGCCGGTACCGGTGTCGGCAAGAGTGTGCTGTTGGGCATGATGACCCGTTTCACCGAGGCCGACATTATCGTGGTCGGGCTGATCGGTGAGCGGGGTCGAGAAGTTAAAGAGTTCATCGAGCACATCCTCGGTGAAGAAGGGCTCAAGCGTTCAGTGGTGGTGGCGTCGCCAGCGGACGATGCGCCGCTGATGCGTCTGCGCGCGGCCATGTACTGCACGCGGATCGCCGAATATTTCCGCGACAAGGGCAAGAACGTCCTGTTGCTGATGGATTCCCTGACCCGTTTCGCCCAGGCCCAGCGGGAAATCGCCTTGGCCATCGGCGAACCGCCGGCGACCAAGGGCTATCCGCCGTCGGTGTTCGCCAAATTGCCGAAACTGGTGGAGCGGGCCGGTAACGCCGAAAAGGGCGGCGGTTCGATCACCGCGTTCTACACGGTATTGTCCGAAGGCGACGATCAACAGGACCCGATTGCCGACTCGGCGCGGGGCGTGCTCGACGGGCACATCGTGCTGTCCCGACGTCTGGCCGAGGAAGGGCATTATCCGGCCATCGACATCGAAGCGTCCATCAGCCGGGTCATGCCATCGGTGGTCGGCATCAAGCACTTGAACCACGCGCAGATGTTCAAGCAATACTGGTCGCGCTATCAGCAGAGCCGCGACTTGATCAGCGTCGGCGCCTATGTGCCCGGCGGTGATCGGGAAACCGACACCGCGATCAATCTGCAACCGGCCATGACCATGTACCTGCGTCAGGGCTTGAACGACAACATCAGCATGGGCGCCAGCGAAAACCATCTCGCGTCGGTCTTCGCGCCAGCGCCGGGGGGTTAACCGGTCATGGCCCCGAGTCGCGCAACACGCCTGGCGCCCGTGGTGGAAATGGCCGAAAAGGCCGAGAAAACCGCCGTCCAGCGCCTGGGGCACTTCCAGGGGCAGGTCCGTTTGGCAGAAAGCAAACTCGCCGACCTCGAAGCCTTCCGTCTCGACTATCAAGAGCAATGGATCGTGCGTGGCAGCGGCGGCGTCTCGGGTCAGTGGTTGCTGGGCTATCAGGGCTTTCTCGCGCAATTGGGCACGGCCATCGACCAGCAGCGCCAGAGCCTGAACTGGCATCAAAACAATCTGAACAAGGCTCGTGAAGCCTGGCAGCAAGCGTTTGCCCGGGTCGAAGGCTTGCGCAAACTGGTTCAGCGCTACATGGATGAAGCACGGCAACTGGAAGACAAGCGCGAGCAGAAGCTGCTGGATGAATTGTCCCAGCGGTTGCCGCGCCAGAGTCCTTACTGAGCGGCGCTTTCGAAAAGATCGCAGCCTGTGCAGCTCCTGCATCGCCCGCATGCAAACCCGATCCCGCAGGCTGCGATCTTTTGACCTTGCTCCAGCCTCCGCCAAGTGCTAAACCTTGTACACGTACGTTCGCCAATGACAAGGAAGCCGTGAAATGTCAGTCGTTACAGAAGTATCCCCGGATGGGCAAAAGTTGACGATTTCGGTCAAGGGGCGATTCGATTTCGGTCGGCATCAGGAGTTTCGCGAGTCCTACGAGCGACTCAACAAGAAACCCGACTCCATCGTAGTGGACCTGAAGGATGCCACGTATCTCGATAGCTCCGCTCTGGGCATGCTGCTCTTGCTGCGTGATCACGCCGGTGGTGACAGTTCCGATGTGCGGGTGATTAACAGCAATTCGGATGTGCGCAAGATCCTCGCCATCTCCAACTTCGACAAACTGTTCGACATCAGTTGACCGTCATGCAGCCGCCGCTCGAGCCGCTGACGATACTGATTGCTGAAGACAGCGCGGCCGATCGCATGCTGCTGTCGACTATCGTCCGTCGCCAGGGTCATGAAGTGCTGACGGCCAGTAATGGCGCCGAGGCGGTCGAGGCGTTTCGCTCGCAGCGACCGCACCTGGTGCTGATGGACGCCATGATGCCGGTGATGGATGGCTTCGAGGCCGCGCAGCAGATCAAGGCGCTGGCCGGCGAAACCCTGGTGCCGATCATCTTTCTGACGTCGCTGACCGAAAGCGAAGCCTTGGCGCGTTGTCTGGAGGCCGGGGGCGACGACTTTCTGGCGAAGCCTTACAACCAGGTGATCCTCGCGGCCAAGATCAAGGCAATGGACCGCTTGCGGCGTTTGCAGGCCACGGTGCTGGAGCAGCGCGACCTGATCGCCAGGCACCACGATTACCTGCTTAACGAACAGCGAGTGGCCAAAGCCGTGTTCGACAAGGTGGCCCACTCCGGTTGCCTGAATGCGCCGAACATCCGTTATCTGCAATCACCCTATGCGCTCTTCAACGGCGATCTGTTGCTGGCCGCCTTCACCCCGGCCGGCGACATGCACGTGTTACTCGGCGATTTCACCGGTCATGGTTTGCCGGCCGCTGTCGGTGCCATGCCGTTGGCTGAAGTCTTCTATGGCATGACCGCCAAGGGTTACGGCTTGTCCGAAACCCTGCGCGAGATGAACGCCAAGCTCAAACGCATCCTGCCGGTCGACATGTTCTGCTGTGCGGCCATGCTGTGCCTGAGTTTTCAGCGAGGTTCGGTGGAGGTCTGGAACGGCGGGATGCCGGACGGTTACCTGCACAGCATCGCCAGCGGCGAGCGTACAGTGCTGACGGCACGGCACTTGCCGCTGGGCGTGTTGAGCTCGCAAACCTTCGATGACCGCACCGAGGTGTTCCCAATGGCCGTCGGGGATCGGGTGTTCCTGTTGTCTGATGGGGTGATCGATACCTGCGATGCCAATGAGCAGTTATTTGGCGTAGAGCGGTTGGAGCAGGTGTTTGCAGCCAATCGTCAGCCCGATGCGCTGTTCGAAGAAATCGAGCAGGCCCTGCGGGACTTTCGCGGCGAGGCTCGCGATGACGTGAGCATGGTTGAAGTCCGTCTGCTGGAAGCTGCGCAACTGAGCCCGCCGGCGCCGGTGTATTCCGACAGCGGCCAGTCGAGCCCGCTGGACTGGTCAGTAAGTTTCGAGTTCCGCGCCGCTACCCTCAAACGCTTCAACCCGCTGCCGTACCTGTTGCAATTGCTGCTTGAAGTGCACGGCCTGCGAGCCCAGAGTGGCGCACTCTATAGTGTGCTGGCAGAGCTTTATTCCAATGCCCTGGAGCATGGCGTGCTGGGCCTGGATTCAAACCTGAAACGCGATGCTTCGGGTTTTGCGCGTTATTATCAGCAGCGCAATGCGCGCCTGGACGAGTTGCGCGACGGCTATGTGCGGGTGCATTTGCAGGTGATGCCAAAAGACGAGGGTGGTTGCCTGGCAGTCCGGGTCGAAGACAGTGGCAAGGGCTTCGATGTAGCGCGGGTGATGGAGCGTCCCCTCGATGATGTCCGTCTGTCGGGACGTGGCGTCAGTTTGATCCGCCAGTTGAGTCATCATGCGCGCTGGTCCGATAATGGCCGCAGTGCTCACGTGGAGTTTTTCTGGGAGGCTCAGGCATAATCCCAGGCATTCTTGATCAAAGGAGTGAACAAGTGGACGACACACATCTGGATCGCGACGTGCTGAGCGCGTTGCAAGAAGTTATGGAGGACGGGTATCCAGAATTGCTCGATACCTTTCTCAGCGATTCCGAAGAGCGCTTGAGTCTGCTGCGCCAGGCTGACGATGCTGATCGGTTAGGCGCCACGGCGCACAGTTTCAAGGGTAGCAGCAGCAACATGGGCGCGACCCGGCTGGCCGAGCTGTGCCATGAGCTGGAGCAGCGAGCGAAAGAGAAAAAACTCGAAGGCATTGAAGCGCTGGTTGGAGAGATCGACGGCGAATTCGCGATTGTCCGACCGCTTTTCGAGGCAGAGCGCCAGCGCTCCCTGGCTGAATAAGACAACCATCCGGCGCTTTTGGCAGCCAGCGAACAAAGCTGGCTCGACCCTTGCAGTCAACTCACTCAACTGTACCTACGATCCCAGTGCAGCGGAGACCGTTCTATGCCCGTTACCCCCAACATTCTTCTTCAGGCCGCCGCTGCGGCCAAGACTCAAGCCGCGTCCGCCAATACCCCGGCGTCGACGGCCGAGCCCGGGGACAAGGCGTCCAGCTTCGCTCAGGTCTACGCCAATCAGGCCCAGAACAAGCCCTCGGCCACGGCGGACGGATCGACTAAACCCGTACGTGACAAAGCCCCGGACAACACTGGCAAAAAGGATGTGGGCAACGACTCGTCTGCCGCCCAGGAACCGACGGTTGCCGATAGCGGCAAATCCTTGCCCGTCGATAAACCGGCGCAGTCCGAAGACAAGACCGCCAGCGATGACGCGCCGGATACCGCCGAGCCGGCGACGCCGGTAGTCGATACCGCGCCTGTCGATCCAGCCCTCGATCCGGCGTTGATGCAAGTGGTGCAAGTGGTGCAGTCGGTGCTGCCAGCCCCCGTGCCGGAAACTCCGCCGGTTGTCGCTACTGTGCAGTCAGCCGTTGAAGCACCCGTCGCAGCCGCTGTTACCGCGACAGCGACGCAGGCCGCTGCGACCGCCGATCCTGATTTCGATCCCGAAGCCGATCCTCTCGATGCACTGCCGGCCGTGCGCATGGCGATGGAGCAGAGTGGGCACGTTTCGGCCGCCAGCCAGGCTCAGCCAAAAGCGGCGCCGACTCAGGCTCACGTCGACGGTGAGCTGACCTCGGCTCAGAACTTTGCTGCGGGCATGGCAAGCATGCTCGATGTGCAGGCCGATCAGGACAGCACCAGCCAGGGCGGCGAGAAGGCTTTCAGTGGCCTGATCGATGACGGCCTCAAGGATCTCAAGTCCGCCAGCAGCGACACTCGTGTCGATGACTTCGCCAACCGTCTGGCGGCACTGACGCAAGCGGCAACACCGAAGACTGCCAATGCATTGCCGGTGAACCAGCCGATCGCCATGCATCAGAGCGGTTGGACCGAAGAGGTGGTCAACCGGGTCATGTACCTGTCCAGCGCCAATCTCAAGGCGGCGGATATTCAGTTGCAACCGGCCGAACTGGGGCGTCTCGATATTCGGGTGAACATGGTTCCGGATCAGCAGACCCAAGTGACCTTCATGAGCGCTCATCCAAGTGTTCGCGAAGCTCTCGACGGGCAAATGCATCGCCTGCGGGACATGTTTGCGCAGCAGGGCATGGGCCAGGTCGACGTCAACGTTTCCGATCAGTCCCGTGGCTGGCAGGGGCAGGGGCAGGAACAGGCTCAACAGGGGCAGGGCGGACGTACCAATGCCAGTGGCGGTCGCCTCGATTCTGTCGATGAAGAGCTTCCCGCGACGGTCGCTGAAGTGGCCGCCAACACCACCAGCGTGATCGGCACCAGCGCCGTCGATTATTACGCCTGATAAATCAGGACGCCCCTCAAAAGATCGCAGCCTTCGACAGCTCCTGCAGGGTGTACACCATCCAGATGTAGGAGCTGCCGAAGGCTGCGATCTTTTGATTTTCGGTATCTGCCTGCCGCCGCCCATATATCCCCAGACACTTCTGGCATAACACTTGCTCTTGCCTTGCCGTGCGACTGTGAAAACCCGAATAGTGACGGATTATTGGCATGGCGAAGAGCGAAGCAGTAGTAAAAGACCCCGCAACCAAAGGCAAAATCAAGCTGATCATTGTGATCGTCGTGGCCCTGCTGCTGGCGATCGGCTTGTCCGTGGGGGCGACCTGGTTCTTCATGCACAGCGCCCAGAGCAAGCCTGCCGCCGCGGCTGAAACCGCTGTGGTCGGCAAGCAGCCGGCGATCTTCGAGCCAATGGCTCCAGCCTTCGTGGCCAACTACACCCAGAACGGCCGTCAGCGCTACATGCAGGTGAGCATCACCATGCAGGGGCGTAATCAGGCTGATCTGGAGGCGCTCAAAGTTCACATGCCAGTGATCCGCAATAACCTGGTCATGCTGTTTTCCGGTCAGGATTTCGCCACGCTGGCGACCCCGGTCGGCCAGGAAATGTTGCGTCAGAAAGCCACGGCCAGCGTTCAGGAAGTGGCGCAGAAAGAGCTGGGCAAAGTGGTGATCGAACAGTTGCTTTTCACTAATTTCGTACTGCAGTAGGAACACGACATGGCCGTGCAGGACCTGCTGTCCCAGGATGAGATCGATGCGCTGTTGCATGGCGTCGACGATGGTCTGGTACAGACCGATAACGCTGCCGAACCCGGCAGTGTCAAAAGCTACGACCTGACCAGCCAGGATCGCATCGTCCGTGGACGCATGCCGACGCTGGAAATGATCAACGAGCGTTTCGCCCGCTACACCCGCATCAGCATGTTCAACATGCTGCGCCGCTCGGCGGACGTTGCCGTCGGTGGGGTGCAGGTGATGAAGTTCGGCGAATACGTGCACTCGCTGTACGTGCCGACCAGCCTCAACCTGGTCAAGATCAAACCGCTGCGCGGCACCGCGCTGTTCATCCTCGACGCCAAACTGGTGTTCAAACTGGTGGACAACTTCTTCGGCGGCGACGGCCGTCACGCGAAGATCGAGGGGCGTGAATTCACCCCCACCGAACTGCGTGTGGTGCGCATGGTGCTGGAGCAGGCTTTCGTCGATTTGAAGGAAGCCTGGCAGGCGATCATGGAAGTGAACTTCGAGTACATCAACTCGGAAGTGAACCCGGCCATGGCCAACATCGTCGGGCCGAGCGAAGCCATTGTGGTGTCGACGTTCCATATCGAACTCGATGGCGGTGGCGGCGACCTGCACGTGACCATGCCGTACTCGATGATCGAGCCGGTGCGCGAGATGCTCGATGCCGGCTTCCAGTCGGACCTCGACGATCAGGACGAGCGCTGGATCAACGCCTTGCGTCAGGACGTGCTGGACGTCGACGTACCGATCGGTGCCACCGTTGCCCGCCGACAACTGCGCCTTCGCGACATCCTGCACATGCAGCCCGGGGACGTGATTCCGGTCGAGATGCCGGAAGAAATGATCATGCGCGCCAACGGCGTGCCGGCCTTCAAGGTCAAGATGGGCTCGCACAAAGGCAACCTCGCGTTGCAAGTGATCGAGCCGATCGAGCGCCGCTGACCGGCGCTCATACCCCTACGCATTTAACTGAATTGTTGCCCGCCGAGGACAAATGATGAACGACGATATGAACGCCCAGGACGACCAGGCACTGGCCGACGAATGGGCTGCGGCCCTGGAAGAAACCGGTGACGCCGGGCAGGCTGACATTGATGCGCTGCTGGCGGCCGATGCTGGTACGTCGGGCTCCAACCGTCTGCCAATGGAAGAGTTCGGCAGCGTGCCGAAGAACAACGATCCAGTGACGCTGGACGGTCCGAACCTGGACGTGATCCTCGATATCCCGGTGTCGATTTCCATGGAAGTCGGCAGCACCGACATCAACATCCGCAACCTGCTGCAACTCAACCAGGGCTCGGTGATCGAGCTCGATCGTCTGGCCGGCGAGCCGCTGGACGTGCTGGTCAACGGCACGCTCATCGCCCACGGCGAAGTGGTAGTGGTCAACGAAAAGTTCGGCATCCGCCTGACCGACGTGATCAGCCCAAGCGAACGCATCAAGAAGCTGCGCTGAGTGAGCAAGCTTCTGGGTTCTTTGCCGGGATTGGCGCTGGCCTTGCCATTCAGCGTGTTGGCAGCCGAGCCGGTAACGACAGCTGCGACAGTGGCCGCCGCACCAGCCGTCAGCAGCGGTGTGGCCGGGCAATTGACGCAATTGGTGTTCGGCTTGCTGCTGGTGCTGGGGTTGATTTTCTTCCTCGCCTGGCTGCTGCGCCGGGTCCAGCAGGCCGGGCCGGCCGGCAAGGGGCAAGTGATCGAGTTGATCGGTTCCCGAGCCCTCGGCCCCCGTGACCGTTTGATGCTGGTACAGGTGGGCAACGAACAGATTCTGCTCGGCCTGAGCCCCGGCACCATTACCGCGTTGCATGTGCTCAAGGAGCCGGTACAAGTGCCGAGCGCAACCGAGAAAGCGACTCCGGAGTTTGCCCAGCGTCTGTTGGAGATGCTCGGCAAGGATCAGAAGGATAAGAAGTAATGGGTGCGTTACGCATCGTCTTGACGCTGGCCCTGATGCTGGCTGCGCCACTGGCGTTCGCCGCCGATCCGTTGTCGATCCCGGCGATCACTCTGGGCACCAACGCCAATGGCGCTCAGGAATACTCGGTCAGCCTGCAAATCCTGCTGATCATGACCGCGCTGAGTTTCATCCCGGCGTTCGTCATGCTGATGACCAGTTTCACTCGGATCATCATCGTTTTCTCGATCCTGCGTCAGGCCCTGGGCTTGCAGCAGACACCGTCGAACCAGATCCTCACCGGCATGGCGCTGTTCCTCACCATGTTCATCATGGCGCCGGTGTTCGATCGGGTGAATCAGGATGCCTTGCAGCCGTATCTGGCGGAAAAACTCACCGCTCAGGATGCCGTCGCCAAGGCTCAGGTGCCGATCAAGGACTTCATGCTGGCCCAGACTCGCAGCAGCGATCTGGAGCTGTTCATGCGCCTGTCCAAGCGCACTGATATTGCTACGCCGGATCAGGCGCCGCTGACGATTCTGGTGCCGGCGTTCGTGACCTCGGAACTGAAAACTGCGTTCCAGATCGGCTTCATGATCTTCATTCCGTTCCTGATCATCGACCTGGTGGTGGCCAGTGTGCTGATGGCGATGGGTATGATGATGCTCTCGCCACTGATCATTTCCCTGCCGTTCAAAATCATGTTGTTCGTGCTGGTGGATGGCTGGGCGTTGATCATCGGTACGTTGGCCAGCAGCTTCGGCGGTGTTTCACCATGACGCCCGAAGTCGCCGTAGACATCTTTCGCGAAGCGCTGTGGCTGACCACCATGATGGTCGCCGTGCTGGTGATCCCGAGCTTGCTGGTGGGGCTGTTGGTGGCGATGTTCCAGGCGGCCACCCAGATCAACGAACAGACCCTGAGCTTCCTGCCGCGTCTGCTGGTGATGTTGGTGACGCTGATCGTTGCCGGCCCGTGGCTGGTGCAGACCTTCATGGAATACATTCTGCAGCTGTACCACAGCATTCCTCAGGTCATCGGTTAAGCCATGTCGCTGCTGCAGCTGACCGATACCCAGATCAGCACCTGGGTGGCGACGTTCATGTTGCCGCTGTTTCGCATCGGCTCATTGCTGATGGTCATGCCGATTTTCGGCACGACGCTGGTGTCCACGCGCATCCGCCTGTACTTCGCCCTGGCAATCACCTTCGTGATTGCCCCCGGCCTGCCACCGATGCTGCCGGTCAACGCGCTGGACCTGAGCGCGCTGCTGCTGATCGCCGAGCAAATCATCATCGGCGCGGTGTTGGGCTTCTCCTTGCAGCTGTTCTTCCAGGCGTTCGTGGTCGCCGGGCAAATTGTCGCGATCCAGATGGGCATGGGCTTCGCTTCGATGGTCGACCCTACGAACGGCGTGTCGGTGGCGGTGATCGGGCAGTTTTTCACCATGCTGGTGACGCTGTTGTTCCTGTCGATGAACGGTCACTTGGTGGTGTTCGAAGTCCTCACCGAAAGCTTCACCACGCTGCCGGTCGGTGGCGGCTTGATGGTCAATCATTTCTGGGAGCTGGCCGGCAAGCTCGGCTGGGTACTCGGTGCGGCGCTGTTGCTGGTGTTGCCGGCGATCACCGCGTTGCTGGTGGTCAACATTGCGTTTGGCGTGATGACCCGGGCGGCGCCGCAGTTGAACATCTTCTCGATCGGCTTCCCGCTGACCCTGGTGCTCGGCATGTTCATCGTCTGGGTCGGCCTGGCGGACATTCTCAATCAGTATCAACCGCTGGCCGCCGAGGCCTTGCAGTTGTTACGCGAACTGGCACAGGCACGCTGAGTCATGGCTGAGAGCGAAAGCGGTCAGGACAAAACAGAAGACCCCACGGAGAAACGCAAAAAGGACTCCCGTGAGAAGGGCGAGATTGCGCGTTCCAAGGAGCTCAACACCCTGGCGGTCATGCTCGCCGGTGCCGGTGGATTGCTGATTTTCGGTGGTGCCCTGGCCCAGGATTTGATGGAGCTGATGCGCATGAACTTCTCGCTCTCGCGAGAGGTGATTCTGGATCAGCGCTCCATGGCGACTTATCTGCTGCACTCGGGGCAGATCGCCTTGTTCGCGATTCAGCCGGTGATGATCACCTTGCTGTTGGCCGCGCTGATCGGCCCGATTTCCCTGGGGGGCTGGCTATTTGCGGCTGGCTCCATGGCGCCCAAGTTCAGCCGCATGAATCCCGCCGCAGGCCTGAAGCGAATGTTCTCGGCCAAGGCGCTGGTGGAGTTGCTCAAGGCTCTGGCGAAGTTTTTCATCGTGTTGTTCGTGGCGTTGGCGGTCTTGTCGTCGGACATCGACGATCTGCTGCGCATCGCCCACGAGCCGTTGGAAATGGCGATCATTCACAGCCTGCAAGTGGTCGGCTGGAGCACCTTGTGGATGGCTTGCGGGCTGATCATCATCGCGGCGGTCGACGTGCCGGTGCAGCTCTGGGAAAGCCACAAAAAGCTGCTGATGACCAAGCAGGAAATACGTGACGAGCACAAGGATCAGGAGGGGCGGCCGGAGGTCAAGCAACGCATTCGCCAGGTGCAGCGCGAAATGTCGCAGCGACGAATGATGGCCGCGATCCCCGACGCCGACGTGGTCATCACCAACCCGACCCACTACGCCGTAGCGCTCAAGTACGATCCGGAGAAGGGCGGGGCGCCGATGTTGATCGCCAAGGGTAGCGACTTCCTGGCCTTGAAGATCCGCGAAATCGCCGTGGCCAACCAGGTGCAGCTGCTCGAATCGCCCGCCCTGGCGCGTTCGATCTACTACTCCACGGAACTGGATCAGGAAATTCCTGGCGGGCTGTATCTGGCGGTGGCTCAGGTGTTGGCTTACGTCTACCAGATTCGCCAGTACCGCGCCGGCAAGGGCAAGCGTCCGGATCCGCTTAAGGATGATTTGCCGATTCCGCCGGATCTACGGCGCGATTCCTGATCGGGTCTACGGCTCTGAAATCAAAGGATCGCAGGCCTCGGCAGCGCCTACGGGCGCTGATGCCGCCTATTGGCTTTTTCATTGCCGGGCTCTTTCGCGATACTGTTTTCCTGTTTCTTCTTGTCGTCCTGTTGCTTCGGCGCAACAAGATCGAAGCCTTTGGCATCGTTGAATGACTTGACCGCTTTCTTGGGCATGATCGCTGCTCCGGCGCTGGGTATTACCAACGCTGATGATCACCATCCAATACCCATAAGGCCGTTTTGGCTACTATCAAAACTTACGGTTGCGCAGGTCTTTGGACGAGTGGCAGGGGCAGTGAGCTGGAGCGATCCCCTGATCCACCCTATTCGTAGCAGCTGTCGAGCCTGCGAGGCTGCGCAGCAGTCGTAAACCTTTGCGAGGACTGCGTCCTCGAACGGAGCCTCGCGTAGCTCGGCAGCTGCTACCCGGGCTCAACAAATCTCTCTATTTCCCTCCTTGGCAAAAGTTGGAAGGCTTCTTGCAATAGCCGCCCTGCGCCTGCTTCAGGCGTCAAAAGTTTGCTTTAAAGGAACGGGGAAAACCGGTGGATCGCTCTCAGTTAATCAACAGTGCCCGCACAAACGTCGCCGACCTCAGTCGGGGCAATCTGGGCGTGCCGCTGTTGCTGCTGGTCATGCTGGCCATGATGATGTTGCCGGTGCCGCCGTTCCTGCTGGACGTGTTTTTCACCTTCAACATTGCCTTGTCCATCGTCGTGTTGCTGGTCTGCGTGTACGCCTTGCGGCCGCTGGATTTTGCGGTGTTCCCGACCATTCTGCTGGTGGCGACGTTGCTGCGACTGGCGCTGAACGTGGCCTCCACGCGGGTGGTGATGCTCCACGGTCAGGACGGCCATGCCGCCGCCGGTAAGGTGATCCAGGCCTTCGGTGAAGTGGTGATCGGCGGTAACTACGTGGTCGGTATCGTGGTCTTCGCGATTTTGATGATCATCAACTTCGTCGTGGTAACCAAGGGCGCCGGGCGGATTTCCGAGGTGAGTGCGCGTTTCACCCTCGATGCGATGCCCGGTAAACAGATGGCGATCGACGCCGACTTGAATGCCGGCCTGATTGACCAGAACCAGGCGAAACTGCGCCGGATGGAAGTCGCCCAGGAGGCCGAGTTCTACGGTTCCATGGACGGTGCCAGCAAGTTCGTGCGCGGTGACGCCATCGCCGGCCTGCTGATTCTGTTCATCAACCTGATCGGCGGCATGGCGGTGGGTATTTTCCAGCACGGCATGAGCTTTGGCGATGCCGGCAAGGTTTATGCGCTGTTGACCATCGGTGACGGTTTGGTGGCGCAATTGCCATCACTGCTGTTGTCGACCGCCGCCGCGATCATGGTGACCCGTGCTTCCGGCTCGGAAGACATGGGCAAGCAGATCAATCGTCAGATGTTCGCCTCGCCGAAAGCCTTGGCGGTGGCCGCAGGTTTGATGGCGGTGATGGGCCTGGTGCCGGGCATGCCGCACGTCTCCTTTCTGTCCATGGCAGCCCTGGCGGCGGGCGGCGCTTACCTGTTCTGGAAGAAGCAGAACGCGGTCAAGGTTCAGGCCCTGCAAGAGGTCAAGCGTCAGCAGGAGTTGCTGCCGTCGCCGGCCCGGGCTCAGGAAACCAAGGAGCTTGGCTGGGATGACGTAACGCCGATCGACATGATTGGCCTGGAAGTCGGCTATCGCCTGATTCCACTGGTGGATCGCAACCAGGGTGGTCAGTTGCTGGCGCGGATCAAGGGGGTGCGTAAAAAACTCTCCCAGGACCTGGGCTTCCTGATGCCGACTGTGCATATCCGTGACAACCTCGACCTGGCGCCAAGCGCCTATCGCCTGACCCTGATGGGGGTGATCCTGGCTGAAGCGGAGATTTACCCGGAGCGCGAACTGGCGATCAACCCGGGGCAGGTCTATGGCACGCTCAACGGCATCACCGCCAAAGATCCGGCTTTTGGCCTGGAAGCGGTGTGGATCGAAATCAGCCAGCGCGCCCAGGCGCAATCCCTCGGTTACACCGTGGTCGATGCCAGTACGGTAGTAGCGACCCACTTGAACCAGATTCTGTACAAGCACTCCAGCGAGCTGATCGGCCACGAAGAAGTCCAGCAACTCATGCAATTGCTGGCCAAAAGCTCACCGAAACTGGCCGAAGAGCTGGTGCCGGGGGTGGTTTCGCTGTCGCAACTGCTCAAAGTCTTGCAGGCGTTGCTGGCCGAACAGGTGCCGGTACGGGACATTCGCAGCATCGCCGAAGCCATCGCGAACAACGCCGCCAAGAGTCAAGATACCGCCGCTTTGGTGGCCGCGGTGCGCGTCGGCGTATCCCGTGCAATCGTGCAAAGCATTGTAGGCACTGAGTCGGAGCTGCCTGTGATCACCTTGGAACCAAGGTTGGAACAAATATTGCTCAATAGTCTTCAGAAGGCAGGACAAGGCTCGGAAGAGGGCGTTCTGCTGGAGCCAAGCATGGCGGAAAAACTGCAACGCTCGTTGATCGATGCGGCGCAGCGTCAGGAAATGCAAGGTCAGCCGGTGATTCTGCTGGTGGCCGGTCCGGTTCGCGCGATGCTCTCGCGATTCGGTCGGCTGGCAGTGCCGGGTTTGCATGTGTTGGCTTACCAGGAAATTCCTGACAACAAGCAAGTGACCATCGTTGCGACAGTAGGGCCCAACGGCTGAGGTAGTGGTTTATGCAAGTTAAGCGTTTTTTCGCCGCCGATATGCGTCAGGCCATGAAACTGGTTCGTGATGAGCTGGGCGCTGATGCCGCCATCATTGGCAATCGCCGGATCGCCGGCGGTGTCGAGCTGACGGCTGCCCTGGATTACAAATTGTCGGCGCTGGCCCCGCGTGTTCCGAACATGGAACTTGAGGATGAGCTGCGCAAGACCCAGTCGCGGATCGTCACCGCCCAGGCTGAACTGAGCCTGCGCGGCGATGGCGAGAGCGACAAGACCACCAATCGCCAGTTGTTCGCCGGCCTGCCGTTGACTGCCGCCGAACCGCTGATCGAGCCGACGCTGGCCGAACCTCGGCGTCCGGCCCCCGCGCCTGCTGCAGCGGCCGGTGTCGACCCGCGCGCATTCGATTCGATGCGTTTTGAACTCAACAGCCTGCGCGAGCTGATGGAAGTGCAGCTTGGCTCGCTGGCCTGGAATCAGCTGCAAGGCAGCCGTCCGGCCCAGGCCAACCTTTGGCGTCGCCTGCAACGCATCGGCCTGTCCGGCCCGTTGTCGCGCGATCTGCTGGCACTGATTACCGACATTGAAGAGCCTCGTCAGGCCTGGCGCATGTTGCTCGCGCACCTGGCGCGGATGATCGCCACCCCGGAAGTCGAGCCACTGGAAGAGGGCGGCGTGATTGCCATGGTCGGCCCGGCCGGCATGGGCAAGACCACCACGCTGGCCAAGCTCGCGGCCCGTTACGTGCTCAAGTACGGCGCGCAGAACATCGCGCTGGTGAGCATGGACAGCTATCGCATCGGTGCTCAGGAACAGCTCAAGACGCTGGGCCGGATCCTCAATGTGTCGGTGACCCACGTCGACCCGGGTCAATCCCTGGTGCAGGCACTGGAACCCTTGCTGCGCAAACGCGTGGTGCTGATCGATACCGCCGGCCTGCAGGCCAGCGACCCGGCACTGCGCATGCAGCTCGAAAGCCTGGCCGGGCGCGGCATCAAATCAAAAAATTATCTGGTCCTGGCAACCACCAGCCAGAAACAGGTTCTAACCGCCGCTTATCACAGTTACAAACGCTGCGGCCTCGCCGGCTGCATCCTGACTAAACTGGATGAAACGGCAAGTCTGGGCGAGGTGTTGAGCCTGGCGATCAGTCATGAGTTGCCGGTGGCTTACCTGACCGATGGTCCGCGGATTCCGGATGACTTGCATCTGCCGCGTCGTCATCAGTTGGTCAGCCGCGCCGTTAGCGTGCAAATGCAGGAAGAACCCAGCGAAGAAGCCATGGCTGACATGTTCGCTGATATTTACCACAGCCCGACCAAGCAGGTTGGCTGAGGCATTAATGAACATTTTTTGTACCTACATCGATGGTCTGCCATGCATTGTTCCGATGGTGAACGCGCAGCCAGTAATGTGGCCTCCGTCTATGCAAGACAAGGTAAAGAAATAACATGGGCAGCATGCATCCCGTACAGGTGATCGCGGTGACCGGCGGCAAAGGTGGCGTCGGGAAGACTAACGTGTCAGTGAACTTGTCCCTGGCTCTAGCTGAGCTCGGCCGGCGCGTCATGCTGCTGGATGCCGATCTGGGGCTGGCGAACGTCGACGTTCTGTTGGGGCTGACACCCAAACGCACGCTGGCCGACGTGATCGAAGGCCGCTGTGAGCTGCGCGACGTGCTGTTGCAGGGGCCTGGCGGTATCCGCATCGTCCCGGCCGCCTCCGGCACCCAGAGCATGGTTCATTTGAGTCCGGCCCAGCATGCCGGCCTGATCCAGGCGTTCAGCGACATCGGCGACAACCTCGACGTATTGGTGATCGACACCGCTGCGGGTATTGGTGATTCGGTAGTCAGCTTCGTGCGCGCCGCGCAGGAAGTCTTGCTGGTGGTGTGTGACGAACCGACCTCGATCACCGACGCCTACGCGCTGATCAAACTGCTCAACCGCGACTACGGCATGAACCGCTTCCGCGTCCTGGCCAACATGGCGCAGAGCCCGCAGGAAGGCCGCAACCTGTTCGCCAAGTTGACCAAGGTCACGGATCGCTTCCTCGACGTCGCCTTACAATACGTCGGTGCGGTGCCTTACGACGAAAGCGTGCGCAAGGCGGTGCAGAAGCAACGCGCGGTGTATGAAGCCTTTCCGCGTTCCAAGTGCGCCCTGGCGTTCAAGGCCATTGCGCAGAAAGTCGATACCTGGCCCCTGCCGGCCAACCCGCGTGGGCACCTGGAGTTTTTCGTCGAGCGCCTCGTGCAACAAACGGCAGGACCCGTCCTATGACAGCCAGCGGTTACAACCTCTACAAGAAGTCGGCACGTGACGCGCAGTACGAGCTGATCGAGCGTTACGCGCCACTGGTCAAACGCATTGCCTACCACTTGCTGGCGCGTCTGCCGGCCAGTGTCCAGGTCGAAGACCTGATCCAGGCCGGGATGATCGGCCTGCTTGAAGTATCAACCAAATACGACGCCAGCAAAGGCGCGAGTTTCGAGACGTACGCGGGCATTCGAATCCGCGGCGCGATGCTCGATGAAGTGCGCAAGGGGGACTGGGCGCCACGTTCGGTCCACCGCAATACCCGCATGGTCAGCGACGCGATTCGCTCGATTGAAGCTAAAACCGGCCGTGACGCTAAAGATCACGAAGTTGCGGCCGAACTCCAATTGAGTCTCGACGATTATTACGGGATTTTGAACGACACCCTGGGCAGCCGGTTATTCAGTTTCGACGATCTGTTGCAGGACGGCGAACACGAAGGGCTGCATGAGGATGGCGCGAGTGCTCATCTCGAGCCGTCACGCGATCTGGAAGATGAACGCTTCCAGGCGGCGCTGGCGGACGCGATTGCCAATTTGCCGGAGCGTGAGCGACTGGTGTTGGCGCTGTACTACGACGAAGAGTTGAATCTCAAGGAAATCGGTGAGGTCCTGGGGGTCAGTGAATCTCGGGTCAGCCAGTTACACAGCCAGTGCGCGGCCCGTTTGCGGGGGCGTTTGGGGGAGTGGCGAGCGCGCTGAAGGCAGTGTGGGGACACTGCGAATGGAGCTGGTGTGGTGTTGAACCGTACCGGTCTCGATCTGTTGTGCTCCAGACAGTCATTGAGTGCTTTGCCGGATTGATTGAAATGGCGCGTCCAGGTGCTGGGCGCGTTTAAGACTGCTTGGAGGTCGAATTGGACAAGAACATGAAAATCCTCATCGTTGATGACTTCTCAACGATGCGGCGGATCATAAAAAACCTGTTGCGTGACCTGGGGTTCACCAACACGGTCGAGGCTGACGATGGCACCACTGCCATTCCGGTTCTCAACAGCGGGAGCATCGACTTTCTGGTAACGGACTGGAACATGCCTGGCATGACCGGTATCGATCTGCTGCGTCACGTGCGCGCCGATGAAAAGCTCAAGCATCTGCCAGTGCTGATGGTGACCGCCGAAGCCAAGCGCGAGCAAATCATCGAAGCGGCCCAGGCCGGTGTTAACGGCTATGTGGTCAAACCCTTCACAGCCCAGGCGTTGAAAGAAAAAATCGAGAAGATTTTCGAACGCATCGGTTGATGTACTGCGCCACGGGGGAGCTATGGAGCATAACGAATCTTCACTGGGCGATTTTGAATCGACCCTGAAAAAACACGCGGTCGAACTGGTCGAAAGCCTTGAAAAAGGCAGGTTCGGCGACGCTGTGCAATTGATCCATGAGCTCAACCAGACCCGTGACCGCGGCCTGTATCAGGAAGTGGGCAAGCTCACCCGCGAGCTGCATAGCGCGATCGTCAATTTCCAGATTGACCCGCACATGCCGCAAGCCGAGGAAGTGTCTCAGATCACGGATGCCACCGAGCGCCTGTCCTATGTGGTCAAGCTGACCGAGGCCGCGGCCAACCGCACCATGGACCTGGTGGAAAACGCTACGCCGCTGATCAACAGCCTGAGCGACGAAGCCCAGGCGCTGAGCACGGATTGGGGACGGTTCATGCGTCGCGAAGTCGGGGCTGAAGAGTTCCGCGAGCTGGCCCGGCGGGTCGACGGTTTCCTGACACGCAGCAGTGAAGACAACCGCGTCGTGTCGAGCAACCTCAACGACATTCTGTTGGCCCAGGATTACCAGGACCTCACCGGTCAGGTGATCAAGCGTGTGACCCAATTGGTCACCGAAGTTGAAAGCAACCTGCTCAAGCTCGTACTCATGGCCAGTCAGGTAGACCGCTTTGCGGGTATCGAACATGACCGTGAAGCGATGCTGGCTGAAAAAGATCCACAAAAACATCTCTCTCAGGGTGAAGGTCCGCAGATTCATGCCGATAAAAGAGAAGACGTTGTGTCCGGTCAGGACGATGTGGACGATTTGTTATCCAGCCTTGGATTTTAGGTTTTTGAACCTGTTAGGAGCACACCCTTAATGAGCTTCGGCGCCGATGAAGAGATCCTTCAGGATTTCCTGGTTGAGGCCGGCGAGATTCTAGAGCAACTGTCCGAGCAGCTGGTCGAGCTGGAAAGCCGACCCGATGATGCGGACTTGCTCAATGCAATTTTTCGCGGTTTTCACACTGTAAAAGGGGGCGCCGGCTTCCTCCAGCTCAACGAGCTGGTGGAGTGCTGTCACATCGCCGAGAACGTGTTCGACATCCTGCGCAAGGGTGAGCGTCGCGTCGACTCGGAACTGATGGACGTGGTTCTCGAAGCGCTGGACGCGGTGAACAGTATGTTCAGCGAAGTCCGCGAACGCAGCCCGATCACGGCTGCCACGCCTGAATTACTCGCGGCACTGGCCCGTCTGGCCGAGCCGCAAACGGCTGATGAAGCCGCACCGGCGCCGGTCGCCGAAGTGGTTGAAGCACCGGTCGCTGAAAGCGAATCGGGCGACATTACCGATAACGAATTCGAACAACTGCTGGACTCGCTGAACGCTGTCAAGGCCCAGGCCGAGGCGCCCGTAGCGGCTGTGCAGCCTGTTTCGCAGCCTGTTTCGCAGCCTGCCGCCGATGCAGCCGCCAGTGACGAAATCACCGATGCCGAGTTCGAGTCGTTGCTCGATCAACTGCATGGCAAAGGCCAGTTCGCCGCCGATGCAGTGGCCGCGGCACCCGCCGCACCGGCAGCTCCCAAAGCCGCCGGCGACAGCTCCGACATCACCGACGACGAGTTCGAAGCACTGCTCGACCAGCTGCACGGCAAAGGCAACTTTGCGGTCGATGCGCTGGAGTCGGCAATCGCTTCGGCACCAGCCCCGGCTGCACCAACCGCTGCTGCTGCCGGTAGCGATCTGATCTCCGATCACGAATTCGAATCGCTGCTCGATGAATTGCATGGCAAGGGCAAGTTCACTGAAGTGGGCACTGCTTCTGCTGTTGCTTCAGTGTCGGCTCCAGTGGCCAAGGCTGCGGCGCCGGCACCTGTTGCCAAAGCACCCGAGCCCAAAGCCGAAGCTCCTAAGACTGCTGCTGCCGCGGCACCGGCACCGGCTGCTGCTCGTGCCCCGGCCGCGCCGCCCGCGGAAAAACCGACCAGCGAAGCCGAGACCACCGTGCGGGTCGACACCGCGCGTCTCGACGAAATCATGAACATGGTCGGCGAGCTGGTACTGGTGCGTAACCGCTTGGTCCGTCTGGGCCTCAACAGCGGTGACGAAGCCATGTCCAAGGCTGTGTCGAACCTCGACGTGGTCACGGCCGACCTGCAAACCGCGGTCATGAAGACCCGGATGCAGCCGATCAAAAAAGTCTTCGGGCGCTTCCCGCGTCTGGTTCGCGACCTGGCTCGCCAGCTCAAGAAAGAGATCAACCTGGAACTGGTCGGCGAAGAAACCGACCTCGACAAGAACCTCGTCGAGGCCCTGGCCGACCCGTTGGTCCACTTGGTGCGCAACTCGGTCGACCACGGTATCGAAGAGCCGGCTGATCGCGAAGCGATGGGCAAGCCACGCAGTGGCAAAGTGATCCTGTCCGCCGAACAGGAAGGTGACCACATCCTGCTGTCCATCTCCGATGACGGCAAGGGCATGGATGCCGATGTTCTGCGCGGTATCGCCGTGAAGAAAGGCCTGATGGACAAGGATGCAGCGGACCGTCTCAGCGAGTCCGATTGCTTCAACCTGATCTTCGCGCCGGGCTTCTCGACCAAGACCGAGATCTCCGACGTGTCCGGTCGTGGCGTGGGCATGGACGTGGTGAAAACCAAGATCGCCCAGCTCAACGGCACCATCAATATCTACTCGACCAAGGGCAAAGGCTCGAAGATCGTCATCAAGGTCCCGTTGACCCTGGCGATCATGCCGACGCTGATGGTCATGCTCGGCAACCAGGCGTTCGCGTTCCCGCTGGTGAACGTCAACGAGATCTTCCACCTCGACCTGTCGCGCACCAACGTGGTGGACGGCCAGGAAGTGGTGATCGTGCGGGACAAGGCGCTGCCCTTGTTCTACCTCAAGCGCTGGCTGGTCAGCTCCGCCGCTCACGAAGAGCAGCGCGAAGGCCATGTGGTGATCCTTTCGGTGGGCACTCAGCGGATCGGCTTCGTCGTCGATCAGTTGGTGGGCCAGGAAGAAGTGGTCATCAAGCCATTGGGCAAAATGCTCCAGGGAACCCCGGGGATGTCCGGCGCCACCATCACCGGTGACGGCCGCATTGCTCTGATTCTCGATGTTCCGAGCATGCTCAAGCGTTACGCCGCACGGCGTATTTGATTCTGGGGGAGCGGGGCGCCAGAGCCTCGCCCCGTCTAACGGAGTGTTTATGGCAGTCAAAGTCCTGGTGGTGGACGATTCGGGGTTTTTCCGCCGCCGCGTCTCGGAAATTCTTGCAGCGGATTCAAATATCCAGGTCGTCGGTACGGCGACCAACGGAAAAGAGGCGATCGATCAGGCCCTGGCCCTCAAGCCAGACGTGATCACCATGGACTACGAGATGCCAATGATGGATGGCATCACGGCGGTGCGGCACATCATGCAGCGCTGCCCGACCCCGGTATTGATGTTCTCCTCGCTGACCCACGAAGGCGCCCGGGTCACCCTCGATGCGCTGGACGCCGGCGCAGTGGACTTCCTGCCGAAGAATTTCGAAGACATCTCCCGTAACCCGGAGAAGGTCAAGCAACTGCTGTGCGAGAAGATTCTCAGCATCTCGCGCAGTAACCGTCGTGTCAGTGCCTACACCCCTCCGGCGCCGGTCGCCGTGCCAGCCCCGACGCCTGCGCCTTCGAGCGTCGGCAGCTACGGCAGCAGCGCACCCGCGCGTCCGGCACCGGCACCGATTGCGGCGCGTCCCCATGCCGCGGCCCCGTCGTCTCCTGCGCCGAAACGCAAAGCCTACAAACTGGTCGCCATCGGTACCTCCACCGGCGGCCCGGTTGCGCTGCAACGGGTGCTGACACAATTGCCGGCCAACTTCCCGGCACCGATCGTGTTGATCCAGCACATGCCGGCAGCCTTCACCAAGGCCTTCGCCGAGCGTCTGGACAAGCTGTGCCGCATCAGTGTCAAGGAAGCCGAGGATGGCGACATCCTGCGTCCGGGCCTGGCGCTGCTGGCGCCGGGTGGCAAGCAGATGATGATCGACGGCCGTGGCGCGGTGAAAATCCTGCCGGGCGACGAGCGTCTGAACTACAAGCCTTGCGTAGACATTACCTTCGGCTCCGCGGCCAAGTCCTACGGCGACAAAGTTCTGGCGGTGGTACTGACCGGTATGGGCGCCGACGGTCGCGAAGGCGCGCGCCTGCTCAAGCAGGGCGGCAGTGCGATCTGGGCCCAGGATGAAGCCAGCTGCGTGATCTACGGCATGCCGATGGCCATCGTCAAAGCCGAACTTGCGGACGCGGTGTACAGCCTCGACGACATCGGTCGGCACCTGGTTGAGGCTTGCATCTGATGGATGTGCTCAGCCTTATCGGGATCATCATGGCGTTCGTCGCCATCATCGGCGGCAACTACCTTGAAGGCGGCCACCTCGGCGCGCTGGCCAATGGCCCGGCGGCATTGATCGTACTCGGTGGCACCATCGGTGCCGCGCTGCTGCAATCACCGATGAGTGCCTTCAAGCGCGCCATGCAGATTCTTGCCTGGATTCTGTTTCCACCTCGCGTGGACCTGGCCGGCGGCATTGATCGCGTGGTGAACTGGAGCCTGACCGCTCGCAAGGAAGGTTTGCTCGGGCTGGAAGGAGTGGCCGACGCCGAACCCGACAGCTACTCGCGCAAAGGCCTGCAACTGCTGGTGGACGGCGCCGAGCCGGAAGCGATTCGCAGTATTCTGGAAGTGGATTTCTACACCCAGGAAAGTCGCGACATCGAAGCCGCCAAAGTCTTTGAAAGCATGGGCGGCTACGCGCCGACCATCGGTATCATCGGTGCGGTGATGGGCCTGATCCACGTCATGGGCAACCTGGCCGATCCATCGCAACTGGGCAGCGGCATTGCCGTCGCCTTCGTCGCCACCATCTATGGCGTGGCCAGTGCCAACCTGGTGTTGCTGCCGATTGCCGCCAAGCTCAAGTCCATCGCGTTACGGCAGTCGCGCTATCGCGAAATGTTGCTGGAAGGGATCCTGTCGATCGCCGAAGGTGAAAACCCTCGCTCTATTGAGTTGAAGCTTCAGGGCTTTATGGATTGATGGGAGACATGGACCATGGCACGTCGCAGGCAACCTGAAGAACATGTGAACCATGAACGCTGGCTCGTTTCCTACGCCGACTTCATCACCTTGCTGTTCGCGTTCTTCGTGGTGATGTACTCGATCTCGTCGATCAACGAAGGCAAGTACAAGATCATTTCCGAGGCGTTGATCGGGGTGTTTACCGACTCTGACCGCGCCCTTAAGCCGATCCCCATCGGCGAAGAACGACCGAAGACCGTGACCCCGGCCAAGCCGCTGGTCAAGGACAGTGAACAGATCGACGCCGGCATCGCCCAGGCCGCCAACGATCCGCTCAAAAGCATCGCCGATGACATCAGCGCGGCGTTCGGCGACTTGATCAGCTCCAACCAGATGACTGTGCGCGGCAACGAGTTGTGGGTCGAGATCGAACTCAACTCCAGCCTGTTGTTCGGCAGCGGCGACGCGATGCCCAGCGATATCGCCTTCAACATTATCGACAAGGTGGCCGCGATCCTCCGGCCCTTCGACAACCCGATCCACGTCGAAGGCTTCACCGATGATCAACCGATCCGTACCGCGCAATACCCGACCAACTGGGAACTGTCTTCGGCCCGTTCGGCGAGCATCGTGCGCATGCTGGCGATGCAGGGCGTGAACCCTGGTCGCCTGGCGTCGGTGGGTTACGGCGAGTTCCAGCCAGTGGCCAACAACGCCACCGCCGAAGGCCGCGCGCGCAACCGTCGGGTGGTGCTGGTGGTGTCACGCAATCTCGACGTACGCCGCAGTCTCACCGGTACCGGAACGGCCCATGCACAACCGGATGCCGCATTGAAGCGGGCTGGCACACAAACTGCACCGACCCCGGTCAAGTCGCCGGGACGCGAGAGTGCCGTCAATTCTCCGTCACCCGCATTAATACGTTGAGCTATTTCTCGGTTGGCCTTTTCGACCGGGAGGAACAATCCGAATGAGAGTCTGGGCAGTCGCCAATCAAAAGGGTGGTGTCGGTAAAACCACTTCCTCCATCGCTTTAGCCGGCTTGCTGGCTGAGGCGGGCAAGCGCGTGGTTGTAGTCGATCTCGACCCCCACGGCTCCATGACCAGTTACTTCGGTTACGACCCCGACAGCCTGGAACACAGCAGCTACGACCTGTTTCTGCACAAGGGCAGCGTGCCGCAAGGCTTGCCCGGTCAGTTGCTGATGCCCACCAGTGACGAACGCATTTCCCTGTTGCCGTCGAGCACCGCGCTGGCAACCCTTGAGCGCCAGTCGCCGGGCCAGAGTGGTTTGGGCCTGGTGATCGCCAAGAGCCTGGCGCAATTGTGGCAGGACTTCGATTACGCCGTGATCGACAGCCCGCCGTTGCTCGGTGTGCTGATGGTCAATGCCTTGGCGGCCAGCCAGCAGTTGGTGATTCCGGTGCAGACCGAGCACCTGGCGGTCAAAGGCCTGGAGCGCATGGTCAACACCTTGGCGATGATCAACCGCTCACGCAAACTGGCGTTGCCGTTCAACATCGTGCCAACCCTGTTCGACCGCCGCACCCAGGCTTCTCTCGGGACCCTTCGCGTGCTGCGCGACAAGTACCCCGAAGAAATCTGGCAAGGCTACATCCCGATCGACACCCGCTTGCGTGACGCGAGCCGGGCGGGGCTGACGCCTTCGCAATTCGACGGCAAGAGTCGTGGTGTTCTCGCATACCGCGCACTGCTCAAACACCTGCTAGCGCAGCAACTCGTTCCGCAGGTGGCTTGAGATGAGCCCCGATTCCTACGATGGTATTCGCATGACTCGGCCGGTGAAGATCACCTCGCGCCCGCAATTGGCCCTTCAGTCCTATCTGGACGGCTTGCTGCAGGACGCGACCGAAGAGTTGTTGCCCGAAATCGAGGTAGTGCCCGAGGTTGTCGAGCCGCAAGCCTCTCTGGACGAGTTCCAGGCGGCGGTGCTCGAAGAGCAGGCTCGCGATGCGCGGAAACCCGCTGTGGTGGCAGCACCCACCGTTGCGCCAGTGGCGAAGGCACCGGTGGCCGTGATCGAAGCGCCGGCACCGATTCTGGCGCCCGTGTCGACGATTGCACCGTTGCTGCAAGCGTTGGTGCCGCCGGTGGTGGAAGTTCATCTGCCGCCGAGCAACACGCCGCCTCCGGTGGAAACCGACGGTCGTCCGGCATGGGCGGCCGAGCCGTTCGAATGCCTGCTGTTCGACGTCGCCGGGTTGACCCTGGCGGTGCCGCTGGTGTGCCTGGGCTCGATTTATTCCCTGGCCGGTCACGAGCTGACGCCGTTGTTCGGTCAGCCGGAATGGTTCCTCGGGATCCTGCCGAGCCAGGCCGGTAACCTGAAAGTGCTGGATACCGCGCGCTGGGTCATGCCGGACCGCTACCGCGATGATTTCCGCCAGGGCCTGCAATACGTTATTTCGGTCCAGGGCTATGAGTGGGGGCTGGCGGTGCATCAGGTCAGCCGCTCGTTGCGCCTGGACCCGAATGAAATCAAATGGAGAAGTCACCGGGGTCAGCGGCCATGGCTCGCCGGCACGGTGATTGAACACATGTGTGCCTTGCTCGATGTCGCCGCACTGGCCGAGTTGATCGCCAGCGGCGGGGCGAAGCACATGGGCGGCAGTAAGCCGAACCACAAACCGACATAAAAAACACGCATCGGCATTCAAGTGCCGGTGCACTGAATACACACCGCTAGGGCGGTTTTTCGAGGGGTCAGGGTATGAATGACAAGGCGACGGCGGCAAAAGGTTCCGAAGATCCGATCCTGCAATGGGTCACCTTCAAGCTGGATAATGAAACCTACGGCATCAACGTGATGCGCGTTCAGGAAGTCCTGCGCTACACCGAAATCGCTCCGGTGCCGGGTGCCCCGAGCTACGTGCTGGGCATCATCAACCTGCGCGGCAACGTGGTCACCGTGATCGACACCCGCCAGCGTTTCGGTCTGGGCACGGTCGACGTCAGCGACAACACCCGCATCGTCATCATTGAGGCCGACAAGCAAGTGGTCGGGATCATGGTCGACAGCGTGGCTGAAGTGGTTTATCTGCGTCAGTCGGAAATCGAGACTGCACCGAACGTCGGTAACGAAGAGTCCGCCAAGTTCATTCAAGGCGTGTGCAACAAGAACAACGAATTGCTGATCCTGGTCGAGCTGGACAAGATGATGAGCGAAGAAGAATGGTCGGAACTGGAGAGTATCTGATTGATTCTTGAGGTGGCTGTGATTGTCCTGTTCCTCTTGTGGGCAGGCACGCTGGCGATGTTCCTGGCGAACATCCGCGCTCAAAGGCAGCTCGCCGCACAAAAGGCCCAAGGCGATGCGTTGCGCGATCAGCGCATCAAGGACCTGGCCAAGCGCGTCGACGACTACCAGAACGGTAACGTGCGCATGGGTGAAGACCTGCACGAACTGCGCGCGGTGGTCGGGCCGTTGCCGGACAAACTGGCGCAGTTGGAGCAGCGTGATCCGTCGAGCCTTTCATTCGCCCAGGCCGCGCGTCTGGTGGGGATGGGGGCCAGCGTCGATGAGCTGACTCAGTCTTGCGGCTTGACCCAGGCTGAGGCGGAGTTGATGAGCAAGTTGC
>NZ_AKJT01000047.1 GCF_000282195.1 Pseudomonas sp. GM18
GCTGTAAGAGCGGAACCCTAAGCCGCCGTTACCGCAGCAATGGATATGTACACCCCCGGTGACCAGCGTCAGGTACGCATCCCACGCCCACTCACCAGCAGCCGCGCACAACCGATGTACAGCACAACAGTCGCTACCAGCATGAAGGCGATCGCCACGCTGATCTTGATGTCCGATACGCCGAGGATGCCGTAACGGAAGGCGTTGACCATGTGCAGCACCGGGTTCGCCAGCGACACGGTCTGCCAGAATGGCGGCAGCAGGCTGATCGAGTAGAACACCCCGCCCAGGTACGTCAGTGGTGTCAGCACGAACGTCGGGATGATCGAGATGTCATCGAAGTTGCGCGCAAATACCGCGTTGATGAAGCCCAGCAGCGAGAAGATCGTCGCCGTCAGCAGCACCACCAGAACGGTCACGCCCAGGTGATGCACCTGTAGCGTGGTGAAGAACAGCGACAGCAACGTCACGATGATCCCGACCATCAACCCGCGCAGCACGCCGCCCAAGGTGTAGCCGATCAGAATCGTATGCGGTGACACCGGCGACACCATCAACTCTTCGATGGAGCGCTGGAACTTGCTGCCAAAGAAACTCGACACCACGTTGCCGTAGGAGTTGGTGATCACCGACATCATGATCAGCCCCGGCACGATGTACTCCATGTAGGTGAAGCCACCCATGCCGCCGATCTGCCGACCAATCAGATTGCCGAAGATCACGAAGTACAGAACCATGGTGATGGCCGGCGGCAGCAAGGTCTGCGGCCAGATCCGGGTGAAGCGCTTGACCTCACGGTAAACGATGGTATTGAGGGCGACGAGGTTGGGTTGCAGCTCGGAACTCATACCGCCACCTTCGACAGATTTTTCTCCACCAGGGACACGAACAACTCCTCGAGGCGATTGGTTTTGTTACGCAGGCTCAACACTTCGATGTTCTGCTGCGCCAATTGGGTGAACAGCGCGGTAATGCCCATGGCCTTGTCGACCTGGACTTCCAGGGTATGACTGTCGATCAGTTTGGCCGGGTAACCGAGCAGCTGCGGTGCCACTTGCAAGGTGTTCTTCAGATCCAGCAGGAACGTCTCGACATGCAGTTGGCTGAGCAGCTGCTTCATGCTGGTGTTCTCGACAATGGTGCCGTGGTCGATGATGCCGATGTTGCGGCACAACTGCTCAGCCTCTTCCAGGTAGTGGGTGGTGAGGATGATGGTGATGCCTTTCTTGTTCAGTTCGGTGAGGAAGGTCCACATCGAGCGACGCAATTCGATGTCCACCCCCGCCGTCGGTTCGTCGAGGATCAGCAGGCGTGGCTCGTGAACCAGCGCCCGGGCGATCATCAGTCGGCGCTTCATGCCGCCGGACAAGGAGCGTGACGGCACATCGCGCTTGTCCCACAAACCCAGTTGGGTCAGGTACTGCTCGGCGCGTTCCTTGGCGATTTTCGCCGGGATGCCGTAGTAACCGGCCTGGGTCACGACAATGTCGAACGTCTTTTCGAACTGGTTGAAGTTGAATTCCTGGGGCACCACGCCGATCGAGCGTTTGAGCGCCGCGGGATTTTTGTCCAGGTCGTGACCGAAGATATTCACCGTTCCGCTGGTCTTGTTCACCAGGGTCGAGAGAATGCCGATGGTCGTGGATTTGCCGGCGCCGTTCGGGCCGAGCAAGGCGAAAAAGTCACCTTCGGCGACGTCCAGATCGATACCACTCAAGGCCTGGAAACCGTTGCCGTAGGTTTTGGTTAGCTGCCGGATGGACAGAGCGGAACTCATATCGGATTTACGCACCAAGAAGGGAAGAAAGGAATAAATAAGGGCAGGCGGCGAGCAATGCAACCGCGGCGCACGAGCGCAATGGTGCTTGTCGCTGCCCCACAAGTACAGTCAAGTGTGTCGATAGTGAGTATTAAGTCAACGCGGTCATGACGGCCTTGCGATACGCCGGACGCTGTTTCAACCGTGCGTACCAGGCTTCGAGATGTGGCAGCGGCGCGCGCTCGACCGGCATCTCGAACCAGGCATAAATGAAGCTGCCCAAAGGAATGTCGCCCATGCCGATCTCATCGCCCGACAGGTAGGGTTTAGCCGCCAGCGCTTGATCGGCCATCGACAGCAGATCGTCGCACTCCTTGATCGCAGCCTTGATGGCCGACCAGTCCTGCTGTTCTTGCGGGGTGCGCAACACGCCCCAGAACACCGTGCGAAACGGCGCGGCAAAACTTGAGGTGGTCCAGTCCATCCACTTTTCCGCCGAGGCACGGGCTTGCAGGTCCGTCGGATACCAGGCAGTGCCGCTGGCATGGCGGGCCATCAGGTAACGCACGATGGTGTTGGATTCCCACAGCACGAAGCCGTCGTCTTCGATCACCGGCACGCGACCGTTGGGATTCATCGCCCGGTACTCAGGCGTGTCGACCACGCCAAAGGCACCGCCGGCATCAATGGCTTCATAGGCCAGGCCCAGCTCTTCGGCGGCCCACAACGGCTTTCTGACATTCGACGAATTTTTCCGACCCCAGATCTTCAGCATGACCGCTCCTTGTTGGATGAATGCGCAGGGCAGCATACGCCGGATCAGGCGCGACTCAAATCGCTCTGCATGTCACCCAGTTGCAGCGGCAGCCGCTCGCCGAACAGATGTGGATAGCACTTTTCCAGGTGTTGGAAAAAGAACGCTTCAGGCACATCGGTGAACTGGCCGTGATCGACCAGATATTCCATTAGTTGCTCGCCGTCACGGTTGAAGGGATGGAACACGCTGTCGTTGATCCCGTCGAACTCCAGCGGCGCGACATTGAACAGCTCGCACAGTTGTTGATTGAAAGCCGGTGTGGCTTTGACCCAACGCTCGTTCAAATAAAGCTCGGTGTAGCCGTGCATGGCGAACACATCGCTCTTGAGCAGTTCGAGCAGACGCGGCGTCGACAGGTGATTACGCACATCCGCCAGACCGATACGCGCCGGGATCCCGCAATGCCGGGCGCAACCTGCCAGCAGCGTGGCTTTGGGCACGCAATAACTCTCCCCCGCCGCCAGCGCATAGCTACCGCGCAAAGTCTGCGGATCACGGCTGAAGGTGTAGGGGTTGTAGCGCACGGCCTCGCGCACTGCGTAATAGAGATTGATCGCCTGATCCAGCGGATCGCGCCGGGCGCCCCGGTGTTTTTCGGCGAACGCCACCACCGAGGGATGGTCACTGTCGATGAAGCGGCCGGGGCTCAGATACGCGTGCATGGCAGCAATCTCCTGGGGGAAGCCACGAGTCTAGCGATACCTTCAGCACAGAGATAACGACGTTTCGGCCAAATATCAGCGCTTGCCCGCCCTGTTGACGAAAGCGTTCAACAACCCTCCATCGAAATTGCTTACGAAGTCCGGCCGCTGCTTCCTACGAACTCTACCCGATCGCTCCGACCACCCACTTTTATGGATGCCGTCTAAGCTCTGAGAGTGGTTTTGCCCCTGGCTTCAGGAGAATTAATTATGCTGCTGTTGTGGATACTGGTTCTGGTGGTCGGGATTGCCTGGCTGGCACATCGCCGCACCGCGCCTCTGCCCGCGTTGGGCATCATCGCTGTCTATCTGCTGGCGATGGGCATCTTCAGACATGCGAGCCATGCCCCCGTCTGGCTGCTGCTGATTTTCTGGGTGATGCTTGCGGCTGTGGCCGCCTTCCTGTTACTGCCGGACCTGCGCCGAAAACTGTTCACGGCGCCCATTTTCAACTGGTTTCAAAAAAACCTGCCGCCGATGTCGCAAACCGAGCGTGAAGCCATTGAAGCCGGCACGGTCTGGTGGGACGGCGAGCTGTTCAGCGGTCGTCCGGACTGGAACAAGCTGCTGGCCTATCCAAAAGCGCAGCTGAGCGAAGAGGAACAGGCGTTTATCGATGGCCCGACCGAAGAGCTCTGCGCGATGGTCACCGATTGGCAGATCAACCAGTTGATGGACCTGCCGCCAAAGGCCTGGGATCACATCAAGCAGCATGGCTTTTTTGCCCTCATCATCCCCAAGGAATACGGTGGTAAAGGCTTCTCGGCTTATGCGCACTCCCAGATCGCGATGAAACTGGCAACCCGCAGCGGTGACCTGGCCTCCACCGTCATGGTGCCCAACTCCCTTGGCCCGGCGGAACTGTTGCTGCATTACGGCACCGACGAACAACGCAATCATTACCTGCCACGGCTGGCCCGCGGCGACGATATCCCCTGCTTTGCCCTGACAGGCCCGATGGCGGGCTCCAACGTCGGGGGCATGACTGACACCGGAGTGATATGCAAAGGTGAATGGGAAGGCCAGGAAACCCTCGGCCTGCGCCTGAACTGGGAAAAACGCTACATCACCCTGGGCCCGGTGGCGACCTTGATCGGCCTGGCCTTCAAGGCCTATGACCCGGATCATCTACTGGGCGATAAAGTCGACCTGGGGATCAGTCTCGCATTGATTCCAACCCAGACCCCCGGTGTAGAAATCGGTCGCCGTCACCTGCCGCTGGGCGCCGCCTTCATGAACGGGCCGAACGCCGGCAAGGATGTGTTCATACCGCTGGAATTCATCATCGGCGGTCAGGAGATGCTCGGCGAAGGCTGGATGATGCTGATGAACTGCCTGTCGGTCGGGCGCTCCATTTCGTTGCCTGCCATCGGTACCGCCGCGGGCAAGTTCAGCAGCCTGGTAACGGGCCAATATGCGCAGGTTCGCGAGCAATTCAACGCACCGCTGTCAGCCTTCGAAGGGATTCAGGAAGCACTGGCGCGGATCGGCGGCAGTACCTGGCTGATGGACAGCGCGCGGATGCTCACCGCCAACGCGGTCGACCTCGGCGAAAAGCCGTCGGTGCCCTCCGCCATCATCAAATACCACCTCTCCGAGCGCGGTCGCGAGTGCGTCAGTCACGCCATGGATGTTCACGGCGGCAAAGCCATCATCATGGGCCCGAACAACTACCTGGCGCGTAGCTGGCAAGGTGCACCCATTTCCGTCACGGTCGAAGGTGCGAACATCCTGACACGCAACCTGATGATCTTCGGCCAGGGTGCTATTCGCTGCCATCCGTTCGTGCTCAAGGAAATGGCCCTTGTCCACCGCGAAGACAAACAACGGGCGCTGATCGAATTCGACGCCCTGCTGCTCAAACACATTGGTTTTGCCGTGAGCAACGCCGCCAGCGCCCTGGTGCTGAACCTTGGCTTCGGGCATTTCGAACACATGCCCGGGGACAAGCTCAGCCAAGGCTACGTGCGCGCCCTCAACCGTCAGGCCGCGGCTTTTGCCATGTTGGCAGACCAATGCATGATGCTGCTGGGCGGCGAACTGAAACGCCGCGAACGCTTGTCCGCACGTCTGGGCGATGTGCTCAGCTACCTGTACCTGGCCTCCGCTGCGCTCAAGCGTTATCACGATCTCGACTCGCCGGAGCATATGCGTCCGCTCTTCGCCTGGGCCATGGAAGAGAGCCTCGGCCAATCCGAACGTGCGCTGGACGAACTGCTGACCAATTTCCCGAACAAGGTACTCGGCTGCCTGCTGCGGGTGTTGGTGTTCCCGTTCGGTCGCCGGCACAGAGGCCCGTCGGACAGGCTGGCGGCCAAAGTCGCCGCAGTCCTCGGCCGGGCCAAGGGCGATCCAACCCTTGAGGAGTTACTGGCGGGCTGCTATCGCCCGCAATCGACAGAGGATCCGGTCGGCGCCCTGCAGCACGCCTGCGACTTGCTGAACGCCGCCAAACCGCTACAGAAAAAACTCAACACGGCGCTGAGAAGTCGCCAGGTCAAACCCACTGTCGGGGAGTCTGTCATCGATGCCGCACTGGAGGCTGGCGTCTTGCAACCGGCTGAAGCCGAGGCCTTGCGCGAGGTGGAAGTGGCGCGGCGCAAGGTGATCGACGTCGATGATTTCGACAAACAGGTGCTGGTGCTGGGCAAGGGCAAGGTCCGCTGATCCGGAGGAGCATGTGTCTCCACCAACGTGGGGCTCTTTACCCTGTGAAAAAGGAGCGCGGGAGCTTTATACTCCTGCGCCCGTTTTGCTCTTGAGGACTTATCTCGTGTCCAATGTCGTTGCCGATCATCTCGTCTTGCTCGACCACCTGCGCAGTATCCTGGTCGCCGTAGGTGAGGCCGAACAGGTTCCCGAAGAAAGCCATGCCTTGTTCCTGGAGCGCTTCGACGAACTGCGTGCGTTGCTGCCGGTCGATCCGATCGAAAGCCAATACCTGGGCCAGGACATCCTGTGCCAGATCATCACCCGCTATCCGCAAATCGCCCACCTGGTGCCGCGCGATCTGCTGTGGTACTTCGCCGGTGACTGCCTGCATTACATGCCCGATGATGAAATCGACCTGTACCAGGCGCTGGAAGAACGTCGCTTCGAAGCCGAACAGAACGATGAACCGTTCGACTGGAATCAGGAAAAACAGCTGCTGGCGATGTCGAACCAGGACAGCAAGCACTGATCTGCGATCAGTAACGCAAAAGGCCCGCATGGTTATTCATGCGGGCCTTTTTTGTTGGCCGGATCCGGATGAAAGATCAAAGCAACCCATCACTCTCCGGCAACTCATACGCCGCCGCACCCTTGCCCAACGCGCTTGGCTTACCCGGCTTGCTCAAGGTCGGCTCCTTCTCCAGGCATTCCACCAGATAGTCGATGAACACCCGTAACTTGGGCGGCAGATAGCGGGTGGGCGAATGCAGCAGCCAGGCGCCTCCGTGGTAGGACGCCAGAAAGGTCCAGTCCGGCAATACCTGCACAATCAGCCCCTGTTCCAGCGCATAACGGGCGGTGAAGTACGGCAGGCTACCGATCCCGATGTGTTGCAATACCGCGCCCAATCGCACGCCCGTGTGATTGGCGGCGTAACGTCCGCGCACGCCGACGGTCACGGCTTTACTGCCTTTCTTGAACTTCCAGCGCGCATCGCTCGGGGTTTCGCCCAGATAGATGCAGCTGTGATTGAGCAAGTCGTGGGGATGAGTCGGTGTGCCGCGCTCGGCCAGGTACTGCGGCGTGGCGCAGAGCAAATGGTCGATGGTCAGCAATTGGCGCCCCACCAGCCCCGCAGGGGGCCGATCGGTAATACGGATGGCCAGGTCGACGTTGTCATCGATCAAATCCACCTGACGGTCCTCGAGCAACAACTCCACATCCACTTTGGGATAACGCCGCAGAAATTCCGGCATATGCGGATGAATCACGAATCGCCCCACAGCCTTGGGCACGCTGACGCGCACCAGCCCTTCCGCTTCCTGGGTGAACTGACCGCTGATTTCCATCACCGACTTCGCCGCGCTGACCATCTCCTGGCAGCGCTTGAACACCTCTTCGCCTCCGTCGCTGAGGCGTAGCTTGCGCGTGGTTCGTTGCAGCAAACGCGTGGCGAGCGCCTTCTCCAGCCGCGAAATGCTGCGACTCACCGCCGAGGGTGAAGACCCCAACTGACGCGCCGCTTCGGAGAAACTGCCGGTCTCGACAACCTTGACGAAAATCGCCATTTCACCGAGCAGCGGCAGAGGAAGATTTATGCTCACAGCGCAACAGTCCTTTGATGGTTGAACGGATTATCACGCAATTCCACGGTTCATATAATAAAAATAGAAACTTTAATAAGGGCATGGAATATGACGCTTCGCCTCTTTTTCCATAGTGATGACCTCAAGGCTAATGTGGAAGTCCTGGATTGCACGCCCTATGAGAACGAGTTCGCCGTGGTGCTGCGCGCCACTCTGTTTCACCCCCAGGGCGGCGGGCAACCCTGTGATACCGGCTGGATCGGCGAAAGCCAGGTGCTGCGCGTGGTTCAGGAGCAGGACCGGATCATCCATTTCGTCGACCACCCGGTAAAACTCGGCATGACCCAGATTCGGGTCGACGAGCAACGTCGCCAGTTCAATACGCGCATGCATTCGGCGGGGCATCTGATTGGTCACTTCGTCCAGGCCTTGGGCTGGATGCCGATCAAGGCTCATCACTGGCCGGATGAAGGACGTGTGCAATTCAAACCGGGCGATGGCGCGCAGGAGGTTGACGCCCAGACGATTCAGTACGGCATCAAGCAATGGATCACCCACGATCTGCCGCGCTTGACGTCGTTGCGCGAAGGCGCCCGTGAGATCGGTTTCGGTGAGCTGCCCGCCTACGGCTGCGGCGGCACCCATGTACGTAGCCTGAAGGATTTGGGCAGGGTCACGATCGCTTCCCTTTCGCAGAAAAAGGGAACGTTGTCAGTCCACTACCACGTGGATTGAGCCTGTGGGCGATGTCGACCCCGTCATCGCCTGACGCCGGGGGAGCCTGCGTTCGCGGGCTCTGTTGACTATCTGATAGATGGACCTAAGACATGATGCTTGACGTCGAGCGTCTCGATGAGACGTGCATACAAAAACTGGCCAACGAAGAAGTCCTCGCCATCCGCGTCAGAGGCTTGTTGCCTCGGCCACTGGCGATCAAGATCGGCGACAAGATCCTCGCCCCCGGCTTCGAAGGCTATATCAACGCACCGAGCATCGGTCGCATTGGCATGGCGTTTTACGAAGCGGAAAACCAGCCACTGCTGATCGAAGACTATTTCGAGCGCGCCACCAGCAACATCGCCGAATTGCGCAGCCGTTGTGCGCCTTACTCCTCGCCTGTCGACACCCTGCGCTGCATGCTCGATGAGTCCTGGCCGGCGGGGGCGCACCTGGAGAATCTCTATGGCCGCAAGATGTATGTGGGGCTATCGCGCGTGGTCAAACCCGGGGTGTGCTTCCTCGCGCATCACGACATTTTCGCCAAGGACGCCCCGGACAGCTTCCAGGCCAGAAGCCTGGAAGCGCAGTTCGCCTGCAATGTTTACCTGAACATGCCGACCGAGGGCGGCGCCTTGCAGATGTGGGACCACGATATTTCCCCGGACCAGTTCGACGAGATGCGTGGCGACAGTTACGGCATCGATCCGGCCTTGCTCGGCCCTCCGACCCTGGAGATTCGCCCTGAGCCGGGTGATTTCATCATGTTCAATTCACGCCGCATGCACTCGGTGACGCCGGGTGTGGACGATCCGCGATTGAGCCTTTCTTTCTTTGTCGGCTACCGCGGCAATGCTTCCCCCCTGACTTTCTGGAGTTGAGATGTTTTCGAATTACCTGGGCGAGTTTCTGGCGCTGGCAACCATCCATTTTCTGGCCGTGGTCGCACCCGGGCCGGACTTCGCCGTAACCATCCGCCAAAGCGTGCGCTTCGGGCGTTTAGTAGGCATCTGCACGGCACTGGGCATCGGCGCGGGCATTTCCGTGCATGTGCTGTACACCTTGCTCGGCGTCGGCGCGTTGATGCACACCACGCCTTGGCTACTGACGGTGGCCAAGGTGATCGGGGGGGCCTACATTTTGTACCTCGGTGTGAGCCTGTTGCGCAGCAAACCCAAAGCAGCGATTGAAGGCGATAACGCGGCAGCAGGGTCAACTGAGCAGCAGACCCTGTTCAAGGCCTTCAGCACAGGGTTTCTGACCAATGCCACCAACCCCAAGGCAACGCTGTTCTTCCTGGCGATCTTCACCACCCTCATCAGCGCCACGACACCACTGCAGATTCAGGCGCTGTACGGGTTGTGGATGTGTTTCGTGAACGCCTTGTGGTTCGTGATCGTGGCCCTGTTCTTTTCCAGTGCCCGGGTGCGACTGCTGTTCATGCGCATGGGGCATTGGTTCGAAAGAACCATGGGGGTGATCCTCATTCTGTTCGCCGGACGCCTGATTCTGTCCATGTAAGTCATGCTGCCTTGGTCGCCTCGTCGAACCGCACTTTTTGCGGCTCCCACGCCAGCAACACGGCTATCTCCGCACTCTGCCCTGAAAGTTTTGTTTTAAATCATGGCGCTTTGCTTTGTTTGAACTACCTTCAAACAAGAAGAAGTCATAACGGTTTGAATTTTGACGTTAGGTTCAGAGATCAGATAGCGAATTGGCAAAAGGAGTTACCTCACTATGATCCTGACAGGCGTTTTCCGGCGCAGAGCTGTGGTTGCCGGTTGCTTTTTAGGGGAGTCAGGTTGGCGGGAAGTGCCGCCTATAACCGCGATGGTTGTCGAACCTGAGCCTTTCGCTCGGGTCGGCAGCCCAGGTATCTGGATCACTAAAAGCCGTTTTAGAAGGTTGCTCGCTGTTCATTCGGATCAGCGTATTGCACCTGCTTGCGTGTAGCACCAAGGAATATTGCCGGGGGCATTAATCGTTAGTGGTGAGTGCTCTGGCGAGGTTGAGGGTCGACTCAGGCCCCCTGTAGTGATCCGAGGCAACCCGTTTGCCTTGTAGATGGCCTATTCAGCGAGGATGCACTTAATGAGCTATCGTACCGTGCCCGCTTTCAAGCGAATTATCCATGGCCTGTTCTGGATGGGCCTCAGCGTGGACGCGGCTCAGGCCGCGGCGGCCAACTGTTCGCAAATGGACAGTATGCCGACAACGTTCGAGGTCGGTCAGGGGCTTCAGAGTGAACTGCGCACACCGGTTCCGGTGACGCAACTGGCCGTGGGTGACCCGAAAATTGCCGATGTGCAACCCAGCGGCAAAAACCCCAACGCCTTCCTGCTCACTGGTCTGACACCGGGAGCCACCAGCCTGATGGTCTGGACCTCCTGTTCGAAAGAACCGCGCCAAAGCATGGTGTTCGTCAAGGGCCGAGCCACCGCGGCGCTGACCAGCGTGTCGACCGGACCTACCGAAGACCCGCTGTTGCCGAGCCAGGTGCAAACCGATATTCGCTTCGTTGAAGTCAGCCGGACCAAACTCAAGGAAGCTTCAGCGTCTATTTTCGGCACCCGCGGCAACTTCCTGTTTGGCTCGCCGAGAACCTTGCCCACCATCGGCGGCATCGTTACGCCGTCATTGCCGGTGAACAACGATAATTTCAACCTCTCTTTTGCGACCGGCAATACCCTGGTGGCGATCAACGCGCTGGAAGGCAGCGGTTTCGCCTATACCCTGGCGCGGCCAAGCCTGGTGGCGCTCAGCGGGCAAAGTGCGAGCTTCCTGGCCGGCGGTGAAGTACCGATTCCGGTTCCCAGTTCGAGCAGCAATAACATCTCCATCGAGTACAAGGAGTTCGGTATCCGCCTGACCCTGACGCCAACCATCATCGAGAAAAACCGTATTGCCCTGAAGGTGGCGCCGGAAGTCAGTGAACTGGACTTCACCAACGCCGTGAGCATCGCCGGCACGGTAGTTCCGGCACTGACCATACGCCGTACCGACACCAGCATCTCCCTGGCCGACGGCGAAAGCTTCGTCATCAGCGGCCTGATCAGTACTCGCAACAATTCCCAAGTGAACAAATTCCCGGGGCTGGGCGATATCCCGATTCTGGGTGCGTTTTTTCGTGATAACACCATCAACCGTGAAGAGCGCGAACTGCTGATGATCGTCACCCCGCATCTGGTCCAGCCCCTGGCGGCCAATGCACAACTGCCGTCATTGCCTGGCGAACAGCTACGTAATTACGACCCGAACTTCTACCGCATGTTCTTCCTTGAAAATGGCGATTTCGACAGTCGTAGCGGGCTTTCGCAATGAGCCGGAGCCAGACGCTGAACCGGGCTTTCGCCCTCACTCTTAACGGTGACCTTGAGCGCTTGGCGGGCCAGCTGTATTGCCATTGGCCAGGCGTTCAACGTGTTGTAGCCAGAGGACACTCGATGAAAGCAGTCATTGCAATAACGGCGACTTTGATGCTCGCAGGTTGTGCCACCAATGGCCTGTCTTCGCGACCGGCTGTCTGTGCCAAGCCCAGTTCAGAGCAAGAGCTGGCCCTGAATCTGGCCGACAACATGGTCAATGAGGGCCGTTTGTATGCCAGCCTGGCGAACCTGGAAGGTTTGCCCGATGACCTGGTCCAGGCTCGCCTGCGCAAGGCTCGGGTGCTGCGCTTGATGGGGCGTAAAGATGCGGAGCCGTTGTATCAAAGCTTGCTCGGCACCTGTCTGGCCCCTGAAGGGGAACATGGCCTGGGCCAGTTGGCTGCGGCCAAAAATGATAACGCCACCGCTGCCACTCACCTTGAGCGAGCGGTGAAGATGTCCCCCACCGACGACAAGATGCGCAATGACCTGGGGGTCGTCTACCTCAATCAGCGACGGATCCCTGAAGCACGCTTCGAGTTCATGACGGCCATGGAGCTCAAGCAGGCGGATTCACTGGCGGCACTCAACATGGTGACGCTGCTGATTTATCAGGATAACTGGAAGGCGGCTGCGGAACTCGCGAACCGCGCCAGCTTGAGCCCCCAGCAAGTCGCAGAGGCTCAAAACCGCGCGGAAAAACTCAAGGCCTCTGCCAAAAAAGCGGTGGCTTCGGAGGGGAATCGCAAGGCTGAGGTAGCCGATGCCTCAACCAGTGCTGCGATCAAGTAGAACGTATGAGGAGTCGAGATGAATACCAAAAGGCTGTTGATTGTGTGCATGGCTTGCCTGTCCACCAGTGCCTGGGCTATTGAGCCGGGTCCCTCCTCGGCGCCGCAAAAGGGCACCGAACAGTGGATGCAGCTACAGATTCGTGGTGTGGTTGCCTCCCCTTTTCGACAAACTGCATCGGTCACTGAGCGTGACCTGTCCTTCCAGCGCTGGCTGAACAGCTTCACCCATCCGATTCCGGAATTCTTTGACCAGGATGCGGCGGGGAAAATGACCACCGGCAGTAACAACTGAGGCACGTCAATGGATGCTCAACCTCTGGCATAGTCCAGAGTAGCCTGGCTGCAAAGCCGGGCTTGATGACGTCTGCAGGAAAGTATTGGTATCTACACATTTTCAGTTCTGACCGAATCCCCTCGTAGGAGCGCAATGCTATTCACTTAAGGAATTTCAGCCGCGACGCATTCTTTGTAGCAGCTGCCAAAGCCTGCGTTCGGACGCATCAGTCGTGAGTCCGGCTGCCGTGGTGTACCTGATGCACCGCAATGGCTGATTTTACGACTGCTTCGTCCGAATGCGGCCCGAGCCGAACGCAGGCTTCGTCAGTTGCTACAGATCGCATTACGGCTTAAGTGAACAGCATTGTCCGTAGGAGCGAGCGGTGCGGCGATCCGACTTGCCCGCGAAGAGGCCGTCATATCCGCCATATATGATGGCAGACAGATCGCTTTCGCGGGCAAGCCTTGCTCCTACGCGAGATGTGTAGATCTATGGAAGGGAAAGTACAGATCAGGATCAGGTGGCAAGGCCATCGTACTCGACAGCCCCGCCCGTTTACCTACCGAATGCTCTGAGTACGCCGATCACGGCAGGGCCGATGGCGACCAGGAAGAAGCTCGGCCATAGGCAGAAAATCAGAGGGAATATCAGTTTGGTACCGACTTTCGCCCCCATTTCTTCGGCGGCTTGCGTACGCCGGTCACGGAATTCATCAGCATAGATGCGCAGGGTATCGGCCACGCTGGTACCAAAGCGAATACTCTGCGCCAACAGGCTGACCAATCCTTGTACGTCTTCCAGGCCGGTGCGCACGGCCAGCTGTTTCAGCGCCTCGGTACTGGGAATGCCGGCGCGGATTTGCGCGTTGACCAGCGCCAGTTCCTCAGCCAGTTCAACTTGACTGACCGACATCTCTTCAGCCACCCGTTCAATGGTCGTGGGCAGGGCCAGGCCCGACTCCACGCACACCACCATCAGATCCAGTGCGTCCGGAAACGCGGCACGCAGCCGACCTTGTAGCATTTGCTTGCGCTTGCCGACATACAGCGCTGGCACCAGCCATCCGAAACCAGCCACCATGGCCACCAACAGCAGCCCCATCTTCAGTGAAACCTTGGGAATCATCGGCAACAGCAGCAACGCAATGCCGACCAACACCAGGGGTAACAGCAAGCGCACCGCCCAGTACATCTGCACCGCCGAAGAGGATCGGTACCCCGCATGCATCAACAGTGTCTGGGTGACGGACGCCTGAGCCGATTCGGCCGAGGCAAAGCGCTGGCCGACCCGCTCCAGCAGCAGTTGCAGATTACTCGGAGCTTCCTGGCTGGCCGTGTTACCTAAATGACCACGCTTGATCAGCGCCAGACGGCGCTGCACCGGGTCCTGAAGCCCCAGCATAAGCAAGATTACCGCAACGACCGCAAGCACCGTACTGAGACCGACCGCGCTAAGGAACAACAGCCGCCCCATCTCCTCGTTCCCAGTGACCCGACTGAACAACCCGAGTAAAAAGTCCATGACCTGTACCTCCCGGTAGCGAATACTGCTTAAACCTCAATCCGGATGACTTTGCGTATCCAGAAAATCCCGATCAACATGGCGCAGAAGGCCCCAATGATCAGCTTGTGGCCTGTGGGATCATTGACCAGCACAGGTATGTAGTTGGGGCTTGTGAACATCATCACGATCGCCAGCACGAAAGGAATCGCCACCAGCACCCAGGCCGACATGCGCCCTTCCGCCGACAGGGTTTTGATCTTGCGCTGAAAGCGGAAGCGTCCCCGGATCAACCGACTCAATCGCTCCAACACTTCCGTCAGATTGCCACCAGTCTCGCGATGGATAAGGATCGAGGTCACCAGCATCATCACCGTCATGCTGGGCACACGCTCCAGTAGGCCGAGCATGGCTCGGCGTACATCATTGCCATAGTTGATATCAGCGAAAGTCAGGCCGAACTCTTGAGCGACCGGCCCCTTGTGCTCCTCAGCGACCAGGCGCAGGGTTTCGTTGAAAGGGTGCCCCGCGCGCAAGGCCCGGCATATGGCATCCAGCGCATCCGGCAGGCCCTCCTCAAACGCAGCGAAACGTTTGCCGCGGTCACGAGAGATTTTCAACAGGGGTAACCAGAACGCCCCGAGGCTCGCCAGCAACGCCATCCACCAGACTGACGAGACCATCCAGATCAAAATACCCGCCCAGGCACCCAGTACCAGCCCAAGCAGTAATACCCGGTAGGCCCGGAATTCGTGCCCGGACTGCTCAATCATTTGCGTTAATGTCTCCATAAAAGGCAGCTGCTCAAGCCTGGCCTCCAGTGGCGACAGACGCGTCAGGTATTTCTGCCGCAGCACCGTCTGCATGTTGGGCAAATTGTTGGCTTTTTCCAGCACATGCAAACGGCCGCGTATGCGCTTACGCATCTTGCCGGCCTCGCCGAACACTGGCACCACCACGCCCTGGGACAAGAGGAACACGGCAATAAACACCATGCCGAGGAACATCAGAATGAATTCACCAGGAATATGGCTCATGACTGCCGTCCCTCCATCCACTCAGGCCTGAACATCGTCAGCGGCAACTCGATGCCGCGCTTGGCCAATACATCGCGGAAGGACGGAATCATGCCGCTGGGGAGATAGTCGCCGAGCACTTCGCCATTTTCGCCCATGCCTTGGCGCGCAAAGGAGAAAATTTCGGTCATGGTGATGATCTCGCCCTCCATGCCGTTGATCTCTTGCACGCTGACCAGTCGGCGCTTGCCGTCCTCCTGACGTTCCAGCTGGATCACCACATCGATGGCCGACGCGATCTGCTGCCGCATGGCCTTGATCGGGAAAGTCGCCCCGCTCATCGACACCATGTTCTCGACTCGCCCCAGCGCATCACGCGCGGTGTTGGCGTGGATCGTGGTCAAGGAACCGTCGTGACCGGTGTTCATGGCCGTCAGCATGTCCAGCGCCTCAGCGCCGCGCACTTCGCCGATCACAATGCGGTCCGGGCGCATCCGCAAACTGTTGCGCACCAACTCCCGCTGACTCACCTCGCCACGCCCCTCGATGTTCGAAGGCCGGGTTTCCAGACGCACCACATGGGGTTGCTGCAATTGCAGCTCGGCCGAGTCTTCGATGGTGACGATCCGTTCGTTGTGCGGGATGAAACTGGACAGCACATTGAGCATGGTGGTCTTGCCGCTGCCGGTACCGCCGGAAATCAACACGTTCAAGCGCCCGCGGACAATTGCCTTGAGCAGCAGCGCAATGGCCGGGGTCAATGTCCCAACCTGGATCAGGCTGTCGGTATTGAGCAAGTCCACCGCAAAACGGCGAATCGACATGCTCGGGCCGTCGATGGCCAGCGGCGGGATAATCGCGTTGACCCGCGAACCGTCCTTGAGCCGGGCGTCCACCAGAGGTGAAGATTCGTCGATACGCCGACCCAGGCTGGACACGATGCGATCGATGATATTCAGCAAATGCTGGTTATCGCGAAAGCGCACATCGGTCCTTTGCAGTTTGCCAAAGCGCTCGACGTAAACCGAGGCATGGCCGTTGACCAGGATGTCGGACACGCTGTGATCGGCCAGCAACGGTTCCAGGGGCCCCAGGCCGAGCACCTCGTCGGTGATCTGCTTGATAATGAGCTGGCGGCTGGAGGTACTCACCGGCGCCGAATGCTCGTCGAGCAGGCGCTGGCAAATATCGCGAATCTGCCGCGTGGCCTCGGCCTGTTCAAGGGCGTCCAGCAAGGACAGGTCCATGACCTTGAGTAATTGCTGGTAGATTTTATCCCGCCACTCGGCCTCCACCGGGGTGACCTGGCTTCTGGTTTCGTAAAGAACGTCCGGTGTTGCACGCTCCCACGCCATTATTTCCTCTGCCGGATCCAGCAGGTCATCGCCCAGCTGAGCAGCTGACGATGCAGCGGTTTTACCGGACTGTTTGCGCAAGCGGTTACGAAAGTCGCTGATCATGGGTCATCCCCCGAAAAAACGGTTGAAGGCGCGTTTGAGTAAGCCTTTGTTTCCGGCCACCTGTTGACCGACCAGGTCCTCGGTCATGTCGCGCAGTGCAGCAGTGATCGCTGCCCTCGGCGCATGCAGCCCCAACGGCACGCCAGTGTTCTGACTCTGGCTGACCAGGTTGAAGTCGTTGGGTAATTTCGACAGATTCGTGCAGCGCAGTGCCTCGCCGATATCCTTGACGCTGATCGCGCCCGCCTTATCAAAGCGGTTGACCACTATCTGCAATTGATCGCTGCGCACGCCCAGGTCATCGCGAAGAACCCGCACCAGGGAGCTGGCATCGCGCAGATGACTGACGCTCTGCTGCACCACCACGTACACCCGATCCACCTGTTCCAGCACCGAGCCGGTGAGGTGGTCGATTTGCCGCGGCAGGTCGATCACCACCCAGTCATAGCTGGCGCGGGCCAATTGCAAAAGGGCGTCAAGTTGCTCGGGTTGGGCATCCTGCGGCAGACACAGCTCACCGGCCCGACCACCCAGTACATGCAAAGTCGGGCTGAAGTGGCTGCAAAAACCGCGCAACGCGACGCTGTCCATGCCATCGATCTGATGCAACACCTCGAGATGGCTGTGCGTCTGCGCCACGTCCAGGTAATGCGTCACGCTGCCGAATTGCAGGTCCATGTCCAGCAGCAGGGTGCTGCCGCCCTTGACGCTGAGCTGTTGAGCCAGATTGCAGGCCAGCAAGGTTCCGCCGGAGCCACCCTTGGCGCTCATCACGGCGATCAATTTCCCTTCTACTCCGCTGCCGGTGCGAACCTCCATGACCAGGCGATTCAAGGCGGCAACCAGTTCAGTCTCGGCTATGGGCTCCGGCAGCACGTCCCGCGCGCCGGCCTGCATCGCCAGGCGCATGCCTTCCTGTTCGCTCAGCAGACCGCACACCAACATCGGCGGACGCTCATGGGCCGGACGCTGCAACAGCGCCGCCAGTTCCTCACGCCACAGGTGGCTGACGCGCAACAGCAACAGATCGGGCATGCGGTCCAAGCCGTAGAGCGGGTCGACATGCCCATTGCTCACCAGGCGAGTGCTCACCTCCAGGCAAGGCATGCGCTGGCAGACGCTCTGCAGATCGCGCAAAGCGGTGGCATCACGACTGCTGATCAGCAACCGCAGCCCGGTCTTGCCGGTCGAGCTGGAAAGCGGGGTGTCCTTGGTATTCAGCATGGTGTGATCTCCCCGGAATCGGAATGACGCCCGAGGCTTTCGCGTGGCAAGGTTGCCTTGAATGCAGGCAAGGTAATGGGCACGCCGAACCCGGGAATAAACAGATTGAAAACGAAGCCTTGCAGACTCAACTGGACATAACGGATGGCACGAAAACCAGTGGCGCTGACCAGGTCGCCGGGACTGGCCACCACAGCACCGTTAACATCCAGATAGGTCAGCGTCAGGTTGGTGGTGGCCAGACTCGTGATCAGCTGGCTCGTACCGGCGTCGGTCGCAGCGTTGAAGATCGCCCGCCGCAACACCACCGGATCGCTGATGTTGCACACCGCTGCCAGGCGCGCACCACGCCGCGCGGCTTCATCCAGCGCATTGACCGTGAAGTACAGGCGGCCCATTTCCACCACGCCGAACAACAGCGTGAATACCAGCATGCCAATGATGGCGAACTCCACGACATAAGTGCCGCGCATGCGTTTGCGATTCATCACAGTGCCCTCATGACAGTAGTGGCGACCAGCGGAATGCTCAGCGCAATCTGATTACCAAAAAATCCCGGAATCGAGCCGGCACAATTGCCACTGCCAATCACCGGGCAGAAGTTGTAAGTGATGGTGACTCGCACATGGTCGATGCCCACCGCGGCGACCGCGACGTTCGCGGTCGTCAACCCTGACACCACCGCGGTCCCGGTATTTGCAGGCACACCATAAACCGCGACGTTTTTCGTCTGGGTCAGCAGCGTATTGCTCAGAGAGACCGCGCCGAGCGTCGAGTTCCAAGCCTGGCTGGCGACGAAACGGTCGGCATCACGGCTGGCCTGCAGCAGGACGTTGTACTGGTAGAGCATGCGGCCGAACTCGCCGAGGCTCAGCAACAACAGGAGCAACAAGGGCAGGAAGAGGGTGAACTCCACCATTGCCACGCCTTGTTGGCGCTGCGGATGTTTAAACGAGTGAAGTCCCATGACGCCTCCTACGAGTCTGTGCTCGGAGTGCCAGTGCCGCTGCCAATGTAGGTTTTGTAGAGCTGAATGATCTGCGGGCCGGAATCGGTGGACGGCGAGGGGCCGGCCACGTTGTCGCCTTCGCACTCCTTCACAAACTGGCCGAAGATCTGCGATTCCGTGCCGCCGTTACTCATTGGCTGCACCACGAAATAGCAGCCAAAACCCAGGACGGGAACCGAGGTGGTGCCGCTCAGTTTCCCGGAGCAGTCGCCCACCACGATCTTCAGCATCCGGCGCTCGAACACGCCATTGCTCTGACAGCCACTGCCGGACCCGGCCACACACGCGGCAGTGCTCGCACGCCAGTCGTTGTAGTCAAATATTGCGTTGCCGCCCGCTGTGAGATTACCGTTGCTCGATGTGACGGTTTGCCCCTGGTACTTCGGGACTGTGCCGTCGTAAGTGATCGCAGGGTTGCTGGACGTGGTCACCAGGTCTGGCGGATAGTTCGAGGCACTGACCGGGCCGTTATAGATGCCAAAGCGCGTATTAAATCCTTGAGAGGTAGGGCCGACCTTGTTGCCAGGGGCGGTCTGGACGTTTTGCCCCACATTGCGGCAAACCGTGCCACCTCCGGCCAGGTCATCCCTGACTGTACTGCCGCCCGAGCCAAAGTCGAGCAACTGGAAGTTGCCTGGACCAATGGGGGACGAATTGCCGGCAGCTGTCTTCAGGACCTGCAAATCACCAAACTGGAAGCCCCAGAACATGCCGGCGGCCGGGTTGTATTTGGTCGGGTCGCCACAGACCATCAAAGGAGAGAGATCACAGGGGCTGGCAGGGCTGGGGCCGGCAGTGGCGATCGCCGCCACTGCTTTGGTCCCCAAGGCGCCGAATGCCTGGGCGAAGTTCCAGAAAAAACCAGTCAGGCTATAGCTCGGTACCGATACCCGAACGTATTTGGCATTTGCCGGCCCAGGATAGGAGAACGGGCCATAGACGCTGCTGGAAAGCGCCACCACTGCAAATGCGCCTGGGTTGCCGGCGACAGCCGTGGCCAACTCGTTGTTGCCCGCGGCATTGGCATTTTGCACCAGCGTATTGAGCGCGGCAGTGCGTGTCGCGCTGGCCATGTTGGCAGCACCTTCCACCTGAAGCAGGGTTTTGGCGCCACTCAGGGCGGCGGCGTCCACCGCATTCTGCAGGCGCGTCTTGTTCAGCAACATGTGTCCGCCGTCCAGCGCCAACGCCGCCATCATCGCCATCGCCGCCAACGCGATTACCATCAATACGCTCACCGATCCTTCCTGGCGCCTTGGCGTCGCAGTGAACGGCCGCTGAATACGAAGATTCATCATCAAGCCCTCTTTGCCGATACTGATCCGGATCGGCTCCGCCAATACCTTGGTGCCCAGGCACCCCTACCGCCCTGTCAACGAACTTTCACTACACTGGTCTGGATCCCGCGGATGATGGTGACAGCCCCGCCACCCTCGCCACGTTGCACCACGCGTTTTTGCACCGGGGCGGCGGCCACAACCATGGGGGCCGCAGCAACAGGCGCGGCGGTCACGATTTTTTTCTCGGAGTTCAGCGGATTGCGCAGGGTTAGTTGCAGTTTCCCTTCCGTTTGCGCCGTGACCAGGGTTTCAGCCTCTGCAGTCGTCATCTCCAGCGTCACTGCACGCACCACCACCGGTTGGGTCTTGTCGGTACCCGCCGTCTGGTCCACCGCCAACACTCGCAAGTTCTCGAGGATGGTCCTGGACACGGCGCTGTTACTGCCGGCATTCGTGGTTTTGGTCGCCAGTACATCGACCCGGTTACCTGGCAGAAGGAATCCACCGACACCGACCACATCGTCCACGCGTACCGATATGGCACGTTTGTCTGTGGCAATCAGAGAGGCCAGAGTACTGCCGCCCAAGTGCTCGCTCAGACGTGCACCGCGCATGACGTCGCCACGCAAGATGTCAAACGTTGCGATCTTGCCCACGGCCTTGTCGCTGGAATCGAGAGCATCGTCCGGAATCGTGTCCATGGGCATGCGCACGGTGGTGACCTGTTGGGCCTCGACCATCTGCCCGAATGGAATTTCTACCGTGGCGACCACCACGCTTCGAAGGTGGTCATCCGGGGTGGCATTGAGCCGGGCGCTCAGCCAGGAGTCGGCCATCCATGCAGCACCAAGGCCCATGACCAGGGAAACGCCTATCAGGGGAAGAGTACGAGAGCTCATGTCAGTATCTCCGTATCAAGAAAAGTCGAGCTGGACGAAGTAGTTGTGCCAGGCCCATTCCAGCTCCTGCGGCGACAGGTTCCCGGAACCGCCCTGGTAACGCTGACGATCGAGGGCCATGTTCAGGAGATCGCGGGGATGGCAAGGCACCAGGGGCATGCCTTCACTTGCATAAAGCCTTTGCAGTACATAACGCAGCAGCAGCGGGTCAAAAGGAATGCCCAAACGCTCGCTTTCCTGACGCCAGATCTTTTCGTACTCCTCAGGCTTCAGGTAACCGAACTGCAGCTTGTAGCCAATCCGGCGAAGGAAGGCCTCATCGGCCAGCTCCAGGGGATTGAGGTTGGTGGAGAACACCAGAATCAGATCGAACGGCAGCTCGCAATGCCGGCCGCCGCCCAAGTTGAGGAAGTCGCGTTTCTCCTCCATCGGTACGATCCAGCGATTCAACAGCTCGGCAGGTGCCATGCGTTGGCGCCCCATGTCATCGATGATGAACAGGCCATTACTGGCCTTGAGCTGCAAGGCGGCCTGGTACTGACGGGTGAAGGGGTCATAGCGAACGTCCAGCTGTTCCATGCTCAACTCACCGCCCGTAATGACGATCGGGCGTTTGCAGCGCAGCAGTCGACGGTCGATCCCTTCGTTGAGCATCAAATTGTTTGGTTGAGTGTCGTCATCCAGGCGCTGATGCACCTGCGGGTCATAGATCTCGATCACCGACTCGTTGATGACGATGGCATGCGGCACCCAGATGGCCTCGGCGAACAGACGAATCAGCCGACTGCTGACATAGGTCTTGCCGGTACCCGCGGGGCCATAAATCATGATCGCGCGCCCGGAGTTCAGCGCCACGCCCAACTGATCGAGCATCCCCTCCGTGAGCACGACGCCAGTAAGGGCCTTGTGCATATCGCTCGCGCTGATGCGACCGTGGTGAATGGTCTGGATTTTGATCAGGGAACGGTAGGTACTCACCGGGAAAGGCGCCGCGCCGATATAACCGCTGCGCGACAAGGCATCGCGGGCGGCACTGCGGCCGCGTTCGGTCAGGCTATAACGCAGCATCTGCCCACCCGTCTGGCCCATCTGGCCAAGCACTTCGATACGACCATCCTTGCGCAGGAACGCCAGGACTTCTTCAAGTACAGCACCGGTCAGCGCCAGGCGCTCCACCAGCCGCGACATGTCGAGCACGCCGGCGTCATATAAATGCTTACATACCAACTCGCCGAGGAAACTGTCGGTCAGACCGGTTTCCCGGATTGTGCACGGCTGAGGAGCCAGTCGTTGCACCGCTTCCCGCTCATTGGGGAAGGCATCAATATCAACCATGACGTGCATGACTAATCTCCCAACCCGCTGGCAACGAGTTGCCAGTAGATGCTGCCTAGAGTGCCGAGCAAAATTGCAACAGCGTAAGGAAAGGGCTTGCCGGCCGCCTCGTCCGCACTCGGCGCCAAGTAAGCCCGAGCCTTGAGAATCAGCCAATAACGCCCCAGGGTCTGCAACATCTGACCGTGCACCAGCACAATCAGCAAACCGCACAGGGCGCCGAATACCAGACTGTATAGGGCGGCCCACAATGCGGAATAGACCGGTAGGAAGCTGCCAACCATGGCCATCAACTTGACGTCGCCGGCGGCCATGCCACCCACGGCATACATGGGCAGAAACAGCGCAAAACAGATCAGGATGCCCAACAGGCTGTCACCCAACCCGCTTACTCCACCTGAATAAGTCTGGCCGACTAATCCCAGAGCCAGGCCTACCAGGATCAGCAGGTTGGGAATGCGGTGGCGACGAATATCGCTCACCACCGCTATGCCCAGCAGCCCTATCAGCACACCAGTTGCCACCAGCTGCTCCATGGACATTTCAGCATCTCCCTCTCGGAAATTATCGTTACACGCAAGCAGCACCACCACCAACGGCATTGCACAGCGCCGTGATTCGGGTATGTACGTTTGTTCCGAGATCGGTGAATGCGGCGGCAACAGCAGCCGTAATCAACCCACCCGCCACTGCGTATTCCACAATGGTCAGGCCATCTTCGTCTTTGACGAATTTCAGAACCGAAGTCTTGATTGCTTGAATGATCATTTTGCCCACCTCACTCGAATGTTGTTTTTTCCGGAAGGCAGTACGTTCTGCACTGCCTGATGCAACCCTAGTCAGGGGCAAGGCATGGGCGTTAGGAAGATTTTGCACATCACTAGGACTTTTTTGCGGGTGCGGCCAAATACGGTCATTGGCCTTTGCAGAAGTAGCAGGAGGGGTAAAACAAGGGATGATTCGCGATTACCACTGACTTCGATTTACAAGCGACGAGCGGCTGATACCTGGTTCATAGACGACACACCAACAGCCAGTTGCCTGGGACTGATTTCCAGGCAACGCATAGAGCCGATAGAACTAAAATTCGTCTTTCTTATCAGTATTTAATCTGCAAAGTGATAGCACGTTAGCAATACTACTCAGCGAAGAGGGGCCCGTAGAACCGCAGAGTAGAGACATGACGTCCAACATGACCAGAAGGCCATCGCTGCTATGGTTCGATCTGACTCACGATCGTTCCACGAAGGAACTCATCGCGCAGTTCGAGGACACTTGCGACTGCAAACTGGCGAAAAACTCCGTGCTGCCCCACGGAGAACAGGCGGACATGATCTGCATCCATTTCGATCGCCCCGACACCCCCGGCTTGAGGTTGTTGCTGGAGATCAAACGCACCACCCCCACCATCCCGATCACCATGTTCACCGTGCAGCACTCAGAAGAACTGGCCGTCTGGGCCATGCGCTCCAGTGTCTGGGAATACATGGTGCTCCCGCTCACCACCGCCGAGAGGAAGCGCTACCTGACGGCACTGATGCAGCTCTGCGAGTTGCGCCGCAATGCCGGTCAGGACAAGACATTGCTGATCGACCACTCGCCCACTCTGCCAGATAGCATCCGCCTGACCTCCGGGCACCAAAAACATCAGGCGCTGAGCAACATCATGCTGTACATCGACCAGCACTTTCGGGACAGCATCGATCAGAGGGATTTGGCCAAGCGCTGCGGCATGACGACTTTTCGCTTCAGTCGCCTGTTCAAGGAAGCCAATGGCGTCGGCTTCACCGATTACATCCTGGACAAGCGCATGAGTTTCGCCAAACAACTGCTCGACAATAGCCAGATGCCGATTACCAGCATCGGCTATGAGGCCGGCTTCAAGGATCCTTCCTACTTCGCCCGCGCCTTCAAACAGTTCGTCAACTGCACGCCCAGCGAATACCGTTTGGCCAGCCAACTTAGAGCGGTAGCAGCGCAACCGCCACTGGAAGATACAACCATTGAAGCACTCGAAAGCCTGGTGCAGAGCCTTGGAAGTTAGGGAGGTTTTTTACGCGCATAAAAAAACGCCGCTCAATGAGCGGCGTTTTTTTGAATTTGGAGCGGGAAACGAGACTCGAACTCGCGACCCCGACCTTGGCAAGGTCGTGCTCTACCAACTGAGCTATTCCCGCAAATGGCGTCCCCTAGGGGACTCGAACCCCTGTTACCGCCGTGAAAGGGCGGTGTCCTAGGCCACTAGACGAAGGGGACACGCTGCCCGGAACACATGGTGTGTGTTTCGGTGCCCAGACCCGCATCCGAAGACTTGGTTCTGGTTTCACTCAGCCTTGCCCGAAAGCAACGCTGTTTAAAATTGGAGCGGGAAACGAGACTCGAACTCGCGACCCCGACCTTGGCAAGGTCGTGCTCTACCAACTGAGCTATTCCCGCATTGGCGTCCCCTAGGGGACTCGAACCCCTGTTACCGCCGTGAAAGGGCGGTGTCCTAGGCCACTAGACGAAGGGGACACACGTACAACATTCACTCCCTACCGCGTTTCGCTGTGTGCTTTACGCTGTAAGTGGCGCGCATTCTATGGATGGATTGAGGGGTCGTCAACCCCCAGATATAAATTTATTTAAATCAATGACTTCGCCCTGCTTTTGGCAGCGATTCAGGCTTTTGTGTCGCCTGACCTTTGACGCCTATATTCTGGCATCCACCAAGACGCTATAGTCCCTGCCTGGATGATGGCAATGTGCACCTCGCACGCTATTTACTTATAGAAGCAGCATTGCGGCCGATATAAGCAGAGCTATAGCCGATTCACTCGTCGAGCGGCCCTATGCGCCCATATGCCAAGCCACTACACTCGACTCGCACGCGAACCCCATAAAGAGGTCTTACCGGTGACACCACTCATGATCACCCTGCTAGTCGTAGCCGGGATCGCACTATTGATCGCCATTGGCTACATGAACCATGTGGTGGAAAACAATAAGCTGGAAAAAGCCCGCACCAAGGTTGAACTCAACGACCGCCTGCGTCGCTGCGGCGAAATCACCGAGACCTTTCCCGGCCAGTTCATGACACCCGCACTCAAGCTGCTGTTGACCCGCCTGGAACTGAACGTCTGCCAGCGCCTGCTCAACCTGGAAAAATCCAGTGCCACGCTAAAGGCGCGGATTACCGAGCTGAGTGCCCTGGTTGCCCAAGGTGAATCGATCCCGGTCAACAACCCGCCGGCACCGATCCAGACCGAAGCCAAGGCCAAAGACGTGCGCTTCCTGCTGGAAGCCATTCATGGCCAGATCACCCGCGCCGCACAGGACGGTTTCCTGCCAGCCAACGAAGCCAAGCGCTGGATCCGTGAAGTTCGGCACATCCTGGTCCTGCTGCACATCGAATTCTTCAACAACCTCGGCCAGCATTCCCTGCAACAAAACCAGCCAGGCCAGGCCCGCCTGGCCTTCGAACGCGGCGTGCAGTACCTGCGCAAACAACCGGAGCCCCAGGTCTACAGCGAACAACTCGAGTACCTGGAAAAACTCCTGGCCCGCGCCAACGACCAGGTCATGGACAAGATCGCCCCGGTTGAAGGCGAAGTGAACCAACTGACTGAAGGGCTCAAAGACGTCGAGGCTGATGCCGACTGGAAGAAGAAAGTGATCTACGACTGATCATGCAAATGCTGAAAAGCCACCGGGTCAGGTGGCTTTTTTTTGCGTTGGGATTGATGGCCGCCAGAATCAATGGATCATCCGGACGCAGCCCGAGCCTTCGGCAGCTGCTACAGCTTGAAATGCCCCACCATCCCCCTCAACTCACTGCCCAACTGCGCCAGTTCAATACTCGACGCCGCATTGCCCTGCATCGCCAATGAAGACTGATCCGCACTGGCGCGAATGCTCGTGACACTGCGATTGATCTCCTCGGCCACCGAGCTCTGCTCCTCTGCAGCCGCCGCAATCTGCTGGTTCATCTGCTGAATCAGCGACACCGCCGCCGCAATACTCCCCAACGCACTTTCGGTCTGCAACGCATCGCTTACCGCCAGCTTCACCAACTCGCCACTGCTCTGAATCTGCTGCACTGACGACTGCGCCGCCGAGCGCAAGGCACTGACCAGACGTTCGATTTCCTCGGTCGATTGCTGGGTTCGCCTGGCCAGCGCCCGAACCTCATCGGCCACCACCGCAAAGCCCCTGCCCTGCTCGCCGGCGCGCGCCGCCTCGATGGCCGCATTGAGCGCCAGCAGGTTGGTCTGCTCGGCAACGCTTTTGATCACGCTGAGCACCGTGCCGATGTTCTGGATTTCTGCACTGAGGCTTTCGATGCTGGAGCTGGCCGAGGTGGCCGAGTCCGCCAGTTGCTCGATCCGCGCCATGCTCTGACGCACCACCTGCTGCCCGCTTTCGACCTTGCCGTCGGCAGTCTGCGCCGCCAGGGCGGCCTCCTCCGCATTACGTGCGACGTCGTGCACCGTGGCGGTCATCTGGTTCATCGCGGTGGCGACCTGCTCGGTTTCTTCCTTCTGACTGCTGACTTCAAGGTTGGTCTGCTCGGTCACCGCCGACAGCGATTGCGCAGAGCTTGCCAGCTGTTCGATACCGGCCTGCAAACCACTGACGATGCTGCTGAGCCCCGCGCCCATTTGCTGCATGGCTTGCATCAACTGGCCGATCTCGTCTCGACGGGTCACGTCGATTGTCGCGCTCAAATCTCCCGCGGCGATCTGCTGGGCGACACGGATTACGCTACGCAGCGGTGCGACGATCAACCGGGTAATCACCCACGCGGCAATCAGCCCGACCAGCAAGGCCAGAGCCGAGGAGCCGATGATCAACAGCGAGTTCTTTTTCAGCTCTGCCTGCATCGACCGGTCTTCGGCTACGTAGGCCTGATCCACCCGCTCCACCACTTGCGCGGCGCGCTGGTGGAGTTGCTCGGAGACGGTCTTTTCCTGCGCCAACAGGCCGGTGTACTCGGCGAGCTTTTCAGTGAAACTGCCGATATGACCGGACACTTCATTGAGGACCGTCTGGTAGCCCTCATCCTTGACCGTGGCTTTCAACTGCTCGGCCTGGGCCAGCGCCTGATCGGCCTGCTCGATCTTGCCCTGCCCTGCACTGTCGTCGCCCTTACGGCTCTGATCCAGGCGTACGCGCGCTTCGTTCATCGCCTGCAACATCAGCCGCGAGACCTGGCTGACCTGATTCGCCTGCTCGATGAATTGCGCGCCGTCCTTGCCCTCGGACTCCTTCAAGGCATAGGCGCCATCATCGCTAAGCCCGGACTGCAGCACATCCAGGTTATTGGCCACGCTGGACACCGACCAACTGGCCATTTCCAGCGCCAGGTCCTTGGCCTGACTCAGCGAGACGAACTCGTCAAAAGCCTTGCGATAGGCCCCCAGAGACTGTTCGACGTCATTCATGACCGGCACGTTGGCCGCGGACTGAGCCTTGAGCTCGGTCGCCAGCGCGATCAACGCGTCCACCCCCGCGTGCAAGGCATCCACGGTTTTCGGGTCGCCGCGCAAGGCGTACTCCTGCTCAAGCAGACGCACCTTGAGCAAACCGCTGTTGAGCGACGACATCTGCTTGAGCCCGTCGAAGCGATGACTGATGGTTTGCAGGGACCATACGCCGATAGCCGCCACCAGGGCTGTCAACAGCAGCACCAGTACAAACCCGACTCCCAGTTTTTTCGCCATACCGAGGTTGGCAAAACGTCCTTGCACGGCCGAAATCATTGCGCTTAGTCCCCTGCCATTGTCTGTGGATGCAGATTCGCAACGGGCTTGTGTCAACACAAGTCTCTGGCGTCGGAATAATGGCCAAAAGCTACGCCAGCGTCGTTTTCAGAACGCTTGAGGTCGATCCCGAGCGGTAGCCTGAAAAAATGCCCGAGCGCGAGGATCACAGGCATAGGCGACGTTGATGCGCTGCCAATCATGGGCCTGGCCGGTGGGGCTGAATGCCGTTGCGCATGACAGCAGGATGCCGAAGCGTCGCGCCTGAATCCGCACCTGAACGGCGTCGGACTTGCGCGATCGCGCCCAGATGAACAGGCCACCTGCGGGTTTGCCGAAAACCTCCCATTCCGCGTCTTCGAGCACCTGCAAGGCCGCGTCCCTGTCAGTGCTTAAACGCTGGCGCTGACGCTGCACCAATTTGCGATAGGCACCACTGGCCAATAAAGAAGCCAGCACCGATTCGCAAAACCGTGAAGCGCCCATGCTGCTGATCATCTTGACCTCGGCCAGTCGCGAAATGACGTCGGCCCCCGCCACGACAAAGCCGACCCGCAACGAACTGCTGAGGGTTTTGGAGTAGCTGCCGACGTAGATCACGTTGTCATCGATACCCAATGCCGCAAGACGCGTACCGGGACCGCGGTGCAAATCCGCATAGACGTCGTCTTCGATCACCAGTACGCCATGGTTTCTGGCCAGCTGCAGCACCTGCCGAGCCACGCCCAAGGTCAAACTGCTGCCGGTGGGGTTGTGATAAAAGCTGTTGATGAACAAGCCACGGGGTTTGTATTTCAGCAACAGTGTCTGGAGTGCTTCGGTGTCGGGTCCGTGAGGCGTTCGTGGGACTTCGATCATGCTGACCCCGTGCAGCCTGAGCAGATCGAACAGCATCGAATAACCGGGGTTCTCCACCACCACGCAATCGCCCGGTTTGAACAACGTGCGCACGATCAGGTCGAGCCCATGACTGGCACCTGCCGTGGTGAGGATTCGACTTTCATCCACCGCGATATCCAGCTGTTTCAGCCGCTTGAGGATCTGTTGACGCAGGGCAAGCAGGCCCAGCGGTGTGCTGTAGTTGAACAAACCGGCCATGTCGGTGCGGCTGACCTGGCGTATGGCATAGCTCAGGTCGTCAGTCTCGCGCCAGCTTTCGGGTAATCCGCCGCAACCCAGCTTCAGATCGCCCACGACGCCACTCTGCTGCTCCTCAACCCCCTCGAACCAGGAAAAATCCCGTTGCCCGTGAGCGTCCAGCGTCGTTGCCGCGACAAAGAAACCCGCCCCGCTACGCGTCGCCAGCACACCTTGAGCCACTAACCGTTCACAGGCCTCGACAACACTGGATTGGCTGAGCAGATTGATCCGCGCGATTTGCCGCACGGAAGGCAAACGCGTCCCCGGCGGCACCTCGCCACGATGGAGCCAGTCGGCCATCGCGTCGACGATTTGCTGCACGACCGGCACCAATGCCTGTCGATCGATTCTCAACTCCATGAGCAAGCAAACTCCTGTCTGTTTTGCGCAAAACAGTTAATCACAGGAGCGCTCGACAGGATGTGCGACAAAACCGCCAAAACCGTCGGTTCTAACCATTTGAAACACAATGCCCGATGTTTTCACGGAACCTGGTGCCGAACGATAAAAAACGCGAGGAGTAGCAGCTGGCGAAGCCTGCGTTCGGACGAAGCAGTCGTAAAATCAGCGATTGCGGTGTGTCAGGCAGGCCGCGGCCACTGGACTCACGACTGCTGCGCAGCCGAACGCAGCCTCGCAGGCTCGGCAGCTGCTACAAAGCGTTGCGTCGCGATCTGAAGCATTAAAACGCCGTGACGCCACCATCCACCGCCAGCGAATGACCGGTGGTGAACGCTGCGCCGTCGCTGCACAGATACAGCACCGCGCTGGCAATCTCCTCGACCTTGCCGATACGTCCGACCGGGTGCATGGCATTGGCGAATTCGCCCTTCTTCGGGTCCGCTTCATAGGCACGACGGAACATGTCGGTATCGATCACCGCCGGGCACACCGCATTCACGCGAATCTTTTTCTTGGCGTATTCGATGGCCGCTGACTTGGTCAGGCCGATCACCGCATGTTTCGAGGCAGCGTAGATGCTCATCTTCGGCGCAGCCCCCAGGCCGGCGACCGAAGCGGTGTTGACGATCGCGCCACCGCCCTGGGCCAACAGCAACGGCAACTGGTACTTCATGCACAGCCAGACGCCTTTGACGTTGACGCCCATGATCGCGTCGAACTCATCGAGCGTGCCCTCGGCCAGTTTGCCTTTCTCGATTTCGATGCCGGCATTGTTGAAGGCATAGTCGAGACGGCCGTAGGCATTCACTACCTCGTCCATCAGATTTTTTACATCGCTTTCCACAGTGACATTGCAGCGCACGAAGGTCGCTTCACCGCCGGCGGCGCGAATCAGCGCCACAGTGCCTTCACCACCGGCCGCGTCCAGATCGGCCACCACCACTTTCAAACCTTCGGCGGCAAACGCCAAAGCGGTTGCGCGGCCAATCCCATTGGCCGCGCCCGTCACAACGGCGACCTGGCCGGAAAACGTCATGCTCATTGTTATGTCCTCGAAGGCAAGAATGTGGGGATCGCGAGTTCCCAGTCTAGCCACAGGGGCCTAGGGCCCGGCAGCATTATCAGAAGGCCGGTTGGGCGCCCATGAGTGGCAGTGATAGAACGGGCTCCGTGATTATCACTGCACTGGATCGACGTGCATTCGCAGCGTCAGCCGACCTTGCAGCATCGCCTATGAAGGTCTATCAACAAGGCTTCATTCATCTTGAGTGCCTGTCATGACTACCCAGACCAATCGCCAGTTCCTGCTCGCCAAACGTCCCGTGGGGCCGGCTACCCGCGAGACTTTCACCTATCAGCAAGTACCGGTCGGCGAACCGGCGGCGGGTCAGATCCTGGTCAAGAACGAATACCTGTCCCTGGACCCGGCCATGCGTGGCTGGATGAACGAGGGCAAGTCCTACATTCCGCCGGTCGGTATCGGCGAAGTCATGCGTGCACTGGGTGTAGGCAAAGTCATTGCCTCGAACAATCCGGGCTTTGCCGTGGGTGACTACGTCAACGGTGCCCTGGGCGTGCAGGATTACTTTCTCGGCGAGCCGCGAGGTTTCTACAAAGTCGATCCGAAACTGGCGCCGCTGCCGCGGTATTTATCCGCGCTGGGTATGACCGGAATGACCGCCTACTTCGCCCTGCTCGATGTCGGCGCGCCGAAAGCCGGTGACACGGTGGTGCTGTCGGGCGCGGCCGGTGCGGTGGGCAGCATTGCCGGGCAAATCGCCAAGATCAAAGGTTGCCGGGTGGTTGGCATTGCCGGCGGCGCGGACAAGTGCAAGTTCCTGATCGATGAGCTGGGGTTCGACGGCGCCATCGACTACAAACACGAAGACGTCACCGCCGGCCTCAAGCGTGAATGCCCGAAAGGCGTCGACGTGTATTTCGATAACGTCGGCGGCGATATTCTCGATGCCGTGCTGAGCCGCCTGAACATGAAGGCACGGGTGGTGATTTGCGGCGCCATCAGCCAGTACAACAACAAGGAAGCGGTCAAAGGCCCGGCCAACTACCTGGCATTGCTGGTCAATCGCGCGCGGATGGAAGGCTTCGTGGTGATGGATTACGCCGCGCAGTTCGCCGCTGCCGGGCAGGAAATGGCTGGCTGGATGGCCAAGGGGCAGCTCAAGAGCAAGGAAGACATTGTCGAAGGACTGGAAACATTCCCGGAGACGCTGATGAAGTTGTTCAGCGGCGAGAATTTCGGGAAGTTGGTGTTGAAGGTTTAACCCGGTATCTGAAAGGACCACAAAACCAATGTGGGAGCGCCGCACCGCCGCTCCCACAGGGTCCGCGGCGCTTAAGCGATTTCTGCGACGACCGCCGCCAACGCCTTGGCCGGATCCGCCGCCTGGCTGATCGGACGGCCGATCACCAGGTAGTCGGAACCGGCATCCAGCGCCTGACGCGGAGTCAGGATACGGCGCTGATCGTCCTGGGCACTGCCCGCCGGACGAATCCCCGGGGTCACCAGTTGCAGCGACGGGTGAGCGGCTTTCAGGGCCTGGGCTTCCTGGGCCGAGCAGACCAGACCGTCCATCCCGGCTTTTTCCGCCAGCGCGGCCAGGCGCAGCACCTGCTCCTGCGGCTCGATGTCCAGGCCGATCCCCGCCAGATCCTCACGTTCCATGCTGGTCAACACGGTCACGCCAATCAACAACGGTTTCGGGCCACTGCGCTGATCGAGCACTTCACGGCAGGCGGCCATCATGCGCAGGCCGCCGGAGCAGTGCACATTGACCATCCACACGCCCATTTCCGCAGCCGCCTTGACGGCCATGGCGGTGGTGTTCGGAATGTCGTGGAACTTGAGGTCCAGGAACACTTCGAAACCCTTGTCGCGCAAGGTGCCGACGATTTCCGAAGCGCAACTGGTAAACAGTTCTTTACCGACTTTGACCCGGCACAGCTTCGGGTCCAGTTGATCGGCCAGCTTCAGTGCGGCGTCACGAGTGGGGAAATCCAGGGCGACGATAATAGGCGTCTGGCAGGCGGACATGAGTGGGCTCTCAGGCAAGTCGAAATCGGCGCGCATTGTAGCGGAACCAGCGCCGCTGCGGGACCCGATGATCGGTAATTCGTCGTCGCGGCTCAGGCAAGACTAGCTGCTGCGGCAATTGTGTCGAACCCGATACACACACGACACGCCCACAACACCCTTCAACGCTACCCTCGTCAGCCGCAACAAGTCCTACAGCACTTCCCGCCTCACGGCCGGACGCCTATGCTGAAGCCACAACCTCGCAGCCTATCTTTGTGGTTGGCAGCCTACCTGGCAGATGAACGCACGCATGCACAACTCCCCAGCACCTCTGAACGACGATCAAAAAGCGCCGGCCGATGACAAACGCTGGAGCATTCGCGCCCTGATCGTCGACGATGACGTCCCGATCCGCGAACTGATGATCGACTACCTGGCCCGGTTCAATATCCACGCCAGCGGCGTCACCGATGGCGCCGCCATGCGTCAGGCGCTGCAAGCCGAACATTTCGATGTGGTGGTACTCGATCTGATGCTGCCGGGCGAAGACGGTTTGTCACTGTGCCGCTGGCTGCGCGCCGAATCGGACATCCCGATCCTGATGCTCACCGCCCGCTGCGAACCCACCGACCGGATCATCGGCCTGGAACTGGGCGCCGACGACTACATGGCCAAGCCGTTCGAGCCGCGGGAACTGGTCGCGCGGATTCAGACCATTCTGCGTCGGGTGCGTGACGACCGTACTGAACAGCGTGCGAATATTCGTTTCGACAACTGGCGATTGAACAGCGTATTGCGCCAGTTGATCGCCGCCGATGGCCTGGTGGTGCCGCTGTCCAACGCCGAATTCCGCTTGCTTTGGGTGTTCATCGAACGTCCGCGTCGGGTGCTCAGCCGCGAACAACTGCTGGACGCGGCGCGCGGTCGCTCGATCGAAGCGTTTGATCGCAGCATCGATCTGCTGGTGTCGCGCCTGCGCCAGAAACTGGGCGACGACCCGAAAGCCCCGCAGTTGATCAAGACCGTTCGCGGTGAGGGTTATCTGTTCGACGCACGAGACATCGGCTGATGCGTGCGCGCTTCGATACGCTGTTCGGCCGCCTGTTCGGCGTGCTGCTGGTGGCTATCGTACTGGCGCATTTGTTAGCTTTTTTATGGTTCAAACATTACGGGCCGCCCCCGCCTCCCCCGCCGCCGGGGTTTTCCGAGCACTTTGACGGCCCTCCCCCACCGATGGACCCGCGTTTCGGCAATCGACCACCGCGGCCGTGGTTCGGTGGGCCGCTGGTGCCGCTGACCTTTCAGTTTGTCTCGCTGATCATCGCCGCCTGGTACGGCGCCAAGCTCTTGACCCGCCCGATTCAGCGCCTGAGCGACGCCGCCGAGCGCCTGAGTGAAAATCTCGACAGTCCGCCACTGGATGAGTCCGGCCCACGGGAAGCGCGGCAAGCGGCGCACACCTTCAACCTGATGCAGAAACGCATTCTTGAACAAATACAGCAACGCTCGCGCATGCTCGGCGCGGTGTCCCATGACCTGCGCACACCGCTGTCGCGGCTCAAGCTGAGACTGGAACAGATCGACGACGAGAAGCTGCAAGGCCAGATGCGTCAGGACCTGGACGACATGATCGGCATGCTCGATTCCACCCTCACCTACCTGCACGAACAGCGCACCAGCGAGGCGCCACAATGGATGGACGTGCAGGCGCTGGTGGAGTCCCTGAGCGAAAACGCCCAGGACCAGGGCGCCAACGTCCAGGCCAGCGGCCATTGCGCCCCGCTACAGGTTCAACCGATGGCTTTGCGCTCGTGCATCAACAACCTGCTGGACAACGCCTTGCGTTATGCCGGTGACGCGCTGATCACGCTTGAGGACAGTCGCGAACAACTGGTGATCCGGGTCATCGACCATGGCCCAGGTATCGCGACGGATAAACGTGAAGCAGTGTTTGAACCGTTCTTTCGCCTGGAAGGTTCGCGTAATCGCAACTCTGGCGGCGTCGGCCTGGGCATGACCATCGCCCGGGAAGCCGCGGAACGTTTGGGCGGGCAGTTGAGCCTGGAAGAAACGCCCGGCGGTGGTCTGACCGCCGTCATCCGCCTGCCTCGCGTCTAAGCCACACATCCATTCAATGTGGGAGCGTAGGCTGGCCTGATATCCGTGTTTGTGTACCGGACGGTACAAATCCCACATACCCACGACAACTTGCCCCTTGAGGCTGCATAAACCGGTGTACCCACCGGCTTCCCATTCCAAGGAGTGAGCACAATGATCGGTAGTGTCAGCAGCTACACGAGCTACACCAGCACCAGCAGTACCGCCACCAACAGCGCCCGCAGCCAGCAATTCCAGAAAGAACTGCTCGCCAAACTCGACAGCAACAGCGACGGCGCGGTGGATCAGGATGAGCTCAAGAGCGCCCTGTCGCAGAAAACCGACGATGGTCTGCTGGTCAGCCTGAGCAAGAACTTCAGCGACCTGGACAGCGACGAAAGCGGCAGCCTGAGCAGCGAAGAAATGGCCGCGATGGCCCCTCCACCGCCACCGCCAAACGATCAGGCGCCGAACACCGAACTGGCCGATGCGCTGATCAGCGCGCTGGACACAGACGGCGACGGCGCCATCAGCAGCGATGAGCTGAGCAATGGCCTGACCAGCGCCGGCAGCACGGCCGACAGCTCGGAGATCTTCTCGGCCCTGGACAAGAATGAAGACGGCACCGTCAGCCAGGACGAACTCGCCGCCAGCCTGACCCCGCCGCCACCGCCACCTCAGCAGATGTCCAGCGAAGAGCTGTTCAGCCAACTCGATACCGACAGCGATGGCAGTGTCACGGCCACGGAACTGAGCAGCGCGTTGCAGGCAAGCGACAGCACTTCGTCAACCTCCACCGACACCAGCGCCGCGTTGCTCAAAGTACTCGATAGCGACAGCAGCGGTGGCGTCAGCAGCGATGAACTGAAAGCCGTCCTGCAAGCCGGCCGCGAGCAGAACTCCGACAGCTCGACCAATCAGTTCAACGTGACCGAAGCCCTGAACAAAATGATCGCCAACCTGAGCAAGCAGTATTCGCTCGACAACGTGGCGACCGTGGGCAAACACCTGAACGTGGCCACTTAAGTCAAACAGCATCGCGAGCAGGCTCGCTCCTACATGGGTTTGTGTCGGCCACAAAATGAGTGTGGGAGCGAGCCAGCTCGCGATGTGGCCCTAAGCCCCGGCAAAAAACTCAGGGCCGACGATCTTCAACCCGAGCCTGGCTCTTGCTCCAATCGGTCAACAGGCTGTAAGCCACGGCCAACAACGTCGGGCCGATGAACAGACCGATAAACCCGAACGCAATCAATCCGCCAAACACCCCGAGCAGCACAATCACCAACGGCAAATTCCCGCCTCGGCTGATCAGGTACGGCTTAAGCACGTTGTCGACCCCGCTGATAATGAACGTGCCCCAGATCCCGAGGAACACCGCCATTCCGTACTCACCCTTCCAGGCCAGCCAAGCCGTGGCCGGAATCCACACCAACGGCGGCCCCATCGGAATCAGGCTCAGCAAAAACGTCACGATCCCCAGTACCAGCGCCCCAGGCACACCGGCAATCAGGAAGCCGATCAACGCCAGCACCGCCTGCGCCGCTGCAGTGCCGATCACCCCGTTAACCACCCGCTGCACGGTGCCCGCCACCAGTTCGATGTAATACCCGGCGCGGTCACCAATCAGCCGCTCCAGCAACCCATGGACAAACACCGCCAAACGCGGCCCGTCCCGGTAGAAAAAGAACACAAACACGATACTCAGCGTCAACTCGAGGATCCCGCCGCCAATCTGCGCGCTGCGCGCCAGCAACCAGTTACCGACCTGCCCCAGATAAGGCTTGATCGCCAGCATCATCGCCGCGCCTTGCTGATCGATGCTGTTCCAGATCCCCACCAACCGCTCGCCGACCAGGGGAATACCGCCCAGCCAGGCTGGCGCTTCAGGCAAACCATCGACCTGCACATCCTTGATGAACGCGGTGGCATCGCGCACGTGATCCGCCAGGTTGAACCCCAGCCACACCAGCGGCGCCGCCACCAGCAGCATCCAGCCGAGTGTCAGCAACAGCGCCGCCAGGGATTCACGACCATTGAGCCAACGGGTCAACAGACGCATCAACGGCCAACTGGCAAACGCCAGCACCGCGCCCCAGAACAGCGCCGACCAGAACGGCGCCATCACCCATAAACTCGCGCCAAACAGCACCAGGAGCAGGATCTGCACCAACAGCCGATCGTTATTGACCATGTAAGATCCCGAAAAAAGTCAGTCCGCAAAGAGTAGGCGAACGCGCAGAACGCGTTCGCCGAATGAAGCTTATCGCAACAGTTCGAAGTGCAGGCCAGAGCCTTCGACGCTGCCGGTTTCCATCCGCGCCGTGCGCACGCCCTGGCCGATCAGCGCCTGGCGCCAGGCTTCGGCACTGGGCCCGGAAACGCTGACCCGCAGCGTAGTGTCCAGGTTCAGGCCGCGGGAAATCAAACGCAGCCAGGTATCGTCAGGGTCGCCGTCGAGTTTGGGAAAATCGAGTTTCCCGGTGCTTTTGAGCTGGCGCAGCAACGTCGCGGACGTCGGCAGCAAATCACCCAGCGGTGCCGAGGCCTCGAACTGTTCGACGTGCAGATAAGCCCTGCGATTACCGCGAGTGATGCTGTAAAGCGCCACCAGCGTGTTGTCTTTAGGGGCCGCCAGATGCAGTAGCAAATAAGCCTGCTGATTATCGGCGCCATATAACTTGGCGTTGCCGAAGACTTCATTGGCCCACAGGCTGCTTTCGCCACAATCCCGGGCCTGACACCAGAACAACAGCTCGGCGCCCTGTTTCTGCAAGGCTTCGCGGGCAGCAGTGAAGGCATCGGTGGAGGAATGCTCCGGTGGCAATTCGTAGGTGACCGAGGTGGTTTGACCGCGAGCCGTGACCTGGCCGTCGAAACGCAATTGGCCGCTGATCTTGCGGATCGAACCCAGCGGGTAAATCCGCTCGAGTTCCACCGTCGGGCGATAGTCGACGATCTGCGCATCGGTCATGCGCGGCACGATCGGCAGGTCCTGGCTGCCCGGGATGTCAGCGGCCAATAACCAGGGACTGAAACTGCACAGCGCCAGCAGAGTGAGTGAACGCATGGCCAGGCTCATCGGATCAACATGGCCTGGGCACCCTTGATGACACTGGCATCATCGATGCGCTCCGGCACCCGCAAACCGCGCTGCACCGCAGGGCGCGCTTCAAGGGTGGCTATCCAGCGCTGCAAGGACGGCAAGCCGTCCACCGAGACACCGGACCAGTCGTGGCCGCGGACCCACGGAAAGGTCGCGATGTCGGCAATGCTGTACTCGCCCGCCAGAAACTCCACCGCTTGCAAACGCGTGTCGAGCACTTCATACAAGCGTCGGGTTTCATGTTGATAGCGATCGATGGCGCCCTGGAGCTTTTCCGGGAAGTAGCGGAAAAACACGTTGGCCTGGCCCTGCATCGGGCCGATGCCGCCCATCTGGAACATTAGCCATTGCAACACCACCGAGCGCCCTTTCGGATCCTGGGGCAGCAGTTTGCCGGTCATCTCGGCGAGGTAAATCAGAATCGCGCCGGACTCGAACACGGCGAAATCGCCATTGGCGCGGTCGACAATCGCCGGAATCCGGCCATTGGGATTGATCTTGAGGAAGTCCGGGGACTTCTGTTCCTTTTTGTCGAAACTCAAGGCATGCACCGTGTAGGGCAGGCCGAGTTCCTCGAGCACGATAGAGACCTTGTGGCCATTCGGGGTCGCAGCGGTGTACAGATCTATCATGGTTGTCTCCCATTTCAACCCGCCCAGCCTCGACAGTTGCCCGACGCAAGTCAAGGAACGGCGAAGAACCGATTGAAACAGTCTGCGACAAGACCGGCACCGGGTTCGTCATTGAGGTGCAAGTGATGGCCGCCAGGCAACTGTTCATGGCTAAAGGGTAGACGTTCCAGCAACTCGGGATGTTTGGCGAGCATACCGTCAGCCGCAACCACCAAGTGTGCAGGACAACTGACGCGCTGGACGAAAGCCATCGCCTGCTCAGTGGTCAGACGCAGCGGCGACGGCAGCGTCAGGCGGCTGTCGGTGCGCCAGGTATAACCGCCCGGCACCGGCATCAAGCCGCGCTGGGCCAGCAGTTCGGCGGCTTCGCGACTGACTGCCACCAGGCCTTTCATGCGCGCTTCGATGGCCCGGTCGAGGGTGTTGTAGACCGGTTTGCGTTTTTCTCGCAGATCCAGCTGCGCTTGCAGGGCCATGCCCATGCGCTCGGCGGCATTTTCGCCTTTGTCTGTAGGAGGAATGATGCCGTCGATCAACGCCAGGTGAGTCACCCGCTCCGGTAACGACCCGGCCAGCACCAGCGAGACGATCGCCCCCAGGGAATGCCCCAGCAGCGCAAAACGTTTCCAACCCAACTGCTCGGCCACTTGCAGCACGTCGTGGGCGTAGTCCCACAGCGCGTAACCGGCACCGTTCGGCCGATGCCCCGAGTGACCGTGCCCGGCCATGTCCAGCGCGATGATGCGCAAGCCTTTGAGCTTGGGCGCCAGCCGGGCAAAGCTGTTGGCGTTGTCCAGCCAGCCGTGCAAGGCAATCACCGGCAAGCCGTCCTCGGGACCGAACAGGTGCGCCGCCAATTCGATATGCGGCAGGCTCAGGCGAACTTCTTCGACGACGCTGTTCATGCGCAATCCTGTTGGCGGCGACTGTCCCAGCGACTGAACAGGTTCTTCAGCAGCGTGGCCGTGTCTTGTGGACGTTCTAGGGGAAACATGTGACCGCCGGGCAGGGTCAAGGACTCGCCCAGCGGCATGCGCCCGACGGATCGGGCGTGATGACGCATCACCACGCGGCTCTTGTGCCCACGAACCACTGCCAGCGGCACTTTCAATTGCCGCGCGCGGCCAGGGCTGGTGTGCGGTACGCCACGGTAGATGCTGATTTCCGTGGCTGGGTCGAAACGCAGGCGCAGCTTGTCGCCGACCTTTTGCAAACCATGTTGAAGATAGGCTTCGAAGCATTCCGGGTCGAAGCCGCGAAACAGCGTTTTACCGGCGAAATACAGGCGGGCCGCGTCCAGATCGGCGAACTCTTCCCGTCGTCCCAACGTGCGACCGGCCGGGGTCAGGCGATCGATAAAACCGAAGCGTTTGGCGGCACGGATCACCCATTGATCGGTGCGGGTCAGCACCGGCGAATCGAGCATGACCACGCCGCGATACAACTCAGGGCAACGCAACGCGGCGTGAAGGTGCAGCACGCCGCCGAAAGAGTGGCCGACGCCCCAGACCGGTTCCGGCTGCTGCTTGAGGTGATGAATCAGCTCATCCACCAGATTGTTCCAGTTGTCGTCCGCCGGAAAGCGCGGGTCATGGGCGTGCTGCTCCAGATGCGCCACCCGGTACTCCGGCGCCAGCGCCGCAAACAACTTGCTGTAGGTCCCCGAAGGAAAGCCATTGGCGTGGGCGAAAAATATCTGTTGCGACATACCGGCAGATCCATGTGCAAAAAACAGGCGTTGATTGTCCGTAAGACCGTGTCCTGCAGCAATGACCGTAACTGACAGGAATGATGACAGTCGGGTCAAAGCTATAGGGATGCAGAAGAATAGACCGCCCCTTTGTAGCAGCTGCCGAAGGCTGCGTTCGGCTGCGCAGCAGTCGTCAAACCAGCACTTGCGGTGCGTCAGACAGACTGCGTCAACCGGATTCACGACGGCTTCGCCGC
>NZ_AKJT01000048.1 GCF_000282195.1 Pseudomonas sp. GM18
CCCACTGCTGCTCGCCGGTGCTGCGCTGGCCGTCATTACTGCGCGACAACCCGGCACGCCACGGCTTCTGCGGCGTGTTCTTGACCAGCACTTCACTGCCGCCGACGTTCTTGCCCGGAGACAACTCCATCTGCGCCTGATTCGACGGCAAGCGGTTCAGTTGATCCACCATCTGCTCGATTTCCCGCAGGTTGACCAGTTCCCCACTCTTGCCAGGAAAAGCCATCCCCAATTCGCGGTCCGACAGTTTGCTGCCCTCCGCGCCCTTCAACCCTTCAAGCCGGCCCTCGACCACCAGCACCTTCAGATGCCCGCCGGACAAATCCTGCTGTGGCAAGTAGGCACGGCTGGTGACCAGGCCTTTCTCGATGTACAGATCGGTGATGACTTTCAGCAGCTCGTTGAGCTGCGTGACACCCAGGCACTGACCGATGTAGGGCTTGAGCAGGCGATCTTTCTCGCGGTCCGAGAGACTGTCGGCGCCTTTGAGCTCGATGTCCTTGATGGGGAAACAACGGGTGTCAACCGGGGCCGTCGGTGGCGTGGGTTTGGCTGCCTTGCCGGGTAATTCCTTGAGCTCTTCGAGACGCCGACGCTGCTCGTCGAGCAAGCGGTCCTGACGTTCGCGGATCAGATCGGTTTCACCGGGGGTGGGGGCAGCGTGAGCAAGATTAAGCGGAGAAAGGCACAGCAAAGCCAGGCACAACCTCGCCACGAGGGCGGGTGGGTACATGTTCGATCCCTCGAGATGGAGAGTGATGGCACATTAGTGGCACGATATTAGATGGCCACTATTTTGGCGTCAATGAATGGATCCGTTCGAGAAGGTTAAGGGACGACTTGTAATGGCTAAATCGGGCGCTTCCGACGAGAGCGCAGGACATTTCCTGATGTGGTGTAGAAAAATGCTTACAACACCAAGGCGCTGTAATCACCAGAGAAAAAGCCGAGAGCTCAACGGCAAGATCAAAAGATCGCAGGCTTCGCCATCTCCTACTCGGATTGCGCACACTTTGAATAATGCGCATGGGAATGCCTTCGAGCAGTTTTTTGAGGGAGCTGACGGAGGGACGGACGCGATTCTGTTCGATCAGGGAGATGGTGGCATTGGTGACGCCGCTACGCCGGGCCAGCTCGTGCTGCGGAAAGGTGACGGATCTATTTATCAAATAGGTCTGTCACCTTTTTTCGTGAAAACCTTAACGGTCGTTGGGCTTGAGCAACACAATGCCTTCCTCAAGCGCTGAGGCGACAATAGTTTGTGCGGGTACGTTGATCCAGGTTGAAGCATCGATTTCGCCAACTGACGCAAGCCAGCGCCCAACCATTTGATAACCGAGCGTATAGCCAAGCCATTTTGGGTAAGCACCAAAACCGAAGAACCACTCGCCGTGATTGTAGTTCGTGGACTCAAGGGTCTTCAGGTCTACCGGGGAACGAAGAAGATCGGCGCGGGTAACGGCGCTCTCCCAGGGCTCTGGGTCGCTTGCCAAGCAAATGTCGGACGAACTGTCCGGCAAGTCCCTCGCTGACCAAGGCTTCACCTAACGTCCAACCGTAACCAGGCCCCGCAATGCGCAAACAATGATGGACCTCATGGACGATTTGCCGATGCAGCGTGCCTGTGCGCAGGCTTGGCAACAAATTCGGATTATCGGGATCAAGGGTCATCGAGAATATAGTGCTTCGATAAGCTCGGCCCAAGAGGCCCATTTCAGGAATAGTCTCGCCAGGGAGCCTCTGAATCAACACATCAAGTCGCGGAGGTGGAATCAGACGAGAGACCGTCTTGTAAGCGGCGTCAAACTCACCGATCAAATCGGAGCGAAGTTCGGCAAGGCTCCCCGAGGCTTCCAGCCAATGCAGTGTCCATGCGTCCATTGTTACCTCTGAAAAATTGCCACGAAGCCAGGATTTTGAATTCTGCAAATCCCGTAGGAAATAACCGTTTATGGCGAGGGAGCTTGCTCCCGCTGGGCCGCGAAGCAGCCCCAAACCCGGCTAGCCCGTTTCCTCAGACACACCACGATGCCCGGTTTTACTGCGTTCATGCCACAGAACGGGGAAGACCACCTCGCCAAAATGACCATCCGGGCGTCCTACAGCCCGGTTGCTGCTACTCAAATCGATGCCTAGAGTGGGTCTGTCGCTGAACGAATTCAGCGATAGGGTTTCGCAGCCCTGACGATACGTGTAGTAACCTTGCACCCCATAACCAGCAACGGTCGCACAAACGCGCCCGACTCCGTTTTATGGTGGCTGTGTGTGGGAGACCTTCGGGTCTGCCGGGTTCCTCGTATCCTCGGTCTGCGAACCCGCACATAGCTACCACCCATTCGTTTCGCAGCGAACGGCAGTAGCTCTTCTTATAGATACGAGGAAGATTTACTTATGAGCACGAATACCCCGCTCCGCCACTACACCCCCATGTCCCACTTCGCCACCGACCACCCCGTCCTCCTCATCGACGCCGATGCCCCGATACGCGAACTCCACAGCTGCCTCAGCGAGCGCCTCAACGCCGTCCTCAAATACCTCAACCTCATGGCCTGCACCAGCCTCCCCGACTACGCCGAGAACGACATCAATACCGTCACCAACATCGCGCGGATCATGGTTCAGGATGTGAGCGATGTGTTTCGGGTGATTGAGCAGCGGGGGTTTGATACGCCTAAGGGGCAGTAACCAGATTTGAGCCGTAAAAAAACCCGCGTTATTGCGGGTTTTTCAGCCTATGGCTTCGCTAGATCACTCCGCGGTGATCCAGGCAGCCCTCATCTGTCTCGATGCCATTGCTCGGTGTCGATGCTCCCGTTCAAGTCGATATCGGCGCTCGGCCATTTTGGCGTGATACTCACACAATGATGGCGGCCCTTGTCGCTCCTGGAACTTTTCTACAAAATGATGTCGATACGATGGCTCATCACGACATCAAATCGGTGGAGCAACCAGCGTCAGGCTGTTTCCTGGCATATCACGGAAGTGTGCAATGAGACTAATCCTCGCAGCGTTGCTGATGTTCAGTGGCTACGTATACGCAAGTTGCGACAACATCAGCAACGATGACCAGCGTAACTATTGCAAGGCAAAGCAAGGCTGGGGAGGTTGCCAAAATATCAAGGACGACGGTCTGCGCAATCAGTGCAAATCCTTGGAGCATTAGTTGAATGTCGCACCGACAAGGGACGATAAAACTGCCGTCGGTTAACCCCGTCGCGTGCCTTTCCGAGCCTGTTGCATGAAGCGGGTATTTTCGCTTTTTTGCTTCGGTATACTCTGCGGCGCGCGCCACCTCGCACCACGCCCCAATCTGGAAAGGACACCCGATGAGCAGCATTCCACTCTCCGAACAATTGAGGGCGATGGCCTTTGTCGACGAGCTGCGTCATCAGCAAAAACAGGTCCAGGAACACCTCGATCTGCCGAGGCGCCGCGCTGAGATCGCTGAGCGTATTCGCGCCTATTACCTGAGCAACAATATCGCTTTTGACGATGACCTGATCGAGCAAGGTGTTCGTCAGGTCTTCGCCCATCGTTTGATGTTCGAAGCGCCACCGCTCAACGGCTTCGACGCCTGGCTGGTCAAGACGCTCACTCACCGTTCAAAGATGCGGTTTTGGAGTGGGTTCATTGCGATGTTCCTGGCAGCTTTCATGGTGGCCTTCGTGATGGGCGCCTTTTCGCAGAACCCGCACTTTGGAGCCATCTTCTACAGTGATGACAAGATCCGTGAGGTCGCCCGCGCCGCAGCCGAAGTGCGTAGTGAACGTAGAGACCTGTACAAGGAAATCGATAAGCAGCGCAGAGCGCTGATTGCTCTTCAGAACAGTAATGTGCAACAGCCTGACGCGTATGCAAGCCAACTACTTGAGCGTGCGCAAAAAGCGATGCCTATTAGCGATGTCCGCACAGAAATTGGTGCTTCCGAGCCGGTCAGCCGAGCCAACGTGGCTGTCATCGAACCACAGGTCAATGCGCTCAAGGCAGAAAAAAACGCGCTCAACCGTGCCCTTTACAGTGCCGAAACAGACATCAAATATGCCCGCGGGATCCTTGAGATTCGCCAAGGCGTCAAGGAGATGCTGCAAGATCCGAGACGGGCAGCCGCCCTTGCGCAATTCAGCGATCTGGATGGACGTCTGGCCGAGCTTGATCAGCAGTTGAAACACGTCAACAGCTTTGATAGCCACATGGATGCGTCCTCCACTTACCGTGAACTCAGCAGTGATCTGTGGCCGGACAAAGATTTGCTTGAGCTACAGTCCCAGCGTGCTTACGAGCTGAAAACCCGTCTGGCCGAAAAGTCCGTCCCGGAGGAAATTCGTGAGGAATTGCAGGTGAAGATGCGCGAGATTGATGCCGAGCTCAAAAAGGGCGACTCAGACGCTGCCGAGAAGAAAATCAGTCATTTGACCAAACAACTCAAAGCCGCCGGTTACTGGACCCGGTAAGGCCCGGTCGCGTCACGCTGTACTGAGAATATCAAGAAAGGACACCCGATGAGCCACATTCCACTCTCCGAACAGCTGACAGCGATGGCATTCGTCGACGAGCTTCGTCATGAGCAGAAGCAGGTCCAGGAACACCTCGACCTGCCTCGGCGCCGCGCTGACATTGCCGAGCGCATCCGTGTCTATTACCAGAGCCATGACATCACCTTCGACGATGATTTGATCGAGCAAGGCGTGCGCCAGTTCTTCGCTCATCGCTTGAAATTCGAGGCGCCGACGCTCAGCGATTTCAACGCCTGGCTGGTCAACACCTTGATCAATCGCGGATGGGGCACCCAGAGTGCCGAGCCATGGTTCTCCGGCCGACGTATATTCTTGCTGGCCGTGGTACTGGGACTCAGCCTGGCGTTCGCGCCCCTCGTCAAGTTCGCGAGTTATCAGGTAAAAGTGCCGGAGATCAATCGCGAGGCATACAGGCTCAGCCAACTCGGTTCTGATGTGAACAGAGAGTTGGAGGTGCAACGTAAAAAGCTCGAAACCTTGCAGCAAAGCAACGCCGAACTGCAGGACGCAAATGTCAGTCGGCTACTCAAGCGCGTACAGCAAGCACTGCCCGCTGAAATTGAGCTCAGCGACATCGGTACGAGCGAACCGATCAATCGTGACAACGTGGATGCGATCGAACAACGGGTGATAGCGCTCAGGAACGCGCAAGACGCATTCTGGCATGCCCTTCCCCAAGTCAAAGAAGACCTGAGGTTTGCCGGCGGGATTATCTGGATGCGTCAGGGAATCAAAGAAACTCAGCAAGACCCGAATCGGGCAGCCGCCATTGCGCAATCCGCCGATCTGTACCAACGGCTGGCCCTCCTCGAACAGCAGCTTGCTCGAATCGACAACGACACCGGCTATCAGGATGCGTTCTTCGCCTATCGAGATCTTAATAACGACTTGCTCGATACAAGCGTGCTGACGCTCCAGACCCGGCGCCACAATGAACTGAAAAGTCGCCTGGACTCCCGAACCATCCCGAGTGACCTGCGCGACGAACTGGAGGGGATCAGCCATGAGATTGACGCCGACCTCAAAAAGGGCGACTCGGGTGCCGCTGAAGCGAAGATCAATCATCTGGTCCAAAAAATGAAGGCCGCCGGATACATGCTCTGGATCGGCCGGACCGACGCCCACCAACGGGTCACCAGCAACTTCGACATGATCTTGAACGGGTAATGCCATGACCTACACCGCCGACGAACACGCTCCAGACACCAGCGACCCCGCGCCAGCACTCAGCCCTGCGCAACTTGCGAAGGACTATGAAGATATCCGCCAGGAGTGCCGGGAGAAACTAAGCGCGTACCACGACAACGAGGCTTATATGTTCCTGCGCGACCGCAGCTACGGCACTGATGAGTACAGCTACAACTTTATCCAGCGCTGGCTGGATGGTCTGATAGCCAAGCGGATCAACTACGCTGCCAATCGCCAGAACGAACAGATGCTGCTGGCAATGAAGGCACGTAATGAGGAATTGCGCAGTAAGCGCTCCCGGTAAATCTGCCATTTTTCAGCATTAACCAAACGGCACACTCACTCAATTTCACTCTGTGCTGAAACCATCACGAAAGGACACTCGATGAGCAACTACCTCGAACGTGCACTCACCGGCCTGCGCACCATCGGCATCAACCTCTTTCAACCGGTTCAAGATGCCCCGGTACTGGTATTGCTGGACCGGGTGGCTCAATACGACACGACCAAAGTCACTTCCATCGCCTCGGTGCTGCAGCAGTCGACCGCCTTCAACAGCATGGTCCGCGAGCAGATCGAAGGCATGGACATTTCCACGCGCTTCATGGACATCACCCAGAGCTTCACTTCGATCCGTGAAGACGCCGCGGCGATGGCCGGCTGGATGGATGACGGTCGCCTCGACAGCATGGAAAAGCTCAGGCTTGGCTGGATGAACCTGCGCCGCGGCTCCATCCCCGATCGCTTCAACGACATTCGCGAAAATTACTTGCAAGTGTGCAAATCGGCCAACGATCAGATTGCCCGGGAAACCGTGATTCTGGAGTCATACATGGACTTCCGGATGGCCATGAAAGCGGCCGAAGTCGACGCTCAGCAAGTCCTCGCCCTGGCCGGCAAAACCCTGACGCAACGCACTCAGGCGCTAAACGACGCCAACGCCCAAGTGGCTGCCGCCGAGACTCAGGAACCAGCCCAGCGCGCCGCCCTGGAGTTGCGACGCGACGAAGCCGTGCGCGCCTTGCAAGACGAAGACAAGCGCTATCAGATCGTCAAAGACATCGCCGACGACCTCAAGGTCGGCTACAACACCGCCGAAATGGTCTTCGCCCGGATCAACCAGGTGCACGTGATCAAGGAGCGCCAGTATCAGCGCATGGTTTCGTTCTTCTCCACCAATGAAGTAGTGCTGACCGGCCTTGCCGTTTCCTTCACCAGCAATAGTGGTCTGGCCGAAGCCACCCACACGTTGAACGCCACCACCGAAGGTATCAGCAAAGGCCTCGAAGCCCTGGGCGCAACCGGCAATCAGCAACTGGAAGCAGCGGTCAAGGCCAGCTACGGCTCGACCATCAAGGTCGACTCGGTCCGTGCCCTGGCCGATGCGACCCTGAGTTTTCAGACCGACATGCATAGCCTGACTGAAACCTACCGCACCGAATCGAGCAACGCCGCCCGTGATATCGCCGATGCCGTTGAAGATGCCAAGCGTAAATTTTCGGCGCTGCTCAGCAAGGCTGCCTGATGCGCGATATCGGTTTGTAGCTCGGTGAGATGACGCGCGATAAACGTGGATCAATCAATGCCAGGAAACAAACAGCCTGACGCTGATTGATCCAGGGTGCAGTAACTCGCCATAAGAAAACGGATTTTTATTCCGGGTGTCAGTCCAGCAATGCAACTTTCTTCAATAGTTCGAAAAGTCCATCAGGAACCAATGGCGCCTTGTTAGTAAAGCTTGCACCGGCATGCCACTTCGCCATGAAGGCAGCGCCATCACTCTCTTGAGCGTTCAAATGCGACAATTCGTAGACGTCTGCGTCCACAAACTTCGCATCGTACACCTGGACTATTTCGTGCCCAGGCGTACCGGCATACGTGAAGAGGCTTTCAAGCGTTCCGAGCAAGCGAACTTCAGTGATGGCTAAGCCGAGTTCCTCTTGTACCTCTCGCACGACTGCCTGGGCACTGGTTTCGCCGAACTCGATGCCGCCTCCGAGCGGGCGGAAGAACGTCTGTTTTGTGATGGGGTCGCAGGCTTCGTTGACCAGTATCTTCCCGTCATGATGAAAGATGCAGAGTGCGAGGGGGCGGATGCGTTGTTCAGCCATCAATTAAAGTCCATTTAATTTGAAAAGTGCCTGTAGCCGCTACCGGACGTTGTGTCCGGGCGGCATACAGGATTGATGTTCGCTATCGATATCAGAAGTTAGCCGGGGTGTTGGCGCTGATGATCTCCGCCTCATCCGCCCCAATATTCCTAAACCGATGCGGCAACGTCGTCGGAAAGTAATACCCATCCCCGGCATTCAACACGCTCACCTGCCCATCAACAGTCAGCTCAACCGTGCCACGGGTAACCAGCCCACACTCCTCCCCTTCAGCATGCACAATCGGCTCTTCCCCCGAACTCGCCCCAGGTGCGTATTGCTCGCGCAACAGCCGCATCTGCCGACTCGGCACCGAAGCGCCAATCAGCAACAACCGCAACCCATGACGCCCGAGATCCGGCTGTTCATTGGCACGAAACACATATTGGTGCTCGCGTGGCGGTTGGTCGAAGGTGAAGAAGTCCGCCAAAGACATGGGGATGCCTTCAAGCAGTTTTTTGAGGGAGCTGACGGAGGGACTGACGCGATTCTGTTCGATCAGGGAGATGGTGGCATTGGTGACGCCGCTACGCCGGGCCAGCTCGCGCTGGGACAGCTTGTAGCTTTCGCGTACTAATTTGAGTCGTGAGCCCGTGTCCATGACAGCCTTATGTGAGCACTACTTAAGGGGTAATGGGGGTGGGTGGCGGGCGACTGGTGGCCGCGGATTACGCCGTTTCCCGTCCCGGAACCGTGGAAGGCGGGTATTAAATCACGTTTGTTGGTGCAGCTCAGCAGGTTCGATAAACGGCTGGCAAAAAAGCCGATGGTACGGGAATTGTGGGAGTGAGTTTGCTCGCGATGGCGGTGTGTCAGTCGACAGAGATGTCGACTGTGCGGCCGTCTTCGCGAGCAAGCTCAGCTCCTACATGAATTGCGTCAGGCTCAGATGCCGAAACGATCTCGCAGCGCGTAATACGCCGCGCCCATGGCGGTGAGCGGGGCCTGGAAGGTGCGGCCGCCGAGCATGGGCATGTGTGGCAAGGACGCGAAAGCATCGAAGCGTTCGGCGTCGCCGCGGATCATTTCCGAGATCAGTTTGCCGGCCAGGTGCGAGCAGGTGACGCCGTGGCCGCTATAGCCTTGCATGTAGTAGGCGTTTTTCTCGATGCGGCCGAATTGCGGCATGCGCGACATGGTCAGCAGGAAGTTACCGGTCCAGCGGTAGTCGATTTTCACGTTCTTGAGTTGCGGGAAGGTCTTGAGGATTTTCGGGCGGATCAGTTGTTCGATGTCGTCCGGCTCGCGGGCGCCGTACACCACGCCGCCGCCGTACAGCAGGCGGTTATCGGCGGTGAGGCGGTAGTAGTCGAGCAGGTAGTTGCAGTCTTCGACGCAGTAGTTGTTGCTGATCAGGCTGCGGGCGACTTTCTCCGACAACGGCTCGGTGACGACAATTTGCGAACCGCAGGGCATGCTTTTGCGGGTCACGCGGTTGTCGAGGTCTTGCGGCAGGTAGGCATTGCCGGCGATCAGCAGGTACTTGGCCCGCACCACGCCTTTGGCGGTGCGCACGGTGATCGGCTCGCCGTAGGTGATGTCCACGGCGGCGGATTGTTCGTAGATTTTGCCGCCCAGGCGAATGATCGCGGCCGCTTCACCCAGAGCCAGGTTCAGCGGGTGGATGTGGCCGCCCTGCATGTCCAGCAGGCCGCCGACGTAGTTGTCGCAACCGACTTCGCGCTGGATGTCAGCCGCGTCGAGCATTTTCAGGTTGTTGTTGCCGTAGCGCTCCCAGTTGCGCTTCTGCTCGGCCAGGCCGTTGAGTTGCTTTTTGTTCAGCGCCGCGAAGATGCCGCCGGGGCGGTAGTCGCATTTGATGTCGTATTCCTTGATGCGCGAACGGATGATGTCGGCGCCTTCAAAGATCATGCTGCCGAGCACTTCGGCAGTCTTGTCGCCGTAGCGTTCTTCGATCACATCGACGTCGCGGCTGTAGGAGTTGACCAGTTGGCCGCCGTTGCGACCGCTGGCGCCGAAGCCGACTTTGGCGGCTTCCAGTACCGTGACGCTGTAGCCCGCTTCGCTGAGGAACAGCGCCGAGGACAGCCCGGTGTAGCCAGCGCCGATCACGCAGACGTCGCATTCCACCAGCTCTTCAAGAACCGGGTAATCGCCGGTCTGGTTGCGGGTTGCGGCGTAGTAGCTGTTTACATGATTTTGTGTAGAGCTGTGTTTCATACATTTCTCCGAAGGCCGCAGACATGTGCCCGCGACCGCCGCTGTAAAGGTGTTAGAGCTTGATCCAGGTCGCTTTGAGTTCGGTGTATTTGTCGAACGCATGCAGCGATTTGTCCCGACCATTACCCGACTGCTTGAACCCGCCGAACGGCGCGGTCATGTCGCCGCCGTCGTACTGGTTGACCCAGACGCTGCCGGCGCGCAAGCCGCGAGCGAAGGTGTGCGCCTTGCTGAGGTTGCTGGTCCAGACGCCGGCGGCGAGGCCGAAGATGCTGTCGTTGGCAATCTGCAGCGCTTCCTCCGCGGTGTCGAAGGTGATCAGCGACAGCACCGGGCCGAAGATTTCTTCACGGGCGATGGTCATGGCGTTGGTCACGCCGTCGAAAATCGCTGGCTCCACGTACAGGCCACCGGTGCCTTCGAGGGTGCGATTGCCGCCAGCGATCAGTTGCGCGCCCTGGTCTTTGCCGATCTGGATGTAGCGCAGCACCGATTCCAATTGACGCTGATCGACGACTGCGCCGACGGAGGTTTCCGGGTCGAGGGCATGCCCCGGTTTCCAGGCTTGCAGCGCTTCCACCAGCAGTGGAATGAACTGCTCGCGGATCGAACGCTCCACCAGCAGCCGCGAGCCGGCGGTGCAGACTTCGCCCTGGTTGAAGGCAATGGCGCTGACCGCTGCCTGTGCTGCTGCGCGCAAGTCCGGCGCGTCGGCAAACACCACGTTCGGGCTCTTGCCGCCCGCCTCCAGCCACACGCGTTTCATGTTGCTTTGCCCGGCGTAGATCATCAGCTGCTTGGCAATCGCGGTGGAGCCAGTGAAGGCCAGCACGTCGACGTCCATGTGCAACGCCAGCGCCTTGCCGACGGTGTGACCGAAGCCCGGCAAGACGTTGAACACGCCTTTGGGAATGCCGGCGTCGAGGGCCAGTTGCGCGATGCGGATCGCCGTCAGTGGTGACTTTTCCGAAGGCTTGAGGATGAACGAGTTGCCTGCCGCCAGGGCTGGAGCGAACTTCCAGCTGGCCATGATCAGCGGGAAGTTCCACGGCACGATGGCGGCGACCACTCCTGCGGGTTCGCGGGTGATGAGACCGAGCTGGTCATGCGGTGTAGCGGCAACTTCGTCGTAGATCTTGTCGATGGCTTCGGCGCTCCAGCGGATCGCGTTGGCGGCCGCTGGAATGTCGATGGCCATGGAGTCGCTGATGGGTTTGCCCATGTCGAGGGTTTCCAGCAGCGCCAGTTCTTCTTTGTTAGCCAGGATCAAGTCCGCGAAGCGAATCAAAATGCGCTTGCGTTCTGCCGGTGCCAACCGCGCCCAGATACCGGATTCGAATGTACGACGCGCAACGGCGACTGCCGCATTGGCGTCGGCTTCGTCGGTGCTGGCGATGTTCGCCAGAAAGCGGCCGTCGACCGGGCTGATGCATTCGAACGTGTCGCCGCTGAGTGCCGGACGGTATTGGCCGTCGATGAATGCGCGGCCTTCTAGTGTCAAGGACTGGAAGCGTTGCTCCCAGTCGCTGCGAGTGTTTGTCATGGTTGTGACTCTACGCAGAGGAAAAAGTAATCGTCAGGCTGACGCCCTACAGGGAGCATTCATCCGCCATTTGAAACGGGTATTGGCCCATCAGACCGTGTGCAAGTACCAGTTGTATTCAAGGTCGGAGATGGAGTTCTCGAACTCGGCCAGCTCGCTTTCCTTGCACGCCACGAACACGTCGATGTACAGCGGGTCGATGTAGCGCGCCATGACTTCGCTGTCGTCCAGCTCGCGCAATGCATCGCGCAGGTTGTTCGGCAGGCTTTGCTCGTTCTGCTCGTAGCTGTTGCCTTCCACCGGGGCGCCCGGTTCGATTTCATTGGTCAGCCCGTGGTGAATACCGGCCAGCACCGAGGCCATCAGCAGGTACGGGTTGGCATCAGCGCCGGCGACTCGGTGTTCGATGCGCACGGCATCCGCCGAACCGGTGGGTACACGCACCGCCACGGTACGGTTGTCGATGCCCCAGCTTGGCGAGTTCGGTACGTAGAACTGCGCGCCGAAACGCCGGTACGAGTTGACGTTCGGGCAGAGGAACGCCATCTGCGCCGGCAGGGTCTCGAGCACACCGCCGATCGCATGTCGCAGGGCGGCGTTCTGCTCGGGATCCTCGCTGGCGAAGATGTTGTTGCCCTGCTTGTCGAGAATCGAAATGTGCACGTGCAAACCGTTGCCCGCCTGACCCGGATACGGCTTGGCCATAAACGTGGTGTCCATCTCGTGGTCGTAGGCGATGTTCTTCACCAGACGCTTGAGCAGCACCGCGTAGTCGCAGGCCTTGATCGGGTCGGAGACGTGATGCAGGTTGACTTCGAATTGCGCCGGGGCGCTTTCCTTGACGATGGCGTCAGCCGGGATGCCCTGCTCTTTCGCACCTTCGAGGATGTCTTGCAGGCAGTCGACGTATTCGTCCAGATCGTCGATCAGGTACACCTGCGTCGAGTGCGGACGTTTGCCCGACACCGGCGAGCGTGGCGACTGCGGACGACCGTTCACGTTGTCCTGGTCGATCAGATAGAACTCCAGCTCGAACGCCGCGCAAATGGTCAGGCCCATGTCATCGAACTTGCTCACCACCTGACGCAGCACTTCGCGCGGGTCAGCAAAGAACGGCTGGCCTTCGAGCTCGTGCATGGTCATCAGCAGCTGCGCAGTCGGGCGCTTCTGCCAAGGCTCGATGCTGAGGGTATCGGCGATGGGATAGCAGATGCGATCCGAGTCGCCGATGTCCAGGCCCAGGCCGGTGCTTTCCACCGTCGAACCATTGATATCCAGAGCAAATAGAGAGGCCGGCAGGTTGATGCCTTTTTCGTAGACCTTGTGGAGACTGGTGCGCTCGATGCGCTTGCCGCGCACCACGCCGTTCATATCCGCAATCAGAAGGTCGACGTACAAAACCTCAGGATGTTGCTTAAGGAATGCGTTTGCTTCGTTGAGTTGAACGGCACGCAGAGGGACCGACATGATGCACCTATTAGCTGTTAATTATTATGTTCACTTCACTTGCGAGAGCCAGTCAACCCGAACGGCAAAGTGAAGTCAATAGCGAACATCTGGCCTTTCAACCTTTATTTTCTGGCCTTTTTTGGGCACCAGAGTGCCAGATCAGGCTTGCTCACCGCGTAAATCCTCAGTATCGGACGCTCGGCGTTTAGAATTTTTTACATGAGAGTTGTTAATTAAAATCAACGAGGCTAAGCTCCGGAAAAGCTCGTTCAAGTGTGAAACTTCGAGGTGATAAAAATGGCATTCAAGCCATTGATCGGCGTTACTGCGTGCGTCAAACAGATTGGCCTGCACCCCTACCACGTCAGCGGCGACAAGTATTTGCGTGCTGTCAGCGTCGCGGCCCTGGGGTTGCCGGTGATCATTCCTTCCTTAGGCGATCTGACCGAAACCGATGCGCTGCTCGCGCAGCTGGACGGTCTGCTGCTGACCGGCTCGCCGTCGAATGTGGAGCCCTTCCACTATCAAGGCCCGGCCAGCGCTCCCGGTACGGATCACGATCCGCAACGGGACGCCACCACCCTGCCCTTATTGCGCGCAGCGATTGCCGCCGGTGTTCCGGTGCTCGGCATCTGCCGGGGCTTTCAGGAAATGAACGTGGCGTTCGGCGGCAGCCTGCATCAGAAGGTGCATGAGCTGTCCGGCATGCTCGATCACCGTGAAGCGGACAGTCCGGATCTGGCGGTGCAGTACGCACCGGCCCATGCGGTGAATGTGCAACCGGGGGGCGTGTTCGAGGCGCTGGAGTTGCCTGCTGAGTTCATGGTCAATTCGATTCACAGTCAGGGCATCGATCGACTCGCACCCGGCCTGCGCGCTGAGGCGATCGCACCGGACGGTTTGATCGAGGCGATCTCCGTCGAGCACAGCAAAACCTTCGCCGTCGGTGTGCAGTGGCACCCAGAATGGCAGGTGCTTTCGAATCCCCCTTATTTGAGTATTTTCCAGGCGTTTGGCGAGGCGTGCCGGCAACGGGCGGCGCTGCGTAATACGCGCTGACTTCAAACATTACCAATCGATTTACTGCCCCCGTGAGTCTGGCGGGCGTGCCTTTGCGCGCCGGTGGCTCACGTAATAGATGAACCGCAATAACAACAAGCACGACCAGGCAGCCAGGACGGCGGTGCCGAATAAGCCCGAGCGGTAAGCGTTGAATTCAATGGCATCGCCCGGCCCGGGTTTGCAATCCACTCTTAAGTCAGGCCGTGTTGGCCCGACGACTGAAACCTGTTGGGAGTTTCATATGGCAAACGCCTCCAGCATCTACAGGAAGGCTCTTGATGGTCACCAGGCACCGAAAAAAGTGCTGGTGAAAGTCGACCGCGTCACCAAGAAATTCGACGAAACCACCGCCGTGGACGATGTGTCCCTGGAGATCCATCAAGGCGAAATCTTCGCCTTGCTCGGTGGTTCCGGCTCGGGCAAATCGACGCTGCTGCGCATGCTCGCCGGCTTCGAGCGCCCGACCGAAGGACGGATTCTGCTCGACGGTGTCGACATCACCGACATGCCGCCCTACGAACGGCCGATCAACATGATGTTCCAGTCCTATGCGCTATTCCCGCACATGACGGTGGCGCAGAACATCGCCTTCGGCCTCAAGCAGGACCGTTTGCCCGCCAGCGAAATCGACGCCCGTGTCGAAGAAATGCTGCGCCTGGTGCACATGACCCAATACGCCAAACGCAAGCCGCATCAGTTGTCCGGCGGTCAGCGTCAGCGTGTGGCGCTGGCGCGTTCGTTGGCCAAGCGGCCGAAGCTGTTGCTGCTCGATGAACCGATGGGCGCACTGGATAAAAAGCTGCGTTCGCAGATGCAACTGGAGCTGGTGGAGATCATCGAGCGCGTCGGCGTGACCTGCGTGATGGTGACCCACGATCAGGAAGAGGCCATGACCATGGCCGAGCGCATCGCGATCATGCACCTGGGCTGGATCGCCCAGATCGGCAGCCCGGTGGACATTTATGAAGCACCGGTCAGCCGCATGGTCTGCGAATTCATCGGCAACGTGAACGCCTTCGACGGCACCGTTGTGGAAGACCTGGAAGGTCACGCGATCATTCACAGCCCGGACCTTGCGCAGAAGATTTACGTCGGTCACGGCGTGAGCACCTCGGTGCAGGACAAGTCGATCACCTACGCCATCCGCCCGGAAAAAATGCTGGTCAGCACCCTCAAGCCCGAGACCCGCTACAACTGGTCCGAAGGCAAAGTGCATGACATCGCCTACCTCGGTGGCCACTCGGTGTTTTATGTGGAGCTGCCTGGCGGCAAGATCGTCCAGTCGTTCATGGCCAACGCCGAACGCCGTGGCGCACGTCCGACCTGGGACGATCAGGTCTACGTGTGGTGGGAAGACGGCAGCGGCGTGGTACTGCGCTCATGAGAACCTTCAATCAGCAGTTCCTGCGCCTGGTGCCCAGCGGCCGCAAACTGGTCATCGGCATTCCGTTCCTGTGGCTGTGCCTGTTTTTCCTGTTGCCGTTCTTCCTGGTAATGAAGATCAGCTTCTCGGAAGCCGCGCTGGCCATTCCTCCTTACTCAGAGATCTACACCTTCGCCGAGCAGAAATTCCAGCTGCTGCTGAACCTCGGCAACTACTCGCTGCTGACCGCAGATGAGCTGTACATCTCGGCTTACTTCGGCTCGTTGAAGGTCGCGTTTTTAAGCACGCTGATGTGCCTGGTAATCGGTTTCCCGATGGCTTATGCGATTACCAAGGCCAGCAAGGAAGCGCAAAACGTCTTGCTGCTGTTGATCATGATGCCGACCTGGACCGCGATCCTGATCCGCGTGTACGCGTGGATGGGCATCCTCAGCAACAACGGTTTGCTCAACGCGTTCCTGATGTGGACCGGGCTCACGTCGCAACCGATCGAGATCCTCAACACCAACACCGCCGTCTACATCGGAGTGGTTTACGCGTACCTGCCGTTCATGGTGCTGCCGCTGTACGCCAACCTGGTCAAGCACGATGGCAGCCTGCTGGAAGCCGCGTCGGACCTGGGTTCGAGCAACTTCAACAACTTCTGGAAAATCACCGTGCCGCTGGCCAAGAACGGGATCATTGCCGGCTGCATGCTGGTGTTCATTCCGGTGGTCGGTGAGTTCGTGATTCCGGAACTGTTGGGCGGCCCGGAAACCCTGATGATCGGCCGCGTGCTGTGGCAGGAGTTCTTCAACAACCGCGACTGGCCGGTGGCGTCCGCCCTGGCGGTGGTGATGCTGGCGATCCTGATTGTGCCGATTCTGCTGTTCAACCGTAGCCAGGCCAAAGAGATGGAGGGACGGGGATGAACCGTTTCGGATTTTCACGAATGATGCTGGTGCTCGGCCTGTCGTTTATCTACCTGCCGATGCTGATTCTGGTGATCTACTCGTTCAACGCCTCGAAACTGGTGACGGTGTGGGGCGGCTGGTCGGTGAAGTGGTACGTCGGCCTGCTCGACAACACGCAACTGATGGGCTCGGTGGTGCGCTCGCTGGAGATCGCCTGCTACACCGCGATTGCGGCGGTGGCGTTGGGCACGCTGGCGGCGTTCGTACTGACCCGCGTGACGCGCTTCAAGGGCCGCACGCTGTTCGGCGGTCTGGTCACCGCGCCGCTGGTGATGCCGGAAGTGATCACCGGTCTGTCGCTGTTGCTGCTGTTCGTGGCCATGGCGCAGATGATCGGCTGGCCGCAGGAGCGCGGCATCGTCACCATCTGGATCGCTCACACCACGTTCTGCGCAGCGTATGTGGCGGTGGTGGTGTCGGCGCGTTTGCGTGAGCTGGACCTATCGATCGAAGAAGCGGCCATGGACCTCGGTGCGCGGCCGCTCAAGGTGTTCTTTTTGATCACCATCCCGATGATCGCGCCGTCACTGGCGGCCGGCGGCATGATGTCGTTTGCCTTGTCGCTCGATGATTTGGTGCTGGCGAGCTTCGTGTCGGGCCCGGGCTCCACCACCCTGCCGATGGAAGTGTTCTCGGCGGTGCGCCTGGGTGTGAAGCCTGAGATCAACGCGGTTGCCAGCCTGATTCTGCTGGCGGTGTCGCTGGTGACATTCCTGGTCTGGTACTTCAGCCGCAAGGCCGAAGCCAACCGCAAACGGGCGATTCAGGAAGCGATGGACCAGACTGCCAGCGAATCCTGGCAGCAACCGAAAAAGCAAATGGTAGAAGCGACGGCCTAGGCCGTCGCGTTTCACAGCGTTGCGTTTTTGAAAAACAAGAAATGGAGTTGTACCGATGAAAATGTTTGGCAGGACTCTGCTGACACTGTCCTTATTGGGCGCAATGACCGCTGGCGCCCAGGCCAATGACAAGGTTCTGCGCGTCTACAACTGGTCGGATTACATCGCCCCGGACACCGTCAAAAAGTTCGAAGACGAGACCGGCATCCGCGTGACCTACGATGTGTTCGACAGTAACGAAACCCTTGAAGCACGGCTGCTGGCGGGTAAATCCGGCTATGACATCGTGGTGCCGTCCAACAGTTTCCTGGCCAAGCAAATCAAGGCTGGGGTCTATCAGGAACTGGACAAGTCGAAGCTGCCGAACTGGAAAAACCTCAACCCGGTGCTGCTGAAAAACGCCTCTGCCAGCGATCCGGATAACGGCCACGCCTTCCCGTACATGTGGGGCTCGATCGGCATCGGTTTCAACCCGGCCAAGGTCAAGGAAGTGCTGGGCACTGATGCCCCGGTGAATTCCTGGGACTTGCTGTTCAAACCGGAAAACGCCGCCAAGCTCAAGGCTTGTGGCATCAGCTTCCTTGATTCGCCGACGGAAATGCTTCCGGCTGCCCTGCACTATCTGGGCTACCCGGTGAACTCCCGGGACAAGGCGCAAATCGCTGAAGCCGAAGCGCTGTTCATGAAGATCCGGCCGTCGGTGGCCTACTTCCATTCGTCGAAATACATCTCCGACCTGGCCAACGGCAACATCTGCGTCGCCGTCGGTTACTCCGGCGACGTGCTGCAAGCCAAGGCCCGCGCCCAGGAAGCCGGCGACAAGGTGAAGATTGAATACAGCATCCCGAAAGAAGGCGCCGGCAGTTTTTACGACATGGTCGCCATTCCCCGGGACGCGGCAAACGTTGATAACGCCTACCTGTTCATGAACTTCCTGATGCGCCCGGACATCATCGCCGAAGTCACCAACAGCATCGGCTACAGCAACGCCAACGCTGCGGCCACGCCGTTGGTGGATGAAGCGATTCGCGACGACCCCGGGTCTTATCCGCCGCAAGCGGTGATGGCGACGTTGTATGCCATTCCCGACATGCCGATTGCCACGCAGCGGATCATGACTCGGGGCTGGACGCGGGTGAAGTTGGGTAAATAACCCCACCTCACTGATCGTTCCCACGCTCCGCGTGCGGCTCTGGAGGGAACGCGGAGCGTCCCGGGCTGCATTCCCACGCGGAGCGTGGGAACGATCATCACTTACAGCTTTCCCCGTTTCCGTTCACGCAGCGCCTTACCACCGCTGCACTCCTCTTAAGAAGAACGGCTTCACCTGGCTTCCTCGGTTAAGGTGAATTCAGGCGCCCTCGGGCGCCTTTTTTTGTGTTCGTTTATGCAGAGACCAGCGGCCATTCGGCCAGCGCTATGTACCGGCCTTTATGGGATTCGAACAGGCTGAAGCGATCGGCGCGCAGGTAAAACTCCGGCGGCGTCGCGGATTCGGGGACCGGCGCCCGATAATCGCGCATCAGGGTCAAATGCGGACGATATTCCCGACGGGTGTCTTCAAAGCCGAACGGCAGCATGGCCTGCTCCAGCGCATACACCAGGCGCAGCAACTCTGGTGCTGCTTGTGCGGGTGCCAGCAATAACACCCCGGAGCGCCGCCAGACGTCCAGCCGATCCAGCACCACCGTCAACGGCACGCCGGGGGTGCGGACGTTGGCGGCGGCCTTGCAGATACCCGCGATCTGCGCCATGCCGACCGTGCCGAGAAACAGCAGGGTCAGATGAAAGTTTTCCGCCGGCACCGGACGCCCGACGTTGAGCCCCAGCGCGCTGCGCCATTGGGCGATAGCCCGGCGTTGTTCGGGGGCGCAGTTCAGGGCGAAAAACAGCCGTTTGAACGGCTCGCGGGTTTCATCGCTCATGTCTGGCACCTCAATGCTTGGGGACCCTCTGATTTTACAAAGGGATACCACGCCAGCAAGTGCATTTCTGGCACCTGCCGGCATGCGCGTTATAGTTGAAGCAACCGAATCGACGGGAGGACGCCATGCGTCAGGTCATCAGCAAAGAGCCATGGTGGGCCGTGCCACCGAAGCCCGGCCAGGATGAGTCCGAATTGGAATGGGGCTGGCTGGTTCATTACAACGAAGGCGAACCGCGCTTCGAATTCATCAAGGAGCGGCCGTCGGACAGCGAAATTCGTAACCGCAAAAGCTGCAGGACCACCCCGACGCCGGAGTGATCCTGCCGCGTCTTCAGGCTTTGACGAGCATCTCGAAACCGCCAAAAATCGCCCGCTGGCCGTCGAACGGCATTGGATTGACGTCCGGTTGCATCCGCGGATCGCTCATCAGTTTCGCCATGCCGGTGTCGCGGGTGGCCTTGTCCGGCCAGACGATCCAGGAAAACACCACGGTTTCGTCTTCCTTGAGTTTTACCGCCATGGGAAACGACGTCACTTTGCCATCAGGCACGTCGTCGCCCCAGCATTCGGCGAGGCTAAGCGCGCCGTTTTCCTTGAAAATCGCAGCGGCGGACTCCGCGTGTTTCTTGAATTTTTCGCGGTTGGCCTTGGGTACTGCTGCGACGAAGCCATCAACGTAAGCCATGATCGTTCTCCTCGGGTTATGGGTTGATCTGCTGGGTAGTCGATCCAGCGTGGCTCCAATCGACAGATCCCGCACCCAAGCCGACCGACGGTTCGACGGGCTGTGCGACAGGCTGGGCCAGGGGCTGGGCGAGACTGCCTTCGATTTGCCCGGCCATGTACAGCGTTCCGGCCATGACGCCGGTGGTAGGGTTTTGCACCAGCTTCAGCCACGCCTTGTCGAATGAATCGCCCAGGCTGCTGCGGATCAGCGCCTCGCTATCGGGTCGGTCGTTGGCCTGAATAATCACGCGCGCCCCCGCCACTCCCAGGGAAATCAACGCCCCGGCCAGTTTCCCCGCCGCAGCCGCCACGGCACCGGCCGCGCCTCGTGGGGCCATTTCGGCTTCCATTCGCTTGCTCGCGCGTTTGGCCACCGGCGTCATGCCGGCGTCCGTCGAGGCAATGCCCTTCTCACCGCCTGCCGTGTGGATCTTGTCGATCAACGCCGCGTAGGCCGGCAACGTAGTCAGCGATTCACTGTGCACCACCTGATACAGCGACGCGTCACGGGCGGGCGGCGGGCCCAGCGAAATCGCCGGAATTTTGCGGATACGCTCGTTGAGCTGCGCCATCGGCACGCCATGACGCTGGGAGATGACCTGAAGTTGCTGGCCGAGTTGCTGCACGTAAAACGCTGTCGCCTGCCCGAGGATCTCGTCGGGATCGATCTCCACCGCCACAGGGTCCAGCACTTTCTGGTGATATTGTTCCAACAGATAGGCCGCCAGGCGTTTGGCCGAGGCATCCTGCTCGCCCCCGGCACTGATGGTGTACCAGCTGACCTTCATCGACAGCCATTCCTGGGTCCAATAGCTGCTGAACCACGGAATGAAGACTTCTTCGGTCTGTTCGTAAACCCGCGTGCGCCAATGCTCCATGGATCCGCGGGCATACACCCTGGCCTGTTCGGTGGCCTGCTGCGAAGCCGCGACAATTTCCTGGTCCACCTGCTGCCAGGTGTTCTGGGAAACCACTACCGGCGCCACGGCTACCGGGGCACGCGCAGTCGTTACGCATCCCGCCAGTACCACCAACACAGCGACGATCAGCGAACGCAGGTTCAAGATCGCAGTGTCCTACAGTCTGCGTCGAACGGAGCGTTCGACGCGTAAAAGCATGTTGATTTGAGTATAGATCGGGGCCGGGGGCCGTCCGTCAGGAAGCGTGGTGGCGCCCTCAAAAATACCTTCGCGAGCAGGCTCGCGAAGAGGCCAGCAAGACCACCGAAGAACGCCACCATCATCCACGTCGATATTCACCATCGCCGCGAATGCCTTCCGCAAAAAAACCGTCAGGCGCAGGATCAACTCATCGCCAACCACCCCCGCATCGGAGGGGTCCATCATGATTTATTCCGTCAGCCTTGCGTTCAGCTTTCCGGTGTTCGGCAGCAACTACTATTCGCAGCAGGTCGTCTCTCGCAAAGCCGTCGCGCTGGTGTTCGACAAGCAATTCGAAACCTTGCTGATGCCAGCAGCCACCAACCACTTCAGTAACGAAGTGGTCGGGCTCAACGATCAGTTCCGCTTTTTGAATGATGTGCTGGTTGAGCATCTGCTGGAGACCGAGATGACTCAGCGTCCATCATGGTCGGCGCAAGCGTTCACCTTCTGACAGGCTGGGTAATACTGGCTGATGGCTGGTCAGCGTGGGCCACCACCGGGACCACCACCGAAACCTCCAGGATGGCCGAAACCACCACCACCACCACCACCACCACCACCACCCGGAGGGAAGAACATCCAGCAGCCCGACAGGGACGACAACAAGGCAAATACCACCGCCGTTTTTACAACTCTTTTCAACATCATTGCTTCACTCTCTGTTTAGGCGAGAAAAACATCCTTTCTCGCCCTTTCAGACAGTGTTTACCGGGCTTTGAGCACCGATCCAATGTAAAGAATGGGTAATGGTTGTATCGTAAATGACTCATATTCCACAGTCATTTCAGGGGCCGGCCCAATCGGCTATTTCCGGGTTTTCCCCGTAGGACACGGCCCCAAACCGTCCTCGAACGGCGGCAGTCACACTCGCTGGCTCTGCAAGAACTCTGATACAAAGCCGTTTTATAGTCGCAGCCTTTCATTCAGGCCGGCGCACGGCCCTCACCTTCCCGCTGTTGCCGCCGCCACAGAAAAACCGGTCGTGGCCATCGAACTCAAGCCCCGACACGCCGACGCCAGCCGGCATCTGGACGCTCTCCAGAACCTCGCCCGTGGCCGGATCGACTCGGCGCAGCTCGCTCTCATCACCCTCCCAGGTGCCGTGCCACAGATCGCCCTCGACCCAGGTCACCCCGGTGACAAAGCGATTGGATTCAAGGGTGCGCAGCACCGCCCCGGTCTGGGGATCGACCTGATGGATCTTGCGCTCGCGATACTCACCGACCCAGAGCGTGCCTTCGGCCCATGCCAGCCCCGAGTCGCCACCGCCACCGGGCGCGGGAATGGTGGAGAGCACGCGGCCGGTCTGCGGGTCGATTTTCTGGATGCGATCCTCGGCGATCTGAAACAGGTGCTGGCCATCGAAGGCGGTGCCGGCATGGGCGGCGACATCGATCGAGCGCAGGGTCTTGCCGCTCGCCGGGTCCAGGGCGTTGAGTTTGTCGCCGGAGGCAAACCAGACACGCTGACCGTCATGGGTGACGCCGTGCACATGGTCGATGCCTGGAAAAGGCCCGTATTCGCGGATGATTTCGGCAGTTGAATGTTTCATCTCTTGCTCCTCGTTTACTGACTGCGTTCACTGGGGTAGTGAAGAGGATGCTAATCACTGGGCAGCAACGCCGTGAGTAACAATCCCGTCGCGAATCCCGGGACCGGCGGGGTCATCCAGCGACGGGCCCGGCCGTGGCCGAACGACTGCACCTTGTCGGCAGCCGCCAACGTGTCGAGGGCTCGTTGCACGGTGCGCTGACTGGCACCGAGCGCCAACGCCAGGGCTGAACTTGACCACGATTCACCGTCAGCGAGGAAAGCGAGCAGCGTCGCATGCTGCTCTTCGACAGGCCGCGCCAGCACCACAACGTCAGGCGCAACCCGTGGCACCAGTGCAAACCCTCGCGGCGTCGCGACCACGTCGGCGATCAGGTGCAGCGCCCCACGCAGCCGCCCGAGTTCGACGCGCAACCGCGCGCGATGGGACTCATCCGCGTGCTTCATTCGAAAGGCTCGTGCAATCAGCGTTTCCCTCGGCACGTCGCCCGGCCATGCTTCGCCCAGCGCCCGGGCGAGCGCGAACAACACCGGTCGCCGCGCAAGCGAAACCACCGAGCCTGCGTCGCGCACGACATATCGGCAGGCGTCCACCACCAGCGTGGGGGATGCCAATAACGCTTCAATCTCATCGAGCAACAGCGGCCATTCCTGGCCACCCACAATCAGCCGCGCCGCTGGTGTGTCGAGGATGCGCGAGGCGCTTTCGACCTCGGCGGTGAGTGCCGGAATGCCTGCGTGCTGCGCGGCACGCTCGGCCCGATCAAGTGCCGCGCGTGCCGCCTTCGTTTGCAGACGACGCATGGCGATGCCTGCCAGAACCAGCTCGTAGGCGGCCCTCGATGCGGGCGGTAATGGCGTCGGATCGAGTTCGGTGAGACGGCCCTCGGCCTCGTCGAGATGCCCGATCAACAGCAAGCGGCGAATCTCGAGATACCGCGCATGGGCGGCGTTGACCCAGTCGCCGTGGGCCTGAAGTGTCGCCCGCGCGACGTCGAGTGCCTTTACCGGCCAGTTCAGGTCACGCGAGGCGAGCGCGATCTCGGCCTCGGCGACGACACACCGCGCGCGGGCCAAAGCCTCCTTCGCACCGAACGCACGCACGGCACTTCGCACCAGCGCCTTTGCTCGCACAAGGTCACCCAGCTGCGCCATTGCGATGCCTCGAAGGGCGAGCGCTGGTGCGTCGTTACGCAAGGCGATGCGGTTCAGCGCGCCGAGCGGATCACCCGCCGCGAGCGCACGTGCTGCTGCCGTGATCAGCGAGTCCATCTGATTCGCGCCACTTGTGCCCCCCAACGTCCTATGTCCGCTGATCAGTCTATCTCACGACCGCTCAACCGCACGCCGATCCGCTGAAGGTGCCGCTCACTTGGTCGTAGCAGCTGCCGAGCCTGCGAGGCTGCGTTCG
>NZ_AKJT01000049.1 GCF_000282195.1 Pseudomonas sp. GM18
CGGCTGTTGCCCCCCTGCCACTCCCGTGCGTAGGGGTCGAAAAAGTTTCGATACAGGCTGTAACGGGTCATCTCGTCGTCGAAACGCAGCGTGTTGTAGCCCGCCCCACAAGTGCCGGGCATAGCGAGCTGGGCATGCACCCGTGTCATGAAATCGGCTTCGCTCAAACCTTGCTCGGCCAGAAGGCCAGGCGTGATACCGGTGATCGCGCAAGCCGCCGGATGCGGCAGGATGTCGTCACTGGGCTGGCAGTACAGATTGACCGGCTCGTCTATTTCATTGAGCTCGAAGTCGGTGCGAATCCCCGCCACTTGCAACGGGCGGTCGCAACGGGGGTTGATGCCAGTGGTTTCGTAGTCGTACCAGAAGATCGAGGTCACGGGTTGTTCCTGAACTGAAGACTGGCGAAGTCTAGGCGTTTGACCGCCATCGCGGCCAGCGATCTGTCATTCAACCACCTGACGCCAAACGATGTGCAATACATAGTTATGTCGTTTTCCCCCGAGAGGCTGCTAGCATCGGACGGACATCGAATCGCAAACCGGCCACACCAAGGTTGCCCATGCTCGAGACCACAGCACTGCCAGGGAAAGCAACGCTGGCCCCGCCACTGGACACGCGGTATCACGTCGAAACGCCCGAAGGCATCGACTTGCCACTGCGCCCGGCCGGGTTGATGGTCCGTGCGCTGGCGTTCGCCGTCGACCTGGGCCTGCGCGGGTTGATCCTGGGCCTGCTGTTTATGCTGTTGGCGTTTCTCGGAAAGCTCGGTGCAGGGCTTGGCTCGATTTTGCTGTTCTTGGTGAGCTGGTGGTACATGGTGCTGTTCGAGGTGCTCAATCAGGGGCGCTCGCCGGGCAAGCAATGGATGGGACTGCGCGTGGTGCACGACGATGGCACCCCCATCGGCTGGTCCGCGTCCTTGCTGCGCAACCTGCTGCGATTCGTCGACATGCTGCCGTTCGGCTATTTCCTCGGGGCGATCAGTTGCCTGCAACATCCCACCTTCAAACGCCTTGGCGACCTGGCCGCCGGTACGCTGGTGATCTACCGCGAACAACCACTCACCCGACCGCAGTTGCCCGATGCCGCGCCGCGCCGCGTTGCTTTCGCGCTGACGCTGACCGAGCAACGCGCCATCCTCGGGTTTGCCGAGCGCCAGGGTGAACTCTCCGAGGCGCGGGCCAACGAACTCGCCTCGATACTCGCGCAACCGCTGCACGTTTCAGCGCCGCAGGCCGTGGCCGAACTCAACGGCATCGCCCGCGGCCTGTTGGGCCCGACATGAAGCAAAGCCTATTCGAAAGCCGCCACAAGACCGAATGGGAGCAGTTTGCACTCATGCTCGAACGGCTGGAACGAGGCAAGGAAACCTCGCGAGTCGCCAGCTTCCCCAGCGATTATCGACGGCTCTGCCAACACCTGGCCCTGGCTCAGGAGCGTGGTTACAGCAGCTTTTTGGTCGACTCGTTACAGCAACAAGTGCTGCGCGGGCATCAACAGCTTTATCGGCATCGCAGTGGGCTGAGGGCCAACGTACTGAGCTTCATCCTTGCCGATTTCCCGCGACTGGTGCGCGAACAATGGCGTTTCGTGCTTGCCGCCAGCCTGATATTTTTTGGCAGCCTGATCGGCATCGGGCTGCTGGTGTATCTGTTCCCGGACCTGGTCTACAACCTGATCCCGGCCGAGCAGGTCAGTGAGATGCAAAGCATGTACGACCCCGTCGCCGGTCATCTGGGTCGCTTGGCAGAACGGGCGGCCAGTGAAGACTGGGAGATGTTCGGCTACTACATCATGCACAACATCGGCATCGCGTTTCAGACCTTCGCCAGCGGTTTGCTGTTTGGCCTGGGCAGCGCGTTTTTCCTGTTCTTCAACGGCTTGATCATCGGTGCGGTGGCCGGGCACCTGACCTACATCGGCTATGGGCAAACCTTCTGGTCGTTCGTGATCGGCCATGGCGCCTTCGAACTGAGCGCCATTGCCCTGGCCGGTGCCGCCGGCCTGCAACTGGGCTGGGCGTTGATCGCGCCGGGCCGTTTGCCCCGTGCCGAAGCCCTGCGGGTGGCGGCGAGCAAGAGTGTGTTGCTGATTTGCGGGGTCATGCTGTTTTTGCTGATTGCAGCGTTTATAGAAGCCTACTGGTCGTCGCGGACCGGAATCGCGCCGCTGACCAAATACCTGGTTGGCGCAGTGCTCTGGGTGTTGGTCGCGACTTACCTGCTGTTTGCCGGACGGACCCGCCATGCGCCTGAGTGACGCCAGTGCGGTGATTCGCCCGCGCACAAACTGGGAAGCCATGGACCTGGGGGTGCTGCTGAGTCAGCGCCATCGATACCTGTTGATGACCAGTTGGGCGATCGTGACCTTGCCGATCTTTGCCCTGCTCAGCCTGATGCTGTGGGATTCGCCCTCCCTCGCCCTGTTCCTGTTCTGGTGGCTCAAACCGGCGTTCGATCGGCTGCCGCTGTACATCCTGTCCAAAGCCATGTTCGGCGAAACACCCACGCTGAAACAGGCCCTGCGCCAATGGCCGCGCCTGCTCCAACCGCAACTGCTGGCCAGCCTGACCTGGCGCCGCCTGAGCCTGAGCCGCAGTTTTCTGATGCCGGTGGTGCAACTCGAAGGCCTGGAGGGCGAAGCACGACAACAACGTTTGCGTGTGCTGTTGCAGCGCAATGCCGGTGCCGCGCAGTGGCTGACGATCATCGGCGTGCACCTGGAAAGCGCGTTGTGGGTCGGTTTGATGGTGCTGTTCTACATGCTCTTGCCGCTGCAGGTCGAACTTGACTGGGGCTGGCAGACCTTGATTACCGCCGCAGTGCAGGAGTGGCGCTGGCTGGAACACCTGACCAATGCTTTTTACGCCCTGGTGCTGGTGGTCTGGGAACCGATTTATGTCGCCTGCGGTTTCAGCCTTTATCTGAACCGGCGCACGCGGCTGGAGGCGTGGGACATCGAACTGGTGTTTCGCCGCTTGCGTCAACGCTTGACCCCGGTTGTCACTCTGCTGCTGATCGCGATCCTGCTGGTGCCGACGACGCAAAGTGTGTGGGCCGCCGAACCGGACATGTCACCGGACAGTCCGCGTTTGCTGGAGCAACCGCTGACCAGCCAGGCATCCCGAGACAGCATCAAGGCCATCCTCGAACAGCCACCGTTCAAAAACAAGGAAACAGTCACGCGTTATCGGTTTGGCGAAGACAAACCCGCTACGGACAATGGTCAAACGCCGGCCTGGCTGAAGGCGCTGTTCAGTTTGCTCGACAGCCAACGTTTCGGCGCATTGGCCAACCTGATCGAAGTGTTGCTGTGGGGCGCGGTGATCGGCGCCATTGGCCTGTTGATCTGGCGTTACCGCGACTGGTTGCAGGCGTTCGTCAGCCGCCGGCCGGCGTTGCACCATAAAGTGACGCGACCATTGCCGCAGCAGGCATTCGGCCTGGACCTCAACCGCGAAACCCTGCCCGCCGATATCGCGGCAAGCGCCGAAAGCCTCTGGCAAACCAACCCCCGTGAAGCCCTCGGCTTGCTCTATCGCGCCCTGCTCAGCCACTTGCTGCACGACTTCAACATGGCGCTCAAACCCGCCGACACCGAAGGCGAGGTTCTTCAGCGCGTCGAACAACTGCAACAACCGGCGTTACTCGCCTTCAGCAAAAACCTCACCGGGCACTGGCAGAACATGGCCTACGGGCATCGCCTGCCACCGGCGCATTTGCAACAGGAACTGTGTGACGGCTGGCGTTCGTTGTTCGGACCCGGAGCGGCCCGTTGAATCGCAGGTTGTGGCTGGCGGTCGGCGTATTCATCGCCGTGCTCCTGGGCGCGTTGAGTGTTTACCTGTATCTCAAGGCCACGCCCTATCCGGCACAAATCGATCACGGCCCGTCCCCCGAAGCACAGGCCAATCCCTACCTGGCGGCTGAGCATTTTCTGCGCAAACAGGGCCTGAACGTCAGTCACGCCAACAGCCTCGACATCCTGCCGACCCTTGAACCTCATCAGCACAGTTTGTTGCTGCTCGGCGATCGGTCGAACATGTCGCCGCGACAGGTGGATCAGGTGCTGAACTGGACCCGGGCTGGCGGACGCCTGTTATTCGTCGCCGAAGCCCTGTGGGATGAAAAGACCGGCCAGAGCAATGACCTGCTGCTCGACCGGGTGCAGGTGCATCAGCTCCTGAGCAAAGACCTCAAGGACTCGCCACCCGATCTCAGGGACGACCCCTACCCGAAACTGACCAAGCTCTACCTGGAAAACGAAGAGGCGCCGGCCTATGTCGGCTTCGATACCGCGTTCCACCTCGACGACCCGAAAAACCTCGCCCAGGCCTGGGCCAATAGTGGCAAAGCCACGCACATGATGCAGTTGAATCACGGGCTGGGTTCGATCACCGTGGTCACCGATGCCGACCTGTGGAAAACCCCGGCTATCGACCATTACGACAACGCCTGGTTGCTGTGGTACCTGACGGCCGACACCTCCGTGACCTTGCTGTTCAATACCGAGCACGACAGCTTGCTGACATTGCTGTGGCGCTATTTTCCGCAAGCCTTGGTGGCCTTGATCGCGCTGATCATTTTCGGGCTCTGGCACGTCGGCGTGCGCAATGGTCCGTTGCTGGAACCGACCCCGAGAGCACGCCGTCAACTTCAGGAGCACTTGCGTGCCAGTGCCGATTTCATGCTGCGCCGCAACGGTCAGCACAGCCTGCTGCAAGCCTTGCAACAAGACATCCTGCGCCGTGTCCGTCACCGTCACCCCGGTTTTGAACAACTCGGCGTCGCCGAACAATGGCTGGTGCTTGCACGCCTGACCGGCCAACCCACACGCGCCATCAGCCTGGCCATGAGCCCGCGACCGAAACAGCGCCTGTCCAGCGCTGAATTCAGCCGTCAGGTCGCCCACCTGCAAACCTTGAGGAACGCCTTATCATGAGTGAACAGATCGAGCCCGGCACCCAGACCCATGCCGCCCAGCAGCGCCAGCGCGCCAGCCAGTTGGCCCAGGCGGTAAGAGCGGAATTGCAAAAAGCGGTGATCGGCCAGAACAGCGTGATCGACGATGTGCTCACCGCCCTGATCGCCGGCGGCCATGTGCTGCTCGAAGGCGTGCCGGGGTTGGGCAAGACGTTGCTGGTGCGCGCCCTCGCCCGTTGCTTCGGTGGCGAATACGCACGCATCCAGTTCACCCCGGACCTGATGCCCAGCGACGTCACCGGGCACGCGGTGTATGACTTGCAGACCGAGCAGTTCAAACTGCGCAAAGGCCCGTTGTTCACCAACCTGTTATTGGCCGACGAGATCAACCGCGCCCCGGCAAAAACCCAGGCGGCGTTGCTCGAAGCCATGCAGGAACGCCAGGTCACCCTCGAAGGCCGCGCCCTGCCCATCGTCCAACCGTTCATGGTGCTGGCCACGCAAAACCCGATCGAACAGGAAGGCACGTATCCACTGCCGGAAGCCGAACTCGACCGTTTCATGCTCAAGGTGCGCATGGACTACCCCGAGGTCGACCAGGAATTGGACATGGTCCGCCAGGTCAGCCGCTCGACCCGGGCCGACATGCTCGACGTACAACCGCTGCGCACCGTGCTGCAAGCCAAGGACGTGCTTGCCTTGCAACGCATCGCCAGCGACCTGCCGCTGGACGATCAGGTGCTCGACTACGCCGTACGCCTGGCCCGCACCACCCGCACCTGGCCGGGCCTGACCCTCGGCGCCGGGCCACGCGCCTCCATTGCGCTGGTGCGTTGCGCCCGCGCTCGGGCCTTGCTTCGCGGCGGCGAGTTCGTGATTCCCGACGACATCAAAGGCTGCGCCCTGTCGGTGTTGCGCCACCGTGTGCGCATAGCCCCGGAGCTGGACATCGAAGGGCTGGAAGTCGATCAGGTGCTCAAGCAATTGCTCGATCAAGTGCCGGCGCCGCGCCTGTGAAACCCTCGCGCCTGCTCTTGACCTGGCTCACGATCCTGCTGGCCATCGACATCGCGCTGGGCACCCTGCAGGCACTGGACATCGCCGTTCCATCAAGCCTGTTATCCATCAACTGGGGATTGCTGCTGGCACTGCTGGCCCTGGCGATACTCGACGCCCTGCGCCTCAAACGCCTGCCCTCGCCCCACGTGCAACGGCAAATGCCCGGCAGCCTGGCGCTCGGTCGGTGGGGCGAAGTGCGGCTGCAAGTCGAGCATGACTTCGCACAACCACTGACCCTACACATCTTCGACCACGTACCCCACGGCCTGGACTTCGAACACCTCCCCTTGTCCGTCGAACTGCAACCCGGCCAGCACAGCCAGATCAGCTATCGCCTGCGCCCCCTCAAACGCGGTCACTTCACCTTCGAACACTGCGAAGTCAACCTGCCAAGCCCCATGGGCCTGTGGTCCGACAAACGCCTGCTCAACGCGGTCGACCACACCCGCGTCTACCCCGACTTCGCCCGCCTCTACGGCGGCCAACTGCTGGCGGTCGACAACTGGCTCAGCCAACTCGGTGTGCGCCAGCGCCAACGTCGTGGCCAGGGTCTGGAATTCCATCAACTGCGCGAATTCCGCGAAGGCGACAGCCTGCGCCAGATCGACTGGAAAGCCACCGCCCGGCATCGCACGCCGATTGCCCGGGAGTATCAGGATGAGCGGGACCAGCAGATTATTTTCATGCTTGATTGCGGACGGCGGATGCGCAGTCAGGATGGCGAGCTGTCACATTTTGACCATGCGCTGAATGCGTGTCTGCTGCTCAGTTATGTGGCGTTGCGTCAGGGGGATGCGGTGGGGTTGTGTACGTTTGCCAGCGATCAGCCGCGCTACGTTGCGCCTATCAAAGGCACCGGGCAGCTCAACGTGTTACTCAACGGCGTTTACGATCTCAATACTACTCAACGTACCGCCGACTATCCGGCAGCGGTCAATCGATTACTGGTCAGACAAAAACGCCGGGCGTTGGTGGTGCTGGTGACCAATTTGCGGGATGAGGATGATGAAGAGTTGCTGAGCGCCATCAAACGCCTGAACCTGCACCATCGAGTACTGGTAGCAAGCCTTCGGGAGAACGTACTGGACGAGCTGCGCCACCGCCCGGTGCAAACACTGGACGAAGCACTGACCTACTGCGGGACGGTGGATTACCTGAACGCAAGCGCGCAACACCATGAGCAGTTGAGCGCTCATGGTGTTGCGGTAATGAACGCCCGCCCCGGTGAACTGGGGGCCGCACTGGTGACGCGGTATCTGAGCTGGAAGAAAGCGGGAGTCTTCTAATCTTCAATTACGAATTTCAGAAGATGCTGAAAGTTCGGGGATGCCGAGTACGTCAGCTGATAAATGTACTCCTCCAGGCCCCATATCGAAGCCATTACTGTCCATACCTTAGTCAATTCACTGAACGTATGCGGAACGTTCAGTCCTGGGGAGAAATCCATCCCGCGTTCGCCCAGCAGCTGGAATAACACGGTTTCGTTAAGACATTTCGGCGGAACCGAGATACTGAACTCTACCCGGCTCCCCAACGGAATCTTCACGACAGTTTCGATACCAACGGTTTCGCACTCTTGCCCTCGCACGCGATAGACAGGCAGCTCGTCAGAAGGCTCCAGCGCCGGCCCCAGCGACATCGGATTGTCTGGCGATTGCTTGAGTATTCGCGATGCCTCCAGACGCAAGTTATATGCCCCACCGATCGTACCGGTGATTACCCAACTCAACCCGTCAGCGGTCAAGGTGCGGTTAACCCCCAACGCCGGCTGCACGCTCGTGATTCCCAGTTCGCTGGGCGAGGAGTCGCCCGTCAATCCCAGACAAATGTTACGCCCCAGCAAAGGACTCCCCGCCTCGACCGACAGCTTGATGGTATGAGCCTGCGGGGTCCGGGGAAACAAGGTTTTCTCGCCCCAAGGCGTAATGCTTTCATCGGCATTGAGCTGAATCCTGGCAGCGTCCCAGACACCCGCCTTCAATGCCTTGAACCGAAAGGTATGGGACGCCGTTTTCGAGTCGATGCCTTCCAGCGTGGCAATCACCTCCACATTTCCCGCCTGTGTGGCCGTATACGCAAAACGTGCCTTCCCGTTTCCATCCGTCTTCACCCGTACCGTCTCAGGACCTGGTTCGGCCGTGAAAAACACCGCTATATCGGACGCGGCCGAGCGAGTGTCAGAGGCGAGTACTTCGACTTCCAGCCAGACGGATTCGCCGATTTGCGGATCAAATGTAGCCTCACGCACCTTGCCAATCACGACGGCTTTGGGTCCTGTTTGCTTTTGTTGAGACATGACTTATTCCTCTTCCGGCAGCGTTGTCGAGGGCACATGGGCTGCATCCAGTTCCCTGACAGGCAGCACCATGAATGAAAAGGTATGAGACACAGCACCCGCAGGGCCATCGTAGGGACTTGGCACCGTGGCGATCACTTCTACCGGCCCCGCTCGTGTAGCGGTAAAGTGAAAGACTGCCCAGCCGGATTCCAGCGTTGGCACCGGCGTGGAAACCTCTCCATGCCGGAATGTCAGCAGCAGTCCAGGTACTTCCCGCTGGGTATAAAACGACTGGGTCTTGATCTGCATATCAACCGTTTCGCCTACAACAGGATCAAACGAAGGCTCCCGTACCTCGGTTATCACCACTCGGTTGTGGCCCAGCGATACAGGCTGTACGGGAAAATCGAAACCGGCTTCAGGTAGATTGAACACAACGCCCTGCTCGCCGTTGTTTGTCGTGGATGTGGCGTCGAGTTCCCACGCCAGTCCAGCGCTTTCGATCTTGCGAACAGCCTCGGGCGTCAATCTCATGGCAAAATCATCGCCTTCCTTCAACTTCGCCGCCATCATGAGTCCGGTAATAGGGCTATCGGCTCCGGGTGTGAAACTGCTGGCGTGCTTGGCCCCCCTGCAGGCGTAAACAGTATTCTCAGCGGGCACCTCAACCTCGTCGAGTGTCAATGTCCCCTCCTCCTGGAGAACTTGCGACAGCAATATCCCCTGCTGCGCATTCGGGTCCAAGTCGTCATGGCGCACAATCAATTGGAAGCGTGAACTGATCGACGAGGTGGAGCTGACCTGATAACTCAGGCCCTCACGGGTCATTGGACGGGAAACAACCGGATCAGGACGGACATCAAATTTCAGGTCCGGTCCAGACTCATTGACCAGTTCCACGGTGAGAAGCTCGCCTATTAAATGGTCTTCAACCGGCATGATCTTGAGTTCCACTTCCGGCGCATTACGAAAACAGATATGCCCGACGCTCCCTTCCGATCGGCCATCCAGCGTCACGGCGGCCAACTTCGCCCAGGGATTTTCACCCAACACGACAAGGTTGAACTCATGGGCAGGATCGCTTGCATCGTAGTCACTGTCGACTCTCACCGTGACCACGAAATCGCCTTCAGCAACAGGCTTGAACGGGAATTGAACCCGACCGTTAACCCCCGTCGGCAACTCGGTTTCCGGTCCTGCGTCGATTCTCCAGAAAACCTTTACTCCCGAAACGGCCCCTACACCGGGCACCTTCGAGTGAACATCGACGGACAGCATCAGGTCGGGACCGCCCACCGCGGGAAACTTCGAAGACTGCCTTGGGTCGTTGATGACCAACGAGTTGTGGCTCAGGTGCAGCTTTTGCGGAGGAGAGGGATCCAATAGCTTCGAACATCTGACCGTGAACTCGAAATCGCTGTCTCTTCGGTTTTCACACGCCATGCTCCACACCACCTCGTTCCCCTCAACGGTTTTCCCCGCCCCAAATTCAGGAACAAGTGTCACACCCGCCCCCCCGGGGGTGTCCTCAGAATTCCAATGCACTGCCAGCTCGGTTCCACTCAAGGCGTGGTCACCCGGCAACACCACCTGCATCTCGTGGCTGGCGCCGCGGCAGGGGTAACCCGTTTTTTCCCCCCAAATCCATTCACGAGGCGGACCATCCAGCGAAAATTTCGCGCTCAACCAAGGGTCTGCTTTCAGAACACGCACGTCGAACGTGTGAAGGGCTTCTTCCGGTTTATAGTAACTGCCGACCTTGGCTTCGATTTTCCAGTCGCCTTCTGTGTCCGGTGTCCACGTCAAACGGACCTCGCCATTCTCATCCGAATTCTGTCTTAACAATTCGGTTCCCGGGCTTTCCAACGTGAAGGTGACCTCACGATTGGCCAAGGGCATGCGGGTGAAGTGAGATAGCACTTGCACCACCAGCTCTACACTTTGATTGAGGTCGATCACTGGATAATAAGCGGCCTCCCGCACCGCAACGACATCCAGCCGAAAATGACCGCAAATTGTGTGCAAAAGATACTTGTCGGCGGTGTATTGGCTGCGCACGGCCAACGTGCGCTCAATCTCCGTGTCTTCCATTTTTCGCTGGCAGAAGATCGTCCATGGCTCATCAATCCGATGTTCAATCCCCCACGGGGGAGAAGCATTGAGAAGTCCATCAGGATTAACCACTGCATTCTCCACCAGCAATCCTGCCGATGTGCCATGCCACGCGTTGTCGACGCTCACCCGCAAGGCAATCTCATGGTCGCCTCCAAAGCACAGGCGCAGTGGCTCACCGGGATCCTGAGACTCGCCATCGACCGTCAGACTGTCCAGTTGCAAGGCTTCGAGATACAGCAGTAGCTGCGCGAACGTGAACCGCACGGCGCCGGGCCTCCCCACCCCGCCGTTGTCCGGGCTGATGACGGCGAATGTGACGGTCGTTTCCGCCGGATCAAGACTCAGCGGCTCTTCGTACAGACTGAGATTGAGATCAAGCAGGGGGCCATCATGGGGCATTTCCTGTTCAGTCTCAGCCTTGCGTGAGGGAACAAGTATCAGCTCTTTTTCGCCTCCAAGACCGGGAGTGATCCGCAGCTTGCCTACAGCGTCCGGGGGGAGTCGAACCGCCTCGTACCAGAAGATCAGCATGTAATCCGCCTTGCCGGGTTCAGGCCGCGGGATCGCTGCCAGGGTAATCTCCTGAGAGCCTTCCCCCATATTGACGGCATTCATGAAACCGACCATCTCGCCCTGCCATTGCCCTTCCTGGTGGGTAACCTTCCTTTCGTCATTGATGACCCAGCCGGTCAACTCCTCTTTAAAGGATCCGTTGTCAATGAAGTTATGATCGCTCATGGCTGCACCTTCCTTACACGCCCTGGCACGCGTGATGTGTCGGCCGGAGGTGTTCCGGAGAGCAATCCCTCGACTTCGGAGGCGAACCCCGGCCCGCCATCCCGGGCCTGATAGATCACCGTCAGAATGATGTCCGTCAATGATTGCAGAAGGCTGACCTGGCCGGGCTGATCAGGTCGGGGAAACTTCAACTGATAGCTGGCATGAGCCCCCGTGCCTTCAAAAGGGCGGTAGCGGCCATCGTCCGCCCAATCAGCAATTCCGTTGTCGTCAAGGCCCCGGGACAAGCCGATTTGCTGGTAAGGGCGCAGGTTCTGCACCAGCGAACCTGGAACCGGTGTACCAGCACCATCATGCAAGTATTGGACGGTGGCGATTTCCGGCTCCAGTACCGTGGAACTGCTGTTTTGCGTCAGCGTCGCACAAACGTTCTGGTACGGCCCCAATAGCCCGGGAAAGGTGAATCTCAATTCCAGGACCTGCCGGCGGTAGTGGCCCGGATAGTCTTGATTGAAGAGCTTTTCGTTCAGCGTGAAGTCCAGTATCCCTTTCTTGTTCGCTTTCCCTTCGCCTTTGAAGTCTTTCCAGTTGTCCTCATCAAGCTCCTTGAGGGAGATCGTCTTCACCATCTGCAATCGGCGCTCGTCGCGCTTGATCCGCGCCGCCGCCATCTGCAACAGATCCACTTTCAACGAAGCACCGGACGTGAACCCATGGTGGGCGTCACGCCACACTTCAGAGCGGATAAACCGGGCCTTGAAGTCGCCCATTTCATACTGCAAACATCTTTCGGCGATGACGCAATGACTGACGGCCAGGTCATACAGCTGGTAGAGCAACGGCTTCAACTGGCCCACGACCCAGTTGCTCAATTCCCGGCCTGTGCTGCGACGCTTGTAGAACGCATAAACTTCCCTGGCTTGGGTATTGGCCATTTCAGTCTGTTGCAGACTGGCCCGGGCGGCTTTGGTGGCTTGGTCTTGGGCCTGCAATTGCTCGCTCAACACCCGCGCCTCCGCGGTGGACTGATCAAGGGCAAACTTCCAGTCTTGCTGACGCCGACGATACCCCTCGTTGATGCTGAACTCCTCGGCTTCGCTCCTCCAGACCTCTGTCAGCAATTGAAGCAACTCGGCGCCAGCGTAGGGGATAGCCGCCGGACGCATGCCACCGAATGCTGTCCCGCCGATGTTGGGCAATATATCCAGCGCTGCCCCTACTGTCCGAAGTGCCCCGGCTCCCGCGGCGAGATAGCGTGCGTCCCTGTTTTTCTCCAGAACACTGTACTCAGCCTCGGACACACCCTCCCTGACCAACCCTTCATAATGCCGCACTCGGGCCTTGACCATGCTTTCGCTCTGGCGCAACGACGCTGCCGTGGATTCATGTTGGGCAATCATTGCCTCGTGGATCGAGCGGGTATAGTCGGCCAGCCGGATCAAGTGGTCCTGTTGCAACTCCTCCAGCTCGCCCTGGTCACGCTGTTGCAGCCACGACCTGAGCTGTTCCTCTTGCTGGATCAGAAACTCCACGATTTGCAGCGCCAGGTTGTACGCGGTCTGCCATCTGTAAGGCACCACCTGCACTTGCCCACCCGGGTTGCGCGCTGCACCCAAAGTACCGTTGGCCTGCGCAATCAACAGATTCCGCGGATCCATCGGCGGTTTGAACAGTGATATCTGCAACGGCTGACCGTCGATCGACAGATTGCTACGCAAGTTGTTCAGGCGCGAGTTGAGCTGATTCCACAGGGCTTTGGGTCGCTCATTGAGCCCGGCCTTAAATGCGCCGGAGCCCAGCAGACCCAGGCGCGGTGTCCCCTTCATCGAGAGGGGCACATCCGCCAGACTGAATTCAAGTTGTGCTTCAAATACCTTGAGCGGTCCGCGGTCCTCGATCTGCGGCACCAGGGTGCCCAGCGTCACCGGCTTCCAGGTGCTGGCCGTTCGAGTGACCGGCTCTTCGCCGATCAGTGCCCGGGCCTTGTTGTAAAGGAGCCCGGCGCGAACCATGCTGTCGTAATCCAGTTGCCTGTAAAGGTCGTCGCCTTCGGCAATCAGGTTTTCCACGTAGTGCAAGAAGATGGCGATCATGAAGTGGATGGGCGCGCAATAACCGATCGCGTCCGGATCCGTCGGTGCCGCGCTTTCATACGAGCATTCGACATCGTCGATTTTCAGCGGACGGCAATTCCAGTACGCCGGTTTGGGTATCACTCCCGGGCTCTCGGGAATCTCCCGCAACAACGGATTGAAGATGTACTCGAACCATTGTTGCGCTTCGTGGTAACGGCCTTCTTCCGACAAGCGGGTGCCGACCAGATGCGGCAAATGGAAAAACAACTCCCAGAAGTAGCGACCATTGCAACCATCGAATGGCCCGTTCGGCTCGATCGATCCATCCGGCAGGGGCTTCTCCTCGACATGCTGGGTGTCCCAATGCAGTAACGCATCGGGCGACACCGCTGCGCTATTGGTCAGTACGGGGCCGATTTCGGAGTTCAGCCGAACATGCTTGAGTGCCTGGGCGGAATTGTTGAAGCTAAGAAACTGCGCGCCTTTGACGCTGGTATTGTCGAGGGTGGGGGTGTTGTACAGGCGCGCCCTTTCGTGAAGCGATACCGAAAATGTAGTGGTTACCAGGGGCCTTCTGCCTCCCGGCACCCAACCGAAAATAAAGTCGATCGACTCGTCAACGGGAAAATTCATGGCCCCCTTCGATGCGGTCAGTCGTCTGTAAGTCCGCCACGGCGTTGCATAGTGCCCATTCAGCTCGGCAGTCTCGCGCAATGCCGGTGGATCGGGCACGGTCCGCTCGACCATGTCGAGCTCAAAGTCCGCGAGCTTATAGAGAATCCTCGGCACTACCTGGTTTTGCTCATTCAGCACCGCATTACCCAGGACGTCGATGGAAAAACCGGCGCCGGCACGAATCTCGTCCTGGGTTCTTCCGAGCAGATAAAGCAATGCGGCTGCGGAAAGCGTGGCGATGGCTGTTGCCACCCAGATCCCGTCACCTTCCGATGTTTCCTTGAAGTCTGCAGCTGCAAAGGAATGGATCGTTTCCTTGTTGGGGGTCCCGGGCAGTTGCACAACGTGCGCCCGGGTCGGCTGGTCCCGCGTGGTCAGCGTGATTCTGAGCTGCTTCTCGCCGGCGTCGACAATTCTGACATCGACAGACGTTGCGGTCGCCACCGCCCTCCAGCTGATAGACAGGCGCTGCAATACGCGTCCGCTTTCCTGCACGTCATCGCAGCGCCCCCGGACTCTGAGCACCTCATAAAAATTGCGATCCTCGCCTTGTTCGCGGGTATAGACGGCATCCAGATACAGATTCGCCACGACGGGCGTAACGGTGACCTTCGAGTAATCTTGCGGTACCACTTTTTGTTGCAGGCTGGCCGCGTTTTTGAAGCGACCGAATGTCGTCTGCAGCAGGGTGGCGGTGTCATCGGGTACTTTGCGAAACAATGCATCACGGGTTTCATAAATTTCTATTTCATGGCCGGAATTCAGCCCATCCAGGCTGTTGCGGTTGGTGTAACAGACGGCCAGACGATCATCACGCGGATCACCATCGCCCAGAGATACAACGGTCAACCAACCATTGGAGACGTCGTACTCAAACTCTTGACGATGCAACGTCAGTGGTGCCGACCATTGATCGTTCAGGGAGCTGAACGCCAGTTGGATCACCAGCGTCCAGGGTGACTGCACCACGCCATCGCCATCGACCTGACGGTCGATCCATTCACACCAGACCAGCACCGGCAACCCCAGCCAGATCGCACAGCGAATATCCACCACCGTGCCTGCGGTGACGATGTCGCACTTGCGCCATTCGTCCCAGTTCACGGGGTTGATCTTTTTGCTGTTGTTGTCCAGCTCGACCTTGACGCTTCGCAAGTAATAATCAGACGTCGACGTTCGGTCCTGAGCGATCAGGTAGTAACGCGCCTTTTGGGTATCCGCCCCGTCGATGTAACCGCCGCGCACATCCAGATCGCAGATGCGCTGGAAAGCCTTGGTGTACTCCATCAATCCTTGTTTCACCGATGCGTCAGTCAGACGCATCTGCTTAAGACTGCCCTCCAGTGTACGGAACAGCTCGGTCTTGTTCAGACGCAACGGCGGTTCAATGTAGTTCGACGCATGATCCTTGAGCAGCTCGTTGGCCGACCACGTGCTGTAATGACTCAGGATCCAATGCCAGTACTGCAAATCCTCCGGTTCGAAATGGCTGTTTTCGAAACCCTTTTCCATGCCGCCGAAGACCGAATGGATATATCGCTGCAACGTACGCACGATCGAGGAAACCTCCGTGGCTTCCGATTGCGCTTTATCCTGGATGTCGGTCAACAGGTGCTCGCTCACGTCTTCGGGGGTGCGAAGGGTGACTGGCACTGACCACAGTTGCTGGCCCAATACCGCCTCGGCCATTGCCTCTATATAACCGTCCTTCAGCTCATCGATTTGGGGCGTAGCCATTGTTTTTCTCCCTGTCGCTGGATGATGCCCCGACCACGGATGGCCGCGGGCAACCGTTTCCACTCAAGATTTCGGTGAAGTACGCCGTGTGACGGGGCGTTTGCGCAGAGTGCCCTGGAGCACCAGCGCCCTCTCCAGGCGGTCGGCATACACACTCAACTGGAAGTCGCCATTACGCACATTGCCCGTCCGGATATCCACGGAGTACGGAGCGTCGTCGAAGTGAAAACGCGTAGCCAAAGACGGGGTGAAAACCATGCCCAGCGCCTGGGTGGAATAGGTGCAACTCCATCCCATGGCGCCCTGAGTGCCCTCGAGCTGCGTCGCGTCTTTCGGCTGGACTTCAAGGCGATAATGGCCATCTCTTAGCAGCGTGAGTGTGTCGATAGCCGGATCGAACGGCTGACGGGTCTCCCCACCCCTGGCATCGATGGTGATCAGATTGACGAGCCATTCGAAAGCGGGAATGACGTTCAAATCGAAGGCTTGCGTCTGCGTCGGGTCAAGGTCCAGTGTCGCGGTCACAGTGAACTGACCCGTCCTCATCGACGTGAACGGGTATACCGATCGGCCTTGTGCATCTGTATTGATGATTTCTTCTACAGGTGGCACCGAATTGACTGCCCACTTAACCGGATAGTTGCCCACCGGCGTGGCCAGAGATTCTTCCGCCTCTTTCACATCCAGCCACAACAACGTCGGCCGTTGCGCGCCAGCCACCGGGAAGCGAATGATCTCCGAATAGTTCTGGATCACGGCGGCGCTGGCCACCCACACCATGACCTCGACAACCGGGTCGGTGCCCAACTGGGCAAAAATCGTCAAAGCACCGGCTGCAGGGGCACTTATGGAGAATTCAGAAACCCCTTCTACATTGCTGATCCCCTCGACTTTCGTCGCATCAGCACTCGTCCACCACAGCACTTTCTCGTCTGCAACAGGCTCGTCATCGAGCCCGACGACCTTGCAGGACAGCGACAGCACCTGACCAACCATTGCCACAGGGTTGACAGAGGAGTTGCCAAGAATCCGTGGCTTGTCGGTGAACTTGATCGCACCATTGAAGGTATAACGGTGGGTGCCTTCCACATTGCCGACAGACACTTTGGCATCGCCCGGAAAGCGGCTGGAAATCCATACGCGGCTCACGCCGTCCTTGTCGGTGACGGTATGACTCGGCCGGATTTCCCCGTTCGTGGTGGCCCACTGCACCGGGCGATTGACACCCCGGTTGCCGTAATCGTCGATCAGAACAGCGTCGACTTCTACCTCCTGCAGCTTCCCCGCCAGCACGGGATCTCTGGGCAGCAAGGAACTCAACTCAGTATTGACCCGCAAGGTCGCCTCATCGGGACCGATCACGACGGAGGGGGCGTACCTCGCTTCATGAAGCGGCAGGTTGTAGCTCACATGCGCAGTGCCCGACCTTGCCCCGGCCTGCAATTGCACCCAGGCCCGCCCCTGGCTGTCTGTCCGGACTTCTGGCGTGAGCACGACCCCAAGGTCGGTTTTGATATAAAGAATTACCCCCACAAGGGGAATACCGAAAAAATCGAGCAGCGTGATCAGGAATTCCGCAACCTCCTGGTCCACACCCGCGATCAGCTTCGGGTTGTCCACCACGCAATGGGTGGTGAAACTCTGCCCGACTTCAGCCGAGTCCGCCGGGGTATTGGCGTCGTTGAATCGGGCCAGACTTTCCAGCGCATTCTGTGCGGCCTGCGCATACTCCTCATCCCCATCCAGCGGATTCAACCCGGCAAGACTGACCGCAGCCTCGGCGTCCATCCCTTTTGATGCCAGCTCCAGTGTGCGCACCAGCACATCAAGGTGTTCCAACGTGCGCAAAAAGGGCAAGACGGACCCGTCGCTGCCTTCAATCCCGAGCGTGACATGCTCGACGCACGTGAGCACATGCCGGATCCCGCAGCCGAAAAAAGTGGCCAGTTTGTCGGCTGCCGCATCACGGATCAGACGTCGCGCATCATCACTCAAGTCGTCGGGCAACAGGTTCACCTGACGCAAGTAGTCGAGCATTTTCTCTTCGGGCTGCCGGGCCCGGTCGACCAGTCGACTGAACAGCGCCAGGTAATAAACGGAATGGATCGATATCTCGTAGCGATCCTTGAGACTGAACCATTCGTATTGTTCCCCTTCCAGAAGGGTCTCAAGCATCGCCGGACTCAATTTGAGCCTGTCGGCAATCCGGGCACGGCGTTCGACTTCCGCGAAGGTTTTCAGGAACAGAACCGGTTCTTCCAGCCCCCGTGGGATTCGTCGCGCTCTCGAAGGACGCATGGCCAGCGCCTCTTTCAAGAACTCATACGGATGCCCCTGAGCCCAGGCCAACACTTGAGCAGTCAGCAAGGAGTCCAGCCTCAGATAAACCGACAGGCCCTCTTCCACCAGCACTTGTTGCTCGTCCCGACAGCGCAGCAGGATCGTGCGCAGCAGTATCTGCAGGGGCTCACGTTCCGCAGGGGCCTCCCCGCCAATGTCCGGATAGACGCTCTCTGATATATCATCGATCACTGCAACGGTGCGTGCCAGATACTGGTCTTCGGTTTCGTCATACCGCCCGATAACCAGCCCTGCTTCGTCGACCAGTGGGGCCAGCAATGTCATCCAGTCGATGAGCTGCTCGTTGCTGTTGCGCAAGGGTGCGCCGGCCTCCAGCACCTTGGCAGCCTCCACCAGAACCGACGGTGCCTGGCTGTGCAATTGCAGCAGGAACTGCTCCTGGGTTTCGGTCCACACGGTCGGGACATAGACCGGATTGACGTTTTGCACCAGCCACAACACCGGCAAATCGAAGTCACTGGCCCATTGCGCGCAGGTCATCAGCGCGTGAATGGCGCTCAACGCATCCGCCCCGTCCGTCGAACCGTAAGCGGAGACCACCGGCCTGCCCGCCAGTTGCGCCACCAGCCCCAGGGTTTGCAGCAGTGCTGTCGATTCTATCGGTGTCAGCCCGAACATTCGGGCCAACCGCACCAGCCGCCAGAAACTCGAGAGCGTATCCAGGTCGCACACCAAGTGTGTCTCCTGGCCGTAGGCCTCGACGATCACCGTCGCCAGATAGCGGTAGGTCTCGAAGTTGATGGCCAGTCCGGTGCAAATCTGATGCACCGTTTGCTGGTCGGCGGGCGTGACGGGAATGATCGCGAACGCATGGCCATCAATGCGCAAGGGAGCGTCAAAGGGTTGCGTATGGTTGTAGACAAGGTCGAAGAACGCCGGCACTCCATCCTGGCCGTAAGCCGACAGCACATCGATGAACCCTGCGAACTCTTCGGCCGTGCAGCCATAAGCCGTGCTCAGTTCGACAAACAGCCCCAGGCAGCTCAGCGTACCGGGACGGATCCAGATCGCCGCGTCCCCGCCGCCACGGCGCTCGGCATTCATTGCCGCGATCAGCAATCGGTCGACCTTATGGCTGGGTAAACCCAGTATGCGATCCAGGCGGCTCTTGCGGTTGATGCGGTCAGCGCGGTGTTCCAGCCGCGGGAAAGGGGCTTCCCCTATATTCGTCAACAGCACATAAGTGTCGATACTCCCTTCCTCGATCCCGATCGCAGGGCCGTCCCCTCCGTGGATGTAGCAGGCCCCCGCCGCGACTCCCGTCAAGGGCACATCAGGGTTGCCCAGCATCGGAGCATTGGCCGACAGCTTGGGTGTAAATCGACCACGCCCCAACAAGCAGTCGACCTCGTCCTGATCACGGCCCGTTGCCTGCTTGAAAATCCACAGCCTTTGAAGATCCTGTTTGAAATTCACAAGGCTGCCGTAGTTTGCGCGATAGAAGTCCCCGTCAGACTTTTTCGGATCGGGATCGACCCGCCGCGTGCGTGGGTCGACTCTCCACAACGGCGCACCGGCCGTTTCGGCGCCCGATGAAAAGTAAGGGGGCTCGAGCAGCAACGCTAAAGTCCCGGGCCCGCTCCCGATGCTCTGTTGATGAGCTACGTCGTCACGCGGCCCCCGGCCCCCCGGATTCTTGAAATACGGGTATGTGCGGTCGAGCCGGCGAATGATCTCCCCCAGCGAGCCGTTTTTCACGACCTGGCGCACGACGTGGCGAATACTCACCCGGTCATGGTCGTAGGGCATGGTGTGGGGAAAACGGATCGAGCGCAGATAGCCCTTGACCGTCGAAAACTCATCGCTCACATGGGACAGAATCTGCGTTTCAAGCACCCGGCTGTGGATGTCACCCCGGGACTTCACCTGGTTGATGGCCGCCTCATCGATCTGCAGTTGATTCACATCGGGACGACGCTCTTCCAGCGGGATGGCATCCTCATTCCCTTGCTGCTTGATGTAGTCGCGTATCCATTCGTACAGGGCCACCATATACGCGGTGGTGGAGGCCCTGTGTTCGGGGCTGCCTGCCGGGGCGGCGGCGTCGGCATTGGGTGTAAACAGCCGCTGGTACGTGGGCAATGGCACCTGCGCCTTTTCATCGCCCGGTTTCGGCGCGGCGCGCAGCTCTTGCTGGCGGTACAACCGCGTGATGTACAGCGCCAACGCCCTGCCACGTGCCAGTAAAGTTTGGGCTTCTTCCCGACTCAAGCCGAGTGCCTGCAACTTCTCAGGCCCCAGTTTGATCAATTCAAACACGCTTGGATGTTTCGCTATATGTTCATCCAGAGGAGTGACCACAGCAATGCGTTGCTCACCCAGCACAGTCTTGACCAACTGATGAATCGGGAGGTTATCAATCTGGGATTTGTCAAATGCAGTCATTGCGCTATTCCTCTTCAGACAAAACCAATGCTGAGCCTGGTCAGCGAGTTTGCCCTGGTGATCGTCAAGCTGATTTAGCGCTGACCGTGCGAGAAGGTCTACTGTCAGATCTGACAGGTATCATGACCGTCGGTCGGAATTGGCGAAGCATGAACACCGCAGCAACAGACAAAAAAATGGCCCTCACAGGGAGGGCCAGTAGTGATGCGTCGGGGTGTTAGCCGGCATTGATTACTTTCAAATCGAGAACGGGCATCCAACGGGCTAGCAACTGATCCTTTCTACCTTCCCCCGTCAGCTGGAAATTTCCCACCGGTAGCCCGGCAAGGACAATAAGCCACTCCCCCTGATCATTGGCATCGCCATGTCCCCATATGGTGTGTCCGTCACCTCCCTTGTGCAGCCTGACCGTCGTGCCCGGCAATGCCGTGCCTTCTATCACCCCATAAGGTGATATATGCGCGCCTTGAACCGGACTGACGATGACCGGCAGCTCGAGTTTCTCGGCGACCGTGAATGTCACTCGGCCCGTTGGGGCAAAGTGAATGTCGTCCATGAATTGCCTAGCCTCGATGGTGTGCGTACCTGCCTGCAGCACAACTTCGCTGCGAACACTCCAATGGCCTTGTGCATTTACCCTCGTCTTGGCGAGGACTGTGGAGCCGGAATACACCTCCACCTCTGCACCGGGGATACCGCTCCCGGAGAACACTGGCTGCTGTTCGAGGACCTGCGATACATCGTCGCTGGGCGTATCGATGATCAGTGCTTCGCCCCCGCCAGGAACCCTCACATTGAACAGGTGATCGGGCGATAACGACTTCGAAATCACACCATCGCGGGTTTGATGCACCGAACACTCGAAGTTGTCCGCTACCGCCAACTCGATCTGCGACCGTACGGCCCATGCCCCCTGTCGATCGACCCAGGCACGGCCCACTACCGCGTTACTGTCACCTTTCTTGTAAAGGCTGATTTCAGACCCCGGCACGCCGCGCCCTTCGAACATCGGCCATCGCCCGACCACTTGCCCCCTGCGCGGGAAGGTCACTGTCGGCGCCTCAAAGTTGGCAGGCATTCGCTCCACCATAAAGCGTGGACTTATGGCCCACTCCGAATCCTTGCCTTCCACGGTCTGACGCACGGCCACCCGTGCCGGGCCGACCGGTAGATCCTTGTTGCCCTGCACCGTCCATCGCCCGCTTTCGTCGGCCTCCGCCGAGGCCAGCACGTCATCCGTGTTGAACCGTGAGGTGATGGTAATGATCGCCCCCGCCACAGCAAGGCCACTGAACCAAGGCCTGACGCCGACGTAGTCGGCGGCCCTGGGTTCGGTGATTTGCGGCGCAATGCCGAGCAAAGCCATCGTCAGCGGCTCAGACCATTCGGAGTCCAGGTTCCCGGTGGCTTTCGCCAGCACTTTAAAGCCGCTACTGGTCGCAATATTGTGCTGGAGGTGTGCCGACCAAGTGCCGTCCTCCGCCACGCGGATAGGCGGAAAGTTATACGGACCGACTATCCTGTGGACGTAGACATCGTCTCCTGCGACTCCGAACCCGGAAATCGTCAGCATGGCGCCTAACGGTTGACCGTTTAGGGGGCTGTCGATCACCGGCACATTCGGTACCACGGTCAGAACGCAGTCCTCGCTTTCTTCGGACGTGAATTGGTTTTCATAGCGGTGAATGGCCACAATGATGATTGGGCCGACATCCAGCTTAAGTTGCACCGTCCAGGTGCCACCCGGCCTGACTTCGATGTCTTTGGCCAAAGGCGTCGGCACGCCTTTGCGCCGTATCTCGACCGTGGCCCCAAAAAAACCGGTGCCGGTCAGGTTGAACGTGCGCCCAGGTTTGGGAGGGATCGGGTCGAACTTCGGCACGGGGACGACCACGGTGAGATCAAGTCGTGCACCAGGGTCCGACTCATGCGTGTTGAATACCTGCACGGCAAAAATCGGCAATGCCCCCAGCGGCTGCTTTGCCAGCGGTGCAGACCACGACCCGTCAGGCTGCACCTCACCGCGACCTAGCTCTGGCCGAGCCCCCACCGCGGAGTAGATAACTACCCACGAACCTGGCAAACCATTTACGCCGGTAATCACCGGTTGCGGACTGACTTCATTGCCGGGCGGTAGAGTGATGAGTGCCACTGGGGTTTTTACAGTGAAGGTATGAGTTGCTACCTCCGACGGCAGTCCGCCGAAAGTTTGCGTTGCTTTGACCGTATGGGGACCTGGGTTCCAGTTTTTGTCGGCAGGGTGACGCCAGATTCCACTGCCATCCGCTGCGTGTTCCTTGATCAGGTTGTTCTGATTGTCGAACAGTCTGACCGTCGCCAGTGGCCAGGCTGTTAGAGAAATTCGGGGTCGCTGCCCCGACGGGCCGTCGGGTTCGGTGAATGCGGTTTTGTTGGGCTTGATGGCCAGCGGCGATGCGAGCTGGGTCGGTTCTGACCAGACCCCATTAACCAACTGCCGCACAATAACTGTAAAGGTGCCCGGTGGCAGATCTGCTGTTGCCGTAGTTGTCCAGGAGTTGCCACCGATTGGGAGATAGACATCCGGCACACTCCCATGTTTCTGACCATTGAGTTGAATTTCGATTGTCGTCCTATTGGGCGCTGCTGTACCCCAGTTGAAACCTCCTGCCCCTGTAAATGTCGGCTTCTGCCCACTTAACGACGGTGTGTTGAGGGTCAGTTTGCGGGGTTTTATCTCGACGCTCTGCGTGTCACTCCATGCAGAATCTATCCAGCCACTTCCTCCATCCGAGATGCTTTGCTTGCTGGCATAAGTGTATCGGCCGGGCAAATAAGTCACAGGGACTTCCACGCGCCAGCTACCGCTTCCGACAGGCACTGTAAACTGAGCATTAACTCCGTCACCACTAATGTGAATTTGAACCCTGGTATTGTCATACCTGGCGCCAGACAATATCGTTTTACCCTCTTCATAACTAACCGTTAAGCCGCCAAACTTGGGCGGGCGAACATTGAAATAAACGGTTGCTGCTCTTACCGACTGGACCCCCGAATAAAGTTGGCTCGCCGTAATACCGACTCGACCAGCCGGCAACACTACATCCGCGAACCACGCCCCCGTGGATTGATTGACCGGACCGCCCCCTATCTTTCCTGTTATAGCGTCGCGGAATACTTCTACGGTATTTCCAGCAATATCTGTATGCCCGGTTCCCGTGATGCGGGCGTTCATATCTACTACTAACGGGGCAACAGCGATAAACGGAGGGGCTAGGAAAAATACTCTCACTTGCGCCCAGGCAGCATTGCCTGATTTCTCGTGCCGCACCATAAGGTATTTCCAACCACCAGAAGGGTAGTGAGCCCGGGCATCAAACGTTATTCCCCAAGTACCGTCGGAGCGAGCTGGCATTTGTCCAAAGTTTGTTCCCCCACCTTCATTCATGACTTGAATGACTTCACCTTCCGCTCCCCAAGCGCCGCTAACTGGCACTTGCGAGTCAAGCTTTACCACTCCGTCATTTACGGGAGTAGAAACTTTTGGGTAGGTGAGGTAAAGAACCTCTACCCTCTCAGAATACCGGGTTGTATAGTTGGTGACACTTTGCTCGACGTGCATTTGATAGCGTCCTGGCGCTACCCACGAATCGAGCGTGGTCGACCATCTATTCCCTGAACTCGTAAAGACTGGAGTGAATACGTGTGTAACGCCAGGTGTTACAAGCCTGAGCGAAGTGGTATCACCACCCGACCCTGTGATGTTATTTGTATACGTTAACGCACTATCAATTCGGGGAAGAGCACTCATCCAACATACGAATTTTTGCCAACCCGAATTCTGCTGATAATACTTCCACAGATGGAATAACTGTATAGAGCCTGCCTTGTTAATATTACTGAACTTTGAAGTGTGCCAAGTATTCCCCTCCCGCCACTCGTCCTGTTGCAACCATTCCAGAGCGCCATGCACATAAACGTACATGGAAACTTGGTGCCTACCTGCCGCGTTTAAAGCGTACCGGAACGTCTGATCGGGATTCACGATATCCCCGGAACTTACATCAGTTATAGTTAGAGGAGAAATGGCCCTTGGGCTGTCCGGGTTTTCAATGTCGGCTGATGCTGAAAGCTCCCCTCCGCTGTGCTCTTCAATGCCGTTGGGCTCTTCAACGCCGCGGTGCTCAGCCTCATTCACATTGCTTTCGTCTTTTGACATGATCCCGCTCCGTCGCCGCCCGCCGTGGAAAATCCCAAGGCTTCCTTTCTACGTCCGAACCGGGGTTCTGCCTACCTGTAAAATCTGACAGTCCCGACGAACGGCACGGCGGTCAATTAACACATTCCCGCCGATCCTTCAGGCCCTCACCAAGTGACTACAGTGCCTTGCGCAACGGACTACACATCCGCCAGAATCCGCCGGCTTGTGCGCCTTGGCCTTGCCCCGTAACTTGATCCGCGTCGCTGCCAATCAGCGATCGGGTTTAGTCGCCCGGTTTTGTACGATGTGTATAAGCGTCATCCAGTCGGGTAATCCCTATCCCCGCACTCGATGGTGGCTGTTCGCAGGGCGCTCTCGGGCGCGCCGGTTCTCGTACTCACCGGTCGACTAACCTGCTTACAGCCGCCACCCCTTCGTTTAGTCGCGAGGTCGTGGCAGCCCCAATCGAGTACGAAAATATGTTCAAAGCAACTCCAAATCCCCCCGAAACCGACCCGGTTTCCCCCTACGCCACCCTCGATTCAAGAAAGCTCCACGCCGCCGCCGACAAGGCGCTGGACCATTACCTCAAACCCGACGTCGAATGCCGTCGGTCATCCCGGGACCGTGCCATGAAAATGTTCACCGTTGTCCCCGATGCCAACCCCGAAGCCCTGACCATCGAAACCTACGAAACCTTTTCGACGGTCAGCACGTTGCTGCTCGACCTGGCCGACAGCCTGGACGACAAGCCCCGGCATCTGGCGATGGCGATTTACCGGATGAGTGAGTTGGGGTTGATGCTGGTGGAGCGGTCGCTGGATAACGAGAAGGCGATCAAGACGACGTAGCGGCAAATCCCTGTAGCAGCTGTCGAGCCCCAGCGAGGCTGCGTTCGGCTGCGTAGCAGTCGTAAAATCAGAGCTCGCGCAGAATCAGATTCACCTTGCGCCCCGGGTTTACGACTGCTACGCAGCCGAACGCAGCCTCGCTGGGGCTCGACAGCTGCTACATCTAGGTTGCGGAATTGTCAGGCAGAGGCTGGCAACGGCTGAAAACTGAAGTACTGCGTCAACGCCTCCATCAGTTGCCCATACTCCGGCGGTGCCCGTTGCAGGCTGAACCCGGCGTCGTAATGGTGCGGCGTGGCGTCTTCGTGGCACCACAGGCAACAGGCGTTGAGGTCGATCACCTGCTGACAATTGCCGTCCATGGGAATTTTCAGGCGCAGGGCAAAATCGGCGCCCACCATCATCGGCCACTGGCTGATCAGCATCAGCCCGTCGGCGGATACGTTGCCCAGAAAGCCGATGGGTTTGTCGGTGACGCTGTTGAATACTCTCAGAAAATACGGCAGTTGATGCCGCTCGATCCGGCGGTCAGTGAACATGCGTTATTCGCCATGCAAGGCCCTTAAGCAGGGCCGCACTAATGCTTCGGAACGGGCCTGCTTCTATTGATAGAGGCTTGGGCACGCTCTCCCCGATCACGGTGCAACAGTCCTTCCATCCGCTGTCGCTTACTGCTGCCGATCTCAGGTGTTACGTCGATGAGAGGCAAGGCTCTAAACCGATCTATTCGACTATAGCTCACCGCCGCCGGTCAGCCAGCCTTTGTAGGACAACCTCAATCAGAACCGGGTCGGGCGTACCACCGTCGCGCTGCGGGTCGGGTAATGCCCCAGGCTCTCCAGAGTTTCCAGCCGGGCACGGGCGCGGTAGGCATATTCGCTTTGCGGGTAGGCCGCGATGATGAACTGGTAAGTCTGGGCCGCATCGATAAACAGCTTCTGCCGCTCCAGGCACTGGCCGCGCATCATCGTCACTTCCGGCTGCACGTAACGACGGGAACGGCTTTCGCGATCAACCTTGGACAGTTCGAGCATCACCTGCTCGCAGTTACCGCGCTCGTAGGCGCTATAGGCATTATTAAGATGATGGTCCATCGACCAACGGGTGCAGCCCGCAGCACTGAGGGCAAGGACGGCAATGAGCACGAATCGCATAGGGGGATCTCCTGTCTTGCGCTCTGTATCGACCCGTTGTCGGAAATCTTCAGAACCGTTTGCGCCGATTGTCGCGTTCAATAAAAAAAGCAAAAACCAAGTTCTTCACAAAAACCAAGTTCTTCAAAAAAAGTAGTGCAAACGAACAATGACTACACCCAAAGACCATAGTAGCCTCTGCTAGCGCTTGAACTCAGGAGTCTTTGCATGTCCGTCCGTCGTACCAAAATCGTCGCTACCCTTGGCCCGGCCAGTAACTCGCCGGAAGTTCTTGAACAGTTGATTCTGGCTGGCCTGGACGTCGCCCGTCTGAACTTCTCCCACGGCACCCCCGACGAGCACAAGGCTCGCGCGAAGCTGGTGCGTGACCTCGCTGCCAAGCACGGCCGCTTCGTCGCCCTGCTGGGTGACCTGCAAGGCCCGAAAATTCGTATCGCCAAATTCGCCAACAAGAAGATCGAGCTGAAAATCGGTGATCAATTCACCTTCTCCACCAGCCATCCTCTGACCGAAGGCAACCAGCAAGTGGTCGGCATCGACTACCCGGACCTGGTCAAGGACTGCGGTGTGGGCGACGAGCTGCTGCTCGACGACGGCCGCGTGGTAATGCGCGTCGATACCGCCACCGCCACCGAACTGAACTGCACCGTGACCATCGGCGGCCCGCTGTCGGACCATAAAGGCATCAACCGTCGCGGTGGTGGCCTGACGGCGCCGGCCCTGACCGAGAAAGACAAGGCCGACATCAAGCTCGCTGCCGAAATGGAAGTCGACTACCTCGCCGTGTCCTTCCCGCGTGACGCCGCCGACATGCAATACGCCCGTCAACTGCGCGACGAAGCCGGCGGCACTGCCTGGCTGGTGGCGAAGATCGAACGCGCCGAAGCCGTGGCCGACGACGAAACTCTCGACGGCCTGATCAACGCCTCCGACGCGGTGATGGTGGCCCGTGGTGACCTGGGTGTGGAAATCGGCGACGCTGAGCTTGTGGGCATTCAGAAGAAAATCATTCTGCACGCACGCCGCCACAACAAGGCCGTGATCGTCGCGACCCAGATGATGGAGTCGATGATCCAGAACCCGATGCCGACCCGCGCTGAAGTGTCCGACGTAGCCAACGCCGTGCTCGACTACACCGATGCCGTGATGCTCTCGGCCGAAAGTGCTGCCGGCCTGTACCCGCTGGAAGCGGTGCAAGCGATGGCGCGCATCTGCGTCGGTGCTGAAAAGCACCCGACCAGCAAGACCTCCAGCCACCGCATCGGCAAGACGTTCGAACGTTGCGACGAGAGCATCGCCCTGGCCACGATGTACACCGCCAACCACTTCCCGGGCGTGAAGGCGATCATCGCCCTGACCGAAAGTGGCTACACGCCGTTGATCATGTCGCGCATCCGTTCCTCGGTGCCGATCTACGCGTTCACGCCGCACCGCGAAGCCCAGGCCCGCGCGGCGATGTTCCGTGGCGTCTATACCGTACCGTTCGACCCGGCGTCCTTGCCGGCCGAGCAAGTCAGCCAGGCTGCGATCGATGAACTGCTCAAGCGCGGCGTCGTGCAGAAAGGCGACTGGGTCATCCTGACCAAGGGCGACAGCTACCACACCACCGGTGGCACCAACGGGATGAAAATCCTGCACGTTGGCGATCCGATGGTCTGAGTGACCGGTTGCTGAAAAACAAAAGCCCCGCCATGTGAATGGCGGGGCTTTTTTCGTCTGTGGTGATCGTTCCCACGCTCTGCGTGGGAATGCAGCCCGGGACGCTCTGCGTCCCAAAAGCCGAACGCGGAGCGTCCGTTGAGGCATTCCCACGCGGAGCGTGGGAACGATCGGCTCGACTTAATGCCGGTTGATAAACCCCGACAACGCCGCCAACGCCTCCGGCGAACGCAGCCGCTGGGTGAACAACGCGCCCTCCTCTTCTATGGCCTGACGCAACTGTTCCCGGCCCGGCGCTTTCATCAATTGCTTGCTGATGCGCACCGCTTCCGGCGGCAGCTCGTCAAAACGCAACGCCATCTCTCGTGCCTTGGCCAACGCTGCTTCGCCACTGCCCAAGGCCTCAGTCGCTATCCCCCACGTGGCAGCCTGTTCACCGCTGAAACCCTCACCGAGCAACAGCAACTCCGCCGCTTTGGCCTGCCCGAGCAAGCGCGGCAGGATCAGGCTGGAACCGAACTCCGGGCATAACCCTAGATTGACGAACGGCATGCGCAACCGCGCGTCTGTGCTGACGTAAACCAGATCGCAATGCAGCAGCATGGTCGTGCCAATCCCCACCGCCGCACCCGCCACGGCGGCGATCACCGGTTTGCGGCACTCCAGCAACTGGAGCATGAAGTGGAACACCGGGCTGTCGAGGTTGCTGGGGGGTTGCTGGAGAAAATCACCAATGTCGTTGCCAGCCGTGAAGCACTCGGCGCTGCCGGCAATCAGCACAGCGTTGATTTCGGGATCGCTGTCGGCAAGCCGCAACCCCTCCGCCAGTTGGCTATACATGGCGCGGGTCAGGGCGTTTTTCTTCTCGGGGCGGTTGAGGCGCAGGGTCAGCAAACCGCGCTCGCGTTCAAACTGGATGGCATCGGGCATGGCGAGTCTCGCGTCGTTAAACGATCAGCGCTCAACCATGGGGTACAAAGACATCCGCCAGCAGTTGATTGCGCGGCAAACCGGCCAGGTACAGGCGCCGGGCAAAGGCGTCGACGCTGTCGGGTGCTCCGCAGACTAAGGCCAGGGTTTGCCGGGAAACAAGGCGCAGTTGCGCCAAAGCCGCGGGCAACTCGGCCGCCGTCCACAACTCGACGTTAAGGTTTTCACGGCCCTCGGCCATGGCTTGCAGGGGTTTGGCCAGATAATGCTCACTGGCATCATGGGCCAGGTGAATAACGCGGATGGCGCCCTGATGATGCTGCCGCAACGCTTCGCGCAAGATGCCGAACAACGGCCCCAGACCGGTGCCGGCCGCCAGCAACCACAGCGGTCGGGTGTGCCAGTCCGGATCGTAATGCAGCGCCCCGCCACGCAATTCGCCGAGGCGGATCGGATCGCCGATTTTCAGCCGCCGCGCCGCATCGCTGAACGCCCCCGGTTGGCGGCAATCGAGGTGAAATTCCAGAAAGCGGTCTTCTTCCGGCAAGCTGGCCAGGGAGTAGGGCCGCGCCACCTGCCCCGCCCACAACACCAGATGCTGCCCCGCCTGATAGCGTAACGGTCGCTCGGGCGTCAGGCGCAAACGCAAGACGCTGGAACTCAGCCAATCGCTGGCAACCACCTGCGCGGCAAGGCCATCGCGCAGCGGGTCAAAGGTTTCGACTTGCAGATCGTCGACCACCTGGCACTGACAGGCCAACCGCCAACCCTGCTGGCGCTGCTCATGGCTCAAGGCATCGGGACGGCTGTCGCTGGGCAAACCCTCGACACATTTGACCAGGCACGCATGGCAACTGCCGGCCCGGCAGCTATAGGGCACCGGCACGCCGTTTTCATTCAAGGCATCGAGCAGGTTGCTGCCCGCCGCCACCGCCCATTGGCGTTCGCCGACCCGTAACTCAGGCATCGACATTCTCCCAGGCCGCCGCGCAACGGTTGCGGCCATCACGCTTGGCGCGGTACAGCGCCTGATCGGCGCTGTGCAAGGCGTGATCCAGATCGTCGCCCAGTTCCAGCAAGGTCATGCCCGCCGACAGACTGAGGTGGCACACATCCAGGCCAACCAATTCGACATCCATGAAGGCAATGCGCAAGCGCTCGCAGCAAGCCGTCAGGCGCTCGGCGTCGCAATCGGGCAACAGCACCACGAACTCTTCGCCGCCATAACGGGCCAGAATATCGCCATCGCGCAGGCACGCAGTAGCCACCCCGGCGAACGCTTGCAGCACCTGATCGCCAGCGGCATGGCCGTGAACATCGTTGATGCGTTTGAAGTGGTCGAGGTCGATCAGCGCCAACCCATGCACCACACCGATTTCCATGGCGCTCAACTCGCGGGAGGCCAGGCGCAGGAAATGCCGGCGGTTGAACAGCCCGGTGAGCTCGTCGGTCGCCACCAGGCCTTCGAGCTGACGCATCATCCCGCGCAGGGTGTCCTGATGCGCCTGCAAGGCGAACCGCCGCTGACGCATACGCTGGCGCGACAGTTGGACGTAACGAGCGTAAATCACCAGCCAGCCGAGTACCACCAACAGCACGCACACCTGCAACAGCGCCAGCGTCGGGTTGGGCTGTTGAAAGTGGTAGCCCTCCCACAACGTGATGGCGCTGAAACTGAAAAACACAAACAGCGCACACCGCAGGAAAGCCGTGCGCGACAGATGAAACAGCCCGAACAACAGGATCAGCAGGTAAAAAACCAGAAACGCGCCGCGCGCCTCATCCAGATGGGCGATCAGCCAGGTCTGCCAACCCAGCCCCAGCATTATTTGCACTTCGGTCAGGCTGGGATCGGAGCAGCGCAGATTGGTGCCGCTGTAAAACACCGCCAATAGCACCCCTTGGCTGAACACCAACAACCCGCTGCCGACCACCATGCCGACGAGGGAGTCATCGTAATGGCCGGTGAAAAACGCCAGCCACACCAGCAGCAAGGCCAGGGCATAGGTGCCGGCCGCGAGGGCAAAGCGTTTGAGCAAAAGCCGCTGGATGGCGTTATGGGTCAATCGTTGATTCACCGTGCGAAAGGAGGCTGTCGGAGTGTCCTACTCTACAGGCCGGATGCCACTTTAGTGGCGAGTCTGATAAATGACCATTCAATTTTTGGGGCGAAATTCTGGCGTCAAACCCATGACTTGGGCTCGGGATAACCTGTGGCGAGGGGGCTTGTCGGAACGCCGCACCGCCCCGTTCGGCTGCGAAGCAGTCGCAAAATCTGCCAATGCGGTGTTTGAGGGGAAGCAGGGGGAACGCTTCGCGCTCCAACGGGGGCAAGCCCCCTCGCCACAGCAAGCCCCCTCGCCACAAAGCCCTTCTATCCATGTGTGGGCGGTATGCGACCAACGTTTGACTGTCAACGGATGTACCCGCCTTTGATGCGCGGTATACTGCCGCGCCTTTTTAGCGTCGCGCCAGCATGCCCGGCGTGCCTTGAAAGGTGTCTGCGACCGACCGATGCACCCAAGCCGCAGGCACCTTATTGAATGTTCCCGTCTTTTAGAGGAGCGCGACTCATGACCGTGATCAAGCAAGACGACCTGATTCAGAGCGTTGCCGACGCCCTGCAATTCATTTCTTACTACCACCCCGTGGATTTCATCCAGGCGATGCACGAGGCCTACCTGCGTGAAGAATCGCCGGCAGCCCGCGATTCCATCGCGCAAATCCTGATCAACTCGCGCATGTGCGCCACCGGCCACCGCCCGATCTGCCAGGACACCGGCATCGTCACCGTGTTCGTGCGCGTAGGCATGGACGTACGTTGGGATGGCGCCACCATGGGCCTGGACGACATGATCAACGAAGGCGTGCGCCGGGCTTACAACCTGCCGGAAAACGTCCTGCGTGCCTCGATCCTCGCCGACCCGGCGGGTGCTCGTAAAAACACCAAGGACAACACCCCGGCCGTTATTCACTACTCCATCGTTCCGGGTAACACCGTGGAAGTGGACGTGGCGGCCAAGGGCGGCGGTTCCGAGAATAAATCGAAAATGGCCATGCTCAACCCGTCCGACTCGATCGTCGACTGGGTTTTGAAAACCGTTCCGACCATGGGCGCCGGCTGGTGCCCACCGGGCATGCTCGGCATTGGCATCGGCGGCACCGCCGAGAAAGCCGCTGTGATGGCCAAGGAAGTGTTGATGGAGTCCATCGACATTCACGAGCTCAAGGCACGCGGCCCGCAGAACCGCATCGAAGAGATGCGCCTGGAGCTGTTCGAGAAGGTCAACCAACTGGGCATCGGCGCCCAGGGCCTGGGTGGCCTGACCACCGTGCTCGACGTGAAGATCATGGATTACCCGACCCACGCCGCTTCGTTGCCGGTGTGCATGATCCCGAACTGCGCCGCCACCCGTCACGCGCATTTCGTGCTCGACGGTTCCGGCCCGGCCTCGCTGGAAGCGCCACCGTTGGACGCCTACCCGGAAATCGTCTGGGAAGCCGGCCCGTCGGCTCGTCGCGTCAACCTCGACACCCTGACGCCTGAAGAAGTGCAAAGCTGGAAGCCGGGCGAAACCGTCCTGCTCAACGGCAAGATGCTCACCGGCCGCGACGCCGCGCACAAGCGCATGGTCGAGATGCTGAACAAGGGTGAAACCCTGCCGGTGGACCTCAAGGGTCGCTTCATCTACTACGTCGGCCCGGTCGATCCGGTGCGCGAAGAAGTGGTTGGTCCTGCCGGCCCGACTACCGCCACGCGGATGGACAAGTTCACCCGTCAGATCCTCGAGCAAACCGGCCTGTTGGGCATGATCGGCAAATCCGAGCGCGGCCCTACCGCGATCGAAGCGATCAAGGACCACAAGGCTGTTTACCTGATGGCAGTCGGCGGCGCGGCTTACCTGGTGGCGCAAGCGATCAAGAAATCCCGCGTGGTGGCGTTCGCCGAACTGGGCATGGAAGCGATCTACGAGTTCGACGTCAAAGACATGCCGGTCACCGTTGCAGTCGACAGCAAAGGTGAGTCGGTACACATCACCGGGCCTGCGATCTGGCAGCAGAAGATCAGTGAAAGCCTGGCGGTAGAAGTGCAGTAAGCGCTCCACCTTTCAAGTGACGGCCGACCGGTTGCAAAAACCGCTCGGCCGTTTTTTTATCCCGGATTTTGTCTTGCCCCCCTATCAGATTTGACAGGTTACGCCTGGCAGGCGCTCTGCTAACTTGGGTTCCCACTGGGCATCTCACTTGCCCTCTGTTCTCAGGTCTTTGCCATGGCCAATGATGCAGATGCGCTCATTACCCCGCCCTCCATCGCCAAAACAGCGTCCATTGCCACCAATGGCCGCAGTTGGGGGGAAATCGGCGCCACCGGGCAAAAATCCTACACACTGCCGCTGCCTTTTCAGGCCGGGCGAACGCTCAATCCTGACTTGGCCCTTCAGTACGACGGCAACGCGGGCAACGGACCGATTGGCCTCAGCTGGACTCTGAATCACCGCGCCATCAGCCGCCGGACCAGTAAAGGCGTGCCCAAATACGATACCGATGACGTGATGCTGGCCGACGGCACCGAGCTACGGCCGGAACTGACCCCTGAGGGCAAGATCAAGGCCAGCCAGCGCCCCCATCGCCACGGCTCGAGTACCGAAGAATACTCGGTGGTGCGTTACATCCCTCGCCTGGAAGGGACGTTCAGCCGTTATGAGCTTTGGTCACCGGCCGACGGCAAACCTGGATTCTGGATGGTCTATGGCGCTGACGGCTCGTGCTCCTGCTACGGGAACAGGGAGACCTCACGGATATTCGACCCTGAAAACGAACACCGCGTCGCCATGTGGCTGTTGGTGGAAATTATGAACGCCGTGGGCGAGCACATCGTCTTTGAATACAAGCCCGATGACAAAGTCCCCGATGAGCGCCATGACTATCGGGCTCAGCGCTATCTGCGACAGATCTGTTACGGCAACGAAACCGCCAGTGCCGAGCTGTTTTGCCTTGCGCATGAGGCACCGCAGGACCTGCGCTGGTACTTCCGGATGGTGGTCGATTACGGCGAGCGCAGCACCGACCCGGCCGTGGCGCCGCCGTTTGAGGCGCCAGACGAAAACGCCTGGCCGCTACGCAGCGATCCCTTGCACATGCATCGCTACGGCTTCGAAGTAGGCACTCGGCGTTTGTGCCGGCAATTTCTGATGTACAACAACATTGGCGCCGAGAAAGTCCTGGTCAATCGCTTGTTGCTGGAACACGGCGCCACACCGCTGCGCTACAACCAGCTGCAAGCCGCCCACTACATGAGCTACGACGCCAAGGGACGGGTCAAACAGTTCCCGCCTCTGGAGTACTTTTACTCAGCCTTCGAACTCAATACCCGGCCCGAGCCCTTTTTGCGTCTCGATCATATGCCCGGGCTCAACGACGGTCAGCCCTATCACTGCGTCGACCTTTACGGTGAAGGCGTGCCTGGTTTTCTCTGCCAGTACGACAACGCCTGGTATTACCGGGAGCCTTTGCGCGGCGAGCCGGGTACAAACGAAATCGTTTATGGCCCATGGACCCTGCTGCCGCTGATTCCCACCGCCGACGGCAGCAAACCGGCGGTGCAGATTCTCACCGACCTCACCGGCGACGGGCGTCTGGACTGGATCGTCGCGCAGCCGGGCGGCAGCGGTTACTACACCCTAAATCCGGATCACACCTGGTCACTGTTCAAGCCGTTCAGCCAGTTTCCCGTGGAATACTTCCAGCAACTGGCCCAATTGGGCGACTTGAGCGGCGACGGCCTGGACTCCATGGCCCTGATCGGCCCGAAAAGCGTGCGGGTTTACGCCAACCTGCGGGAAAAAGGCTTCGCGCCGGCGAAAGATGTGCCCCATGAACCGCTCAGGCCGCTGCCGCTGTTCAGCAATGCCCGCTCCGAACTGGTGTTTTTCGGCAACATGCACGCCAGCGACCTCTCCGGGCTGTGCCGAATCCACCACGACAAAATCGAATGCTGGCCCAATCTGGGCCATGGCACATTCAGTCAGGGCATCGAGTTCAGCGCCCTGCCCTTCGAGTATGCGAACTTCAACGCCGAACAGGTGCGTATTGCCGATCTGGACGGCTCCGGCGCACCTGCTTTGATTTATCTGTATTCGGATTACTTCGAGATCTACTACAACTACGGCGGCAACGGCCTGGCGCCAGATCCGGTGAGGGTTCCATGGCCCGAGGGCGTGCGCTACGACAACCTTTGCCAGGTGACCTTCGCCGACCTGCAAGGCCTTGGCTGCGCCAGCCTGCTGTTGACGGTGCCGCACATGGCGCCACAGCACTGGGTGTATCACTTCGTCAGCGAGCGGCCGTACCTGCTCAATGGCTGCAACAACAACATGGGTTACAGCGCCACCTTGGGTCATGTCAGCAGCGCGCAATGCTGGCTGGATGAAAAACGCCGGGCGTTGATGGCGCGGGAGCGCCCGGTCTGCTACCTGCCTTTCCCTCAACAGTTACTGAGCTGGTTGCGTCAGGACGATGAAATCACCGGCAACTACCTGCAGCAATTCTTTGAGTATTTCGAAGGCTACTACGACGGCATGGAACGGGAGTTCCGCGGCTTCGGGCGGGTTTATCAAACTGACAGCGAGTTGACGGCGGCGAACACCGACGGCGGCCACACCGCACCGATGCGGGTGAAAAACTGGTTCCACACCGGTCGAGGCATCGATGTTGCACTCAAAGACATCTGCCAGCTCGACGACGAAGCCACGCCGTTGGGCCAGACCTTGATCTCGCAGTTCGACGCGACCCGAGGCACCGAGCACATCAGCCAGCATCGCGCCGCTGAGGAGCAAGAAATCGCCTACGCCCTCAGCGGTCGATTGTTGCGCAGTGAAGTGTCCCAGGCCGACGATCCCGCACCGGCACGGCTGTTTTCCCAAAGCGATCATCGCTACCGGGTTCGACAAATCAACAGCGAGCCGACCAGACTGATGGTGTTGGAGCAGGAGACCCGCAGCTATCAATACGAACGCTTCATGGAAGACCCGCGCTGCCAGCATGTGGTCAATCTGGAATGGGATGAGTACGGCCGGCTCGTCCACAGTTTCACCGTTGACTGCGCACGGCGCCGCACTGAAACCGACGAACCGCCATTCGATGAGATAGATCAACGGCGCGCGTGGATCGATAGCCATGATGATCAGCAACAAGTGTTTTACCTGACAGAGACCCGCGCCGACTTCATTGACCTGACCGATGCGCATTATTGGCTGCTGGGATTGCCGTCACGCCAGCGCAGCAATGCGTTGATTTTGCCCAAGGGTACGTTGCCGCAGGGACTGAGCCCCGATCAGATTAGCTACGAGACTTTCGATCGGCATCAGGCGAGCGCCGAGTGGACGGCACTCCGTGAACTGACATCGCTCTCGCAGCAACACTATCTGGAGGACAGCGATGGCAAGATCCTGTATCCGCCGCTGGCCGGGCCACTGGAACAGGCCCAATTCGACAAAAAGGCCCTCGCGGCCTACGACGGACTCCCGGCGCCCTTCAATATTCGTGATGAGCTGAAAACAATCGGCTACCAGCCCATGAGCCTGTTTTTTCCGCAAGACCCGGATGAGGACGCGCGGGAGAACCTGTGGTCGGCGTTGAGCGGCTTTTACACCTACGCCGCTGCGAGCGACTTTTACCAGGTCACCGCCGTGCAGCAGACCGCCAGCCATGGCGTGACCGAAATAACCCGGGACGACTATCACCTGCTGACCACCGCCATCACACTGCCGGATGGATGCAGGACAGAAGTGACTTACGACTACCATCACCTTTCGCCCACGAGCATCAAAGACCCCAACGAAAATATTCAGGAAGTGCTGTACGAGCCGGGTGGTCAACCCTTGGTGCACAGCTTTTTCGGTACTGAAGAGGGCGAACCGGTCGGGTTCAAGCCGCTTGCCGAATACCCTGAGCAGGACGATCTGAGCACCGAATACGCCGTCGAAAATTCGAAGGAGGTACTGGCGTTTGCCGCCAGTGCAGTGCGCACCGACCTGTTCAGCTGGATGCCGATACTTACGGCGTCCGAAGCGTTTGCGGTCGAAAGAAAGGAATGGATTGCCCGGGGGCTGATACTGCCCGACGGGCGTATCCGCGCCAGGGCCCTGCGCTTGCCGAGCCCGCTCGAAAAGCTCACCCAAAGCGAAAAGACCCTGCTCGAATACGCCCGGACCGCCCCCCGCAAACCGGTGCACAGCGTCGTGCTACAAGCTGACCGTTATCACGATGACCCGCTGCAATTGATCCAGCTATTAATCAGCTATATCGACGGCTTCGGGCGCGAGCTGCAAACCAAACAAAGGGGCGAACCGGGAGTGGCCTACGTGGCGACCTCGGAGGGCAACCTCGCCATTGAAAACGGCCAACTGCTCGAGGCGCTGGCGGATTGGCGCTGGCGAGTCAGCGCACGCGTCGAGTACAACCATAAAGGCGAGACCATTCGGGTCTACCGGCCCTACTTCATCAACGTCCCTTGGTACATCAACGACAGCTCGATGCGCGACCACGCGTTTCACGACAGGATGTTTTATGACGCCATCGGGCGGCTGGTCAAAACGATCAATGCCAAGGGCGATCTGGCATTCAGCATCCTGCACCCCTGGTTCACATGCAGTTATGACTACAACGACACCTATGAACCAGAGGCGCAGCCTGCCGGGAGGGTTGCGGGATGAACGGCAGCATCAGCTGGCGTACGCCCTCCCTGGCCGTTATTGGGCCCCGTGGCTTGCCCATCAGGCAGGTGGAATACCTGCGCAACGTTGCAAGCGGAGCGGTGCAATCCCTCATTACCCGCCAACAGTACGATGCGGTCGGTCACCTGGTGACGCAACGGGACGCGCGACTGGCTGATGCCCTCAGGCCCAACCTGAGCACGGTTTACGATCTTTCCGGGCAACCACTCAAGGTCGACAGTGTCGATGCCGGTGGGCGGATCAACCTCATGGGCGTGGCCGGTGAATCCCTCCAGCGCTGGGACGGACGGGGGAGCCAGTGGCGCACCACCTACGACAACCAGTTGCGCGTGCTCACCCTTGAAGAGAACGCTCAAGGCATCGTCGAAACCTCGACCTACGCCACCGACCAGGAGGACCCGAACCACAACCTGCGCGGCCAACTGATCAGGCAGGTCGATGCCTCTGGCGAATTTGAGATCAACAGTTTCAGCCTGCACGGCCAACCGTTGCACGACAGTCGAACGATCACCGAGACTGGCACCTTCCTCAGCGGCCGGACCTACAGCCCGCTCGGCGCGCTGCTGACCCAGACCGATGCCGGGGGTCATCAGCAACAGATGCAGTACGACCGCGCCGGGCAGTTGCAACGGGTTCAGCTACGGCTCGCTCCCACCGAGGTTTGGCAGCCCGCGCTTGAAGACGCCCAATACAACGCCGCCGGCCAGATCATCGAGCAACGCGCCGGCAACCAGGTGGTCAGCACCTGGACTTACGATGACGCCAATGGTCGTCTCACTGCGTTGACTGCCGGTGTACCCGGGCAGGACCTGCTCCAGCATTTCCAATACGCCTATGACCGGGTCGGTAACGTCGTGCGCATCGACGATCTCGCGTTCAAACCGCTGTACTTCAACAACCAGCGCATCGACGGCCACCGCGAATTCACCTACAACTCGCTGTACCAACTGATTCGCGCCACCGGCCATGACGCTGCCCCGAGCTCTGAGCTGCCCGGCCGCCCGTCGCCGAGTGATCCGAACAACCACCTCAACTACACACAGAGATACGAGTACGACACGGGCGGCAACCTGATCCAGTTGATCCATGAGCGTGCGGTGGGCGGCTACACCCACGAAAAGTTCATCGAACCGACCAGCAACCGCGGGGTGCGCTGGAAAGAAGGCGAGCCTTACCCTGATTTCCGCGCCTTGTTTGATCGCCATGGCAATCAGCAGACCTCGGCCCCGGGACGCCCTCTGCTCTGGAACAGCCGCGATCAACTGACCACCGCAACGCTGGTTGAGCGTGACACCGGCCCCAACGATGAAGAAGTCTTTCGCTACAGCCAGGGCGTGCGGGTCTTCAAACGCCATGAATGGCACGCCGCGACCCTCACGCATTTTCACCAAGTGATCTACTTGCCGGGGCTGGAAATCCGCACCCGCGACAACGGTGAAGAACTGCACGTCATCACCTTGCCGGGGGGCCATGGCAGTGTGCGCTGCCTGCACTGGGTCAGCAAAAAACCCGACGGTATCGACCAGGATCAACTGCGCTACAGCCTCGACGATCACCTGGGTTCCTGCCTCATGGAACTTGATCAACACGCCAGGCTGATCAGCCACGAAGGCTATTACCCGTACGGCGGCACCGCTTGGCTGATCGCCGTTTCCCTACGGGAAGTCGGCTACAAGACCGTCCGCTATTCGGGCAAGGAAATGGACGAATGCGGGCTTTATTACTACGGCGCCCGTTATTACGCGCCGTGGTTGCAGTGTTGGGTGAGCGCGGACCCGGCCGGGGCGGTGGACGGGCTGAATCTGTATGCGTTTGTGGGGAATAATCCACTGAATTACTTCGACGATATTGGCGAAAAGAAAACGCCCAGCCAGTTGAAGGGGGAAATAATCAGTGGTTTCAAATTCCTGTCTTCCGTCAACCGAGAAATGAACACACTGAATCAGCAGCTGGGCGACTTGTCTCGTCCTGCCGCCTTTCGTTTGAACATCCTGAAAAACGTTATCTATCAGGCAGGCAGTATTGCTGTTGGCTGGTATTCCTCATTCCATGCCGCAGGTGCTGCCGGTGGCGCCTTTCCCGACTTCAGCGATTCCTTCCCCCATCTGTCAGGCGGCTTGTCCGGCATGCTGTTAGGCAACAGAGTCGCCGATAAAAGCACCGGGATGTATGCACAACTGATGAGTCCATTGGAACTCAATACGCCTATTGTGCCGCACCCTTCCGCCTTCAGCGCCGACACGCTTAAAGAAAGAGCAGGACTCTCAACGTCTGAAAGTCCCGACGGGTTACGCGCCTACTCAGGTGATGAATTGATAGAAGGATCCATTGACCTTGTCTCCAAAACTGTCGGGGCTTACATCCCGGGGATCGGAGAGAGCTTTGCCCTGGCCAAAGTCGCTGAAGACGCAAACCGGGCAGAAGAAGGCTTGTTCAGTTCCGAATTGAACGAGATCGAGTCAACGCTTGAGCAACTGGGACAGGCAGTCAACGACGCCACAGCGTTGATCAATGCGAACTTTGCCGAACTGGGCATCAATGAGTTTTACGACGAAGGCCACCAGGGCAAGGATTATTTGGTTGACCTCTGGTTGGGACGAGTAGGCACCGACAAAGCGAGAACCGTTCATAAAAAAACGGCTCAACCTTTCAGAGAGCGAGCACTGAATAACATTGCCAATGCGACAGCAGGCCTGAATCGATACCGTAATCACACGACCCGGCACGCTTCCAAATGAGCTGGCGGGTGACGTTATGAATGCTACAGGGCCATCGCAATGACCGGATCCGTGTATTTACGCACCCCTGATGTCATCGCCAATGACAACAGAGGCCTGCCGATTCGACAGGTGGCCTACCTGCGCAGGGAAGCCGGTGATGCCGTGGAATCACTCATCTCCCGGCATGTCCATAACACCGCCGGTCAGCTCATCGAACAATGGGACCCGCGCTTATCCAGGCCTGCAATGAGCAACGTCCATCTCCTCTCTGGCGAGCCCATCAAGATCGTCAGCGTCGATGCCGGCTGCCACGTGACACTGCCGGGTCTTGCCGGCGAAGAGCGTCAACGCTGGGACCAGCGTGACAACCACTGGCGCACCACCTACGACAACCAGTTGCGCGTGGTGGCCGTCGAAGAAAACGCCACGCCGAACGTCGAGACCTTCCGCTACGCCGACGCCTCGGCCCCCGCCGGGCACAACCTGCGCGGGCAGATGATCGAGCTGAACGACCCATCGGGCAGGGTCGAGTTTCACAGCTTCGGTCTGACGGCCCAGACGCTGCGCGAAACCCGCACCTTTCACGATGCCAAGGCGTTCGTCAGCAGCCACACCTTCAGCCCCTTGGGCACGCTGCTGGAGCAAATCGACGCCGGCGGCCACAGGCAACAGTCGATTTACAACATTGCCGGACAACTTCAGCAAGTCAAGTTGCAGCTCAAGGATCAGTCCGGCTGGCAAACGGTCCTGCAGGATGCCCGGTACAACGCTGCCGGCCAGATCATCGAGCAAATGACCGGCAACGGGGTCTCTAGCCGCTGGCTCTACGACCCTGCCGACGGACGCCTGCACCGGCAAATCGCGCAAAAGGATCCGGCCTCGGTTCTTCAGGACTTCGAATACCGATACGACCGGATGGGCAACATCACCGCCATCCTCGACCACGCCTTCACACCGGTTTTTTTCGCCAACCAACAGGTCGACGGCAATCGCACATTTACCTACGACTCGCTGTACCGGCTACTCAGCGCAACCGGATATGCCGACACCCCGCCCTCGGGCAACCCGGGCTACCCGCAGCCAACCGACCCCAACGACCGGCGCAATTACACAGAAACCTACGAATACGACCGCGGCAACAATCTGGTCAAAACCATCCATGTACGGGAAGGCGCCAGCCATACCCACGAGATGTTCATCGACCCCGCCAGCAACCGTGGCGTGCGCTGGAAACCCGGTGATCCGCCGCCGGACTTCACCACGTGGTTCGACCCCGCCGGCAACCAGCTGTATCTACAACCCGGCCAGCGAATGCAGTGGAACAGCCTGGGCCAGCTGGAAAGAGTGACCCTCGTCGATCGCAATGGCAGCGGCTCAAATGATGAAGAGCATTACCGCTACAGCCAGGCCGAACGGGTCTACAAACGCCACGAAACCCACACGACAAAAGTCAGCCACTTTCACGACGTGCGCTACCTGCCGGGGCTGGAGATCCGCACCAAGGACAACGGCGAAGAACTGCATGTCATCACGCTCGACATCGGGCCGGGCAGCGCGCGTTGCCTGCACTGGGAACAGGATCCGGCGAACATCGGCGCAGACCAGTTGCGCTACACCCTGAGCGATCACTTAGGCTCGGCAGTCAAGGAGCTGGATGGACAGGCGCAGTTGATCAGCGATGAAGGCTACCTGCCGTTTGGCGCGACCGCCCACCTGACCACCCGTTCGGCGGTTGAGGTGAGTTACAGGACAGTGCGGTATTCGGGCAAGGAAATGGATGTCAGCGGCTTGTACTACTATGGCGCACGGTATTACGCTCCGTGGTTGGGTCGCTGGATCAGCGCCGATCCGGCGGGGGATGTGGACGGGCCGAATCTATATGCGTTTGTGAGCAACAATCCCGTGACCTTTGTCGACAACGGCGGGCTGGGGCTAGGCGACTTCATGGATCAGTTTGTTGAAACACCTCAACAACGGGATCAACGCAAAGCCCAAAGCGCCGCCGACCAGGCGAAGTCTGTCGTCAGAGGAAGTTTGTCCGACTCCATTGAACGCCATATCAAAATTCTCGGGATATCGAAGCGGCGGGCGCTGGATGCTCAACAACAGATCCTCAACCACCGTTCGGCCAGCGATCACGCGCTGTCTTCGGCCCGACGCACCGCCGTGCACTTGCTGGGACAGGGCATGAGTTACGGCGCCGGAATAGTGGTCGGCGTTGGAGCACAGGCGCTGGGTGCGGTAGCCCCAGGGGTGGGCAATGTGGCAGGCGCTGTACTGGGTTTCGCTGTCAAGAAAGCGGTAAGCCTGGCGGTGGATTATGTGGCCGAGCGCACGGGCGCAAGCGCCTCGGTCAAGTTGAAGTCAGGCAAGCTGTCCCCTGAAAAAATCATCACCAAAGCCGAGTATAAAACACTCAACTTCACGGACTACATTCAACAAAAATTCGCCCACATGAACTTTTCCTCACAGAAAAACATGCTCAAAGCCGCCAAGGAGGTAACCGGCACCGGAGCAGGGCTGGTACTCAAGGCTGTCGCGCCTGATGTGGCTGGCAGCGCCAGTGCTGGAGTCAGTGCGCTATTGGGCACCGTGGAAATCGTGCATGAGGTCGCGGGCGCCGGCACCGAGTTGTCAGCCAAGAAAATAGCCAAGGCCGACAGCCACCTATCGAACCTGATCGAGGCTCTGAACACGAACATGGACAATCTTGAGAGGGATTTTGCCGCGGCAGGCGTTGACGCCATGCATACTTTCAGCTTCCTTGGCGCCAGCGCCGGCGATACCGTCGAAAGCCTGCGAAGCGTAACAAACAAGGTGGTCAACGAATTGAATTACACGCGAACCATGCTGCACTCGGGATCGAGGAAGTTCAGCGCAGTCTGAGCGGGCGATAGGTGAAGTGAGAGCGGCAGGCGCCCCCATGGTATGGTGCCTGCCCACCCCTATTCCGTTCGTCCAGCATGCTGCCCATTCCACGCCCCTTGCGCTTGATGTTGTACACCCTGCTGATCGTCGCCGGTGCCGCCCTCGCCGCGACCCTGGCCATCCGCCACGCCGAACGCCAGGCGCTGGAGGAAGACGCCGTCCGCGCCAATCAGCAACTGGCGCTGTACGCCAATTCGCTGCACACCCTGATCGACCGCTACCGTGCCCTGCCCGCCGTATTGGCGCTGGACCCGGAACTGCGTTCAGCGTTAAACGGTACGGTCAGCGCCGAACAGCAGGCGGTGCTCAATCTGAAACTGGAAAAAATCAACGGCGCCGCGCAGTCCTCGACCCTGGAACTGCTCGACCACACCGGTCTGGCCGTAGCCGCCAGCAACTGGCGCCTGCCCAGCAGCTACGTCGGCCACAACTACGGTTTTCGCCCTTACTTCAGCCAGACCCGCACCCAGGGCGCCGGGCGCTTTTATGCGGTGGGCGTGACCAGTGGCATTCCCGGTTACTTCCTGTCCAGCGCGGTGACCGACGACAGTGGCGAGTTCCTCGGCGCCATGGTGGTGAAACTGGAATTCCCGGAGCTGGAGCGCGAATGGCGTCAGGGCAGCGACACGTTGCTGGTCAGCGATGCCCGCGGGATCATTTTCATCGCCAACCAACCGGGCTGGCGCTATCGCCAATTGAAACCGCTGAGCGACAGCGACCGCGCCGAGCTCAAAGTCACCCGGCAATACGACAAACAACCGCTGACCCCGCTTGAGTATCAACCGGTACGACGCTTCGACGACAACAGTGCGCTGACCCAGGTCGATGGCCCCGACGGAACGGCGGATTACCTCTGGGAATCGCTGCCGCTGGCCGCCGAAGGCTGGACGCTGCACCTGCTGCGTCGCCCGCAGATTGCCTTCGAAGACCGCCGCAACGCCGGGCTCGCCGCTGCCGGCGCCTGGTTGACGCTGGTGTTTCTGTTGTTATTCCTTAATCAACGTTGGCGGCTGGCGAAATTGCGTCAGCGCAGTCGTGAAGAACTCGAGCAACTGGTGGAAGAACGCACCCGCGACTTGCGCACCGCCCAGGACGGACTGGTGCAATCGGCCAAACTCGCGGCCCTTGGGCAAATGTCGGCGGCGCTGGCCCATGAAATCAACCAACCATTGACCGCCCAGCGCATGCAGCTTGCTACGCTGAGGCTGCTACTCGATCACGGCCGGGTCGACGAGGCTTACAAGGCGCTCAAACCGGTGGACGACATGCTCACGCGCATGGCCGCCCTCACCGGCCACTTGAAAACCTTCGCGCGCAAAAGCCCCAGCGGTTTGCGTGAACGGCTGGATCTGGCGTCTGTGGTGGATCAGGCCCTGCAATTGCTCGACACCCGGCTGCGCGACGAACAGGTCAGCCTGGTGCTGCACCTGACCCGCCCGGCGTGGGTACGTGGCGATGCGATTCGTCTGGAACAGGTGCTGATCAACCTGCTGCGCAACGCCCTGGACGCCATGCAGGGAAAACCCTGCAAGCGTCTGGAGATTCGCCTCGAAGCCGATGAACAGCTGTGGCGCCTGAGTGTCATCGACAATGGCGGCGGCATTGCCGAAGAACACTTGAGCCAGGTGTTCGACCCGTTCTTCACCACTAAACCGGTGGGTGATGGCCTGGGCCTGGGGCTGGCCGTGTCCTTTGCCATCGTCCACGAAGCGGGCGGACGCCTGAGCGCCGATAATGGCGAAAAAGGCGCGGTATTCACCCTGACGCTGCCCATTGATCTGGAGGTAGCTGCCTGATGCTCAATTCGGTGATGGTGGTCGATGACGAAAGCAGCATCCGCAGCGCCGTCGAACAGTGGCTGAGCCTGTCGGGGTTCGAGGTGAAACTGTTCAGCCGCGCCGATGAATGCCTGGCGCAACTGCCGAAACACTTCCCCGGGGTGATTCTCAGCGATGTGCGCATGCCCGGCATGACCGGGCTGGAGCTGCTGGCCGAAGTGCAGCGCCGCGATGCCGATTTGCCGGTGATCTTGCTGACCGGTCACGGCGATGTGCCGATGGCCGTCGAAGCGATGCGCGATGGCGCTTACGATTTCCTTGAAAAGCCCTTCAGCCCGGAAACCTTGCTGAGCAGCCTGCGCCGCGCGCTGGACAAGCGCCGGTTGGTGCTGGAAAACCGTGCCCTGCATGAACAGGCGGACAATCGCGCCAAACTCGATGCCACCTTGCTGGGGGTGTCCCGTGGTTTGCAGACGCTGCGTCGGCAGGTGCTGGATCTGGCGACGCTGCCGGTCAATGTGCTGATCCGTGGCGAAACCGGCAGCGGCAAGGAACTGGTCGCCCGTTGCCTGCACGACTTCGGCCCTCGCGCCGATAAACCCTTCGTCGCGCTGAACTGCGCGGCGATTCCCGAGCAGTTGTTCGAGGCCGAGCTGTTCGGCCATGAGAGCGGCGCGTTCACGGGTGCTCAAGGCAAGCGCATCGGCAAGCTCGAATACGCCGATGGCGGCACGCTGTTTCTCGATGAAATCGAAAGTATGCCCCTGGCTCAGCAGGTGAAACTGCTGCGGGTGTTGCAGGAGCAGAAGCTTGAGCGATTGGGCTCCAATCAGAGCATCCGCGTGGACTTGCGGATCATCGCCGCGACCAAGCCCGACTTGCTGGATGAAGCCCGGGCCGGGCGTTTTCGCGAGGATTTGGCCTATCGCTTGAACGTCGCCGAGCTGCGTCTGCCGCCGTTGCGTGATCGGCGTGAGGACATTCCGCTGCTGTTCGAGTTCTTCGCACAGAGTGCCGCCGAACGTCTTGGCCGTACCTTTCCACCGTTGAGCGGGCCGCAGTTGAGCCACCTGCTGAGCCATGACTGGCCGGGCAATGTGCGCGAACTGGCGAACGTCGCCGAACGGCAAGTGCTGGGCCTCGGCGAACCTGAGCCGGTGGGGATCGATCCCGGCCAGTCACTGGCGGCGCAGCAGGAAGCCTTCGAAGCGCATTGCTTGCGCGCGGCACTGACCCGGCATAAAGGCGATGTGAAAGCGGTGCTTGAAGAACTGCAACTGCCGCGCCGTACCTTCAATGAAAAGATGCAGCGGCATGGGTTGAATCGGGAGATGTTCATCAGCGAGTCATGATCGGATGATCGTTCCCACGCGCAGCAAAGGAATGCCTCTACGGACGCTCCGCGTTCGGCTTTGGGACGCAGAGCGTCCCGGGCTGCATTCCCACGCGGAGCGTGGGAACGATCAAGCAAGTGATCGGCGGAAATCCGCTCATACTTACGCACACCTTGAGCAACAATCCGCTCAACAAAATCCGCCACCCCCTCTAAACCGCCCCTCCTCCCCTTGGCACAGCTCCTGCTATAGCCCCTGCAGGCTGCGTTTAAGCGCGCTCCACAAAAACAATTAAACGAAGGATCCTTCAATGGATAACTCCAACGCCCTGCCTCTTGGGTCGGCTGCCGTGCCGGTCAAAGAAAAAACCACTGCCGGCCGGATCAAATCGATCTTCAGCGGCTCTGTCGGCAACATGGTCGAGTGGTACGACTGGTACGTCTATGCCGCCTTCTCCCTGTACTTCGCCAAAGCCTTCTTCCCCAAAGGCGACACCACCGCCCAACTGCTCAACACCGCCGCGATCTTCGCCGTGGGTTTCCTGATGCGCCCGATCGGTGGCTGGCTGATGGGCCTCTACGCCGACAAGGCCGGTCGCAAACGTGCGTTGATGGCCTCGGTTTACCTGATGTGCTTCGGCTCGCTGCTGATTGCCCTGAGCCCGGGCTATGAAACCATCGGTATCGGCGCGCCGATCCTGCTGGTGTTCGCCCGCCTGCTGCAAGGTTTGTCGGTGGGTGGCGAGTACGGCACCTCGGCCACGTACCTCAGTGAGATGGCGACCAAGGAACGTCGCGGCTTCTACTCCAGTTTCCAGTACGTGACGCTGATCTCCGGCCAGCTCATCGCCCTGGGTGTACTGATCGTGCTGCAAAACTTCCTGACCACCGATGAGCTGTACGCCTGGGGCTGGCGCATTCCGTTCGCCATCGGCGCGCTGTGTGCCGTGGTCGCGCTGTATCTGCGTCGTGGCATGGAAGAAACCGAATCGTTCAGCAAAAAAGAGAAAGCCAAGGAAAGCGCCATGCGCACCTTGCTGCGCCATCCCAAGGAACTGCTGACCGTGGTCGGCCTGACCATGGGCGGCACGCTGGCGTTCTACACCTACACCACGTACATGCAGAAATACCTGGTGAACACCGTCGGCATGAGCATTTCCGACTCCACCACGATTTCCGCAGCCACGCTGTTCCTGTTCATGTGCCTGCAACCGATCATCGGCGGGCTGTCGGATAAAGTCGGTCGTCGGCCGATCCTGATTGCCTTCGGCATTCTCGGGACACTGTTCACCGTACCGATCCTGACCACCCTGCACACCATCCAGACCTGGTGGGGCGCGTTCTTCCTGATCATGGCGGCGCTGATCATCGTCAGCGGCTACACCTCGATCAACGCGGTGGTCAAAGCCGAACTGTTCCCCACCGAAATCCGCGCCCTGGGCGTTGGCCTGCCGTACGCACTGACCGTGTCGATCTTCGGCGGCACCGCTGAATACATCGCGCTGTGGTTCAAGAGCATCGGCATGGAAACCGGTTACTACTGGTATGTCACGGCGTGCATCGCGGTGTCGTTGCTGGTGTACGTGACCATGAAAGACACCCGCAAGCATTCGCGGATCGAGACCGACTAATAGCAACATTGATGACGGCTGTACCGTCCTTATCGCGGGCTTGCCCGCGATAAGGACGCCTCGGTCTCAAGACAACTCGGCCGCCGTCTGCTTCGCGTACTTGCCCTGCACGTAAGACGCCCCTGCAATCATCACCACCAGAATCCCCGCCAACACCAGCGACGAGCCGATGGTGCCGAAATCCAGGCCACCCTTTGCATGGGGTTTGGTCAGGAAGTCGCCCAAGGTTGCGCCGAATGGCCGCGTCAGCACGAACGCCACCCAGAACAGCAGCACCGACGAAATCTTCGTGAAGTATTTCAACAGCACCACCAGCGCAATGGTCGAGCCGATCAGCAGTGCGCCGCCGGCAAAACCCAGGCCCGAGTCGTCGGCCAGGTAATCGCCGAGTGCCGTACCCAAGGTGTTGGAAAACAGAATCGCCATCCAATAGAACATCTCGCCACGGAAGGTCTGGACCTTGGTGACGTTCAGCGAATCGCCGCTCAAGCGCCAGGCCGCGAAAATCCCCAGCAGAATCGCAATCAGGATCATCGAACCCGTGGCGTAGCCCAATTCAAGGGTACGGTCCATGAAGTCCGACATGGTGGTGCCGGCCGTGCTGGTCGACAGAATCACGATCCAGTACAGCACCGGCTTGTAGGTTTTGGAGATCAACTGCGTGACCAGCGTCAGCACAAAGACGCTGATCAGGATCAGCGAGCTGATGGCGTAACCGACATTGAGGGTCATCGACAACAAATCCCCCGCGGTTTCACCCAGGGTCGTCGCGCAGATTTTCATCACCCAGAACGCCAGGGTGATCTGAGGAAGTTTATTCATTCAAGGAGAGCTCCAGTATTCGTGACGGTCGTTTCTTCGGGTTATTGACCGGTGCGCAGACTGGCGTTGGAGCGGTGAAAAATAGGTAAGTGCAGGATGAAAATTCTGTCACTCGGGCAAAAGAGCGCGATTAATCGGTGGTTAATGCCCGGTGCTCATCCTGCCTCCCGTCTGATCAATTCACTGCGATGTGCAAACTGGAGTTACCACCATGAAAACCAAACTGATGCTCGCCCTGACCCTCTCCGTGCTGGCCGCCAATACCTTCGCCGCCGACGGTTACGACCGCACCGGTTCCGCCGTCTTCACCGCGCAAAGCAGCGCCGCTGACGACAGCCGCACCGACGCGGCCAAAGTCGCTACCGACAGCGTCGATCGCACCGACGCAGCACGCACCAACTGATCCCTGAACCACCACACAGCCCGGCTTTGGTCGGGCTTAGTCATTTCTGGGGAAAGCAAAAATACCGGATCGACACAAAACCCTGTGGGAGCGGGTGGACTGGAAATATGCCGCAGACCCTTGCACCATGACTGCCTTCCGAGCCCCCAGGAATTCACTCCATGCCCGACGACATCCATTTCTACGAACCCGCCAACGGCCACGGCCTGCCGCACGACCCGTTCAACGCCATCGTCGGCCCGCGTCCCATCGGCTGGATTTCCTCCCAGGACGCCAACGGTCGCCTGAACCTGGCGCCTTACAGCTTCTTCAACGCCTTCAACTACATTCCGCCGATCATCGGGTTTTCCAGTGTCGGGCGCAAAGACAGCCTGAACAACATCGAGCAGACCGGCGAGTTCGCCTGGAACCTGGCGACGCGTCCGCTGGCCGAGCAAATGAACCAGAGCTGCGCCATGGTCGGGCCGGATGTCGACGAGTTCGAACTGTCCGGGCTGACCACCGCTGCATCGAAAATCATCCAGGTGCCACGGGTCGCCGAAAGCCCGGTGTCCTTCGAGTGCAAGGTCACGCAGATCATTCAGTTGCAGCGCGCCAACAAGGAAGTGGTGCCGAGCTGGCTGATACTCGGCGAAGTGGTCGCCGTACACATCGCCAAATGGCTATTGAAGGATGGGGTGTACGACACCGCCGCGGCAGAACCGATTCTGCGCGGCGGCGGGCCAGCGGATTATTTTCAGCTGGGGCCAGAGGCACTGTTCAAGATGTTCCGCCCGGGGGCGGTCAAGTGATTACCAGAGCAGGTCGGCGTCTTCTTTGACGTCTTTGAGGCGGGTCAGCTCTTTGGCTGCGGCCTCGTCGGCTTCATGAGCGGTCTTGAAAGTCTGGCCTTCCAGCACTTTGTGAAAAACCGGGGCACCGGAACCACCGAGGGCTTTGACGGCAATCGCGGCGTGGTAACCGCCCTCGCCCGGTACTACTGCTGAAACGGCTTCGAAGTGTTCAAAGGCTTTACGTGCCATGTCGCGGATCCTGGCTAATGGAGAGTTGCGCCATTAAACCCTCAACCGGCCAGTTTGTGTACCGCTGCCTGGGACTGGCCGAGGGCCTGGGCTTCTGAGACATCCTTGAAGGTATGGAAATCCAGGCTGTTGACCACCATATCCTGCACCAGCTCGGCAAAAATCTGCATGGCCGGGCTGCCGAAGTAAGCGGTCATCGCCTGTTGGCTGGCCCAGAAACCGGACACCAGCCACAGCTCGGGATCACATTGCGAGTGCTGCAGGGCGAAGCTCAGGCAACCCGGTGCGTTGCGCGACGGCTCGATCAGCGCGCTCAGGCGCGCACCGAGTTCTGCCGAACGCCCGGCGCGGGCGCGAACGAAGGCCATATGACTGACGGGGATCTGCGTAGACATGTTCAACCCTCCCAGGGAGTCGAGTGGCAGCCGTGGGACGGGCTGCGACAGGATCCAAGATTAGGCGGCGTAACCCAGTCACCGTTAGTCGATTTCTGCCGGCTTATTGCACAATCCTGCGCGGCTGCAGCAAACGCCTGTAACAGCGTGTAAAACACTGTCACACCGCTGCCACATGACTTTCAAGCAAGTTTCACCGGCGTTGCCCTGCCATAACAGCGCCGCATAGTCACCCCGTGCAGAATCAGGCAAGCTTTTGGCAGGATGTGTCTACCGTTGTCCCTTGCACAAATTTAAGCTCAGCCCATGACCAACACTTCACGGAGGATTCCCTGCATGTCGTCGCTCGATTACCTTCAGGCTCCGCTTCCCGCCGACATGGAAAAACAGCGCGCGGAACTGGCCGAGCTCATCCGTCGCAACACGCTGGACGATGGCTCCTATGCCACCGCCGTCGGTTCGCTGTTCATGTCGCGTCACAGCCAATCCCATGAGTTCGCCCCGGGACTGGCCCAACCGGCCCTGTGCATCATGGCCCAGGGGCGCAAGGAAGTTCGTCTGGCGGACGAATACTTCAATTACGACCCGCTGAATTACCTGGTGGTGTCGGTCTCGATGCCCTTGAGCGGACGGGTGGTGAATGCCTCGCCCGAAGAACCGATCCTCGCGGTGCGGCTGGACATCGACCCGGCGGAAATCACCGCGCTGATTGCCGACGCCGGCCCCATCGGCGTGCCCACACGGCCCACCGGTCGCGGTCTGTATGTCGAGCAGATCGACGCGGCCATGCTCGACGCCGTGCTGCGCCTGGTGCGTTTACTGGACACACCGAAAGACATCGCCATGCTGGCGCCGCTGATTCGTCGGGAAATTCTGTATCGGTTGTTGCGCAGCCAGCAGGGGCATCGGCTGTATGAGATTGCCATCGCCAACAGCCAGAGCCATCGCATCAGCCAGGCGATCAAATGGCTCAACGGCAATTATGAACAACCGCTGCGCATCGATGATCTGGCCAAGGAAGTGAACCTGAGCGTGTCGACGTTGCATCACCGCTTCAAGGCGATGACGGCGATGAGTCCGCTGCAGTATCAGAAACAGCTGCGCCTGCAAGAAGCGCGGCGGTTGATGCTGGCCGAAGGACTGGAAGCGTCGGCGGCGGGTTATCGGGTGGGGTATGAAAGCCCTTCGCAGTTCAGCCGGGAGTACAGCCGATTGTTCGGGGCACCGCCGCTGCGGGATTTGGCGCGGTTGCGGTTGACTGTGTAATCAGACTCACACCGCCCCTGTGGAGGGAGCGGTGCGGGGGTGGTGGTGTTTTCTCAGGCGCTCAGTACTCGGCACGCCTCAGCCGGCAAGGTCACCGACACCGGATTGCCAATGCTCAACCCAACGCCCTGGCACGGCGTGCTCAATGCGGTAAACGACACCCCGGAACACTCAACGGTGGTTTCGATGGTCGCGCCGATATCCCGCACAAACGTCACCTTGCCGAGCAAGCGATTCCCCGCCGTGGCCTGCGGTTGCGACAGTTGCAGGTCTTCGGGGCGAATCAGCATTTTCACCTTCTCCCCCGCCACAATGCTGCTGCAGATCGGCACTTGCAGCGCATCACCGCCGGGCAGGCTGACCTTGCCATTGCCCAACGCCGTGGCCGGGAAAATATTCCCCGAACCGATAAAGTCCGCGACGAATTCATTGGCCGGGTGCCGATAAATCTCAATCGGCGTGCCCACCTGCTGCACCCGATGTTCACCCAGCACTACAACGATATCGGCCATGGTCATGGCTTCGCGCTGGTCGTGGGTAACCATGATGGTGGTGATGTTCAAACGCTGTTGCAGCTGACGGATTTCTACCTGCATCGACTCGCGCAGCTTGGCATCCAGTGCCGACAGCGGTTCATCGAGCAGGAGGATTTTCGGGTGGTTGGCAATCGCCCGGGCTATCGCCACCCGCTGACGCTGACCACCGGAGAGTTTTGCCACCGGGCGATCAATCATTTCCTGCAGTTGAATCAGCTCAAGCAACTCCACCACCCGCGCCTGCTGGTCAGCCTTGCTGACCCCACGCAGCTTCAGCGGATAAGCAATGTTCTCCCCCACCGTCATGTGCGGAAACAGCGCCAGGGATTGAAACACCATGCCGAAATTGCGCTGATGCGCAGGCGTATGGCCGATGTCTTCACCGTCCAGGCGAATCTCGCCGCCGGTCAGGGTTTCGAGCCCGGCGATCATCCGCAGCAAGGTGGTTTTACCGCAGCCCGACGGGCCGAGGAAACACACCAGTTTGCCCTCGGGCAAATGCAGGTTCACATCCTTTACCGCGCAGGCCGAGCCGTAATGTTTCTCGACGTTTTCCAGAATCAGACCAGTCATTTGAATCACCTCAAGAAATCAGAACGAAACGCCGCCTTCGCCAACCAACTTTTCCAGCGCCCAAATGAGCACGAAGTCGATCAGCACGATCAGCACGGCAAACGAGAAAACGGTAGGGTCGAGCGAAGACACGGTGCGGCTGTACATCCAGATCGGCACGGTCATGACGTCGATGGTGTAGAGGAAATAGGTCACGGTGAATTCGTTGAACGAGACGATGAACGCCAGCAGCATGCCCGCCAGAATCCCCGACTTCATCATCGGCACCACCACATCGACAATCGCCCGCAGCGGTGAAGCACCGAGCATTTGCGCGGCCTCTTCGACTTCGCTGCCGATGGAGAGCATCGCCGCGGTGCAGTTTTTCACCACGAACGGCAGCGCCAGAATCACATGGGCAATCACCAGCCGCGAAGTGGTGATCTGGAATGGCAGGCTGTCGAACACCAGCAGCAAGGCCAGGCCCAACACCACCATCGGGAACACCAGTGGCAGCGACATCAATTGCAGCGCCACGGCCTTGCCACGGAACTCACAACGGGTCAGCGCGTAAGCGGCCGGCACCGCGATGATCGTGGCGAAGATCATGGTCAGGCAGGCCACCATCAGGCTGGTGCTCATGGCTTTGCCCAGGCTCAGCACATCGCTGGCATCCGGCGAGACGAAGGTGTGCCAGGCGGCCTTGTACCATTGCAGGCTGTAGCTGCTGGGCGGAAAGTCGAGGTTCGACGCGCCGCTGAACGACATGACAATCATGGTCAGAATCGGCAATACCGCCAGCAGCAAAATGAAGCCCGACAGAATGCCGGCGAACTTGCCGGTATCGCCCGGCAACAGCGACTGGCGCTTCTTGATCATAGAGCTCATTGCGAAGCCTCCAGCATGCGCCGACGACGGCCAGTGATGTATTCGGATAAGGTCATGATCGCCAGGGTGGTGACGATCAGCACCACACCGGCAGCGGAGGCGGCAGGCCAGTTCATCAGCGGGGCGATCTGGTCATGGACCATCACCGCCAGCATCGGCACGCGCCGACCGCCGAGCAGCAAAGGCACCACGAAGCTGCTGGCGTTGTAGGCGAACACCAGCGTTGCGCCGGTGATGATCCCCGGAAAACTCATCGGCAACACCACTTGGCGAAACACCTGAAAGCGACTGGCGCCCAGGGTGGCAGCGGCTTCTTCGTAAGAGCGGGCGACACCGCGCATGGCGCTGGCAATCGGCAGCACCGCCAGCGGGAACGCGGTTTGCACCAGGCCCATCAATACGCCGTTCTGGTTGTACAGCAGCATGATCGGCCGCTTGATCAGGCCCAGGCCCATCAGCGCCTGATTGAGCATCCCGCCCGGGCCGAGAATCACCAGCCAGCCATAGCTTTGCAGCAGCAGGTTGACCAGCAACGGCAGCAGCACCGCCGCAAGGAAGATCCGCCGCACAAACGGTGAGGTCAGGCGCGACATGGTGTAGGCCACCGGGATCGCCAGCAGCACCGCGATCACCGCGCTGATCAGCGCCAGGCGCAGGGTCAGCAACAAGGATTTGAGGTAGTACGGTTCCAGCAATTGCGCGTAACTGGCCAGGCTGAAGCCGGACCACTCCGCGCCTTTGGTGCCGACGCTCATGCGCAGCACCAGGAGGCTCGCGGCAATCAGCACGCCGAGAAACAGCATCGACGGCGAGAGAAAAAACCACGCGCGCGCCGTCGGTGAGACACCCCGATCGGCGCGCGTTGGCGCGGCGCTTACCGGATGGGTCAAAGGTTGGTGTTCCATAGCAAGGGTCTCGTCAATGGAAAGCAGCAAGACTGAGATTCGGCAAAACCTGTGGCGAGGGAGCTTGTCGGATCGCCGCACCGTCCCGCTGGGTCGCGCAGCGACCCCAATCAATCACCGCGCCCTTTCGGATAGAACGCGGTGTCTGGTTTTGCGGCTGCTACGCAGCCGAGCGGGAGCTAGCTCCCTCGCCACAATGAATCTTCAAACCGCAGAAATCAGGAAGAAAAGATTTCCGTGTAGCGACGAATCCATTGGTCATGCACGGTGGCCAGGAAGGCGTTGTCGTGCATGATCGCCTTCTCGGCAATCTGCTCCGGCGTGAGGATGTACGGGCTCTTGCGGGCTTCGGCGGAGATGATCGCCTTGGCGTTGACCGGGCCGTTGTAGATGTCTTCGGCCATCTTGCCCTGCACCAGCGGGTCCAGAGAGTGGTTGATGAAGGCATAGGCCAGGTCGGTATCGCCTGGACGATTTTTCGGCATCACCGAGAGCATCAGGTCGGTGTAGAAACCTTCCTTCATGCCGAAGGTGGCGCCCAGACCGTAGGCTGGGTCGCGAATCTGTTTCGGGAAAAACGCCGGTGCGTACAAGCCGCCCATGTCCAGGGAACCGGTGCGGAACAGCTCGGCGATCTGGTTCGGGTTTTCGCCCAGGGTCACTACGCGGCTCTTGAGTTCGGCGAGTTTCTTGAAGCCCGGTTCGATGTTGTGTTCGTCACCACCGGCCAGTTTGGCGGCGATGATGATCAGGTCCATGGCCTCGGTCCAGTTCGGCGGCGGCAGGAAAATGTTCGGGGCCAGGTCGGCGTCCCACATCGCGGCGTAGCTGTCCGGTGCTTCTTTGAGGGTGCGGGTGCTGTAGACGAGGCTGTTGCACCACAACAGATAACCAATGCCGTGACCGTTGGCGCCGGTGCGGTATTTCTCCGGTACATCCACCAGGTTGGGGATGCGGTTGAGGTCGGGTTTTTCCAGCAGCCCGGCGGCGGCCAGGCCTTCGGCGCCGACGCCGGCCAGGGTGATGATGTCGTACTGCGGACGATCACCGCCGGCCTTGAGTTTAGCGACCATTTCCGAGGTGCTGCCGGTGCGATCAGCGATGACCTTGCAGCCGTACTTGTCTTCGAAGGTGGCCGCGATATTGCGCAGTGCTGCCAGGCCAGTGTCATCGGACCAGGTCAGCAGGCGCAGGGTCTTGCCCGCAAAGCGCGTGTCGCTGGCATTGGCCCGGATGAACGGCATGCTCATGGCTGCCGCGGCAACCGAGGCCACGCCCACGGTTTTGATGAATTGACGTCTGTTCAGATCGTGCTCGCCCATGAAGGACTCCCTTTGTTTTTTTAAGTATGAGGTTGGTCGCAACCGTTGCATCCGCGCGGCCAGATCGGCTTGAAGTCCCCGGTTTCAAAGGACTTGAGCTGTACCGGCGGGTTCATCCTGAGGTCGTGCTAAACACCTGACTATCGATAAAAACTCATTGAAGCCATGACGTTGGCGCATGCCTCCTTTCGAGGCATGCGCTCACTGTTTTCGTGCTATCAGACGGCCCGGACCACGTGCTTGATTTCCTGGAACGCCTGCAAACCCCACGGCCCCAATTCGCGGCCGATGCTGCTCTGTTTGTAGCCACCCCAAGCGGTCTGCGGGAAGATCACTTGCGGCGCGTTGATCCACACAAGCCCCGCCTGCAAAGCGTTGGCGACCCGATCCGCAGCTTCTGCATTACGCGTGACCACACTGGCGACGAGACCAAACTGACTGTCGTTGGCCAGGGCAATCGCCTCGTCTTCGGAGGTGAAACTGCGCACACAGATCACCGGGCCGAAAATCTCTTCGCACCACAACGCACTGTCGAGGGGCGCGTCGATGAAAATGGTTGGCTGCAAAAAATAACCGCGCGACAGGTCCGCCGGACGATTGCCGCCGCAGATCAGCTTCGCGCCAGCGCTCAAACCGCGATCGATGTGACCCAGCACCCGCTGGTATTGCGCCTGATTGACCAGTGCGCCCATTTCCACGTTCGGGTCGAACGGGTCGGCCACGCGAATGGCTTCGGCGCGGGCCTTCAATCGCGCGACAAATTTATCCGCCAGCTCATCGGCGACCAGCACCCGGCTGGTGGCGGAACACATCTGCCCTGCGTTGAAAAAACCACCGCCGCACGCCACTTCCACGGCCAGCTCTACGTCTGCATCTTTGAGCACCAGCAGCGAGGATTTGCCGCCCAGTTCCAGGCTCACGCCTTTCACGGTTTCCGCCGCCCGCTGCATCACCTGCACGCCCACCGCATTGCTGCCGGTGAAGGAGATCTTGGCGATGCGCGGATCAGCCGATAGCGGCGCGCCGACGGCCAGGCCAGTGCCGCAGACCAGGTTGAACACACCGTTCGGCAGGCCCGCTTCGGCAATGATCGTCGCCAGTTCCAGCTCCGGCAGCGGCGTCACTTCCGACGGTTTGAGCACCACGCAGCAACCAGCGGCCAGGGCCGGGGCGAGTTTCCAGGCGGTGGTGACCATCGGGAAATTCCACGGCACGATCAGCCCCACCACACCGCACGGTTCGCGGCGCAAACGGGCGCTGAAATCGTCGCTCGGCAACGCCACGGCGCTGTCTTGTTTCGCGTCCAGGCCTTCAGCCAGCCCGGCGTAATACTCGAAGGTGGCGATCACGTCGTCGACGTCGATGGCCGCTTCGAACAGCGGCTTGCCGTTGTTGCTCGACTGCAACTTCATCAAGTGTTCGCGCCCGGCCTGCACGCCCGCGGCGATTCTGCGCAGGATCGCCCCGCGCTCGGCGCCGGTGGTTTTCGACCATTGCTTGAACGCTTGGGTCGCCGCCGTGACGGCCTGATCGACAGCCTGCGCATCGCCGCCGTTAACGGTGGTCAGCAGCGCTTCGGTCGCCGGGTTGATCACGCGCAGATGTTCGTTGCCGGCGGACCATTGGCCGTCGATGAACAGGCCGTCGAGTGCCGTTGGGAAAGTCATGCGGAAAGTCATTTCGACACCGCCTTCATCCACGAAGTCTGATCGATTTCAATCAGGGTCGGACCCTGACGATCGGTGGCGAGACGCAACGCCTCACGCAAGCTGTCAACACTGTTGACAGCTTCGGCCGCACAGCCCAGCGCTTTGGCCACACCAATGAAATCGGGGGTATAGATGTCCACGCCCACCGGTTCGATGTCGCGGTTGACCATGTATTTCTTGATCTCTTCGTAGCCCTGGTTATTCCACAGCAACACGATCACCGGGGTGCGGGCTTCCACCGCACTGGCCAGTTCCGGCAGGGTGAATTGCAGGCCGCCGTCGCCGATCAGGCACACCACCGGCGGGCGTGCGCCACCTTCGACGCTGCCACCGAGCCAGGCGCCAATCGCCGCCGGCAAGGCGTAACCGAGGGTGCCGTAGCCGGTGGACGAGTTGAACCAGCGACGCGGACGCTCCGGGTTGAAAGTCAGGTTGCCGGTGTACACCGGTTGGGTCGAATCGCCGACGAACACTGCGTTCGGCAATTCATACAGCACGGTCTCCAGGAAGCGAGTCTGGGCCAGGGTCGGGGCGTCCCAGGTGGCGGCGAGCTCTTCTCGCAGGCGAGCGGCGCGCACCTGCCCCCAGTCGTTGCGGCGTTCGGCCAGCGACTTGTGGGACAGCGCACTCAACAGGGCCTGGGCGGCGTTACGCGAGTCGGCCACCAACGCCACCTTCGGTGGGTAATTACGTACGGTCTGGTCAGGGTCGATGTCCACGCGCAGCAGCACGCCAGGGATTTCGAAGCCGCCGGCGAAGGTGACGTCGTAATCGGTTTCGGCCAGTTCGGTGCCGATGGCCAGCACCACGTCGGCCTCGGCCACCAGCGCACGGGTGGCCACCAGGCTTTGGGTCGAACCGATCAGCAGCGGATGGCTGGATTCGAGCATGCCTTTGGCATTGATGGTCAGGGCCACTGGTGCATCCAGCAGCTCGGCCAGTTCAGTCAGCTCGGCCGCCGCATCGATGGCGCCGCCACCGGCAAGAATCAACGGGCGCTTGGCACCGGCCAGCAGGTCGGTCATGCGGCTGATCGCGCTGGGCGAAGCACCGGCACGATCGATATTCACCGGCACGCTGGCGAGCAAGTCATCGGCCTCTTCGACCAGCACGTCCAACGGGATTTCGATGTGCACCGGGCGCGGACGACCGGCCTGGAACAGTGCGAAGGCCCGCGCCAACACGCCCGGCAGTTCCGCCGCCGACATCAAGGTATGGGAGAACGCTGCCACACCGCCGACCAGTGCGCTCTGGTTCGGCAGCTCATGCAGCTTGCCGCGCCCGCCGCCCAATTGGCTGCGCGATTGCACGCTGGAGATCACCAGCATCGGAATCGAGTCGGCGTAAGCCTGGCCCATGGCAGTGGTGATGTTGGTCATGCCGGGGCCGGTGATGATGAAGCACACGCCCGGTTTGCCGCTGGTGCGCGCATAACCGTCGGCCATGAAACCGGCGCCCTGTTCGTGACGTGGAGTGACGTGGTTGATGCTCGAACGGGCCAGCCCGCGATACAGCTCCACGGTATGCACCCCGGGAATGCCGAACACCTGCTCGACCCCGTAATCTTCGAGTAACTTGACCAATACTTCGCCGCACGTCGCCATGTGTTTGCCCTTTTTGTTCGTTTGAGACGCCGGGCCTGCGCAGTGTTTATGATGGATTGGCAGGCCCGGGAATAGCCTCATTGGAACGGGCGACACGTAGCCGCAACAATGGATAAAAAGTCATACTAGCCATGTCCTCACGTCATACCTTGGATCCCAATGAAACGACTGCCTCCCCTGCCGGCGCTGCACACTTTTCTGATCACCGCGCAGTGCTGCAACTTCACCCGGGCCGCCGAACAGCTGCACATCACCCAAGGCGCGGTGAGCCGGCAGATTGCCGGGCTGGAAGATCATCTGGGTTATGAGCTGTTCATCCGCCAGGCGCGGGGCTTGAGCCTGACCGCCGAAGGGCGGGAGTGGTTGCCACGGGTGCAGCAGATTTTCGGCCTGATCGACGAGGCGGTGGAGCAGATCGGCGAGAAGCGCGAAACCCTGCAACTCAAGGCGCCGACCTGCGTGATGCGCTGGCTGTTGCCGCGCCTGTTGCAATGGCAAAAGGAACGCCCGGATGTGCCGGTGGAATTGACCACCACGGTGAAACACGGCGTGGACTTTCATCGCGAGCAGTTCGATGCCGCGGTGATGTATGGCACGCCGCCGGACAGCTCACTGGCCTCCCATCATTTGTTCGATGAGCAACTGACGCCCGTGTGTTCCCGGCCGATGCTGGAAGGGCCACAGGCCTTGCAGACACCGGCAGACCTGCAACAGCACTTGTTGCTGCATCCGACCCGGGATGAGCGGGACTGGAAAGCCTGGTTGAAAGCGGCGGATATTCATCTGAACAATGTCGGCAAGGGCCAGCATTTCGAAACCCTGGACCTGGCGATGTCGATGGCGTCCCAAGGGACGGGTGTGGCGATTGGCGATTGGTCGTTGATCGGCGATGACCTGAGCGCCGGGCGGCTGGTCATGCCCTTTGATTTGAAAGTGAAAACCGGGTTGGCGTATTACCTGGTATTCCCCGAGAAACCGGAGCCTTCGCCGAAGTTGCGCGAATTGATGGGGTGGTTGGTGGAGCAAGCACAGGCACGCTGAACCGAAATCGCCCTGTAGCAGCTGGCGCAGCCTGCGTTCGGCTGCGCAGCAGTCGTAAACCCTGTACCCACGGTTTTTCTGACACACCGCAGTGTATGGTTTTGCGACTGCTTCGCAGCCGAACGCAGGCTGCGCCAGCTGCTACAAGGGATGTGGTGTTGCGAAATTAATACCCAACCGTAAACCGCTGGCGGGAATGCTTCGGTGTTTCCACTTCATCCAGCAGCGCGATCGCGTAATCGGCAAAGGTAATCCAGCTGCGGCCCTGCGCACTCACCAGCAAGTCATCCTTGCCGACTCGAAACGTGCCCGTACGCTCACCTTCGACAAATTCCGCCGACGGCGACAGGAAGGTCCAGTCCAGATCCTTTTCCTGACGCAAGGTATTCAGGAATTCGGCGCCGGCGCTGGCCTCGGCCTTGTACTCCGGCGGAAAGCCTTCGCTGTCGATCACCCGGCTGCCGCCCGGCAACAACAACGAACCGGCACCGCCCACCACCAGCAGACGCTTGACCCCGGCCTTCTTCACCGGCTCGATAACGGCGCTGGCGGGGATGGTAGAGAAATGCGCCGCGCTGATCACTGCGTCATGGCCAGCTACTGCCGCTTGCAGAGCAGCAGCATCGAGTACATCGACGTTTTTGCTGACAACACCGGCACGCTGGCCGATTTTCGAGGTATCGCGGGCGATGGCGGTGACGCTGTGACCGCGACGCAGGGCTTCTTCCAGCAGTTGGCTACCGGCACGACCGGTGGCACCGATGATTGCGATTTTGCTCATGACGTTCTCCAGTTGGCTTGGGTGAATCTGTATTGATTGATCGTTCCCACGCTCTGCGTGGGAATGCCTCAACGGACGCTCCGCGTTCGGCTTTTGATGGGACGCGGAGCGTCCCGGGCTGCGTTCCTTTGCTGCGCGTGGGAACGATCATCTCAGCGAGTTACCACTTCATCTCGCCCTTGGCGACTTTGGCGCTCAGCTCCAGCGAGCTTTCTTCGCCCAGGGTCGGGTAGCGTTTTTTCATCGCGCCGATCAGTTCGGCAGCATCTTTCGCCTTGGCGGTCTCTTCGTCGAAAGCCTTGATGTAATCGGCGGTGAACTGCACAGCGGCCAGCGAACGAGCGCTCTCACCGAGGTAGTGACCCGGCACGATGGTGTTCGGCTTCAGGGTTTCGATGGAGTGCAGCGTAGTCAGCCAATCGGCGTGAGACTGCGCAGTTTGGGTATCAGCCATCCACACGTGAATGTTTTCGGCGACAACCACGCCACCGACCACTGCCTTGATCGACGGGATCCACACAAAGCTGCGATCCGGTTGCTTGCCATCCAGGCCGAGCACCTGCAGTTTCTGCCCCTCCAGCATCAGGCTGTCGCCCTTGAGCACGTGCGGCACGATGGTTTTGTTCGGCACGTCGGCGCCCATTTTCGGGCCCCAGAACGCCAGTTTGCCGTCGACGGTTTTCTTGATGTGGTCAACGGTCGGTTGCGAGGCCAGCACTTTGGCGTTCGGGAACGCTTGGGTGATGGTGTCGAGGCCGAAGTAGTAATCCGGGTCACCGTGGCTGATGTAGATGGTGGTCAGTTGCTTGCCGCTGGCGCGGATTTTTTCCACTACCTGTTCGGCCTGGGCTTTGCCGAATTGCGCGTCCACCAGAATCGCTTCCTTATCGCCGCTGACCAGTACCGAGGTCACCGGGAAGATTGCGTTGGTGCCAGGATTGTAGACGTCCAGCGTCAGGGTCGACGCCGCAGCGGCGTGGGCCGCGAAGCCCAGTGCGGCGGTTGCCAGAAGAATGCGTTTGATTGAAGTGAAGCCGATCATCTGTTGCTCCGTTGTCCGAATGCCGTGCTTGGCGATGGGACAGAGCTTAGTTGCCTGGTTCGATACAAAAAATGCGATGCTTGAACATAGTTTGTTTCTGAAAGCGGGCAAATCATGGATCGTCTACAAGCAATGCGGGTGTTCGTTACGGTGGTGGATCTGGGTAGCCAATCGGCCGCCGCCGATCACCTGGACCTGTCACGGCCGGTGGTCTCACGGTATCTGGCGGAGCTGGAGGATTGGGTCGGTGCGCGCCTGATGCACCGCACCACGCGCAAATTGAGCCTGACCGCCGCCGGCAGCGAAATCCTGCCCCGCTGCCGGCAGATGCTCGATTTATCCAGCGACATGCAAGCCGCTGTCAGCGAGCCGGACGACGCACCGCGCGGCCTGCTGCGGATCAGCGTCAGCACCTCGTTCGGCCAGGCACAACTGGCGGACGCAATGGCGGCCTACGTCAAACGCTACCCCGGCGTGAGCATCGACCTGCAGATGCTCGACCGCACGGTGAACCTGGTGGATGAGCGCATCGACCTGGCCATCCGCACCAGCAACGACCTGGACCCGAACCTGATCGCCCGGCGGCTGACGGTCTGCCGCTCGGTGATCTGCGCCTCCCCCGCTTACCTGCGCGAGCACCCGGCGCCGCAGCGGGTCGAAGACCTGAGCCTGCACAATTGCCTGACCCACTTCTACTTCGGCAAAAGCCTCTGGCATTTCGAGCAGGACGGCGAACCGGTCTCGGTGCCGGTACAGGGCAACATCAGCGCCAACGAAGCCAGCACGCTATTGCGCGCGGCAATGGCCGGAGCCGGTGTGGCGATGCTGCCCAGTTACCAGGCCGGCGTGCATATCCACAGCGGCGAACTGATCCGCCTGCTGCCCCAGGCCGAGCCCCGGCAGATGAACATCTATGCGGTGTATGCCTCACGCAAGCACATGCCGGTGGCGCTGCGCAGCATGCTGGATTTTCTGGTGCTCAGATTTCCGGAAGAACCGGCATGGGATGTGGGCCTCTAACCGGACCAATGTGGGAGCATCAATGTTCTGAATATCGTGTTAAACGCGAGGGTGGTTTTGATGGCAACTCACCGGCGCTGACCTATGCTCAAAGCAGTACCCAAGGGTATTCGTTCAGAGGTCAACGCCATGAACATCAAAACAAGAAGATACCTCGCCATTTTTATCACTTGCGCGGCGACGCTGGCGCTGTATGGCACGGCCGCCTGGCGTGTCGAGCAGTTGCGAAAAGTGCCCCGTGACTTCGCGAGCTGCAACTTCGAGCGCTGCATCCCCCACAACGCAAGCCTCAACGCCCTCCGGTAACGAAGGGGGTCAGGCCTCGCTCTTCTGATCGGCAGCGTCCTGATCGGCCTTCAAGCGGTCGCGAAAAGCCTTGGGCGAGATCCCCACCCGACGCCGGAACAGGCGTGTGAAGTTGGTCGGATCGGAAAACCCCAGCACGTCGGACATTTCATAAATGGTCATGCTGGTGTAGGTCAGCAAGCGCTTGGCCTCCAGCAATTGACGCTCGTGCATGATCTGCAACGCCGGTTGCCCAGCCAGTTCGCGGCACGTGCCGTTGAGGTGGGACACAGAAATCCCCAGCCGATGGGCCAGGTCCTCGACCTTGACGTGCTGGCGATAGGTCTCCTCCACCAGTTGGATAAAACCGTTGAGGTATTCCCGAGCCCGTTGTGGACGCTGATTGGCAGCGCGGCGCTGAATCACCTGGCGGCTGACCCACACCATGATCACGCTGACCAGCGAATGCATGAGCATTTCCCGCGCCGGTTGATGACCGGTGTATTCGCTTTGCAGTGCTGAAAACAGGCTGTTGAGGTACTCGCCGTCCTTGCCCGCCGGGTAGCTTTCGGCCTGGGCCAGGGCGTTCACCGAATTACCCAGTTGCGCCTGAAGATGGGCGACCAGCGGCGCGGCCAGGGTGACGACGAACCCTTCGACGTCCTCGGAAAACCGATAACCATGCACCGATAACGGCGGCAGAATGATGATTGCCGGCTCAGCCAATTGTGAGCGTTTCCCTTCGATCTCAAGCTCTGCCTGACCTTTGAAGACGAAGAGCAACTGACACAAATCAGCGTGGCGATGGGGTTTTATTTCCCATTGATGTTCGCGGCTGCGTTTTGAAATGGTTTCACAGTGGAGCAAATCGGGGGTCGGCCAATCCAGGCTTTCACCGTAGAGTTTGAACACCGGAATCGATGGCAGGGCGGGCTTGTTCATCACTTCAATCCAGGCCTCGAGGGTAACGGGGCGATAATCGCACCGATTGGCAGAATGTACAGGTATCGGCTCAGTTTTCACCTTCAATTGACAGACCCGCAAGTGAAAAATGCAAGCACTCGATCCATAAAAATCATCCACCGGCCTTGGTCGCGCGGAGCTTGCGAGTCATAAAAACAATGAAAACACTAAGAACCCAAGTCGCCATCATCGGCGCCGGCCCCTCTGGTTTGCTACTCGGCCAATTGCTGCATAACGCCGGCATCGACACCCTGATTCTCGAACGCCAGACCCCGGATTATGTGCTGGGACGCATCCGTGCCGGTGTCCTCGAACAAGGCATGGTAGAGCTGTTGCGTCAGGCCGGGGTGGGCCAGCGCATGGACGCCGAAGGGCTGGTCCATACAGGCTTCGAACTGGCCCTGGACGGGCGCCGGGTACACATCGATCTGCAGGCGCTGACCGGCGGCAAAACCGTGATGGTGTATGGCCAGACCGAGGTCACCCGCGACCTGATGGCCGCTCGTCGGGACGCCGGCGCGCAGACAATTTATGCAGCCGGCAACGTCGTCCCCCACGGCATGAAAACCGCTGAACCCTATGTCACCTTCGACAAGGACGGCGAAACGTATCGACTCGATTGTGACTACATCGCCGGTTGCGACGGTTTCCATGGCGTGGCGCGGCAGTCGATCCCTGCCGACTGCCTGAAGGTGTTCGAGCGGGTGTATCCGTTCGGCTGGCTGGGGATTCTCGCCGACACCCCGCCGGTGCACGAGGAGTTGGTCTACGCGCGGCATGAACGGGGCTTTGCGTTGTGCAGCATGCGTTCGCCGACACGTACCCGTTATTACCTTCAGGTGCCGGCCCAGGATCAGGTCGAGGACTGGTCCGACCAACGCTTCTGGGACGAACTCAAATCCCGTCTGCCGGCCGCCCTCGCTGATGTGCTGGTGACCGGCCCGTCAATCGAGAAAAGCATCGCGCCGCTGCGCAGTTTCGTGGTCGAGCCGATGCAGTACGGGCGGATGTTCCTGGTCGGCGACGCCGCGCACATCGTCCCGCCCACCGGTGCCAAGGGCCTGAACCTGGCGGCCAGCGACGTCAGTACGTTGTTCAATATTCTGCTGAAGGTTTACCGCGAAGGCCGTGTTGATTTGCTGGAGAAGTATTCCGAAGTCTGTCTGCGGCGGGTGTGGAAAGCCGAACGGTTTTCCTGGTGGATGACTTCGATGTTGCATCGCTTCGACGAGCACGACGCTTTCAGCCAGCGCATCAGCGAGTCGGAGCTGGCCTACTTCGTTGACTCCGAGGCCGGGCGAAAAACCATCGCGGAAAACTACGTTGGCCTTCCATACGAGGCTATCGAATAGCCTGCTATCGACTTACACTGGCGAGCATTCCCGCTCGCCTGCCTCTTGCGGGTCAATCACTGCCCGCAGGTTTACCCGTGACCAATCTCAACCGCCCTGAAACGCCCAAACCGGCCATCCGCAGCGTGCTGATCGCCCTGATGCTGGCGATCTTTCTGGGTGCGCTGGACCAGACCATCGTCGCGGTGTCGATGCCGGCGATTTCCGCGCAATTCAAGGACGTCAGCCTGCTGGCCTGGGTCATTTCCGGCTACATGGTGGCGATGACCGTGGCAGTGCCGATCTACGGCAAGCTCGGCGATCTGTATGGCCGCCGCCGGTTGATGCTGTTCGGAATGGGCTTGTTCACCCTGGCGTCATTGTTCTGCGGCATGGCGCAAAGCATGGAGCAATTGGTACTGGCGCGGATCTTTCAAGGCATCGGCGCCGGCGGGATGATTTCGGTGAGCCAGGCGATCATCGGCGACATCGTTCCACCGCGCGAACGCGGTCGCTATCAGGGTTACTTCAGCAGCATGTACGCGGTGGCCAGCGTGGCCGGCCCGGTACTCGGTGGCTACATGACCGAATACCTGTCCTGGCGCTGGGTGTTTCTGATCAATCTTCCGTTGGGCCTGGGGGCGTGGCTGGTGGCCTACCACACGCTGGTGGGCCTGCCGGTGCCGCAGCGCAAGCCGATCATCGACTACCTCGGTACGTTGCTGATGATCATTGGCCTGACGGCGTTGTTGCTGGGCATCACTCAGGTTGGCCAGGGGCATTCGTGGTGCAGTGCCGAAGTGGCGGGTTTGCTCGGTTGTGCGGTGGTGGTGCTGGCCGTGTTCGTCTGGCATGAACGGCGGGCGCGGGAACCGTTGCTGCCGATGCATTTGTTCGCCAACCGCAATGCGATCTTTTGCTGGTGCACGATTTTCTTCACCAGTTTCCAGGCGATCTCTCTGATCGTGCTGATGCCGCTGCGCTTCCAGAGCGTCACCGGCGCCGGCGCCGACAGCGCTGCGCTGCATCTGTTGCCGCTGGCCATGGGCTTGCCGATAGGCGCGTATTTCGCCGGGCGCAGGACTTCGGTGACCGGTCGTTACAAACCGATGATTTTGACTGGCGCGCTGCTCATGCCGTTGTCGATTCTCGGCATGGCGTTCAGTGCGCCGCAGGCATTTGTGCTGAGCAGCCTGTTCATGTTGCTCTGCGGGATCGCTGGCGGCATGCAGTTCCCGACGTCGTTGGTGGGCACGCAAAATTCGGTGGATCAACGGGACATTGGCGTTGCCACCAGCACCACCAATCTGTTCCGCGCTCTGGGCGGTGCAGTGGGCGTGGCATTGATGTCGGCGCTGTTGCTGGCGTTGTTGCAGGACTCCAGTTTCGCGCACCTGGCCGGCTCGTCGCTGATTGCCGAGGGCCGTTCGGGGAATGTCTTGCTCGATGGTTTGAACGCCGCGCCGGGGGATGCGCAAAACGCCTTGCGCGCCGAGTTGCTGCTGACCTTCAGGCATTTGCTGATGGTCAGCGCGGCGGTGTCGCTGCTGGGGCTGGCGGCGGCGATTGCCATGCCGAACAGGCTGTTGCGTGGGCGGGAAGACAAGGTCCGCTAACCCCTCCGACCGATCGTTCCCACGCTCTGCGTGGGAATGCAGCCAGGACGCTCTGCGTCCCATTGGAACGCGGAGCGTCCCTTGAGGCATTCCCACGCAGAGCGTGGGAACGATCAGTGTCTACCGATCAAGGGCTGTAATACCCCACCGCCACCAGAAAATGCCCGACCTTTTTCAGGTAGGCATGCTTGTCTTCGACCTTGCCGGTTACCGGGTTTTTCCAGCGGTATTCGTATTCGCCGTCATCCTGTTTGGCCATCAGCCCCAGGATCGGCTCGCCCACCGGTTTGCCTTCCGGGTCCTTGATCTTGCCGAAGTCGGTGTTGATCAGTCGCAGATTGGTGCCGTGGGCGACATAACGCCGAGTGTCCAGGTCGACGACAAACACGTACAGGTCATCCTGCAAGTAACCGCCCTTGAGAGTGTTGACCGCCGTGAGCGTGCCCTTCTCGTTTTTAGCCAGGTCGACCGCTGCTTTATCCAGCAACGCTTGCGCCTGTTGCGGCGAGGCCCGTGGCAGGTAGTAACCGACCGCCAGAATCCGCTGGCCGATGCGCTGATAGAACACATGTTTGCGTTCGACCTTACCGTCGGCCCAGTTCTGCCAACGGTATTCGGCTTGCTGAATGCCGTTGCCCTCCGGCACTTTCAAGGCGTCCTTGAAGGCTTTCTGCACATCCGGCCCGAGCACCTCGGACACATCACGACCGATCAACGCCGAAGACGGCCCGCCGCTGGCGAGCATCACGCCCTTGGTATCGACCACGAAGACATAACGATCCTTGTCGACAAACTCGCCCTGACGGCTGAAGGCCGCGAAAGCCTTGTCGCCCTGCTCGTGGTAGTAGGCCAGGGCTTTTTCCAGCAAGGCTTTGGCGGCCTGGCTGTCATCTTTTTCCGTCGTGGCGGCGTGAACCGGCCCCAGGCACAGCAACAGCATCCCGCCCAGCCAGGCCAGCTTGCGAAGAACCCCCATGGCGCATCCCCCGTTCTTATTAGTGTTTCAAGAGCGTAGACGGCCTGGGGCTATGTATGAATATTCAGGAAAGCACAGGTCTCGACCTGTAGCAGCTGCCGAGCCTGCGAGGTTGCGTTCGGCTGCGCAGCAGTCGTAATCCAGACACCGCGGTTTGTCTGATACAACTTGGTGTCTGATTTCACGACTGCTTCGCAGCCGAACGCAGGCTGCGCCAGCTGCTACGGGGATCTGTGTGACTTAAGGCCGGGCGTTCAGCTGTTGTTGCAGGTTCTGGATCTGCGCCTGCAGGGTGTTGATGTTGCGGGTGACCTGGCCGCGGAAGGCATCGAACTCGGCGGTATTGTTGCCACCTTGCGCTGCGGCCGGGCGGTTGTCCTGTTGGCTTTTGAGCACAATCATGTCTTGCTCCAGGCGCTCGACGGCGGCGCTCGGGTTGCCTTGCCGCTTCAGCGCAGCGATGTCGGCGCCAAGGCTTTTGAGTTGGGCGTCGACCTTGCTGGTATCGGCCGGTGCGCTCTTCAACGCGGCCAGTTCGCCACTCAAGGCTTTGACCTGGGCCTGCAACTGGGCATTGGCGGCTTGTTGTTCGGTGGCCTGCGTGGTCATTTGCGCCAGGCGCTTGTCCAGATCGGAGGTCTGGCCGAGCACGCCTTGCTGCTGTTTGCTCTGATCCTGGAGTTTGCTTTCCAGCTGTTTGCTCTGGTCCTGGAGTTTGCCTTCCAGTTGTTTGATTTGCAGCTTCAACGCTTCACTGCCGGTGTTGACCGTGGACTGGCTGGCCACCACCTTGCCGGAAATGTCCTGCAAGCGCCCCGCCGCTTCCTCACTGATACGGGCGAAGCTTTCCTGGGTCGCCACCAGTTGTTGTTCCATCAGCGAAATCTGCTGAAAACTCCACCAGGCAAGGCCGGCGAAGGCAAAGAACAACGCGCCGACCAACGCCCACAGCGGGCCGGTGCTCGGGCCTTTGACCTTGACGACCGGTGTGGTGCGCGAATGCACGGAAGTGCGCGCGGTGGTCGGAAAATCGTCGTCATCGAGGCTGTCGGCACGCAGGCTCGGTACATCGTCGAAGTCGTCGTTGGCATCGTTACGCATGGACATTGAGTCAACCTTTGTAAAACGCGGTGATGGCTTGATGCGGCGAAGTATAACTCCCGCTGGCACACCGGTTGACCCTGAACCCCGAACTCGGTTCAGTAGGGGGCAGCCCTTGTGTGTCAGCGAATGTCCTGAGCCTTCCACCAGGCGCAAAATTCATCGAGAGCGGTCCAGAGGCTGACTTTCGGATCGTAGTCCAGATAATGCCGGGCGCGACTGATGTCCAGGGTGAAATTTTTGTTCATTACCTGCATGCCCAGCCGCGACAGGGTCGGCTCGGGACGCCCCGGCCACAGCTTGCAAACGGCCTCGTTGAGCGCCGCAAGGCTGTAGGCCAAGCCGTAGGAACGGTAACGGGTAACCTGTGGGACATCCATGTTGCGCATCACGTAATTGACCACATCCCACAACGGCACCGGTGCTCCGTTGCTGATGTTGTAGGCCTTGCCCAAGGCCGAACCGCTGGCCAGCAAGCTGCTGAACAACGCTTCATTGAGGTTTTGCACACTGGTGAAGTCAACCTTGTTCAGGCCATTGCCGATAATCGCCAACCGCCCTTTGCGCTGCATCTTCAGCAATCTGGGGAAAATGCTCATGTCGCCGGCGCCCGTCACGAAACGCGGGCGCAGGGCCAGGGTTTCGAGGCCGAACTCCTGCGCACCGAAGACTTTTTGCTCGGCCAGGTATTTGGTCGCGGCGTAGGGATGTTTGAAGCGCTTGGGCACCTGGTCTTCGGTCAACCCCAGATGATCGCGGCCATCAAAGTAAATCGATGGCGACGACAAGTGCACCAGGCGCCGCACCCGTTGTTTCAGGCAGGCCTCGACCACGTTCTCGGTGACCTCGACGTTGCCTTGATGGAAGTCCTGATACCGCCCCCACAAACCGACAGCACCGGCGCAATGGACCACGGCTTCGACGTCGGAGCACAGGTCGCGCGCCAGTTGCGGGTCGCTCAAGTCGCCCTGGATGAACTCGGCACCACGGCGCACCAAATGCTCGACGCTCTCGGCCCGGCGACCGTTGACCCGCACGTCCAGGCCCTGCTCCAGGGCGAAACGCGCAAAACGTCCGCCAATGAAGCCGCTTGCGCCGGTGACCAGAATCTTCATGTATTGCTCCGAATATTTCGTTTTGCGTTTTGCATATTGCGTAAGGCGTGAGGTCTTGACGCCAGCCGTCAGTCCAACGGCACCAGCCATTGCTTCGACGAGCGCACCAATTGATCGGTGAGTAACCCCAACAGCTGACCGCCATTGCGCCAATGATGCCAGTACAGCGGCACATCGATCGGCTTATCTGGCAAAAGCTCCACCAATTGGCCGCGCGCCAATTGCTCGCGCACCTGCAATTCAGGCACCAGGCCCCAGCCAAGCCCCGCTTCCGTGAGACGAAGAAACCCTTCGGAAGACGGGCATAAATGGTGTTCGAAACCGCCATTCACGCCTACTGACGCAAGGTAACGATGCTGCAGGAAATCGTCCGGGCCAAATACCAGCGCCGGGGTTCTGGCCAACTGATCGGCGCGCACGCCTTCGGGGAAATGCCGGGCAATGAATGCCGGGCTGGCCAGCGCACGGTAGCGCATCGCCCCCAACAACACGCTGCGCGCGCCGGCCACCGGCCGCTCACTGGCGCAGAGGCATCCCGCCACTTCACCAGCGCGCATGCGTTTTAGGCCGACGGTCTGATCCTCCACCACCAGGTCGAGCAATAGATGCTCCTGCGCGCAAAAGTCCCCCACCGCCGCAGCCCACCAAGTGGCCAGGCTGTCAGCATTCAGCGCGATACGCAGGCGTTCGGGCAGCCCTTCTTCGTCCAGCGCCGGCACCAGACTTTGCAGATCGCGCTCCAGCAATCGCACCTGCTGCACATGGTTGAGCAATCGCCGGCCGATCTCCGTCGGGGCCGGGGGCGTGACCCGCACCAGCACCGGTTGGCCGACCCGCGCCTCGAGCAGTTTGATGCGCTGGGAGATGGCCGATTGGGACAAGCCCAAGACCTGCGCGGCGCGTTCGAATCCGGCCTGCTCGATCACGGCGGCGAGCGCGGACAGTAATTTGTAGTCGAACATCAGTTTTCCTAATGAGCGATCAGTACTATTGGTTTTTCTTATACAGCTTCCCACCGGAGAATGGCCAGCAAGAACTCTTGAACAAGGATCACCGACATGGCTGGCGAAACCTCATTGGCAACCCTGCTGCGCAGCATGAGCCCGCAACTCAACGACGGCGAATACGTGTTCTGCACGTTGCCCGACGGCAAGCTGCCCGCAGGCCTTGAGATTGTCGGCAGCTTTCGCGAGCAGGAAGGGCTGACCGTGATTCTGCAACGTTCCCACGCCGAAAAGGCCGGCTTCAGCTTCGACTACGTCGCTGCCTGGATCACCTTGAACGTGCACTCAGCCCTTGAAGCCGTCGGCCTGACCGCCGCGTTCGCCACGGCACTGGGCCAGGCCGGCATCAGTTGCAATGTGATTGCCGGCTACTACCACGACCATTTGTTCGTCGGCCAGGCCGATGCCGAGCGCGCCCTGCAGGTACTGCGGGATCTGGCGGCCAACGCGGAGTAAAAATCTTATGTGGCAAAGCTATGTGAACGGCCTGTTGGTGGCCGCCGGGCTGATCATGGCGATCGGCACTCAGAATGCGTTTGTGTTGGCGCAGAGCCTTCGACGTGAACATCACCTGCCGGTGGCGGCGCTCTGCGTAACCTGCGATGCGTTGCTGGTAGCCGCCGGGGTGTTCGGCCTGGCGACATTGCTGGCGCAGAACCCAACCCTGTTGGCCATCGCTCGCTGGGGTGGCGCGGCGTTTCTGCTGTGGTATGGCAGCCTTGCGCTGCGTCGGGCCTGCTCGAAACAGAGCCTGCAACAAGGCGAGAACCAGACCGTGCGCTCACTGCGGGCGGTACTGCTCAGCGCTTTGGCGGTGACCCTGCTCAACCCGCACGTCTACCTGGACACCGTGTTGCTGATCGGCTCTCTCGGCGCACAACAGACCGAGCCCGGTGCTTATGTCGTGGGCGCGGCCAGTGCATCATTACTGTGGTTTTTCACCCTGGCCTTTGGCGCAGCGTGGCTGGCACCGTGGTTAGCACGCCCCAGTACCTGGCGAATTCTCGACCTGTTGGTCGCCGTGATGATGTTCACCGTAGCGATTCAACTAGTCATCGCCGGGTGATTTATTGCAAATGGCCAAGGGGATGCCCTCGCTAAATAACGGTCGCGCCGCCCCCCCGTAAAGCGCAAGACTAGGCGTGAGGAGCGAGGTTTGGTGGTCCAAATGAGCGACGAACAACGACGGATTGCGCTTTACGGGGGGACGGCCCTCCGGGTTGGAGCTGTGATCGTGCCAGGCGGCGTTGCGGGACTTGAAGAGGCAGAAAGCATCTTCAGCGTCCCGCGCCTTGCCTGGCACGATCACAGCTCCAACGCGATCCGTCATTTAGCGAGGGCATCCCCTTGAACCTCTATTCCACACAGTTGTTGCGTGGTTATGCCGCACCCCCGGTGCTATGATCCGATCCCTGCGCCGCAAAGAGTACAAACTCCCCGGCGCATGTCTGGCCGCCCGTGATCGGCCTTGCGCTCACCGCAACTGACCTGATTAGGAGAATTATCATGGCTTTCGAATTGCCGCCGCTGCCTTACGCGCACAATGCCCTGCAGCCGCACATTTCAGAGGAAACTCTGCAATACCACCACGACAAGCACCACAACACCTATGTCGTGAACCTGAACAACCTGGTGCCAGGCACCGAGTTCGAAGGCAAGACCCTGGAAGAAATCGTCAAGACTTCCTCGGGCGGTATCTTCAACAACGCCGCTCAGGTCTGGAACCACACTTTCTACTGGAACTGCCTGGCGCCAAACGCCGGCGGTCAACCAACCGGCGCTCTGGCTGATGCCATCAACGCTGCTTTCGGTTCGTTCGACAAGTTCAAGGAAGAGTTCAGCAAAACGTCCATCGGCACCTTCGGTTCCGGTTGGGGCTGGCTGGTGAAAAAGGCTGACGGTTCCCTGGCCCTGGCCAGCACCATCGGCGCCGGCAACCCGCTGACCAGCGGCGATACCCCGCTGCTGACCTGCGACGTCTGGGAACACGCTTACTACATCGACTACCGCAACCTTCGTCCAAAGTACGTCGAAGCGTTCTGGAACCTGGTCAACTGGAAATTCGTGGCTGAGCAGTTCGAAGGCAAAACCTTCACCGCTTAAGCTTCGCGCCAGTCAAGAAACCCGGCTTTTATGCCGGGTTTTTTTATGCCATCGAAAATCCGTACATGGGTGGTGTGCTTTCCCACAACGCGAGCCGCATTCGCCCTCTTGCCCCCACAGCACAGCGGTCTAACATCAACACAAGGAAAAATTGCCTCAACCGCCTCAAGTTGAAGGCCTCGACAACCGACACAGTGTTAATAGGGCAAATACTCCAAACAGCAGCATATCGGCCAAGCTACCGGCAATATCCCCCGGGTTGGATTGTCCCTTTGACTGCCATCACGGGATTGCCAATACTCATGGCAACTTGACGCTACCCGCACGGAACAAGGAATAACCCTTTGAAGCTGGAACTCAAGAACAGCTTGTCGGTGAAGTTACTCCGGGTCGTGCTCCTGTCGGCATTGATCGTCGGCGTGGTCTTGAGCTGCGCACAGATTGTTTTCGATGCCTATAAAACACGTCAGGCGGTTGCCAACGATGCCCAGCGCATCCTCGACATGTTCCGCGATCCCTCCACCCAGGCGGTCTACAGCCTGGACCGGGAAATGGGCATGCAGGTGATCGAAGGCCTGTTCCAGGACGACGCCGTGCGCATGGCCTCCATCGGCCACCCCCACGAAGCCATGCTCGCGCAAAAATCCCGCGAACTGCAGCACTCCCACAGCCGCTGGCTGACCGACCTGATCCTCGGCAAGGAACGCACGTTCACCACCCAACTGGTGGGTCGCGGTCCCTATAGCGAGTACTACGGCGACCTGAGCATTACCCTCGACACCGCCACCTACGGCCAGAGCTTCATCGTCAGCTCGGTGATCATCTTCATCTCTGGCGTATTGCGTGCCCTGGCCATGAGCCTGGTGCTGTATCTGGTTTACCACTGGCTGCTGACCAAGCCGTTGTCGCGGATCATCGAACATCTGACTGAAATCAACCCGGACCGGCCCAGCGCCCACAAGATCCCACAGCTCAAGGGTCATGAGAGAAACGAGCTGGGGGTCTGGATCAACACCGCCAACCAGCTGCTCGAATCCATTGAGCGCAACACTCACCTGCGCCACGAAGCGGAAAACAGCCTGCTGCGCATGGCCCAGTACGACTTCCTCACCGGTCTGCCGAACCGCCAGCAACTGCAGCAACAGCTGGACAAGATCCTCGTCGACGCCGGCAAATTGCAGCGTCGGGTCGCGGTACTGTGTGTCGGGCTCGATGATTTCAAAGGCGTCAACGAACAGTTCAGCTACCAGACCGGCGACCAGTTGCTGCTGGCCCTGGCCGATCGCCTGCGGGCTCACAGTGGCCGCCTCGGCGCCCTCGCCCGCTTGGGTGGCGACCAGTTCGCGCTGGTCCAGGCCGACATCGAACAACCCTACGAAGCTGCCGAACTGGCCCAAAGCATTCTCGATGACCTGGAAGCGGCGTTCGCCCTCGATCATCAGGAAATCCGCCTGCGCGCCACCATCGGCATCACCCTGTTCCCCGAGGACGGTGACAGCACCGAGAAGCTGCTGCAAAAAGCCGAGCAGACCATGACCCTGGCCAAGACGCGCTCGCGCAACCGCTATCAGTTCTATATCGCCAGCGTCGACACGGAAATGCGTCGGCGTCGCGAGCTGGAAAAAGACCTGCGAGACGCCTTGATCCGTGACCAGTTCTACCTCGTCTACCAACCGCAGATCAGCTACCGCGATCATCGCGTGGTAGGTGTCGAGGCGTTGATTCGCTGGCAGCATCCCGAGCATGGGCTGGTGCCGCCGGACCTGTTTATCCCGCTGGCCGAGCAGAACGGCACCATCATCGCCATTGGCGAATGGGTGCTGGACCAGGCCTGCAAACAACTGCGCGAATGGCACGATCAGGGCTTCGTCGACCTGCGCATGGCGGTGAACCTGTCCACCGTGCAATTGCACCACGCCGAGTTGCCGCGGGTGGTCAATAACCTGCTGCAGATCTACCGCCTGCCACCGCGCAGCCTGGAGCTGGAAGTCACCGAAACCGGCCTGATGGAAGACATCAGCACCGCCGCCCAGCACTTGCTGAGCCTGCGTCGTTCCGGCGCGCTGATCGCCATCGACGACTTCGGCACCGGTTATTCGTCATTGAGTTATCTGAAAAGCCTGCCGCTGGACAAGATCAAGATCGACAAGAGCTTCGTTCAGGACCTGCTCGATGACGACGACGATGCGACCATCGTTCGGGCCATCATTCAGCTGGGCAAAAGCCTGGGCATGCAGGTGATTGCCGAAGGCGTGGAAACCGCCGAACAAGAAGCCTACATCATCTCCGAAGGCTGTCACGAAGGTCAGGGCTATCACTACAGCAAACCGCTGCCGGCGCGGGAATTGAGCGTCTACCTCAAGCAGGCCCAGCGCAGTAACGCGGCCATTTTGTAAGGGCAAAAAGATCGCAGCCTCGTTTCACTGTAGGAGCTGTCGAGTGAAACGAGGCTGCGATCTTTTAACGCGCCCCACATCTTTGCGTGAATAAGAAATATTTACAGGCGCAACCCTTTACACATAATGCGAAAGATTTGCATTATGTCGCACTTTTGCGCGCCGCCCGTGCGCGCCCAATCCATCACCGAAGCAGGATGTTCGCCATGATTCGTATGCCTCTGGCCACCGCCAGTCTGCTGGCCATCGCTATTTCCCTCGCCGGTTGCGGCGAAGGCAAAGACAAGGCTGCCGCTCCACAAGCGCCGACCCCGGCTGCCAGCACAGCTGCCCCGGCTGCACCTGCTGCCAGCGCTAAAGTCGACGAAGCCGCCGCCAAGGCTGTGGTCGCGCACTACGCCGACATGGTCTTCGCCGTTTACAGCGATGCCGAATCCACCGCAAAAACCCTGCAAACCGCCGTCGACGCATTCCTCGCCAAGCCGGACGCCGACACCCTCAAAGCCGCCAGGGCTGCCTGGGTAGCGGCCCGCGTGCCTTACCTGCAGAGCGAAGTGTTCCGCTTCGGCAACACCATCATCGACGACTGGGAAGGTCAGGTGAACTCCTGGCCACTGGATGAAGGCTTGATCGACTACGTCGACAAATCCTACGAACACGCACTGGGTAACCCGGGCGCCACCGCCAACATCATCGCCAACACTCAGGTTCAGGTCGGCGAAGACAAGGTCGACGTGAAGGACATCACCCCGGAAAAACTCGCTAGCCTGAACGAGCTGGGCGGTTCCGAGGCCAACGTCGCCACCGGTTACCACGCCATCGAATTCCTGCTCTGGGGCCAGGACCTGAACGGCACCGGCCCTGGCGCCGGCAACCGTCCGGCCTCCGACTACCTGGAAGGCAAAGGCGCTACCGGCGGTCACAACGATCGTCGTCGCGCTTACCTGAAATCCGTGACCCAATTGCTGGTCAACGACCTGGAAGAAATGGTCGGTAACTGGAAGCCGAACGTGGCTGACAACTACCGCGCCACCCTGGAAGCGGAACCGGCTGAATCCGGTCTGCGCAAAATGCTGTTCGGCATGGGCAGCCTGTCCTTGGGCGAACTGGCGGGCGAGCGCATGAAGGTTTCCCTGGAAGCCAACTCCCCGGAAGACGAACAGGATTGCTTCAGCGACAACACCCACAACTCGCACTTCTACGATGCCAAAGGCATTCGTAACGTGTACCTGGGCGAATACACCCGTGTCGACGGCACCAAAATGACCGGCGCCAGCCTGTCGTCCCTGGTGGCCAAGGCCGACCCGGCTGCCGACACCGCGCTGAAAGCCGACCTGGCTGCGACCGAAGCCAAGATCCAGATCATGGTCGATCACGCCAACAAGGGTGAACACTACGATCAACTGATCGCCGCCGGTAACACCGCTGGCAATCAGATCGTGCGCGACGCCATTGCTTCCCTGGTCAAGCAGACCGGTTCGATCGAAGCCGCCGCCGGCAAACTGGGCATCAGCGACCTGAACCCGGACAACGCTGATCACGAGTTCTGATCAACGCTGGCTGAATGAATACAAAGGCGACCTTCGGGTTGCCGATCGTTCCCACGCTCTGCGTGGGAATGCCTCTGGGGACGCTCCGCGTTCCGCTCGTGATGTGTGACGCAAAGCGTCACGGGATGCATTCCCACGCAGAGCGTGGGAACGATCATCTGACACACATCAACCAAACGATAATTCCTCTTATTCAAACTCCCCTGCCCTGTTAGACTTTGCGCCCTTGTTTTGCTCGTCTTGCAGGATATCCGATGCCCTCGCTGCCTCTTCGCTTGTCTGCACTGTTGCTGGCCCTGGGCCTGAGTGCCTGCGATGACGCCCCGCGTTTTACCCAGGCCGAACCCGGTGAAGCCCGGTCCGGTGGCAGCGCGACGGTGCGCAAGACCGATCAGAACGCATTCTCCCTGCCGTCCGCCAATCTGCCGCCGTCACGGCGCGTCGATTTCAGCGTCGGCAACAGCTTCTTTCGCAGCCCCTGGGTGATCGCGCCGTCGACCACCACCGCCCGCGATGGCCTCGGCCCGCTGTTCAACACCAACGCCTGCCAGAACTGCCACATCAAGGACGGGCGCGGTCATCCACCGACGCCCGATGCGCCGAATGCGGTGTCGATGCTGGTGCGCCTGTCGATTCCCAATTCGCCGGCCTACGCCAAAGTCATCGAGCAAATGGGCGTGGTGCCGGAGCCGGTCTACGGCGGCCAGTTCCAGGACATGTCGGTGCCCGGCGTTGCCCCGGAAGGCAAAGTGCGCGTCGATTACACGCCGGTCCCGGTACGCTTCAAGGACGGCAGCGAAATCGAGTTGCGCAAGCCGACCTTGCAGATGACCCAACTCGGCTACGGCCCGATGCACCCCGACACGCGTTTCTCGGCGCGCATTGCACCGCCAATGATTGGCCTGGGCTTGCTTGAAGCGATCCCCGACGAGGCTATCCTGGCCAACGCCGAGGCCCAGGCCCGGGAGAAAAACGGCATCGCCGGGCGACCGAACCGGGTCTGGGACGACGCGCAGCAGAAGACGGTTCTCGGACGATTTGGCTGGAAAGCCGGGCAACCGAACCTCAATCAGCAGAATGTTCACGCGTTCTCTGGTGACATGGGCCTCACGACCAGCCTGAGGCCCATTGATGACTGCACCGACGCACAAACCGCTTGCAAGCAGGCGCCCAACGGCAATGGCCCGGATGGCGAGCCGGAAGTCAGCGACAACATTTTGCGTCTGGTGCTGTTCTACAGCCGTAACCTCGCCGTGCCGGCCCGTCGCGATGTTGGCGCACCGCAGGTGCTGGCCGGCAAGAATCTGTTTTTCCAGGCCGGATGCCAGTCCTGTCACACCCCTCAATACACCACCGCCGCCAACGCCGCGGAACCTGAATTGGCCAATCAAGTGATTCGCCCTTACAGCGATCTGCTGCTGCACGACATGGGCGACGGTCTGGCCGACAATCGCACCGAGTTCCAGGCCAGTGGCCGCGACTGGCGCACGCCGCCGTTGTGGGGCATCGGCCTGACGCAGACGGTCAGCGGCCACACCCAGTTTTTGCATGACGGCCGCGCCCGCAACCTGCTCGAAGCCGTGCTCTGGCATGGCGGCGAAGCAAAAGCGGCGCAGCAACAGGTTTTGTCTTTCAACGCCGAGCAGCGCGCGGCGTTGCTGGCATTTTTGAATTCCCTTTAATACGTATTCCTTCAACGGGAGCCCGACATGTTCCGTCCCAAATTGTTGTTCACCAGCCTTGCCGCCCTCGCCCTGGGCGCCTGCTCGCCCCAGGATCCGCAAGCGGTCACCTCGGCGGCCATCGCCAAGCAAGTGATCCTGCCAACCTACAGCCGCTGGGTTGAAGCCGACCGGCAACTGGCAGTCAGCGCCCTGGCGTTCTGCCAGGGCAAGGAAACCCTGGAAACCGCTCGCGCCGACTTCCTGCACGCGCAGAAAGCCTGGGCCGAGCTGCAACCGCTGCTGATCGGCCCGCTGGCCGAGGGCAACCGTTCGTGGCAGGTGCAGTTCTGGCCGGACAAGAAAAACCTCGTCGGCCGTCAAGTCGAGCAACTGGTCACCGCGCAACCGCAGATCGATGCTGCCGCCCTGGCCAAGTCCAGTGTCGTGGTGCAAGGGCTCTCGGCCTATGAATACATCCTGTTCGACAGCAAGATCGACATGGCCGACAGTGCTCAGAAAGCCAAATACTGCCCGCTGCTGACCGCCATTGGCGAGCGTCAGAAACAACTGGCCGAAGAGATCCTGTCGCGCTGGAACACCAACGACGGCATGCTCGCGCAGTTGAGCAAGTTCCCCAATCAGCGCTACGCCGATTCCCACGAAGCGATCGCCGATCTGCTGCGTGTACAAGTGACCGCGCTGGACACCCTGAAGAAAAAACTCGGCACGCCGATGGGCCGTCAGAGCAAGGGCACGCCACAGCCGTTCCAGGCCGATGCCTGGCGCAGCCAATCGTCGCTCAAAGGCATGGAAGCAAGCCTGACTGCTGCGCAAACCGTCTGGGTGGGTGTCGACAACAAAGGCCTGCGCGGTCTGTTGCCGAGCGAGCAAAAACCGTTGGCCGACAAGATCGACGCGGCCTACGCAGCGGCCCTGAAACTGCTTGCCGGTAACCAGCGCTCGCTGACCGACATGCTCACCGACGATGCCGGTCGCCAACAGCTGAACGACATCTATGACAGCCTCAACGTTGTCCACCGCCTGCACGAAGGCGAACTGGCCAAGGCGCTGGGTATCCAACTGGGCTTCAACGCCAACGACGGTGACTGATGAGGGCAAGTGCCATGCTGCGACGCCAGGCTCTGACGTTAGGGAGTTTGCTGCTGGGTGCGGTGACACTGGGCGGCTGGACGCTGTTCAAGCATAAGGACAAAAGCCCGCTGCTGCTCTCGGCGCGGGACGACGGTGACGGCAAGCACTATGCCGTCGGTTACCGGCTGGACGGCACCCGGGTGTTTGCCACCCAGGTCAGCCAGCGCTGCCATGACATCATCAACCACCCGACACTGTCGATGGCGCTTTTCGTCGCTCGGCGGCCGGGCACCGAGAGCTACCTGATCGACCTGCGCGACGGCACGCTATTGCAAACCGTGGTGTCGCAGCCGAACCGGCACTTCTACGGTCACGCGGTGATTCACCAGAGCGGCGACTGGTTGTACGCCACCGAAAACGACACCTCCGATCCGGGCCGTGGCCTGCTCGGTGTGTATAAATTCGAAGGTGAGCGACTGGTGCACAGCGGCGAAATTTCCACCCACGGCGTCGGTCCGCATCAGGTGTCGTGGATGCCCGATGGCGAGACACTGGTGGTGGCCAACGGCGGCATTCGCACCGAGGCCGAAAGCCGGGTCGAGATGAACCTCAACGCCATGGAACCGAGCCTGGTGCTGATGAAGCGCGACGGCACGCTGTTGAGCAAGGAAACACTGGCCCAGCAGATGAACAGCGTGCGGCACTTGGGTATCGCCAGTGACGGCACCATCGTCGCCGGTCAGCAGTTCATGGGCGATGCTCACGAGTCTTCGGAACTGCTGGCGATCAAGCGTCCGGGCCAACCGTTCGTGGCCTTCCCGGTGCCCGAGCATCAGTTGCAGGCCATGGGGCATTACACCGCCAGCGTGGCCGTGCACAGCGAACTGCGCCTGGTCGCCCTGACCGCGCCGCGGGGCAACCGCTTTTTTATCTGGGACCTGGACAGCGGTGAAGTACGCCTGGATGCACCGCTTCCCGATTGCGCCGGTGTCGGGGCCGTGGCCGATGGTTTTGTCGTGACCTCCGGGCAAGGCCGTTGCCGGTTCTACGATTGCCGCCAGACAAACCTTGTTGCAAAACCGCTGGAATTGCCTGCGGGGCTCTGGGACAACCACCTGCATCTGATCTGACTTCATCCTCCCTTGTAGGAGCGAAGCTTGCTCGCGAACGCGGTGTGTCAGCCAACTAATCTATTGACTGACACACCGCGTTCGCGAGCAAGCTTCGCTCCTACAGAGTTTGCGTCATTCTGTAATAACTGCCAGTTGGAATCCCCCTCACACACGGAGTAATGTTTCCGCCTGTCTCACCTGATTTTCTCCAAGGAAATGGAAATATGCTGCGCCGCCGCATGCTGATCATGTTGGGTGTTGTCCTGCTAATCGTGCTGGTCCTGGCCGGTTACAAAGCCTTCTCCATCTACACGATGATGCAAGGCTTCTCCGTGCCGAAACCGCCGATAAATGTCGCCGTGGCCACGGCCACCGAACGCCCGTGGCAAAGCCGTTTGCCGACGGTCGGCACGCTCACGGCGCTGCAAGGGGTCGATCTGAGCCTGGAGATCGCCGGCACCGTCAAGGAAGTTCAGTTCGAGTCGGGGCAGAAGGTCAAGGCCGGTCAGCCGATCCTGCAACTCGACACCGCCGTGGAAACTGCCCTGCTGGCAACCGCTCAAGCCGACCTGGGGCTGGCACAACTGGATTACGGTCGCGGCAGCCAACTGGTAGGCAGCCAGGCTATTTCCAGAGGCGAGTTCGACCGACTCTCCGCGGTATTGCAAAAGAGCCGTGCCACGGTCAATCAGCTCAAGGCGGCTCTGGAGAGAAAACGCATCCTCGCCCCGTTCAGCGGAACCATCGGCATTCGTCGGGTAGATGTCGGCGACTACGTGGCCAGCGGCACGATGATCGCCACCCTGCAAGACCTCAGCAGCCTCTACGTCGACTTCTTTGTACCCGAACAGGACGTGCCAAAGATCACCCTCGGCCAATCGGTACAGATCATTGTCTCGGCCTACCCGACAGAGACTTTCCCCGGCACCGTCAGCGCGATCAATCCGAAGGTCGAGAGCAGCACCCGCAACGTGCTGGTGCGCGCGACCCTGGCCAACCCCGATGGCAAGCTGCTGCCAGGGATGTTCGCCAGCCTGCAGGTGATGTTGCCCGACCCGCAGCCGCACATCGTCGTGCCGGAAAGCGCGATCACCTACACCCTTTATGGCAACTCGTTGTACGTCGTTGCGCAGAAAAAGGCCGAAGACGGCAGCCTCGAAAAAGACGACAAGGGCGAGCCGGTTCTGATCGCCGAACGACGCTTCGTCGAAACCGGCGAGCGACGCGACGGGATGGTCATGATCATCAAAGGCGTGCAGAACGGCGAAAAAGTGGTCACCGGCGGCCAGCTCAAACTGGACCACGGCGCGCACATCGCCATCAGCGACGACAAGACCCTAGCCGAGAAGAGCAGTCAGCCGCGCGCTGACTGATCAAGGAATTCCCCATGGCTTTTACCGACCCGTTCATCCGCCGCCCGGTGCTCGCCACCGTGGTCAGCCTGTTGATTGTGCTGCTGGGCTTCCAGGCCTGGAGCAAGTTGCCGCTGCGCCAATACCCGCAAATGGAAAACGCCCTGATCACGGTGACCACCGCTTACCCCGGGGCCAACGCCGAAACCATTCAGGGTTACATCACCCAACCGATGCAACAGAGCCTGGCGAGCGCCGAGGGCATCGACTACATGACCTCGGTCAGTCGCCAGAACTTCTCGGTGATCTCGATCTACGCGCGCATCGGCTCCAACACCGACCGCCTGTTCACCGAACTGCTGGCCAAGGCCAACGAGGTCAAGAACCAGCTGCCCCAGGACGCCGAGGACCCGGTGCTGAGCAAGGAAGCCGCCGGCGCCTCGGCGCTGATGTACATCAGTTTCTTCAGCAACGAGCTGAGTAACCCGCAGATCACCGACTACCTGTCCCGGGTTATCCAGCCGAAACTGGCGACCCTGCCGGGCATGGCCGAAGCCGAGATTCTCGGCAACCAGGTGTTCGCCATGCGCTTGTGGCTGGACCCGGTGAAACTCGCCGGTTTCGGCCTGAGCGCCAGCGATGTGACAAACGCCGTGCGCCAGTACAACTTCCTCTCCGCCGCCGGCGAAGTGAAAGGCGAGTACGTGGTCACCAGCATCAACGCCAACACCGAACTCAAATCCGCCGAGGCCTTTGCCGCGATCCCGCTCAAGGTCAGCGGCGACAGCCGTGTGTTGCTGCGGGACGTGGCACGGGTCGAGATGGGCGCGGAAAACTACAACTCCGTCAGTTCCTTTGGCGGCACGCCCTCGGTGTACATCGGCATCAAGGCCACGCCCGGCGCCAACCCGCTGGACGTGATCAGGGAAGTGCGCAAGATCATGCCGGACCTGGAAGCCCAGCTGCCGCCAAACCTCAAGGGCGAAATCGCCTACGACGCCACGCTGTTCATCCAGGCCTCCATCGACGAAGTGTTGAAAACCCTGTTTGAAGCGGTGCTGATCGTGATCGTGGTGGTGTTCCTGTTCCTCGGCGCCCTGCGTTCGGTGGTGATCCCGGTGGTCACCATTCCGCTGTCAATGATCGGTGTGATGTTCTTCATGCAGATGATGGGCTACTCGATCAACCTGCTGACCTTGCTGGCGATGGTATTGGCCATCGGGCTGGTGGTAGACGACGCCATTGTGGTGGTGGAAAACATTCACCGGCACATCGAAGAGGGCAAGACGCCACTGGATGCGGCCATCGAGGGTGCCCGGGAAATCGCCATGCCAGTGGTGTCGATGACCATTACCCTGGCGGCGGTTTATGCACCGATCGGCTTCCTGACCGGCCTGACGGGGGCGCTGTTCAAGGAGTTCGCCCTGACCCTGGCCGGGGCGGTGGTGATTTCCGGCATCGTCGCACTGACGCTGTCGCCGATGATGTGCGCCTTGCTGCTGCGTCACGATGAAAACCCCAGCGGCCTGGCCCATCGCCTGGACGTGATCTTCGAAGGCCTCAAGCGCCGTTACCAGAGTGTGCTTCACGGCACCCTCAACACCCGGCCGGTGGTGCTGGTGTTCGCGGTGATCGTACTGTGCCTGATTCCGGTGCTGCTCAAATTCGCCAAGTCGGAACTGGCGCCAGACGAGGACCAGGGCGTGATCTTCATGATGGCCAACTCACCGCAGACGGCCAACCTCGACTACCTGAACGCCTACACCGACGAGTTCGTCGCGATTTTCAAGGCGTTCCCCGAGTACTACTCCTCGTTCCAGATCAACGGCTTCAACGGCGTGCAATCAGGGATCGGCGGCTTCCTGCTCAAACCCTGGAACGAACGCCACCGGACCCAGATGCAGATCCTGCCCGAGGTCCAGAGCAAGCTGGAAAGCATTCCCGGGCTGCAAATCTTCGGCTTCAACCTGCCGTCCCTGCCGGGCACCGGCGAAGGCTTGCCGTTTCAATTCGTGATCAACTCGGCTAACGCCTACGAATCGTTGTTGGAGGTGACGGACCGGGTGAAAAAAAGGGCGATGGAATCCGGCAAGTTTGCTTTCGTCGACGTCGATCTGGCTTTCGACAAGCCCGAAGTGGTGGTGAATATCGATCGCGCCAAGGCCGCGCAGATGGGTGTGTCCATGCAGGACCTGGGCGGAACTCTTGCGACGTTGCTGGGTGAGGCTGAGATCAACCGGTTCACCATCGAAGGTCGCAGCTACAAAGTCATCGCCCAAGTGGAACGGCCCTACCGCGATAACCCTGACTGGCTGAACCATTATTACGTCAAGAACACCAAGGGCGAGTTGCTGCCCCTATCGACCCTGATCACCGTGACCGACCGCGCGCGGCCGCGTCAGTTGAACCAGTTCCAGCAACTCAACTCGGCGATTCTTTCCGGGGTTCCGCTGGTCAGCATGGGGGAAGCCATCGACACCGTGCGCCAGATAGCCCGGGAAGAGGCGCCGGCGGGTTATGCCGTCGACTATGCCGGTGCATCACGGCAATACGTTCAGGAAGGCAGCGCACTGTGGGTCACCTTCGCCCTGGCCTTGGCGATCATCTTCCTGGTGCTGGCGGCCCAGTTCGAAAGCTTCCGCGATCCGCTGGTGATTCTGGTGACCGTGCCGTTGTCGATCTGTGGCGCGCTGATCCCGCTATTCCTCGGCTGGTCGAGCATGAACATCTATACCCAGGTGGGGCTGGTGACGTTGATCGGGCTGATCAGCAAGCACGGGATCCTGATCGTCGAGTTCGCCAACCAGTTACGCAAGGAGAAAGGCCTGACACCTCGCGAAGCGGTGGAGGAAGCGGCGGCCATTCGCTTGCGTCCGGTATTGATGACCACGGCGGCGATGGTGTTCGGCATGGTGCCGTTGATCATCGCCACGGGCGCGGGGGCCGTCAGCCGGTTCGACATCGGCACGGTGATCGCAACGGGGATGTCGATCGGGACGCTGTTCACCTTGTTCGTGCTGCCGTGCATTTACACATTGCTGGCCAAACCCGATAAACCCTGAAGAACACCCATAAACCTGTGGAAGCGCGCAAGGCGAATGATCGTTCCCACGCTCTGCGTGGGAACGCAGCCCGGGACGCTCCGCGGCCCCTCAAAAGCCGAACGCGGAGCGTCCGTAGAGGCATTCCCACGCAGAGCGTGGGAACGATCGGCAGCCCGATAAACCTTAACGTCAAAAAGCAAAAGGCCTCGCATCCGCGAGGCCTTTTATTTGGGCTTCAATCTGTTCAACTCTGTGGCCTCAGTCCTTGAGAAAGTCCGAACATGAACAGTAACAAGTCATGATCAGGTTGAGTGGCCACGGGTGCTTTGGCTACCCGGGGCAACGGACAATGCGCGTCACCGTGCACTGAACTGAGGACTTGCGTGCGGGGCTGCTCCCAGGCAGCCACCGCCAATGAAGCAACTGCCAAGGCTCCGGCTAAAAACAAACCTCGTGCAATTTCGAGTTTCATCGCGATAAGCCTTTGATAGCGCTGCCAAACGCCTTCTCATAAAAGTAGACGAGTTTTTTCCAGTCTGTATCGCTGAACGACGAGTGGCGACGCAGTTGCTTCAGGTCATGGGCTGCGGCGCGACGAGCGGTCAAACGCTGCCGACATTTCTCCTGGTCGATTAAGGCAACTTCCATTTCTGCTACAGATTGCACTGCCATCCAGTTACCTCTTGCGTAATACGTAAACCCGCCGCATGGCATAGAGCGGTAAGAAATCCAGTTGTTCCTGAATACGGAAACCCACCTGCTCGAATTCCTTTTCGACCGTGGCGACGGGTAACACAAATCGATTCTGGTAACCCTCCTGCCCACACCGTTTCTCGGCACGCTTGCGTTTCCAGGCCTTGAAATTGCCGTCTACCCACAACGATACAATTACGCTGTCGCGGGTGACACGCTCGAATTCGCGCAGGATGGTCAGTCGTTGCTCGGCTTCACCGATGTGATGGAGCAGACGCATGCAGAAAATGCTGTCGACGGCATTATCGGGCAAGGCAATGTCGAATGCAGAGGTGTGCAAGGGTTGTACCCTTTTGACCACGTCAGCGGGTTGCGTCCGCATGGCAGTCTTGAGCATGGACACCGAGTTGTCGGCCCCGATGATGACACGGTTGTGTTTTTCCGCGAGCAACGGCCAGAAACGCCCGGCACCGCAGGGCAAATCGAGGACCAGGCCAGGTTCACCGGCCAACGCCAGGGCTTTACGCGCCAGGTGTTCGTCACGCCATTGGGACAGTCGGCGACCGAGCCCCACCTGGTGCTTGCGCAAATTCTTCTGTGCGGGTTGATCGTCGTATTTTTCGGAGAAGCCGAGCTTTATCGGGCCAGCCATGACTGCAATCTCCTGAGCTTCTGATGACAACCACCTTAAGTTGCGTGGTGTCAGCATCAGGTCATGCCTTGGTGAAAATTTCGTCAGGTAAACCCCGGAATCATTTCAGGGTTTTACGGAGCCGATTTAATTTTCAACCCATTCACCGCTATTTCAGACTCAACTCCACCTGAAAGCGACAACCATTGGGTTCCATGTTCGTCAGGCTGACACTCCAGCCCTGGCTCTCGCAGATCCGCTGCACCAGCGACAGTCCCAGCCCCAAGCCCTCGCCACGCTTCTCGCTGCCGCGTACGAAAGGCTCGAACATCGCCTCGCGTTTTTCCTCGGGAATGCCTACACCACTGTCCTCGACCACGAACCCCGTATCCGTCAGGGCCAAGCGGATAAACCCATGCTCGGTGTAATGCAGCGCATTACGCAACAGGTTGCCCATCACCGCGTGCAGAAGCGTCGCGTTATAGCGAGTGTCCGGCGGGTTGCCCAACTCGACGTTCAACATCAGGCCCTTGGCTTCGATCGGTTCGCGCCATTGGCAAAGCAGCCCGTCGGCCACCTGACTGAGGCTCTGCTGAGGTCCCATGCTGGCGTCTTCATGCTGAGCGCGGGCCAGCATGAGGAAGGTTTGCACCAACTCGCGCATCTCTGCGCAAGCCCGGGCGATCCGCTCGACCTGGGCACGCCCGCGCTGATCGATGCCGGAGTTTTCCAGCAACAATTCACAGGAACTGGCTAACACCATCAATGGCGTGCGCAGTTCGTGGCTGACGTCACTGGTGAACAATCGCTCACGGGTCAACGCCTGACGCAAACGTCCGAGGGTGGCGTCGAAGGCTACGGCCAGTTCGCCCACTTCATCGGCGGCATAATCCGGAGCCAGTGGCGGTGCCAGGCCCAACAGCTGATCGCGATGGCGCACCTGACGGGCCAGTCGCACCACCGGCGCCATCACCTTGCGCGCCAGCACCCAACCCAGAAATACCGCCAGCGCCAGGCTCAGCACGAAACCCACAAGCACTACGGCAAACAGCACCCGTTCACGCTCTTCGAAATCGCTCTGGTCCTGCAACAGCACGTAGCGCCGTCCGTCGACGATTTCGACCATTGCGTGATACGACAGATGGTCGCGAAAGACTTCATGAAAACCTGAGTCCAGGTGCCGCAAATCCTTGGGTAACTCAAAGTCGCCCGGCCCGCCGCTGAAATAGAACAACTGGTCCGGCTCGGGGCGGTGGCTCCAGTCCGTCACGCTGTCCATCAGCAACAGGCGTTGCAAATCGCCACCCAGACCTGACGAAATCAGTTTCTCTTCCACCAGGTGCACGGTCGCTATGATGCCTATCGCGAAGGCTCCCGCGACCAATGCGCTCATCAACGCAAAGGCGATGATGATCCGTTGCGAAAGGCTCTGCTTAAACTCCATCACGGCCCTCGGCCAAGCGATAACCGACGCCGTGTACCGTGTGCAGCAGGGGTTTGGCGAACGGCTTGTCGATCACCTGGCGCAACTGATGGACGTGGCTGCGCAGGCTGTCGCTGTCCGGGCAGTCGTCGCCCCACAGGGCCTCTTCGAGAATTTCCCGGCGCAGCACGTGCGGGCTTTTCTGCATCAACACGGCAAGCAACTTCAGGCCCACCGGGTTGAGTTTCAGCAGACGGCCTTCGCGCGTCACCTCCAGGGTATCGAGGTCGTAACTCAGATCGCCGACCTGCAAGGCACGGCGACCGCCACCCTGGGCACGGCGCATGACCGCCTCGATGCGCGCCGCCAGTTCGGACAGGGCAAAGGGTTTGATCAGGTAATCGTCGGCACCGGACTTGAAGCCTTGCAGACGGTCATCCAGTTGATCGCGCGCGGTGAGCATGATCACCGGCGTATCACGGCGGGCGTCTTCGCGCAGGCGTTTGCACAGGGTGTAGCCATCGATGCCGGGCAGCATGATATCGAGTACGATCAAGTCGTAATGCTCGGTGGCCGCCAGGTGCAAGCCAGATAAACCGTCCTGCGCGCAATCCACGGTGTAACCTTTGAGCCCCAGATAATCGGCCAGGTTGGCCAGGATATCGCGGTTGTCTTCAACCAATAGAATTCGCATCGGCACCTCCTCCGTATACAGTAACGGCCGTCTTGGCCCGCGCAGCTTAAGGCCAAGTGTGACTCAGGGCTAGGGCGGCCGGTCGTAGAATCGATGCGCTCAACCAAATAATGGTGATAACAAGTTTTTCACTGCTGGTTCACAACCTGACTACAGCGTTCAAGACAAACTGTCGCGCGATTGATATAGGGAATGTAGATAATGGATTGTTTGAAGACGGCGCCAATGCGCTTTCTGCTGCTGGTAACCGGTTCCTGGCTGGTCATTTTTCTCCTGACCCGAAGCATTCTGCTCCTCACTCATCTGGATGAGGCCGGCAGCGGACTGCTGTCAGTGTTTGGCATCGGCCTGCTTTATGACCTGGGTTTCATTGCCTACGCGGTGCTGCCCATGGGCCTCTATCTGTTGCTATGCCCGCCGGCCTTGTGGCGCCGCCGTGGCCATCGCTGGTTCCTTCAGGGACTGCTGACCGTCAGCCTGTTTGCCATGCTGTTCACGTCGGTGGCCGAATGGCTGTTCTGGGATGAGTTCGGTGTGCGTTTCAACTTCATCGCCGTCGATTACCTGGTGTACTCCGACGAAGTGCTGAATAACCTGCTGGAGTCGTACCCGATCGGCAAGCTGCTGAGCCTGCTCGCGGCGCTGGCCGTGGTCCTGAGCTTTGCGCTGCGCAAATCCTTCAACGCTGCGCTGGACGCACCATTGCCTGCCATGCGCGGGCGCCTGCTGAATGCGCTCGGCCTGCTGATCGTCGCGGGCCTGAGCGCGCAACTGCTCAGCCAGGATGCGCCGCGCGCTCAGGGCGGCAATGCCTATCAGAACGAACTGGCGAGCAATGGCCCGTACCAGTTCTTTGCCGCCTTTCGCAATAACGAACTGGATTACCCGCAGTTCTACAGCACCCTGCCGAGCGCCGTCGTCGCACAACAGATTCGCGCTGAACTGACCGAGCCCAACGCTCGCTTCATCGGCGAAGATCCGCAGGACATCCGCCGGATGATCGATAATCCCGGCACCGAACGAACACCCAACATCGTGCTGGTCACCATCGAAAGCTTCAGTGCCAAGTACATGGGCAGCAATGGCGACGATCGCAACCTGACACCAAACCTCGATGCCTTGCGCAAACAAAGCCTGTACTTCAATAATTTCTACGCCACCGGCACCCGCACCGATCGCGGCCTGGAGGCCATCACCCTGGCCATTCCACCGACGCCGGGGCGCTCGATCGTCAAGCGCGTGGGTCGTGAAAGCGGTTTCGCCAGCCTCGGCCAGCAACTCAGCGCCGTGGGTTACGACAGCGTATTCGTGTATGGCGGGCGCGGTTACTTCGACAACATGAACGCGTTCTTCAGCGGCAACGGCTATCGTGTCGTCGACCAGAGCAGCGTTGATGAATCAGAGATTCACTTCAAGAACGCCTGGGGAATGGCCGACGAAGACCTCTATAACCAGACACTGAAACTGGCCGACGCCGACTACGCCAGGCAACAGCCGTTTCTGCTGCAGTTGATGACCACCTCCAACCATCGCCCCTATACCTACCCGGATAACCGGATCGACATCAAATCCGGTAACGGACGCGACGGTGCGGTGAAGTACACCGACTTCGCCATCGGTCAGTTCCTCGATCAGGCGCGCAAGAAACCCTGGTTCGATAACACGATTTTCGTCTTCGTCGCCGACCACACGGCTGGCAGCGCCGGCAAAGAAGACTTGCCGATCAGCAACTATCAGATTCCGCTGTTCATCTATGCACCGAATCTGATCGAGGCTCGAGAAACCGCACAGCTGGCCAGTCAGATCGACCTGGCGCCAACACTGCTCGGGCTGCTGAACCTGGATTACCAGTCGACGTTCTTCGGTCGCAACCTATTGCAGGACAATCCACTGCCACCGCGAGTGGTGGTTGGCAACTATCAACATCTGGGCTTGTTCGACGGCAAGGATTTAGCGATCCTGAGCCCTCGTCAGGGTCTGCGTCGCCACGACGACGCACTGACCGACAGTCGCGAGTCACGGGCCACCACTGATGATCCGTTGATCAGCCGCGCAATCACTTATTACCAAACGGCCAGTCATGGCTTCAAGCAACAGCTGCTCGGCTGGAAAGCGCCCAAGGAGGGCACCCGCCAAGTCAGCGACCGTTAACCGAATGGCCCCGGGCTGATGCCCCGGGGTTTTTCCATTCATCAGGATCCACCATGTCATCAACCGCTGTCCGTCCCGTTTCCCGCCCGCTCAACTTCTGGCTATGCCTGGGAGTGCCCGCCGTTGCGGCGATCACCCTGCTGCTGCTCGAGCTGACATCCCTGGACATGGACCTTGCCAAGCTGTTCTATGACCCGGTCGCCGGTGCATTCATCGGGCGCCACAGTCATTTCCTGGAAGACATCCTGCATGACCGGGCCAAGCAAGTGGTCATTGCCTTTTCGGTGTTCTCCATCCTGGGCTTTGTCGGCTCCTTTTTCGTTGAAAGGCTCAAACCGTTCAAACGTGAAATGGGCTGCCTGGTGTTGTCTCTGGCGCTGGCAACCTCCTTTGTCACCCCGCTCAAAGCGGTGACGGCGGTGCAATGCCCATGGAGCCTGGAACAATTCGGCGGGCACGAAACCTACAGCGAACTGCTGAGCCCTCGTCCGCACACCGACAAGCCTGGCCGCTGCTGGCCCGGTGGTCATGCGGCGACCGGTTTCACCCTGTTTGCGTTGTTCTTTGTGTTGCGCGACCGACGCCCGCGGCTGGCACGCAAGGCATTTGTCTTCGCTTTCGCATTGGGCTCGGTGTTTTCCGTCGGCCGGATGATGCAGGGCGCGCACTTCTTCTCGCACAACGTGTGGACAGCGATTTTTTGCTGGCTGTTTTGTCTGGGGGCGTATTACTACATCCTGTACCGGCCGGCGACCAAGACTGAGCAGGCGAACGAGGCAAAACCGGTCAGCGCCTGAACAAAGATCAAAAGATCGCAGGCTTCGCCAGCTCCTACACGAGATTGCGAACCTCCGTAGGAGCTGCCGAAGGCTGCGATCTTTTGAAGGGCAATAAAAAGCCCCGCCTGCTCAACGCAGGCGGGGCTTTTTTATAGGGGTAAGGCTGGCTTACATCATGCCGCCCATGCCACCCATACCGCCCATGTCTGGCATACCGCCGCCAGCTGCGCCTTCTTTCTTCGGCGCTTCGGCAACAGCGGCCTCGGTGGTCAGGATCAGACCGCCAATCGAGGATGCAGCTTGCAGAGCCGAACGGGTCACCTTGGTTGGGTCCAGGATGCCCATTTCGATCATGTCGCCGTATTCGCTGGTAGCAGCGTTGTAACCGAAGTTACCTGCACCCTGCTTGACCTTGTCGACAACTACGCTTGGCTCGTCGCCGGAGTTGGCAACGATCTGACGCAGTGGCGCTTCGACCGCACGACGCAGAACAGCGATACCGACGTTCTGATCGGCGTTGTCGCCTTTCAGTTCGCTGATGGCTTGCAGGGCACGGATCAGTGCCACGCCGCCGCCAGGTACCACGCCTTCTTCAACGGCTGCACGGGTAGCGTGCAGGGCGTCTTCAACGCGGGCTTTCTTCTCTTTCATTTCGACTTCGGAACCAGCGCCAACCTTGATCACTGCAACGCCGCCGGACAGTTTGGCCAGGCGCTCTTGCAGTTTTTCACGGTCGTAGTCGGACGAAGTGTCGGCCACTTGCTGACGGATCTGGGTCACGCGAGCCTGGATGTCAGCCTCAACGCCGGCGCCGTCGATCACGGTGGTGTTTTCTTTGGACAGGATCACGCGCTTGGCATTACCCAGGTGTTCCAGGGTGGTGCTTTCCAGGCTCAGACCGATCTCTTCGGAGATCACGGTACCGCCGGTCAGAACAGCGATGTCCTGCAGCATGGCCTTGCGACGGTCGCCGAAGCCTGGAGCCTTGACGGCTGCGACTTTAACGATGCCACGCATGTTGTTCACAACCAGAGTCGCCAGGGCTTCGCCTTCAACGTCTTCGGCCACGATCAGCAGTGGACGGCCGGCTTTGGCAACGGCTTCCAGCACTGGCAGCATTTCGCGGATGTTCGAGATCTTTTTGTCGACCAGCAGGATCAGCGGACCGTCCAGCTCGGCAGTCATGGTCTCTGGCTTGTTGACGAAGTACGGGGACAGGTAGCCACGGTCGAACTGCATGCCTTCAACAACCGACAGTTCGTTTTCCAGGCCCGAGCCTTCTTCAACGGTGATCACGCCTTCTTTACCGACTTTTTCCATGGCTTCGGCAATGATGTCGCCGATGGAGTTGTCGGAGTTGGCCGAGATGGTACCTACCTGAGCGATTGCCTTGGTGTCAGCGCAAGGCTTGGACAGGGCTTTCAGTTCCTTGACGATCGCGATGGTCGCTTTGTCGATACCACGCTTCAGGTCCATCGGGTTCATGCCGGCAGCGACGGCTTTCAGGCCTTCGTTGACGATCGACTGAGCCAGAACGGTAGCGGTGGTGGTGCCGTCGCCTGCGTCATCGTTGGCACGGGAAGCAACGTCTTTGACCAGCTGCGCGCCCATGTTTTCGAAGCGGTCTTCGAGTTCGATCTCTTTGGCTACGGAAACGCCGTCCTTGGTGATGGTCGGAGCGCCGAAGCTCTTCTCGATGATCACGTTACGGCCTTTCGGGCCCAGGGTCGCTTTTACCGCGTCAGCCAGAACGTTGACACCGGTGAGCATCTTCTTGCGGGCGGAGTCGCCGAATTTAACTTCTTTAGCAGCCATGATCGATATTCCTTAAATACTTTGTAGTAGCGGGAAAATGAGCGGGGAATCAGCCTTCGATAACAGCGAGAATCTCGTTCTCAGCCATTACCACCAGGTCTTCGCCGTCGACTTTCACAGTGTTGCTGCCGGAGTAAGGGCCGAACACCACCTTGTCACCCACTTTCACGGCCAGCGCACGTACTTCACCGTTGTCCAGTACTTTGCCTGGGCCTACAGCGACGACTTCACCCTGGTTTGGCTTTTCAGCAGCCGAACCTGGCAGGACGATACCGCCAGCGGTTTTCTTTTCTTCTTCGCTGCGACGGATGACGACGCGGTCATGCAGAGGACGAAGCTTCATTGTCGATCTCTCCTAATTGTGGTTTTCATCGGCCGGTGTAGTCCCGGCGGGTTTAACAAATCCGGCGGCGCCGGGTGCGGTTCGTCGAGCGAACCGCGGAAGTCTGTCTGGCGCAATTGCCAGAAACCTTGCGGTGACCGTTACATAAGGGCGTACAAGCCTATTTCAAGGGCCGTGAGCAAAATTTTTATGTCGATGCCCTGAAAACGAACACGGCACCCGAAGGTGCCGTGTCGATGGACGTGTTACTTGGAGTCGCGGTGTTCGAACTCACCTTCGATCACGTTGGGCTCACGGCCCAACGGCTGACGAGGGACAGGACCGCCCCGTGGCTGAAGGTCATCGGCAAACGCACGCTGGCGCATCGCTTGTTCCTCGGCGCGCTGGCGCATTTTATTGGCCAGCAGTCGACGAGAGATCGGCAGCAACATGATCAGGCCCAGCACATCGGTGACGAAGCCCGGCAGGATCAACAGACCGCCGGCCAGGGCCAGCATCAGGCCTTCGAGCATGGTCTGGGCCGGCAGCTCGCCGCGGCTCAGGCTTTCACGAGCGCGCAGCGCAGTAGCCAGACCGGCGATACGCAGCACGAACACGCCGAGCATCGAGCCGAGGATGATCAGCAACAGGGCCGGGAAAAACCCGATCGCCCCGCTGACCTTGACGAATACGAACAGCTCCAACACCGGAAACAGTACAAAGAGCAACAAAAAAGGGCGCATCAAATGGTTCCTCAACGCAAGTAAGCCTTGCCAGTGTTCCTTAGATGACGTCGCCGTTTCGTGAATTCAAGCGTCGGCCGCTTCATTTTTCGGCCAATGTTCGGCGTGAGCCAGGAAAACCAAGGCTTCCCGGACTTGTGTCGGCGTATTACAGGGCGCTTGAAACGGCAGCCAGTAGAGCCCTTGGCCGATGCGCAAGTGCATGCCTTCGGTGTCGATGCCGACCAATTGTGCCGGCACGGTTTTCGGCAGGCCCGCCAAGTCAACATAGTGGGCGATGGCTTTAGCGTGATCGGCATTCATGTGCTCGACCATGCTCATTTCGGCCTTGCCGACGAACGGGTTGGCGAGGGTCAACTGATCGATCCAGTGAATCGCGCCAAAGCCGCCGATGTAACGGTGGCGTACCGGTTTGAGCACCCAGAAATCGAAATCGTGGGCCTTGTGATAGTTCTGCGAATCCGGGAAATAGCGGTAGTAACGCTCGGCTGCCGCTTCGATGGCTGCGGTGTCCTCGAGCTTTTCCCCTTCGGCCAGGTAGGTCAGCCGACCAACGGCTTGCACGTCTTCGGCCTCGCGTTCACCCACCAGCAGTGAGCATTTCGGATCCTTCAGCAGGTTGTGAGTGTGCTGAGCGATGCGGCTGATAAGGATCAGCGGCCGGCCCTGTTCGTCCAGACAGTACGGAACCACGGAGCCAAACGGGAAACCGGGCATCGCTTTGGAGTGCGTCGAAAGCACTCCACGGTATTCCTTGAGAAGCAATTCTCGGGCGCTCTTAGCAACTTTAATGCTCAATTTATGACTCCTTATGTAGAATCCGTCGAAAACGGACGGACAACTGGGCTAAAGTTCCCAGGACGCCATCGGGCAGTTCTCATGTGTGGCCGACCCGCGCAAGAGAGGCCTACAAGAAATCCACTCTGACCAGCTAACGGGGCATGCGAATGCAACTCACTGACAAAGTAATCATTATCACCGGCGGTTGCCAGGGTTTAGGCCGGTCCATGGCCGAGTATCTTGCAGGTCGTGGCGCGAAGCTGGCCCTGGTGGACCTGAACCAGGAAAAACTCGACGCCGCCGTCGCCGCTTGCAAGGCCAAGGGTGTCGAGGCCCGCGCCTACTTGTGCAACGTCGCCGATGAAGAGCAAGTGACCCACATGGTCAGCCAGGTGGCCGACGATTTCGGCGCGATCCATGGCCTGATCAACAACGCCGGTATTTTGCGTGATGGCCTGTTGCTGAAGGTCAAGGATGGCGAAATGACCAAGATGAGCCTGGCCCAATGGCAAGCGGTGATCGACGTCAATCTGACTGGCGTGTTCCTGTGCACCCGTGAAGTCGCGGCAAAAATGGTCGAGCTGAACAACAGCGGCGCGATCATCAATATCTCGTCGATCTCGCGCGCCGGCAACATCGGCCAGACCAACTACTCCGCCGCCAAGGCCGGTGTCGCCGCGGCGACCGTGACCTGGGCCAAGGAACTGGCGCGCTATGGGATTCGCGTGGCGGGCATTGCGCCGGGCTTTATCGAAACCGAAATGACCCTGAGCATGAAACCTGAAGCGCTGGAGAAAATGACCTCCGGGATCCCGCTCAAGCGCATGGGCAAACCCGAAGAGATCGCCCAGTCGGCGGCCTACATTTTCGAGAATGACTACTACACCGGTCGGATTCTGGAGTTGGATGGCGGGTTGCGCATCTGAAGCACGATCAAAAGATCGCGGCCTCGCTTCGCTCGACAGCTCCTACAGGGATTGGCTTACACCTGTAGGAGCTGTCGAGCGAAGCGAGGCTGCGATCTCTTTTCGGCGGTTTAATCGTCGCTGACGGTGATGTTCGGCATCGCCGGCGTCGCGGCTTCCTGCAACACAATCCGCGCACCGACATGGCGGGCCAGTTCCTGGTAAACCATCGCAATCTGGCTGTCAGGCTCGGCGATCACCGTTGGCTTGCCGCCATCGGCCTGTTCGCGAATCAGCATCGACAGCGGCAACGAAGCCAACAGTTCGACGCCGTACTGGTTGGCCAGCTTCACACCGCCGCCCTCACCGAACAGATGCTCGGCATGCCCGCAGTTGGAGCAGATGTGCACGGCCATGTTTTCGACCACGCCCAGCACCGGGATGTTGACCTTGCGGAACATTTCCACGCCCTTGCGCGCATCCAGCAATGCCAGATCCTGCGGGGTGGTCACGATCACCGCACCGGCCACCGGGACTTTTTGCGCCAGGGTCAACTGGATGTCGCCGGTGCCTGGCGGCATGTCGATGACCAGGTAATCCAGGTCGCCCCAGGCTGTTTGCGTGACCAGTTGCAACAAGGCGCCGGACACCATCGGCCCACGCCAGACCATCGGCGTGTTGTCGTCGGTCAGGAAGGCCATGGACATCACTTCGACGCCATGGGACTCGATCGGAATGAACCATTTCTGATCCTTGACCTGTGGTCGGGTGCCTTCGGGGATGCCGAACATGATGCCCTGGCTCGGGCCGTAGATGTCTGCGTCGAGAATCCCCACTTTGGCGCCTTCACGAGCCAGCGCCAGTGCCAGGTTGGCGGCCGTGGTGGACTTGCCCACACCACCCTTGCCAGACGCCACGGCCACTACGTTCTTGACGTTGGCCAGCCCCGGAATCTGCGCCTGGGCCTTGTGCGCGGCGATCACGCTGGTGATCTCGACGCGGGCAGTGACCACGCCGTCCAGGCCCTCGATGGCCAGTTGCAGCAACTGCGCCCAGCCACTCTTGAACAGACCGGCGGCGTAACCCAGCTCCAGCTGGACGCTGACACGATCGTCCTGAATATCGATGCTGCGCACGCACCCGGCGCTGACCGGGTCCTGGTTCAGATAAGGGTCGGTGTATTGGCGAAGGACGGTTTCCACCGCTACGCGATTGACGGCGCTCATGGGCAACTCCGATAGCAAGACTGGAAAATCAGGCGGGTATCCTACCTGTTCTGATGGTTTGGCGGGATGTTCAAAAGACTGAATCATCCGTTACTCATCCAATGAAACAGGCTCACGGGGTGAAAAATATGCGCCGGCGCTTTATAGTGGCCGACCTCCGTTTCATCAAGTAGCCGAGCCCCATGTCCGAGCCACGCAAGATCCTCGTCACCAGCGCCCTGCCCTATGCCAATGGTTCGATCCACCTCGGCCATATGCTGGAATATATCCAGACCGATATGTGGGTGCGCTTCCAGAAGCACCGCGGCAACCAATGCATTTATGTCTGCGCCGACGACGCCCACGGTTCGGCCATCATGCTGCGCGCGGAAAAGGAAGGCATCACCCCGGAACAACTGATCGCCAACGTCCAGGCTGAACACAGCGCCGACTTTGCCGAGTTCCTGGTGGACTTCGACAACTTCCACTCCACTCACGCCGAAGAAAACCGTGAGCTGTCGAGCCAGATCTACCTGAAGCTGCGCGACGCCGGGCACATCGCCACGCGCTCGATCACGCAGTACTTCGACCCGGAAAAGAAAATGTTCCTGGCCGACCGCTTCATCAAGGGCACCTGCCCGAAATGCGGCACCGAAGACCAGTACGGCGACAACTGCGAAAAATGCGGTGCAACCTACGCGCCGACCGACCTCAAAGATCCGAAGTCGGCGATTTCCGGCGCCACGCCGGTGCTCAAGGATTCCCAGCACTTCTTCTTCAAGCTGCCGGACTTCCAGGAAATGCTGCAAGCCTGGACCCGCAGCGGCACGTTGCAAGAGGCCGTGGCCAACAAGATCGCCGAATGGCTGGATGCCGGCCTGCAACAGTGGGACATCTCCCGCGATGCGCCGTACTTCGGCTTCGAGATTCCCGACGAGCCGGGCAAGTACTTCTACGTGTGGCTGGACGCGCCGATCGGCTACATGGCCAGCTTCAAGAACCTGTGCAACCGTACGCCGGAGCTGGATTTCGACGCGTTCTGGGGCAAGGACTCCACCGCCGAGCTGTACCACTTCATCGGCAAGGACATCGTCAACTTCCACGCCCTGTTCTGGCCAGCGATGCTCGAAGGCGCGGGTTTCCGTAAACCGACCGGGATCAACGTGCACGGCTACCTGACCGTCAACGGCCAGAAGATGTCCAAGTCCCGCGGCACCTTCATCAAGGCCCGGACCTATCTGGATCACCTGTCGCCGGAATACCTGCGCTACTACTACGCGGCCAAGCTGAGCCGTGGCGTCGATGACCTGGACCTGAACCTCGAAGACTTCGTGCAGAAGGTCAACTCGGATCTGGTCGGCAAAGTCGTCAACATCGCCAGCCGTTGCGCCGGTTTCATCCACAAAGGCAACGCTGGCGTGCTGGTGGCCGGCAACGCCGCGCCGGAGCTGACCGAAGCGTTCCTGGCCGCAGCGCCGAGCATCGCCGAAGCCTACGAGGCACGTGACTTTGCCCGGGCCATGCGCGAAATCATGGGCCTGGCCGACCGTGCCAACGCCTGGATCGCCGACAAGGCACCGTGGTCGCTGAACAAACAGGAAGGCAAGCAGGATGAAGTCCAGGCCATCTGCGCCTTGGGCATCAACCTGTTCCGCCAACTGGTGATTTTCCTCAAGCCGGTGCTGCCGCTGCTGGCCGCCGATGCCGAGGCGTTCCTGAACGTCGCACCGCTGACCTGGAACGACCACGCCACCTTGCTCAGCAACCATCAGCTGAACGAGTTCAAACCGTTGATGACCCGCATCGACCCGGTAAAAGTGCAAGCCATGACCGACGCCTCGAAAGAAGACCTGACCGCCAGCCAGACCGACACCGGCGAAGCCGCCGCGCCTCAAGGCAACGGCGAACTGACCAAGGATCCGCTGTCGCCGGAGATCGAGTTCGATACCTTTGCCGCGGTCGACCTGCGCGTCGCGCTGATCCTCAAGGCCGAAGCCGTCGAGGGTGCCGACAAACTGCTGCGCCTGACCCTGGACATCGGTGATGAGCAACGCAACGTGCTCTCCGGCATCAAGAGCGCCTACCCGGACCCGGCCAAGCTTGAGGGCCGTCTGACCATGATGATTGCCAACCTCAAGCCGCGCAAAATGAAATTCGGGGTCTCCGAAGGCATGGTGATGGCGGCCGGCCCTGGCGGTGAAGAAATCTACCTGCTGAGCCCCGACAGCGGCGCCAAGCCAGGTCAGCGCATCAAGTAAGGTCCTGCGCTAAACCGATCCCACAGTCGTGCCCGGCGCGACTGTGGGATTTTCATATCTGGCCCACCCTCCTTCCTTGCCGGATAATGCCTAATCTCTTTTTAGAGAGCCCTTTAAGAAAGCCCTGTTCTTACCGGCACGATCATGACCGAACTGCTTCTTACGCTTATCAGCGCTGCCCTGATCAACAACCTCGTGTTGCACTGGCCGCTTGGCGTCGATCCGGTGCTGGGCAGCGGGCGGCGACAGGTCCATGCGCTGGGCGTCGCGACAACGTGCCTGATGCTGATCGTCGGCACACTCGGCCATGCGTTCTACCACTGGCTGCTGGTGCCGCTGGGGCTGACATCGCTGCGCCTGTTCGTATTCCTGCCGCTGAGCGTTCTGCTGATCGGCCCGCTGCTGAAGCTGCTTCCACGGTTATTTGCCAAGCTTTCATTCGAGGGTCTCTGGCCCCTGCTGCTGGGCAATGCCGGCGTGCTTGGACTGACGTTGCTCAATGCTCAGGACGACAAGGGACTTTTCCACGCCATAGCCCTGAGCCTCGGTGCCGGGCTGGGTTTCTGGCTGGTGCTGAGCCTGTTCAGCGACTTGCGCCAGCGCACACTCGATAACGATGTCCCCCTGCCCTTTCGCGGCCTGCCGATCGAATTGATCGGTGCCGGATTGATCGCGGTGGTTTTTCTCGGATTCAGCGGGCTGATCAAAACATGAGTCTGATTCAACGCATCGATGCCCTCTTGCCGCAGACTCAATGCGGCAAGTGCGGCCACCCCGGATGCAAACCGTACGCCGAAGGCATCGCCAGCGGCGAGCCGATCAACAAGTGCCCACCCGGTGGCAGCGAAACCATCGCGGCCCTCGCCGAGTTGCTGAAAGTGCCGGTGCTGGAACTGGACGTCAGTCGCGGCTCGGCACCGGCGCAGATCGCGTACATCCGCGAAGCCGAATGCATCGGCTGCACCAAATGCATTCAGGCCTGCCCGGTCGACGCGATTGTCGGCGCGGCGAAATTCATGCACACGGTCATCGTCGACGAATGCACCGGTTGCGACCTCTGCGTGGCGCCCTGCCCGGTGGATTGCATCGAGATGCATCCGCTACCGCTGGCCACGCTGCCGATTGTCGGTGGGCTGGCGTTCAGCCTGGAGGAGCAACAGGCCCGGGCCGCCAAGCGCAACCGCGCGCGACGTCGCTTCGAACAGCGCAATGCCCGCTTACACCGCGAAGAGGAACAGAAACTCGCCGAACGCCAGGCCCGCGCCCAACGCGCCGTGCAGCACAGTGAAGTGACGTTCGACCCGGTTCAGGCCGCGCTCGAACGCGTGCGCGCACAGAAGGCCGCCAATGCCGATGCGGCACTGAAAAAGGCCAAGGTCGATCTGGCGATGAGTCGGGCGCAGCTGAACAAATCGCTCAAGGCCTTCGGGCATCCACCGACCTTCGAACAGCAATCGCAACTGATCGTGCTGCAACAGCAGTTCGAAGCCGCTGAACAGGCGCTGTTGCTGCTGGAAAGCAGTGCGCCGCAAGTCGCTGCACCACCGGCTCAGGCGAACGATGCCGAGCTGAAACGGGCGAAGATCCAGTTGGCCATGCGCCGCGCCGAACTGAAGAAGGCTCAAACAAGCGAAGCGTCGGCCGAACAGATCGCAGCATTGCAACATGCGCTCAGCGAAGCCGAGCGGCAGGTGGATACCTATGCCGCCCCTTGAATCGGTGGATGAACGCCTTCAGCAGGCCATGAAGCTGGTATTGCTGGCCACCCTGCCGGGAATGCTGATGTTGTTCTGGTTGTATGGTTGGGGCGTGTTGATCAACCTGATTCTGACGGCGGCTACCGCACTGGCCGTTGAAGCGGCGGTGTTGCAGCTGCGCAAGCAACCTGTAAAACCGACGTTGTGCGATGGCAGTGCGCTGGTCAGCGCGACCCTGTTGGCCCTGGCGTTGCCGCCTTATTGCCCGTGGTGGCTGACCGTCAGCGCCGCCGCATTCGGACTTTTTTTTGGCAAGCACCTGTACGGCGGCGTCGGCAGGAATCCGTTCAACCCGGCGATGCTCGGTTTTGCCCTGGTTTTAGTGACGTTTCCCCAGCAAATGACCCATTGGCCGTCGTCCCATGGCATGGACTTGCTCGGTGGCCTGCAACAGGTGTTCGGCTTCAGCCTCGGCCAGACACCGGATGCCTGGGCCCAGGCCACGGCGCTGGACAGCCTGCGAATCAACAAAAGCCTGACCATGGACGAACTGTTCGCCGGCAACCCGGCATTCGGCCATTTCGGCGGCCGGGGCGTGGAATGGGTCAACCTGGCCTTTCTGGCCGGCGGCACGTTTCTGCTGCAACGGCGGGTGTTCAGCTGGCATGCGCCGGTCGGCATGCTCGCCAGCCTGTTCATCATCAGCCTGCTGTGCTGGAACGGTTCGGGCTCTGACTCCCATGGCTCGCCACTGTTTCATCTGCTCACCGGCGCGAGCATGCTGGGTGCCTTCTTCATCGTGACGGAACCGGTATCCGGCGCGAAAAACCCCACGGCCCGGTTGCTGTTCGGCGCCGGTGTGGGGTTACTGACTTACCTGATTCGCACGTGGGGCGGGTATCCGGACGGGGTGGCCTTTGCCGTCCTGCTGATGAACCTCTGTGTACCGGCGCTGGAGCGGTTTGCCGCCTCCAGGCAAGCGCAGGTCAGCCCATGAACCGAGCGACAAGCGTTGTGGCCCTGGTATTACTGGCGGGCCTGGGGACAGGCGCGACTTACCTCGTGCAGCACACCAGCGCCGAACGCATTGCCGCCGAACAACGTTTGATCGACAGTCGCAATTTGCTGGATCTGCTAGCCCCCGACAGTTACGACAATCAACCACTGGAACAGCCCCTCAGCGTCGAAAACACTCGCCTGGCCAACAGCACGCTGCTGAGTGGCTACCTGGCGTCCAAGGCCGGCCAACCGAGCGCCGTGTTGCTGCGCAGCCAGACACTGGGCTACGCCGGCTCCATCGATTTGCTGATCGCCGTCGACCCCCATGGCAAGTTGCTGGGGGTCAAAACCCTCAAGCAATCGGAAACCCCGGGGCTGGGCGGCAAGCTCGCCGACTGGCCCAACGCCTGGCTTCAGGTGTTTACCGGCAAGTCGCTAACCGAACCCGATGACAAGGGCTGGGCCTTGAAAAAGGACCAAGGGCAATTCGATCAGATTGCGGGCGCGACCATCACCTCAAGAGCGGTGATCAATGCCACCCACGATGCATTGCGCTACTTCGACGAACACCGGCAATCGCTGATCGGGAGCAGTGCCCATGAATAAGTCATCAACCCTGCAGAACTCGCTGATGCTTGCGCCTCTGATCGGCGTCACTGATTCGTTGGTAACGGCCCTGGGCCTGTGGCTGATGTTCGCTCTGGTGCTCAGTATTTATGGGGTGAGCATGGGCGTCTTGCGCTCGCGACTGATTCCGGCAACACATTTACTGGCCTGCCTCCTGCTGGCTGCCACACTGACCAGTTGTGCGGAACTCGCCACGCAAGCCTGGTCGCTTCAATGGCACCAGTATCTGGGGTTCTATACCGGATTGATCGCTTTGCAATGCGTCGTGCTGGAACATAACGGTTTTTTCCAAAGCACAAGACGTGATCGCCTGCGCCTGTGCGGCCTGTTCGGCGCCTTGATGATTGGCCTGGGCCTGCTGCGCGAGCTCATCGGCAACGGGACACTGGGTAGCCATCTGCCCTGGCTGACCGGTGCTACGCAACCGGACTGGCAAGGTTGGGTGCTCACCGCTGACGGTGGCCTGCGCTTGGCCACGCTGGCCCCCGGCGGGTTTATTCTGCTGGGACTGCTGATCGCCGCACGTCAGGCCTGGACCCGCCCGACACCCACATTGACCTCCTTCGAGGAAACGCATCGCCCATGAATGCCGCAAAACGTCTGGAAATTTTCCGCAGGTTTCACGAAGACAATCCTGAACCGAAGACCGAGCTGGCCTATTCCTCGCCGTTCGAACTGCTGATCGCCGTGATTCTCTCGGCGCAATCAACTGATGTCGGCGTCAACAAAGCCACCGCCAAACTGTTTCCGGTGGCCAATACGCCGGCGGCGATTCATGCCTTGGGCGTCGAAGGACTGTCGGAATACATCAAGACCATCGGCCTGTTCAACAGCAAAGCAAAAAACGTGATCGAAACCTGTCGCTTGCTGGTAGAGCGCCATGGCGGTGAAGTGCCGCAAACCCGCGAAGCGCTGGAAGCGTTGCCCGGCGTCGGTCGCAAGACGGCCAACGTGGTGCTCAATACCGCATTTCGTCAGCTGACCATGGCCGTGGACACCCACATTTTCCGGGTCAGCAACCGTACCGGCATTGCTCCGGGCAAGAATGTGGTCGAGGTGGAGCAGAAACTGATGAAATTCGTGCCGAAGGAATATCTGCTCGACGCCCATCACTGGCTGATTCTCCACGGACGCTACGTTTGCCTGGCCCGCAAGCCGCGTTGTGGCAGCTGCCGGATCGAGGACTTATGCGAATACAAGCAAAAGACCTCGGACGATTGAGGCGCTATTAATTTTTATGATGAGCCGATTGAAAAAATCTTTTTTACCCGCCGGGAAATTGTCGATATAAGGAGCGCCAAAGGCAGTCTTAGCCTGGAGTTAATCTTATGAGCACTGGCAAAGAGCAATTGGACGTAGAAGACGACTTCACCCCCGTTGAGGCCGATGACGCAGAACCGGTGGTGGAAGTAGCGAAGACCAACCTGAGCAAACGCCGCACCATCGACAATCTGCTGGAGGAGCGCCGACTGCAAAAGCAATTGGCCGATTACGATTTTGACCTTTGACACCTAAAAGCCTCCCGAAACGGAGGCTTTTTACTAAGTGCCGATCCCCGACAAACGCCCACTCATAGCCCCTCGTCAAACGCTGGCGTACTCATACCAGGCCATTACGCTGAGCCAATTCAATAAGATCGACCAGTGAGCGAGCATTGAGCTTTAGCAACAGGCGAGTCTTGTAAGTACTGACGGTTTTATTGCTGAGGAACATTCCATCGGCGATTTCCTTGTTTGTCTTTCCTCGGGCCAACTGCTGCAGGACCATCATTTCCCGCCCGGACAATCGATCCACCATATCGGCTTCACTGGCATTCCCAAGACTGGAGCGCACAGTATGCAGCGCCTGATTAGGAAAGTAGCTATAACCGGACAGTACGGCCTTTATTGCACTGAGCAACTCAGTAAGATCCTGTTGTTTACAGACATATCCGGCGGCACCCGATTGCATACAACGCATGGAAAAATGCCCTGGAGCCTGGGACGTCAATATCAGCACTTTAAGAGGCATCGCCGCCGATGTCAGGCGCGCAATAACTTCCAGCCCATCCAGTTTTGGTATTCCAATATCCAGAATGACAATATCCGGCATAAGTTCACGGGCAATTTGTAATGCATCCACGCCATTATCTGTTTCTGCAATGACTTCGTAGCCATGACGCTCCATTAGCATACGTACCGCAAGACGAATGACGGGGTGATCATCCACGATCAGCACTTTATTCATGGGCAAGTCCAATTTTCGCTGTTCGAATTTTTAGAGCCCGCACCATAGCCTAGTCGTTTCACCCATGGCATGCCGTCCCCCTCGACCACTCGCACCGAGAGACATTACCTACAAACAACACGGATTATTCCTACAAGAAATCATTGCACACGATGAGCCAGAGATTTTATTGGCCGAACACGGCTAAACGCTTCGATCGTTTCTTTGTAACAATTCACACCCCAAAAAACAGGGTTCAACGCCCTTGGTCCGACAGACATCGACTATTAAGCTACCCTTAAAGGTAACGAGTATCTTGCAGGATCTTACATAACCCGACCAAAACTTCTCAAAAAACCTTACACACAGCAATACTTCACAAGCAAAATAAACCCACACAACCTTAAAACAAATAAACAGCCATACCCAGACCCAGAACAATGCAGTTACTATATCAACCTCAACCACACAGCAAAAAGAAATTTAAAACAAAAAAAACACTCATACATGCATTATCAGCATCAAGACACACCCTATAAACCAACAGAGAAAAAGATAATACCCAATGAGTAAAAAACATGAAAAAACTCAAAAAAAGAATCACCAACCCCATGACAATCATTGCAATATTTGCAGCACTGTCCGAAACATCAGCCGCTGTATCGCTGCCCTTTCTTGACAACAAGGAGAGAGAGCTCTACATCTGGTTTCTGATCAGCTTTCCCTTTTATTTGCTTTTTCTTTTCTTCGCCACACTCAACTTCAATTATCGATCGCTTTACGCACCCTCCGATTTCGAGAAGGGAAAGCATTTTATAAAAGTCATGGACAACGCCGATCACTCGGGAAACAGCACTTCCAGAGTATCGCCTGAACGCTCGGCCCAACACCATGTGCAGCTACCCGCACCGCTAAAGGATCTGCACATCATTGATGCACGCTGGATAACCAAAAAAATGGCGTTCAGCGCCCTGATGGAGAGTATCCGGTACGCTCCGGATAATCCTGCACAAGTGATCGTATTTCTCACGTGCGCCGATTCGGAGATAGTGCTGAAGGACAGCGCGCTCAAATACTGGAAACAACTAAAGAAACGCAACAACGCAACGTTCTGTATTTCTTACAATTTGAGCTCACATGGCGTAACGATTATGGGCTAGGTTTTGACCCGTCGCACAAAGCAAGGCAGCCCTTGAAGTGAGATCAAAGGCAGGCAGCAGAAAGAATGGTTAGAAGAAACCAGCAGAAAGCGAAACGTAATATGCAGCAGCCCTTTTTCAGAACTGTGGCCTTGTCATCGACAAGGCCACAGTTCCATTACCGCATCAAAGGTCTCAGAACAGCTTGCGGCCTTTGTTCGCCGCGATACGCATGCGCAAGGCGTTGAGCTTGATGAAACCCGCCGCATCGGCCTGGTTGTAGGCGCCGCCATCTTCCTCGAAGGTCGCGATGTTGGCGTCGAACAACGACTCGTCGGACTTGCGACCGGTGACGATCACGTTGCCCTTGTACAGCTTCAGGCGCACTACGCCGTTCACGTGGGCCTGGGAAGCATCGATCATCTGTTGCAGCATCAGACGCTCAGGGCTCCACCAGTAACCGGTGTAGATCAGACTGGCGTACTTAGGCATCAGCTCGTCTTTGAGGTGAGCCACTTCGCGGTCCAGGGTGATCGATTCGATCGCACGGTGAGCGCGCAGCATGATGGTGCCGCCAGGCGTCTCGTAGCAACCACGGGACTTCATGCCCACATAGCGGTTTTCGACGATGTCCAGACGGCCGATACCATGTTCGCCACCGATACGGTTCAAGGTCGCCAGCACGGTGGCCGGGGTCATTTCGACGCCGTCCAGTGCAACGATGTCGCCGTTGCGGTAGGTCAGTTCCAGGTACTGCGGTTTGTCAGGAGCGTTCTCCGGGGAGACGGTCCAGCGCCACATGTCTTCTTCGTGCTCGGTCCAGGTGTCTTCAAGCACGCCGCCTTCATAGGAGATGTGCAACAGGTTGGCATCCATCGAGTACGGGGATTTTTTCTTGCCGTGACGCTCGATCGGAATCGCGTGCTTCTCGGCGTAATCCATCAGTTTCTCACGGGACAGCAGGTCCCATTCGCGCCACGGAGCGATCACTTTCACGCCAGGCTTCAAAGCGTAGGCGCCCAGTTCGAAACGAACCTGGTCGTTGCCCTTGCCGGTCGCGCCGTGGGAAATGGCGTCCGCGCCGGTTTCGTTGGCGATTTCGATCAGGCGTTTGGCGATCAACGGACGAGCGATGGAAGTACCCAGCAGGTACTCGCCTTCGTAAACGGTGTTGGCGCGGAACATCGGGAACACGAAATCACGCACGAACTCTTCGCGCAGATCGTCGATATAGATTTCTTTTACGCCCATGGCCTGTGCCTTGGCGCGGGCCGGTTCGACCTCTTCGCCCTGACCCAGGTCAGCGGTGAAGGTCACTACTTCACAGTTATAAGTATCCTGCAGCCACTTGAGGATCACCGAAGTGTCCAGGCCGCCGGAATACGCCAGAACGACCTTGTTTACGTCCGCCATGCCATCACTCCACGGGGTTCTACGGAAAGCTGTCAAGTCTACCGCTCATGCAGGATAATTTACAGAGGCGCGACAGCTTATGACGACGAAGCGACAGATTATGTCGAGCGGGCGACGAATTCAGCAGGTTCAGGAGGTCGTCGCGCTGCTCGCGGCGGCCGTGGCTTGCGGCGCCGGTTTCTCGGTCGGTGCGACCCGTTCGAGGCGCACGGCAACCCGGCGGTTCTTCGCCCGGTTGGCGGCATTGTTGTTAGGCGCCAGCGGATAGCGCTCACCGTGAAAACGCAGGGTGATCTGCGACTCCTGAACACCATTGGCCTTAAAGAAATCCATCACCGCCAGCGCCCGGCGTCGTGACAGTTCACGGTTGGTCAGGCGGTTGCCACTGTTGTCGGAATGGCCGTCGAGTTCAATGTGGTTGACCGTCGGATCGGCCTTCATGAACTCCAGCATGACCTGCAGGTGAGCCTTGGCGTTGGCGTCGAGATCGATACCCTCCCCCGGAAAACCGATCTCGGATTGCTTCACCTGCTCGAAATTCTGCGGCAGCAGCTTGGCCACGCACCCCTGATAGTCACTGTAGGCCTTACTGAACTTGACCGGCAACAGACGGACTTCAGACACCCGACCGTCGCCCGAGGAATGTCGAACGACCGGGCTGCGACCATCCATCAACCCGCTGATCAGGCGCCCGGCCTGAGCTTGCGAGCTGTTGAACAGCACGTTGCCACTACCGATTCTCACCGACCCCAGGTTGATGTCGCCACGCCCCGGCTGCCATGGCGCGGCCGCCGCCAGCAAGGTGGCGGAACCCCCACCGATCATTGAGTTGTAGGCCTTCAGACGAAATGTCGCCTGCTCGCCGGCGCGACGCACAAACTCACCCGAACCGAAATCAGTGATCGGTTGAGTCAGGCGGCATTCGAACTTGTCACCTTCGACCGTCCACTCGATGCTCTCCAGACGAGTCTGGAAAGTGAGCGCCATCGCGGGAAGGCTGGCAAACACACTGAGCAAGGCTAAATAACGCTGGCGCACGGGAGGCTCCACTGGCTTCTACGACAAAAAGACCGACACATATATTCACGGCCTGCCTGTTGGGTATCGGAAGCTTGTCGTAAAACTTGATAGCGAGTGCCTGGAAGAGTCTTTTCCGGTAGCATTCCCCTGAGTTTGACCCGCCTGGAATTCCCTCATGTCCGACCGCCTGACCCTGCTGCGTCCCGACGACTGGCACATTCATCTTCGCGATGGTGCCGTGTTGACCAATACCGTCGCGGATGTCGCGCGCACCTTTGGTCGCGCCATCATCATGCCCAACCTGGTACCTCCGGTGCGCAACGCTGCTGAAGCCGATGGCTATCGCCAGCGGATTCTCGCCGCACGTCCGGCCGGCAGCCGTTTCGAACCGCTGATGGTTCTGTACCTGACCGACCGCACCCAGCCCGAAGAAATTCGTGAGGCCAAGGCCAGCGGTTTCATTCACGCCGCCAAGCTGTACCCGGCCGGCGCGACCACCAACTCGGACTCTGGCGTCACCAGCATCGACAAGATTTTCCCTGCACTGGAGGCCATGGCCGAAGTCGGGATGCCCTTGCTGGTTCACGGTGAAGTCACCCGTGGCGATGTCGACGTTTTCGATCGGGAAAAAATCTTCATCGATGAGCACATGCGTCGCGTGGTCGAGCGTTTCCCGACGCTCAAAGTGGTGTTCGAACACATCACCACCGCCGACGCCGTGCAGTTCGTCAACTCGGCTTCGGCCAATGTTGGCGCCACCATTACCGCGCATCACCTGTTGTACAACCGCAACCACATGCTGGTCGGCGGGATTCGGCCGCACTTCTATTGCCTGCCGATCCTCAAGCGCAATACCCACCAGGAAGCCCTGCTCGACGCCGCCACCAGCGGCAGCGATAAGTTCTTCCTCGGTACCGACTCGGCCCCCCATGCCCAGCACGCCAAAGAAGCGGCTTGCGGCTGTGCCGGTTGCTACACCGCTTATGCCGCGATCGAGATGTATGCCGAAGCCTTCGAACAGCGTAATGCGCTGGACAAGCTCGAAGCCTTCGCCAGCCTCAATGGCCCGCGCTTCTACGGTCTGCCGGCGAACACCGATCGCATCACCCTGGTCCGCGACGAGTGGACCGCCCCAACCAGCCTGCCATTTGGCGAGCTGACCGTTATCCCGCTGCGCGCCGGTGAAAAACTGCGCTGGCGCCTGCTGGAGGAACACGCGTGAGTGAAGACCATTTCGACGACGAACAGGACGGTCAAGGCGGTGGAGGTGGTCCTCGTCATCCAATGGCTGCCAGATTCCGTGGTTACCTGCCGGTTGTCGTCGACGTAGAAACCGGTGGCTTCAACTCGGCCACCGATGCCCTGCTGGAAATTGCCGCAACCACCATCGCCATGGATGAAAAAGGGTTCGTGTACCCCGATCACACCTACTTCTTCCGGGTCGAGCCTTTCGAAGGCGCCAACATCGAAGCAGCAGCCCTGGAGTTCACCGGGATCAAACTCGATCACCCGTTGCGCATGGCGGTGAGTGAAGAAGCGGCGCTGACCGATATCTTCCGCGGTATTCGCAAGGCCCTGAAGGCCAACGGTTGCAAACGGGCGATCCTGGTCGGTCACAACAGCAGCTTCGACCTGGGTTTCCTCAACGCAGCAGTCGCGCGCCTGGACATGAAACGCAACCCGTTTCACCCTTTCTCCAGCTTCGACACCGCGACCCTCGCCGGTCTTGCCTACGGTCAAACCGTACTGGCCAAGGCCTGTCAGGCAGCGGACATCGACTTCGACGGTCGCGAGGCTCATTCGGCTCGCTACGATACCGAGAAGACCGCTGAGCTGTTCTGCGGCATCGTCAATCGCTGGAAACAGATGGGCGGCTGGGAAGACTACAACGACTGATACTGGTCGCCGGTTTATCCCGCCCATAAAAAAACCGGCCTCAGTGAGGCCGGTTTTTTATTGCCGGACGCCTGGCTTACAGCGCAGCAGCGTGCTCGGTCAGGTAAGCCGCAACGCCTTCTGGCGAAGCGTTCATGCCCTTGTCGCCTTTTTTCCAGTTGGCAGGGCAAACTTCGCCGTGCTCTTCGTGGAATTGCAGAGCGTCAACCAGACGGATCAGCTCTTCCATGTTACGGCCCAGCGGCAGGTCGTTGATGATCTGCGAGCGGACAACGCCTTTGTCGTCGATCAGGAACGCACCACGGAAAGCTACGCCGTCAGCGGACTGAACGTCGTAAGCCTTCATGATTTCCTGCTTGATGTCAGCAGCCATGGTGTAGCGAACCTGGCCGATACCGCCATTGTTCACCGGGGTGTTGCGCCATGCGTTGTGGGTGAAGTGCGAGTCGATCGAAACGGCGACCACTTCAACATTGCGTGCCTTGAAGTCAGCCATGCGGTTGTCCAGAGCGATCAGCTCGGACGGGCAAACGAAGGTGAAGTCCAGTGGGTAGAAGAACACCAGGCCGTATTTGCCTTTGATGGCCGAGGACAGGGTGAAGCTGTCTACGATTTCGCCATTGCCGAGTACGGCCGGTACGGTGAAGTCAGGGGCTTGTTTGCCTACGAGTACGCTCATTGGATATCTCCTGGTGTAATAACGTTGAAGAACAGGGCTCATGCCAGCCTGTCACCCTCAGGCGACAGCCCTGTGACACGAACCTCCTTCGCAAAAGGCCGACCATCATACACCGCGTTTTTCGCCTGTCCTTAGCGGTTTTTGTCTGACGGGCAAAATGGCCGCTGCTATATTTTTTACAAGGCGCGAGAGGAAACCGTTCGTCAGTCACACGCCCTTATGACGAAAAGCCTTCTGAAACCACTTTGACAATCATTCTCGTTAACATTAAGATCCATCGCAATTGAGTCACAACCAGCGACGGTTCTCACTTATGTATGTCTGCCTCTGCACTGGCGTCACCGACGGTCAAATCCGCGATGCAATCTATGAAGGTTGCTGCAGCTACAAAGAAGTCCGTCAAGCTACCGGCGTAGCCAGCCAATGCGGTAAATGCGCTTGCCTGGCCAAGGAAGTGGTGCGTGAAACACTGGGCAAACTGCAAACGGCCCAGGCGGCGATCCCCTACCCCGTAGAATTTACAGCCGCATAACTACCGTATTTCGAAGAACCGGACTTGATGTCCGGTTTTTTTATGTCTGAAAATCAATCGCTTAGAGCCTAGACGCGGAACACAAACATTCTTATTCCGATTAATTTTCATTTAAGTTTCAATAACTTAGGTTTGACACTGTTAATTACCCGGCTCAAACTCTGCCTTATATACAGCTAATACAGGGCAGGACTCCCACCATGAAAGGCGACGTTACAGTCATCCAGCATCTCAACAAAATCCTTGCCAATGAACTGGTCGCGATCAATCAGTACTTCCTGCATGCGCGTATGTATGAAGATTGGGGCCTGAACAAGCTCGGCAAGCACGAGTACCACGAATCCATCGACGAGATGAAGCACGCTGACAAGCTGATCAAGCGCATCCTGTTCCTTGAAGGCCTGCCGAACGTCCAGGACCTGGGCAAGCTGCACATCGGCGAACACACCAAGGAAATGCTTGAGTGCGACTTGAAGATCGAACGCGACGGCCATGCCGACCTGAAAGTCGCTATCGCTCATTGCGAAACCGTTGGCGACTTCGGTAGCCGTGAACTCCTCGAAGACATTCTTGAATCCGAAGAAGAACATATCGACTGGCTGGAAACCCAACTGGGCCTGATCGATAAAGTCGGTCTTGAGAACTATCTGCAATCGCAGATGGGCGAAGAGTAAGCGCTGCGGCACGATTGCAGCGGCAATGTGCAGTAACTTCTTGAACGCAATGAAAAGCCCCGCTCTCTTTTACAGAGGCGGGGCTTTTTTACATGCTGAAGATCAAAAGATCGCAGCCTTCGGCAGCTCCTACACTGGGTCGCGGTATACCCGTAGGGAGCTTGCGTCTCAGGCTTCGGTCTTGGCAGCGGCGGCTTTGGCGGCGGCGTCTTTGATCAGTGCCTGCAACGATCCGTCGGCAGACATTTCAGTCATGATGTCGCTACCACCAACCAGCTCACCAGCGACCCACAGTTGTGGGAAGGTTGGCCAGTTGGCGTACTTTGGCAGGTTGGCGCGGATTTCCGGGTTCTGCAGGATATCCACATAGGCAAATTTTTCACCACAGGCCATCACAGCCTGGGCGGCTTTCGCGGAGAACCCACACTGCGGGGCATTCGGCGAGCCTTTCATGTAAAGCAGAATGGTGTTGTTGGCAATCTGCTCTTTAATCGTTTCGATGATATCCATGGAGCACCTCGGCTGAACTTTCCGACTCAGTGGTCGGCACGGTGGCGCATTGTAACGGAAACCCGAGCGCCATGCTCGGCCTCCCCGACAGACATGTTCACGCCGCCGCCACGGTCACCGGAACGCCGTTCAATGCCGCATTGCCCGACAACTCATCGAGCTGACATTCGTCAGTCAGGTCATTGGCGCTGGAACCTGGCTGGCCACTGGCAATTGTCATCTGCACGCCCGGTCGCGCATGGCCCCAACCGTGGGGCAGGCTGACCACTCCTTTCATCATATCGAGGCTGGCGACCACTTCAACCTCGATCACGCCGACCCGCGAGCTGACACGCACCCGCTGCCCATCGCTGAGCCCGCGGCTGGCCAGGTCGTCCGGGTGCATCAGCAGTTGATGGCGCGGCTTGCCCTTCACCAGGCGGTGATAGTTGTGCATCCACGAGTTGTTGCTGCGCACATGGCGGCGACCGATCATCAGCAACTCATCGGCGGCTGGTGCTTGCAACGCCGCAAAGCGCGCCAGATCGGCGAGGATCTCCACAGGCGCTGCCTGGACGCGCTGATTGGCCGTTTTCAGACGAGGCGTCAAATTAGGCTTGAGCGCGCCGAGGTCGACGCCGTGAGGGTGATCGAACAAGGTCGCCAGCGACAGTTTGTGCTCTGAAGCATCGCCATACAGGCCCATCCGCAGCCCCCGGTCGATCATCTGCGCCGGCGCAATGGTCGGTTTCAGCTCCTTGCCGGTCTTCGCCGCAAAGGCTTTGGCCAGCCCCACGAAGATCTCCCAGTCATGCAGCGCGCCTTGCGGCTTGGCGAGAATCGCCCGGTTGAAACGGGTGACGTTGCGCACCGCGAACATATTGAACGTGGTGTCGTAATGATCGTTTTCCAGCGCCGAAGTCGACGGCAGGATCAGGTCGGCATAACGCGTGGTTTCATTGATGTAAAGGTCGACGCTGACCATGAACTCCAGCCCGTCCAGCGCCTGCTCCAACTGTCGGCCATTGGGCGTGGACAGCACCGGATTACCCGCCACGGTGATCAGCGCACGGACCTGCCCTTCCCCTTCGGTGAGCATCTCTTCGGCCAGCGCCGACACCGGCAACTCGCCGCCGTATTCAGGACGCCCGGAGACGCGGCTTTGCCACAGATTGAAATGGCCGCCCGAAGTGGACGCCACCAGGTCCACCGCCGGCTCGGTGCACAACGCACCGCCGACACGATCAAGGTTGCCGGTCACCAGATTGATCAGTTGCACCAGCCAATGGCACAGGGTGCCGAAGGCCTGGGTCGAGACGCCCATGCGGCCGTAGCAGACCGCAGTCGGGGCTGCCGCGAAGTCCCGCGCCAGTTGGCGGATCTGCTCGGCGGGCACTGCACACAGCGGGCTCATGGCCTCGGCAGTGAAACCTGCGATCGCCTTACGCACTTCATCCAGACCATCGACCGGCAAATGACTGTCGCGGGTCAGGCCTTCAGCGAATAACGTATTGAGCAGCCCGAACAACAGCGCCGCATCGCCACCGGGGCGCACGAACAGATGCTGATCGGCAATCGCCGCCGTTTCGCTGCGGCGCGGATCGACCACCACCACTTTGCCGCCCCGGGCCTGAATCGCCTTCAGGCGCTTCTCCACATCCGGCACGGTCATGATGCTACCGTTGGAGGCCAGTGGATTGCCGCCCAGAATCAACATGAAATCGGTGTGATCGATGTCCGGGATCGGCAACAGCAAGCCGTGGCCGTACATCAAATGACTGGTCAGGTGATGGGGCAACTGATCGACCGACGTCGCGGAAAACCGGTTGCGGGTTTTCAACAGGCCGAGGAAGTAATTGCTGTGGGTCATCAACCCGTAGTTGTGCACGCTGGGGTTGCCCTGATAAACCGCCACCGCGTTCTGCCCGTGACGTTCCTGAATCGCTGCCAGGCGTTCGGCTACAAGGCTGAACGCATCTTCCCACTCGATAGGCTGCCATTCGCTGCCCACCCGCTGCATCGGCTGACGCAAGCGATCCGGGTCGTTCTGAATGTCTTGCAGGGCAACCGCTTTGGGGCAGATATGCCCACGGCTGAAGCTGTCCTGAGGATCACCCTTGATCGAGGTGATCTGCACGCCGCTGCCTTCGACCTCAGTGGTTTCAATGGTCAGGCCGCAGATGGCTTCACACAGGTGGCACGCACGGTGATGGAGAGTCTTGGTCATGGCCAGTCTCTGTTTTGTTCTGGGCGGGCAATGTGGGCCGCGGGAACAAAACTATGGCGCGTGGTTCGCTACCGCGCCAGCGACGTTCGTCTCGTGAATTGGCGACCATCAGGCCAGCCGATGGCAGCAAGAGGATCAGTTCGGCGGCGCCTGCAACTGGATTTCCTCAATGGTTTCTATTTGCTCGTGGGCGACATGCACGCCGGTGAGTTCGCCGATCAGCCGCCAATGCTCGTCGAGCCCGGCGCTGATGGTGGCCATGCGGTCGATCATGCGCCGGCCAGCCGCCTTCGTGACTTCGTCCTCACTGCGCATCAACTCGAAAGACATCGAGGTCATGGAAGCCGTGAGGTGGGTCAGAGAGCGTGCCGTAAGGCCAAGTAGCTCCATCAATAGCTGTTCTTTCGATTCCATTCCTGGGGCTTCCTGCGTCGCTCGTGCTTTAGTTATAACCCAGCACTTTGCATTAGCAAATGTTTCAGACCAGACACATTGCCCGCCAAAGGCTCGAATGACAGGTCAAAAACCGACTGCCAGTATGTCTCCCGCGCCCCGTCTGATTGCCAAGCCCGGCGGGCCCAGTGTACAAATGGTCAGCTGCTGTCAGGACACAGGCTTCAAAAGCGCTACCGCGGTCACCCCGTAGCCTCTCTGAAATCCTCTAAACACCGTAGCCTATTGGAAAAACGCGACATTTAATGTCAATATCGCGCCTCCCCCTATTTCGTCGCCCCGTGCGGCTTACGCCGCAGGTCTCGCCCGTTTTTCAGTTAAACAAGGCTTTGAGTATCTGCGGTCTGTTGCAAAAAGGTAGTCAATGATGAGCGCAAGGCACTTTCTCTCCCTGATGGATTGCACGCCCGAAGAGCTGGTCAGCGTGATCCGTCGAGGCGTTGAGCTCAAGGACCTGCGTAACCGCGGCGTACTGTTCGAGCCTTTGAAAAACCGCGTCCTGGGGATGATTTTCGAGAAGTCCTCGACCCGTACCCGTATTTCGTTCGAAGCCGGCATGATCCAGCTTGGTGGCCAGGCGATCTTCCTGTCGCCACGCGACACTCAACTGGGCCGTGGCGAGCCGATCGGCGACGCCGCCATTGTCATGTCGAGCATGCTCGATGCAGTGATGATCCGTACGTTTTCGCACAGCACCCTGACCGAATTCGCCGCCAATTCGCGAGTCCCGCTGATCAACGGCCTGTCCGATGACCTGCACCCGTGCCAGTTGCTGGCCGACATGCAAACCTTCCTCGAACATCGCGGTTCGATCCAAGGCAAGACCGTGGCCTGGATCGGCGACGGCAACAACATGTGCAACAGCTATATAGAAGCGGCGATCCAGTTCGACTTCCAGTTGCGCATCGCCTGCCCGGAAGGTTACGAACCCAACCCTGAATTCGTGGCCAAGGCCGGCGATCGGGTAAGCATCGTCCGCGATCCGCAGGAAGCCGTGCGCGGCGCGCACCTGGTGAGCACCGACGTCTGGACCTCCATGGGCCAGGAAGAGGAAACCGCCAAGCGCCTGAAGCTGTTCGCACCGTTCCAGGTCAACCGGGCGCTGCTCGACCTGGCCGCACCGGACGTGCTGTTCATGCATTGCCTGCCGGCCCACCGTGGCGAGGAAATCAGCCTCGACCTGCTCGACGACCCGCGCTCGGTGGCCTGGGATCAAGCCGAAAACCGTCTGCATGCACAAAAGGCCTTGCTCGAATTTCTCGTCCCACCTTCGTACCACCACGCATGAGCCAGCCATTACTGCTGAACCTGCGCAATCTGGCCTGTGGTTATCAAAACCAGCGGGTTGTGCAGAACCTCAACCTGCATTTGAATGCCGGCGATATAGGCTGCCTGCTGGGCTCTTCGGGTTGCGGCAAGACCACCACCCTGCGAGCCATTGCCGGTTTCGAACCGGTGCACGAAGGTGAAATCCAGTTGGCGGGCGAGACCATCTCCAGCGCCGGTTTCACCCTCGCCCCGGAGAAACGCCGGATCGGCATGGTGTTCCAGGATTACGCGCTGTTTCCGCATTTGAGCGTGGCCGAGAACATCGCCTTCGGGATCCGCAAGCATCCGCAAAAGGATCGCGTCACCGAAGAGCTGCTCGAACTGGTCAACCTGAAAAACCTCGGCAAGCGCTTTCCCCATGAGCTGTCCGGTGGCCAGCAGCAGCGAGTTGCACTGGCCCGCGCCCTGGCGCCGGAACCGCAACTGTTGTTGCTCGACGAACCGTTCTCCAACCTCGACGGTGAACTGCGACGCAAGCTCAGCCATGAAGTACGCGACATCCTCAAGGCTCGCGGCACCAGTGCGATTCTGGTGACCCACGATCAGGAAGAAGCCTTCGCGGTCAGCGACCATGTCGGTGTTTTCAAGGAAGGTCGGCTGGAGCAGTGGGACACGCCCTACAACCTCTATCACGAACCGCTGACGCCGTATGTGGCCAGCTTCATTGGCCAGGGTTACTTCATTCGCGGTCAGTTGAGCAGCCCGGAGTCGGTGCAGACCGAGTTGGGGGAATTGCGTGGCAATCGTGCCTACACTTGGCCGATCGGTGGCGCCGTGGACGTATTGCTGCGTCCGGACGATATTGTTTATGCACCGTCCAGCCCACTGAGGGCGCAGATTGTTGGCAAGAGCTTCCAGGGTGCATCAACGCTGTACCGCTTGCAGTTGCCTACAGGCGCACAGCTGGAGTCGATTTTCCCGAGTCATGCCGATCACCGGGTCGGTGCTGAAGTTGGTATTCGGGTAGCGGCGGAACACCTGGTGCTGTTCCAGGCCTCCGGCAGCACAGCGGCGCAGATTCCGACGATTGAATCCGGTGTCAGGCGCTACAGCGCCGCTAGCTGACACCTGAATCCGTAGGAGCAGGGGGGGCGCCTAGCCCTGCTCCTACCAAAAAATTATCCGAGCAATAGTTTGCCGCTTGCGACCAGCGTCGCATTCCCGCCAATACTCACCCGATCCCCTTCCAGCTGACAAAATAACTCCCCGCCCCGCGCCGAGCACTGATAAGCCGTCAGACTCGACTTGCTCAAGCGTTTCGACCAGTACGGAATCAGGCTGCAATGGGTCGAACCGGTCACCGGGTCTTCGTTGATGCCGATCGCCGGGGCAAAATAGCGCGACACAAAGTCATGCTTGTTGCCCTTGGCTGTCACGATGGCGCCCGGCCACGGCAGTTTCGCCAGGGCAATCATGTCCGGCTCACAATCGAGCACCGCCTGCTCGGACTCCAGCACCACGAACAATTCGTTCGAGCCCAGCACATCGACCGCCTCGACGCCCAAGGCGCGCTCGACATCCAGGGTCACGCCCACTTCCGACGGCACGATTGCCGGGAAATCCAGCCACAAGCGCCCACCCTCTCGGCTGACACTCAGCGGGCCGGACTTGCAGATGAACTCCAGTCGCTCGACCGGTTCCTTATAGAGTTCAAACAGCACGTAGGCGCTGGCCAGGGTCGCATGGCCACATAACGGGACTTCGGTGGTCGGGGTAAACCAGCGGATGCGCCAGACAGCACCCTCACGTACCAGGAACGCGGTTTCGGCGAGGTTGTGTTCGGCGGCGATTTTTTGCATCAACTCATCATCGAGCCAGCTGTCGAGCCGGTACACCATCGCCGGGTTGCCACTGAACGGCCGATCACTGAACGCATCGATCTGATGAAACTCAAGCTGCATGGCACTTCTCCCTTTCTTCAGGTCGCCGAGCATGCAGCCAGGCCCAGCCCTTCACCAGTGACAGAACGAACCAATTTCCACCATACAGCGCCGGGTTGTAAGCCCAAGACCTTCTGCTCAGGCACGACCGATATCGGCGAACTTCGCCTGGGTGTGTTCGGCCAACACGGCGGGCGCCAGTTCGACTTCCAGACCGCGCCGCCCAGCGCTGACGAAGATGCTGGAAAACGGCTGGGCCGAATGATCGATAAACGTACGCAGGCGCTTCTTCTGCCCGAGCGGGCTGATACCGCCCAACAGATACCCCGTCGAACGCTGCGCAGCGGCAGGATCGGCCATTTCGACTTTTTTCACGCCTGCGGCCTGTGCCAGCGCCTTCAAGTCCAGACTTCCGACGACCGGCACCACCGCCACCAATAACTCCCCCTTCTCGCTGGCCGCCAGCAATGTCTTGAACACCTGCGCGGGGTCCAGGCCCAATTTCTCCGCGGCCTCCAGACCATAGGACGCTGCCTTCGGATCATGTTCGTAACTGTGCACGCGATGTTCGGCACGAACTTTTTTCAACAAATCCAATGCGGGGGTCATGACAGCTCCAGACTTGGCGGCAGAAGAAAAATACTGCGCAGGATTCTAGGTCATTGATCGATAAAAGGCTCTATTTCGGCGCTATTTCAAAGGCCTGGCCGGGCTTTCGGCCGTTCATCCACACGCTTCTCGCCAGATGAACGACGCGATCATTCACAGGACTAATAGTTTAAATATGACTGATGGTTCACTTTCGACCTTTGACAGCAGCGTTTCTTGTCTATATTTTTTCGAATGTGAATACTGCACAAATGTCTCACCGCAGCACCCGGCAGTAAGCCGAGCACAGGATGGGGATCCTGCCTCGGTGAAAATCGCGCTTTGACCTTGATGGAAAAGCGCCAGACAACAACAAAAACGAGGTTTTCAATGACAACTGCTTTACAACAGCCGTCGCTCTCGAGCCAATGCATGGCCGAGTTTCTGGGTACTGCACTGCTGATATTTTTCGGTACCGGCTGCGTTGCCGCGCTCAAGGTGGCGGGTGCCAGCTTCGGGCTGTGGGAAATCAGTATCATCTGGGGGGTTGGCGTCAGCATGGCGATCTACCTCACCGCCGGCGTTTCCGGTGCGCACCTCAACCCTGCCGTGAGTATCGCGCTGAGCATTTTCGCTGACTTCGAAAAGCGCAAACTGCCTTTCTATATTTTCTCCCAGGTGGCCGGCGCCTTCTGCGGGGCATTGTTGGTTTACACGCTGTACAGCAACCTGTTCTTCGATTTCGAACAAACTCACCATATGGTTCGTGGTACCGAAGCCAGCCTTGAATTGGCCTCGGTGTTCTCCACCTTCCCGAACCCTGCCCTGTCCACGGCCCAGGCCTTTCTGGTTGAAGTGATCATCACCGCCATTCTGATGGGCGTGATCATGTCGCTGACCGACGACAACAATGGCCTGCCCAAAGGACCACTGGCACCGTTGCTGATCGGCCTGTTGATTGCTGTGATCGGCAGCTCGATGGGTCCGCTGACCGGTTTCGCGATGAACCCGGCCCGCGACTTCGGTCCTAAACTAATGACTTTCTTCGCAGGCTGGGGTGAAATTTCCTTCACTGGCGGACGCGATATCCCGTACTTCCTGATTCCGGTTTTTGCACCGATTGTCGGTGCCTGTCTCGGTGCTGCAGCTTATCGCGGGCTGATTGCCCGTCATCTGCCCGGCGCCATACCTGCTACAAAGGATTCAGCACTGGCCATTGACGGCAAACCAAGAACGTCTTGAAACCGTTGGCGCGTGATCCTGCCCATTTTGGTCCCGCGCCTGACTTCACTTCCTTATTTCGTCCAAGGCAATCGACATGACCGACATTCAGAATAAGAACTACATCATTGCCCTCGATCAGGGTACGACCAGCTCCCGCGCGATCATTTTCGACCGCGACGCGAACGTGGTCTGCACCGCCCAACGCGAATTCGCACAGCATTACCCACAAGCCGGCTGGGTCGAACACGACCCGATGGAAATCTTCGCCACCCAAAGCGCCGTGATGGTCGAGGCCCTGGCTCAAGCCGGCCTGCATCACGACCAGGTCGCGGCAATCGGCATCACCAACCAGCGCGAAACCACCGTGGTCTGGGACAAGACCACCGGCCGCCCGATCTACAACGCGATCGTCTGGCAGTGCCGCCGCAGCACCGAAATCTGCCAGCAGCTCAAGCGCGATGGCCACGAGCAATACATCAGCGACACCACGGGCCTGGTCACCGACCCGTACTTCTCCGGCACCAAGCTCAAGTGGATCCTCGACAATGTCGAAGGCAGCCGCGAACGGGCGCGTAAGGGTGAACTGCTGTTCGGCACCGTCGACAGCTGGCTGATCTGGAAATTTACCGGCGGCAAGGTGCACGTCACCGACTACACCAACGCCTCGCGCACCATGCTCTTCAACATCCACACGCTGGAGTGGGACGCGAAGATGCTGGAGGTCCTCGACATCCCGCGCGAGATGCTGCCGGAAGTTAAGTCCTCGTCCGAAATCTACGGCCACACTAAAAGCGGCATCGCCATTGGCGGTATCGCCGGAGACCAGCAGGCCGCCCTGTTCGGCCAGATGTGCGTCGAGCCAGGCCAGGCGAAAAACACCTACGGCACCGGTTGCTTCCTGTTGATGAACACCGGCGACAAAGCGGTGAAGTCCAAGCACGGCATGCTGACCACCATCGCTTGCGGCCCACGCGGCGAAGTGGCCTATGCGCTGGAAGGCGCGGTGTTCAACGGTGGTTCCACCGTGCAGTGGCTGCGTGACGAACTGAAGATCATCAACGACGCCCACGACACCGAATACTTCGCCAACAAGGTCAAGGACAGCAACGGCGTATACCTGGTGCCGGCCTTCACCGGCCTGGGCGCTCCGTACTGGGACCCGTATGCCCGTGGCGCGCTGTTCGGCCTGACGCGTGGCGTACGCGTGGATCACATCATTCGTGCCGCGCTTGAGTCGATTGCCTACCAGACCCGCGACGTTCTGGACGCCATGCAGCAGGATTCCGGCGAACGCCTCAAAGCCTTGCGCGTGGACGGCGGCGCAGTGGCGAACAATTTCCTGATGCAATTCCAGGCCGACATCCTCGGCACTCAGGTGGAGCGTCCGAAAATGCGCGAAACCACCGCGTTGGGCGCCGCTTACCTGGCGGGTTTGGCCTGCGGCTTCTGGGGCAGCTTGGAGGAGTTGCGCGGCAAGGCCGTAATCGAGCGCGAGTTCGAACCGGCGCTGGACGAAACCGCGAAGGAAAAACTCTATGCCGGCTGGAAAAAAGCCGTCAGCCGCACTCGCGATTGGGAACCGCACGAAGGCGCTGAATAAGCCAGGGACCGGATTCGTATCCGGTTGTAACTGGTCGGGAGCGGATTCCTGCGGCATCATGGGCAAATTTTGCACGGCAGCCCAAAGGAAGCCCCATGAATCTGCCTCCCCGTCAGCAGCAAATCCTCGAACTGGTCCGCGAACGCGGCTATGTCAGCATCGAGGAAATGGCCCAGCTGTTCGTCGTTACACCGCAAACCATCCGCCGTGATATCAACCAACTGGCGGAAGTAAATCTGTTGCGTCGCTATCACGGCGGCGCAGCCTACGACTCCAGCGTCGAAAACACCGCCTACGCCATGCGCGCCGATCAGATGCGCGATGAAAAGCAGCGTATCGGCGAAGCCATTGCGGCACAGATTCCCGATCACGCCTCGCTGTTCATCAATATCGGCACCACCACCGAATCCATCGCTCGGGCGCTGCTCAACCACAGCCACCTGAAAATCATCACCAATAACCTGCATGTGGCCTCGATGCTCAGCGCCAAGGACGACTTCGACGTGCTGCTGACCGGTGGCAACGTACGGCGTGACGGTGGCGTGGTCGGTCAGGCCAGCGTCGACTTCATTAACCAGTTCAAGGTCGACTTCGCCCTGGTCGGCATCAGCGGTATCGATGAAGACGGCAGCTTGCTGGATTTCGATTATCAGGAAGTGCGGGTGTCCCAGGCGATCATCGCCAACGCCCGACAGGTAATTCTCGCGGCGGACTCCAGCAAATTCGGGCGCAACGCCATGATTCGCCTGGGGCCGATCAGCTTGATCGATTGCCTGGTCACCGACCAGCCGCCCTCGCCGGCCCTGGCGCAGTTGTTGAGCCAGCACAAGATTCGGCTCGAGGTCGTTTAACCTTCCCCTCACATCTTCGTCGGCTGCCCAGACGCTATCGCGAGCAGGCTCGCTCCCACAGGTTCAGCGCAACCCTTGTGGCAGCGAGCCTGCTCGCGATAGCAATCTCTGCCGCACCTCCTCATTTGTGCCCTACCGCACATCTAAATGTTCGGAAATTTTCCTTTAACAGCCCTTCGATCAGTATTTTCAATCGAAGCACACTGGCTGCGCGCGTCTTTATGGGCTAGTATTTTCGAAAATGAACATTAATGTTCGAATTCAAATATAGAAATCCAAAAAGCCCGAGGCCAGCCGATGCCCACTTCTACTTTGCCTACGCCCCCTCTTGCCGAGGTCTACGATATCGCCGTCATCGGTGGTGGGATCAATGGCGTGGGGATCGCAGCGGATGCCGCCGGTCGCGGCCTTTCGGTGTTCCTTTGCGAAAAGGATGATCTGGCCAGCCACACCTCGTCGGCCAGCAGCAAGCTGATCCACGGTGGCCTGCGCTACCTGGAGCATTATGAATTCCGCCTGGTGCGCGAAGCCCTGGCCGAACGCGAAGTGCTGCTGGCCAAGGCGCCGCACATCGTCAAACAGATGCGCTTCGTGCTGCCGCACCGCCCGCACCTGCGTCCGGCCTGGATGATCCGCGCCGGCCTGTTCCTTTATGACCACCTCGGCAAACGGGAAAAACTCGAAGGCTCGAAAAGCCTGAAGTTCGGCCCGGACAGCGCGCTGAAAAGCGAAATCACCAAAGGCTTCGAATACTCCGATTGCTGGGTCGATGACGCGCGCCTCGTGGTGCTGAACGCCATGGCTGCCCGCGAGAAAGGTGCCCACGTTCATACGCAAACCCGCTGTGTCAGTGCCCGTCGCACCAAGGGCCTGTGGCACATGAACCTGGAACGCGCCGATGGCAGCCTGTTTTCGATCCGCGCCAAGGCACTGGTGAACGCAGCAGGCCCATGGGTCGCCCAGTTCATTCGTGACGACCTGAAGATGGAATCGCCGTACGGCATCCGTCTGATCCAGGGCAGCCACCTGATCGTGCCGAAACTGTACGAAGGCGAACACGCGCACATTCTGCAAAACGAAGATCAGCGCATCGTCTTCACTATTCCGTACCTGAACCACTTCACCCTGATCGGCACCACCGACCGTGAGTACACCGGCGACCCGGCAAAAGTGGCGATCACCGAAGGCGAAACCGATTACCTGCTCAAAGTGGTCAACGCCCACTTCAAGAAACAACTCAGCCGCGCGGACATCCTGCACAGCTACTCCGGCGTTCGTCCGCTGTGCAACGATGAATCCGACAACCCGTCGGCCGTCACCCGCGACTACACCCTGGCATTGTCGGGCGCTGACGAAGAAGCGCCGTTGCTGTCGGTGTTCGGCGGCAAGCTGACGACCTACCGCAAACTGGCCGAGTCGGCGCTGGCACAACTGGCTCCGTACTTCACGCACATCAAGCCAAGCTGGACCGCCAGCGCCCCCCTGCCCGGCGGCGAAGACATGACCACCCCGCAGGCGTTGAGCTCGCGGATCCGCGACAAGTTCGACTGGATCCCCACCGAGATCGCCCGTCGCTGGTCCACCACTTACGGCAACCGCACCTGGCGCATGCTCGAAGGCGTGGAAAACCTCGGTGACCTGGGCGAACACATCGGCGGCGGCCTCTACACCCGCGAAGTCGACTACCTGTGCAGCGAAGAATGGGTAACCACCGCCGATGACATCCTGTGGCGCCGCAGCAAGCTTGGGCTGTTCACCACCCCGGCGGAACAGCAAAAGCTCAAGGAATACCTGAACAAGGTCGAACAGAACCGCAGCAAGATCGAAGCCGCCTGATCGGATATCCGGTTAAACCAAAGCCTCTGAATCTCATGATTCAGGGGCTTTTTCATATCTCGTATATCTGTAGGAGCGAGCGGTGCGGCGATCCGACTTGCCCGCGAAAAACGATAACGCGGTGTACCCGTCGGACCGCGGTGCCCCATTCGCGGGCAAGCCTCGCTTCTACAGGTTGACGCTACGATTCATTCGGTTTTCCGAACGCGACTTGTCGGTCGATTCGGTAAACCGGATCACTTAGCCGCAAATTCAACGCAATAAATATTTAATCCCCTTATAAATCAATTACTTGATCCGTATCGCCCGGCCTGGCACGAGTCATGCTCTACACTCTTCGACGAATGTTTGTTGCGCTACTCCTTCAGGAACCACCAAGCATTCGAAGCAGCAAAAAAGGCCGATGAACTGGCTCCATAAAAAAAACAATGTCGAGGAAAATTTGATGCGCATCGTTCCCCATCTCCTGGGCGCAGCCATTGCTGCCGCTCTGATTAGCACTCCAGTTTTCGCCGCCGAACTCACCGGCACACTGAAGAAGATCAAAGAGTCCGGCACCATCACCCTCGGGCATCGTGACGCGTCCATTCCGTTTTCCTACATCGCGGATGCTTCCGGCAAACCGGTTGGCTACTCCCACGATATCCAGCTGAAAATCGTCGAAGCCATCAAGAAAGACCTGGACATGCCCAACCTCCAGGTCAAATACAACCTGGTGACCTCGCAAACCCGTATCCCGCTGGTGCAGAACGGCACCGTGGACGTCGAGTGCGGCTCCACCACCAACAACGTCGAGCGTCAGCAACAAGTTGACTTCTCCGTCGGCATCTTCGAAATCGGCACCAAGCTGCTGGCCAAGAAAGACTCGCCCTACAAAGACTTCGCCGACCTGAAAGGCAAGAACGTCGTGACCACCGCCGGCACCACGTCCGAGCGCATCCTCAAGTCGATGAACGCCGACAAGCAGATGGGCATGAACGTGATCTCCGCCAAAGACCATGGCGAATCCTTCCAGATGCTGGAAACCGGCCGTGCCGTGGCATTCATGATGGACGACGCCTTGCTGGCCGGTGAAATGGCCAAGGCCAAGAAGCCGGATGACTGGGCCGTGACCGGCACACCACAATCGTTCGAAATCTACGGCTGCATGGTTCGCAAGGGCGACGCACCGTTCAAGAAAGCCGTCGACGACGCAATCATCGCGACCTACAAGTCGGGCGAGATCAACAAGATCTACGAAAAATGGTTCATGCAGCCAATCCCGCCAAAAGGCCTGAACCTGAACTTCCCGATGAGCAACGAGCTCAAGGCCCTGATCGCCAATCCGACCGACAAAGCGGCTGACGAAAAGAAATCCTGATTTCTGACTAACCTTATCCCCTGAAAAGGCCTTTGCCCTTTCAGGGGTTGTCACTCCCTGCTGGCATTTCTGGAAACACTCGAACCGGTGGCTGTCGAGCCGTTCGCGTGTGTCTGATCGTCATGATCAGGCGGGAACGGAGCTTCCCCAGGCGGGCACTTGTACATCGATCGAATCCGAGGGGAGACCCTAATGAATTACAACTGGGACTGGGGCGTGTTCTTCAAGTCCACCGGCGTGGGCAACGAAATTTATTTCGACTGGTACCTCTCCGGTTTGGGCTGGACCATCGCCATCGCCGTCGCCGCCTGGATCATCGCGCTGCTGCTGGGCTCGATCCTGGGCGTCATGCGCACGGTGCCGAATCGCATCGTATCGGGCATCGCGACCTGCTACGTCGAACTCTTCCGCAACGTGCCGCTGCTGGTTCAGCTGTTCATCTGGTACTTCCTGGTACCCGACCTGCTGCCGCAAAACCTGCAGGACTGGTACAAGCAGGACCTGAACCCGACCACTTCGGCCTTCCTCAGCGTCGTCGTGTGCCTGGGCCTGTTCACCACGGCTCGCGTTTGTGAACAAGTGCGCACCGGTATCCAGGCGCTGCCCCGCGGCCAGGAATCGGCTGCCCGCGCCATGGGTTTCAAGCTGCCGCAGATCTACTGGAACGTGCTACTGCCCCAGGCTTACCGGATCATCATTCCGCCGCTTACCTCGGAATTCCTGAACGTGTTCAAGAACTCCTCCGTCGCGTCGCTGATCGGCCTGATGGAGCTGCTCGCGCAGACCAAACAGACCGCCGAGTTCTCCGCCAACCTGTTCGAAGCCTTCACCCTGGCAACGCTGATCTACTTCACCCTGAACATGAGCCTGATGCTGCTGATGCGCGCGGTCGAGAAGAAAGTCGCCGTACCGGGCCTGATTTCCGTAGGGGGTAAATGATGGAATTCGACTTCTCGGGCATCATTCCGTCCCTGCCGGGTATGTGGAACGGCATGGTCATGACCCTCAAGCTGATGGCCCTGGGCGTGAGCGGCGGGATCATCCTCGGCACGATCCTGGCGTTGATGCGCCTGTCCCACAGCAAACTGCTGTCGAACATTGCCGGCGCCTACGTTAACTACTTCCGCTCGATCCCGCTGCTGCTGGTCATCACCTGGTTCTACCTGGCGGTGCCGTTCGTATTGCGCTGGATCACCGGCGAAGACACCCCGATCGGCGCGTTCGCCTCGTGCATCGTGGCGTTCATGATGTTCGAAGCCGCGTACTTCTGCGAAATCGTCCGGGCTGGTGTGCAGTCGATTCCCAAGGGCCAGATGGGCGCTGCCCAGGCCCTGGGCATGACGTACGGCCAGATGATGCGGTTGATCATCCTGCCGCAAGCGTTCCGCAAGATGACCCCGCTGCTGTTGCAACAGAGCATCATCCTGTTTCAGGACACCTCGCTGGTCTACGCGGTCGGCCTGGTGGACTTCCTCAATGCCTCGCGTGCCAGTGGTGACATCATCGGCCGCTCCAATGAGTTCCTGATCTTCGCAGGTCTCACGTACTTCATCATCAGCTTTGCCGCCTCGCAGCTGGTCAAGCGTCTGCAAAAAAGGTTCGCCGTATGATCTCTATCAAGAACGTCAACAAGTGGTATGGGGACTTCCAGGTACTGACTGATTGCAGCACCGAGGTCAAAAAAGGCGAAGTGATTGTGGTGTGCGGGCCGTCCGGTTCCGGCAAATCCACCCTGATCAAGTGCGTCAACGCCCTGGAGCCGTTCCAGAAAGGTGACATCGTGGTCGACGGCACCTCCATCGCCGACCCGAAGACCAACCTGCCGAAACTGCGTTCGCGCGTGGGCATGGTGTTCCAGCATTTCGAACTGTTCCCGCACCTGACCATCACCGAAAACCTGACCATCGCGCAGATCAAGGTGTTGGGCCGCAGCAAGGAAGAAGCCACCAAGAAAGGCCTGCAACTGCTTGAGCGTGTCGGCCTGTCTGCCCATGCGCATAAGCATCCGGGCCAGCTTTCCGGTGGCCAGCAACAACGTGTGGCGATTGCCCGTGCGCTGGCGATGGACCCGATCGTCATGCTGTTCGACGAACCGACCTCGGCACTGGACCCGGAAATGGTCAACGAAGTACTCGACGTGATGGTGCAACTGGCCCACGAAGGCATGACCATGATGTGCGTGACCCACGAAATGGGCTTCGCCCGCAAGGTTGCGGACCGGGTGATCTTCATGGACGCCGGCAAGATTATCGAAGACTGCAAGAAAGAAGAGTTCTTCGGCGACATCAACGCCCGCTCCGAGCGTGCGCAGCATTTCCTCGAGAAGATTTTGCAGCACTAAGACGGAAGACACCGCTCCCCCCTGTGGGAGGGGGCTTCTGTGGTGAGGGGGCTTGCCCCCGTTGGACTGCGTAGCAGTCCCAATACCTGAATACTCGGCTTGTCAGATACAACCCGAATCCAGATATTGGGGCCGCTTCGCGACCCAACGGGGGCAAGCCCCCTCGCCACAAAAGCCCCCTCGCCACACAGCAGCTCCCACAGGGCTAGTGGGTATATGGATATTTGTGTTGTGGTTGACCCAAGGCATCTGTGATGAAATGCGACTCCACTCTCTATCGCGCAGCGCCGCCATCACTCGCCGTGAAACCCCGTTTGATTCGCCATCTGTTCCTGCCGCCGCTGATCATCGCCCTGATGATCGGATTGGGTTACATCGGCTTCTGGGTCAGTGAACACTACGGCATTCGCAACCTCAGCGAGAACGGTCAGCGTCAGCTGGAACTGCACGCCCGCGCCGTCGAAAGCGAGATCAGCAAATACACCTACCTGCCCAGCCTTCTGGAACTCGAATCGAGTGTTTCCAGGCTGTTGGCCGACCCGTCGCCGGAACACCGGCAGACAGTCAACGAATACCTCGAAGGCCTGAACCGGCGCAGCCGCAGTCGGGCCATTTATGTGATGGACACCACCGGTCGCGTACTGGCCACCAGCAACTGGCGCGATGTCGACAGTTACCTGGGCGAAGACCTGTCCTTCCGCGCCTATTTCCAGAACGCCGTGCGCGGTCAGCCGGGACGTTTCTACGGCATCGGCAGCACCAGCGGAGAACCCGGCTATTACCTGGCTCATGGCCTGGAAGAGCACGGCAAGATCACCGGCGTCGCGGTGGTCAAGGTGCGCCTCGAAGCCATGGAAGAACGCTGGCAGCGCGCGCGCCTGGAAGCGTTCGTCAGCGACGAGAACGGCATCATCATTCTCTCCAGCGATCCGGCGCGGCGGCTCAAGTCGGTGCTGCCGTTGAGCGACGACACCAAGGAACGCCTGGCCCGCAGCCTCCAGTACTACTGGTATCCGCTGAATGAACTGCAACCGCTGGCCCGAGAGAAACTGGCTGAAGGCGAGGAAAAACTGACCTTCCCCGCCAACAGCGAACTGGTGTCCGATGAAGAGAACATCAGCTACCTGTCGCAAACCCGACCGCTGAGCGACACCCCGTGGAATTTCACCCTGCTCACGCCTCTGCAAGACCTGCGGCGTGAAGCGATCAATCAGGGGATTCTGGTAGCGGTGGCGTTTGCCCTGGTGGCCTTCCTGCTGATCGCCTGGAATGAGCGGCGCAAAGTGATCGCCACCCGCCTCGCGGCGCGGGAAGCCTTGCAGGAAGCCAACAATCAACTGGAGCGTAGGATTACCGAACGCACCACCGACCTGCGCGCCAGCAACGAACGGCTCAAGGGCCAGATTCGTGAACGCCGGCAGGCTGAAGAAACCTTGCGCCGCGCCCAGGATGAGCTGGTCCAGGCCGGCAAACTGGCGGCCATCGGCCAGATGTCCACCAGCATTGCCCACGAACTGAACCAGCCACTGGGGG
>NZ_AKJT01000050.1 GCF_000282195.1 Pseudomonas sp. GM18
TAGCCGCCCCCGGCCATGGATGGCCGATGGCGGCGAGCCCACGGAGCAGGACCGGAGCGAGGGCATGCCGAGCCTAGGCGAGGCACCGAACGAAAGGGGCAAGAGCCTTTTGGTTACTTTGGGGCTTTTCCAAAGTGACTCGCTGTAAGAGCGAAACCCTAAGCCGCCATTACCGCAGCAACGGATATATACACGATCAGAAAAGAGCCGCCATTACCGCAGCAACAGATATGCCCCCAATCGCAAAACGCCCTCCCAGAGCAAAATCGAAGGGCGGTGTAGACTGAGAGCCTGTTCTCATCGGGGCAAAACAAGGGAGTGTACCCAGCCATGATCGGTGCCGAGTTACTGTCATCCGAAACCCTGACGGTGGGTTGGCTGATCTATATACCGGCGCTGATCTGGGCAATTGCGCGAGCGCCATGGGTCGAACTGTTCAGCGACAGCCGCCGCCAGCATCTGTTGTTCGGCACCGTGTTCGCGCTGTTCATGTTGTGGCTGGTGCGACGGGACTTCGATACCGGCGTGTCCTATCACTTCATCGGCATGACCGCCGTGACCTTACTGCTGGATTGGCCGTTGGCGATTGCCGGCGGGTTGGTCGCGCAAGCAGGATTGGTGTTGCTCGGGCGTCAGGACCTGGCCGCTGTCGGCGTGAACGGCGCGCTGCTGATTCTGCTGCCGGTGCTGGTCACCGAGTGCTGCGCCATCCTGGTGGAACGTGCGCAGCCGCGTAATCCCTTTGTATATATCTTCTGTTCCGGTTTTTTTGCCGCTGCGCTGTCGGCCTTGTTGTGCCTGATCCTGACACTCACGCTGCTGTGGTACGACGAGCGATTCGCCATGCCGTACTGGCTGGAAGACTTTGTCGGTTACCTGTGGCTGCTGATTTTTCCGGAGGCGTTCATCAACGGCATGGTGATCAGCGCGTTGGTGGTGTTCTGCCCCGAATGGCTGGAGACGTTCAATCGCACGCGCTATCTATCGGCGCCCTGGAAAGATGACGATCCCAAATCTTGATCCACATCAAATCCAAAAAACGTTGACGAATCCATGCTTCGGAAAACCTTCAGGAGCATCGAAATGAGTGTCTACGAGTGGGCCAGGCAGGAGTTGCGTCAGAGTCTGGATGTGGCGCAAGAGGTGGGCTTCGATCCGGGATTGAGCCTGCGCGCCTTGCTCAGTGCGGTGGTGCAGCAGAGCAAGGCAGTGCGCAATATTGAAGACCTGGCCGATGAGTTGCGGTTTCTCGCCGAGAACCTCGACGAGGGCCAGGACTATGGCTTCATGCGGCCCTGATGGCCGGGATCAGTGACGCGGGTCGAAGTCGCCGCTGAACAACTCGTCCTCGGCATCGGGGGGCACCGGAATCTTGTGCTCTTCCGACGCCCAGGCGCCCAGGTCGATCAGTTTGCAACGGTCCGAACAGAATGGCCGGAACTTGTTCTCGGGGCTCCATTCGACAGGGGCGCCACAGGTTGGGCAATCGACGGTCGGGGTTTGGCTCATGACTGGCCTCCACGCAAAGTAAGGTAAAAGTGATGCAGGCGTTCGACCTCGCTGTGCAGCCAGGCGAGGTCGCGGTCGTTGACCACCACATCGTCGGCATGGCTCACGCGGTCCTGTCGGCTGGACTGAGCCTTGAGGATCGCCTGGACTTGCTGTTCGCTGGTCTGGTCACGCTGCAGGGTGCGTTCGATCTGTAACTGTTCCGGGGCATCGATCACCAGGACCCGTTGGGTCATGGCGTACTGCCCGGACTCGATCAGCAGCGGCGAAACCAGAATCGCATAAGGCGATTGTGCCTTGGCCAGATGATGGGCAATTTCCTCGGCGATCAACGGATGCAGTAGCGCTTCGAGCCAGCGGCGTTCTTCCGGCACCTCGAAGATCAGCTTGCGCAGAGCCGCACGATCCAGCTGGCCATCGGCTTGCAATACGCCGGAGCCAAAGTGCTCGGCGATCTTCGCCAGTGCCGGGCGGCCGGGTTCGACCACCCAGCGAGCCGCATGGTCGGCGTCCACCACGTGCACGCCGAGGTCGATGAAGTGCTGCGCGGCCGCGCTTTTGCCGCTGCCGATGCCGCCGGTCAGGCCGAGAATCCAGGGTTTTTCCACAGGGGTATTCATTTCAAACCGACAAACTGCCAATAGAAGCCGGTTATTTGACCACCCCAGAGCAAGGCAATCCAGCCGGCAATGGCCAGATAAGGTCCAAAGGGCAGCGGCGTCGAGGTTTTCGCATCCCGCAGGCGCAGCAAAATCACCCCGAGAATGGCCCCTACCAGCGATGACAGCAGTATGGTCATGGGCAGGATCTGCCAGCCGCCCCAGGCGCCGAGCATCGCCAGGAGCTTGAAGTCTCCGTAGCCGATGCCGTCCTTGCCGGTGATCAGCTTGAACAGCCAGAACACCGTCCACAGCGCCATGTAGCCGGCCACCGCGCCCCAGAACGCGTCATGCAGTGATACGAAGAGCCCGAAGCTGTTGAGGATCAATCCCAGCCACATCAACGGCATCACCAGTACGTCCGGCAACAGTTGATGTTCGGCATCGATCAGGCTCATCGCCAACAGTCCCCAACTCAGGACCAGGACCATGCAGGCCTGCCAGCCGAAACCGAAATGCCAGGCGACGAACGCCGACAGCAGGCCGCAGGCCAACTCGGTCAGCGGGTAACGTTTACTGATCGGCGCCGCGCAGTTTGAGCATCGCCCACGCAAAAACAGATAACTGAGTATTGGAATGTTTTCCCACACTCGAATCCGATGGCCGCAGTGGGGACACTCGGAGTGGGGCAGTATCAGGTTGTAAGTGGGGCCGGGGGCTTCGGCTGGCAAGTCCAGTACGTCATGGGCCTGCAGGCGCCATTCACGCTCAAGCATTTTCGGCAGGCGCCAGACCACCACGTTGAGAAAGCTGCCGATCAGCAGGCCGATCCCCCCTGCGGTAATCACGAAGGCCAGCGGGTTGAGGCTCAGAAATTCGTTCAAGGACATATCAGACCGCTGAGCCGAGTTGGAAGATGGGCAGGTACATTGCAACCACCAGCCCGCCGACGATAACCCCCAGCACCACCATGATGAATGGCTCCATCAGGCTGGTCAGGTTATCGACCATGTTGTCCACCTCGGCCTCGTAGAAACTCGCGACCTTGTCGAGCATGTCGTCCAGCGCGCCGGACTCTTCGCCAATGGCCGTCATCTGGATCGCCATGGTCGGAAAGATGCCGGAGGTACGCATGGAAAAATTCAGCTGCATGCCGGTCGAAACGTCCTGCTTGATGCGCAACACCGCTCGCTTGAACACGATATTGCCGGTCGCGCCCGCTACTGACTCCAGGGCTTCGACCAGTGGTACGCCGGCGGCAAACGTCGTCGACAGGGTGCGGGCGTATCGGGCCACGGCGGACTTGTACATGAGCGCGCCAACCAATGGCAGTTTCAGCAGCCAGGTGTCCGTCCGGTCGCGAAAGCCCGGGGAATTCTTCAAGGCATGGCGCAGGCCGAAGATCCCCCCAGCCAGCACGCCGAGTATCATCCACCACCAGTCCTGCATGAACTCCGACAAGCCGATGACCATCACAGTGAACGCCGGCAGTTCGGCGCCGAACCCCGAGAATACCGACTGGAACTGCGGCACAACCTTGACCAGCAGAATGCCGGTCACAATGATTGCGACAAACACCACGGCCAGCGGGTAGGTCATGGCTTTCTTGATCTTGGCCTTGAGGCTTTCGCTCTTTTCCTTGTAGGTCGCCACCCGTTCCAGCAGGGTATCCAGGGCACCGGCCTGCTCGCCGGCGTCCACCAGGTTGCAGTACAGCTCGTCGAAATACTGGGGCTTTTTGCGCAGGGCCGCAGCGAAGCTGTTACCGGCCGCGACTTCCTGTTTCACCTCGTCCACCAGTTTGCGCATGTTCGGGTTATCGAAGCCTTCGCCAATGATCTCGAACGATTGCAGCAGCGGTACGCCGGCTTTCATCATGGTCGCCATCTGCCGGGTAAACAGGGCAATGTCCAGGGGCTTGATGCGCTTACCGGCACTGAAAATGGACGCGGATTTTTTCCGCACCTTGCCCGGGTTGATGCCCTGCTTGCGCAACTGGGCCTTGATCAGCGCAGGATTTTGTCCGGTCAACTCGCCGGTCATTTTCGCACCTTTGCGATCCGTGCCTTCCCAGGCATACACGCTGATTTTCGCTGCTTTGACCGCCATATTCAGTCCTTCGTGACCCGGTTGATTTCTTCAAGGCTGGTGATGCCTTGCATGGCCTTGAGCAAGCCCGACGTGCGCAGGTCGTTGAAGCCGTCCTTGCGCATCTGGAGGTCGATCTCCAGTGAATTGCCTTCGGCCATGATCAGCCGTTGCAGGTCAGGGGTGTTCTTTACCACTTCATAAATCCCCACTCGCCCTTTGTAGCCAGCGTTGCATTGATTGCAACCGACCGGTTCATAGATCGTGAACGAGCCGATGCGTTCCTCGGGGAAGCCTTCCTTGAGCAGCGTCTCGCGGGGAATCTCGATGGGTTTCTTGCAATGGCTGCACAACTTGCGCGCCAGGCGCTGGGCGATGATCAGGCTGACCGAAGTCGCAATGTTGAAGCCCTGAATCCCCATGTTGTGCAGGCGGGTCAGGGTTTGCGCGGCGCTGTTGGTGTGCAGGGTGGAAAGCACCATGTGCCCGGTCTGGGCGGCCTTGATAGCAATTTCGGCAGTTTCGAGGTCACGGATTTCACCGACCATGATCACGTCCGGGTCCTGGCGCAGAAACGAGCGCAACGCCTGGGCGAAATCCATTCCCTGCCTGGGATTGACGTTGACCTGGTTGACGCCCTCCATGTTGATTTCCACCGGGTCTTCGGCAGTGGAGATGTTGATGTCGACGGTGTTGAGGATGTTCAGCCCGGTATAGAGCGACACGGTCTTGCCTGAACCGGTGGGCCCGGTCACCAGGATCATCCCCTGTGGTTGCTTGAGGGCGGCCATGTACAGGTCTTTCTGCTCCGGCTCGTAGCCGAGGGCATCGATGCCCATTTGCGCGCTGGACGGATCGAGGATCCGGATCACCACTTTTTCGCCCCACAGGGTCGGCAGGGTGTTGACCCGGAAGTCGATGGACTTGCTCTTGGACAGGCGCATCTTGATCCGCCCGTCCTGGGGTTTGCGCCGCTCGGAGATGTCGAGACTGGCCATGACTTTGAGCCGGGAAGCAATGCGGTTGGCCAGTTGCGTCGGTGGCTTGGCGACTTCATGCAAGATGCCATCGGTGCGCATCCGCACGCGGTAGGTTTTTTCGTAGGGTTCGAAATGCAGGTCGGAAGAACCGCTCTTGATTGCATCGAGCAACATCTTGTGGACGAAGCGCACCACGGGCGCGTCATCGGTATCCTGTCCGGCGATGGCGTCCTGTTTCTGGTCATCGACCGATTCGATGTCCAGACCGTCGAGGTCGACATCGGCCATCTCTTCCAGGCCGGTGGCGTGGCTGTCGAAGAATTTTTCGATGGCGTCGCTGAGCTTGTCTTCTTCGACCAGGATGGCTTCGGTGTTCAGCCCGGTACTGAACTGGATGTCGTTGATGACCTGTTGATTGCTCGGATCGGAAACCCCCACGAACAGTTTGTTGCCGCGCCGCCAGAGGGGTAGGGCGTGGTGCTGGCGGATCAGTTTTTCGCTGACCAGCCCCTTGGGCTGGGTGTCTTTTTCCAGGCAGTTGAGGTCCAGCAGGGCCATGCCGAAATGCTCCGAAGCCACCTCGGCGACCTGCCAGCTTTTCAGCAGTTTGTTTTGCACCAGATAACTGACCAGTGAGACTCGATCGCGTTGGGCATGCTGATACGCCTGTTGCGCACTTTGATCAGTGATCAGCTCGGCCAGCACCAATTGCTTGGCCAGACCGCTAAGGGCAATGTCATTCATTGGGATTCCGGACGCAGGCGGTTAATGACTTATAGCCTAGTCAAGCAGTGGAACCAAACCAGCCGAGGTGAGGTGACAAAAAGTGTCAGAAAGTGCGGATCCTGGGAGTAGGAAAGGTCTTTGTCGTGATCCCGAGTCCCGTCTGCAGGGGCACGTACGACTTGGCATGACCTGTGCTGTACCCTGTACAGATCATGAGATTTCGACTCATGCATGGAGCCTGTCTATGAAAAATCAAAATGGTTTTACCCTGATCGAGCTGCTGATCGTGGTGGCGATCATCGGGATTCTGGCGACGTTTGCGTTGCCGCAGTATTCGAAGTACCAATCACGGGCGAAGGTCACCGCTGCGGTTGCAGAAATCTCGGCACTGAAGGTGCCTTTCGAAGACGTTATTAATCAAGGCACCGATATTGCCGCCCCCGCCGGGATCGGCGCGACGACCCCCACGGGTAATTGCACGATTACAGCGACGGGTACCGCCTCTACCGGTGTGGGCAGTATTGGTTGCACGATTCTCAACGCACCGGGGCCGGTGCTCGGCAAAACCGTTACGCTTTCGCGTACCCTCGCCGGTGGCTGGACTTGCGCCACCACGGTTGCGCCGGAGTACAGTCCAAAAGGCTGCACCGCCAGCGGTACCTGATTCACTTTGCCAGGCATACCCAGTGCCCCGTTCTCACGACACGGGGCATTTTTTTGCTCGTCATTTGGGGGGCGATCCGATAATTCAGAAAACCCCCGACAACTCATGCCCTTAGACCTGCGTTAAAACCCGCAACTTGCATGTAGATAATGTCGCACTCATGCATTTTGCATGATTTCGAAAATTGTCATTGTTATTAAGTTATTGATTTATATGTATTTATTTTTTATCGAGCAGTTGGCATAGCGTTCGCACTGTCTCTGGTAACCCTGCTGACAAGACGACACGCAGCAGATTTTCCAGAAGAACAGGAGTTACTCGTATGAAGAAGTTCGCTATTGCTGCCGCTACTGCCACCGCGCTGACTCTGACCATGGCCAACGCTGCATTTGCACAGACCGCGCAAACCACCCAGGCTCCCATGACGCTGGCCGCCGGTGAAGTGACCAAAGCCAAGGAAGCTACTTCCGATACCTGGATCACGACCAAAGTCAAAGCAGACCTGGTGACCGAAAAAGGCATCCCGGGTACCGACATCAAAGTCGAAACCAACAAAGGCGTCGTGTCGCTGTCGTCCACAGTTGCGGTGACTGAAGCTCAGAAAACCACCGCCGTGGCCATCGCCAAGAAAATCAAAGGCGTCAAAGCGGTGTCCGCTGACGGCCTGAAAGCCGAGTAAGGCAAGGCTTCTCGCCTGGACCGGGAGAAGATGCGGCAGGCGGGCCAAGTCATACGTCTGTCGCTTTTTGAGAGTTCATGCGAAAGGCCATATGGACGTGGCCGTTACAGGCCCCCGACATTCGTGTCGGGGGCCTGTTCTATTGAGAGCAACGCAAAAAACTGTGGGAGCGAGTTCAGTTACCGCGTTTGCTGGTGATTTGAACCAACCGGTTTCCTTCAAAGCGCAGGTACTGGTACATCCCGCTGTTGGGCCCGTAGGTCCATTCCTCGACCTGAAACTCTTCCCGTCGATTGGCGCTGCGCTTGTAGCCAAGCAGGTCGCGGGCGACGGGCTCTCCGCATTTTTGCAGCACTTCGCTGGACCTGTCCCCGACGCTGATCAATTGACTGCCGCAGCGCAGGGTATCGGCCGCCGCGGCTTGGCCGGCAGCCAATACCAGGGCCAGGCTCACAAGCCATTGCGCGCCCATCACTCGGCATCCAGATGCAAGGCCGTCACCACGCGGCCATCACTTTCGGCCTCGCCGAGGTTGGCGTCGATGAAGTACACGCGGTCATCGGCCAACTGCCCTTTGTCCACCAGGTAGTCCTTGATACTGCTGGCCCGTTCCTGGCCCAGCTGACGCAACAGAACCTCGCTGGAGCTCCAGAAACCGATCACGCTTTCACGCATTTTTTTGCTGCGTTCTTCCTTGCCCAAATCCTTCCATTCCGCGGGCGGCTGGATCTTGAGGCGTGTGCGGTAGATTCCTTCGAGCAGCGGGCCTTTCTCGCTTTCCGGCACTTCCAGCATGGAGGCCTGGGCCGGCACCTTGTCGCCGCGGCGCTGGAGCATTTTGTAGTAGTTGTACTGGTATTCCCGTTCCAGGCGTTGCTCGGCGAGCAGCGGGCCGTCGCTGCTCTTGGCGGCAGTGCCTTCGATTTCCAGGCGCAGGGCCGGACGCTCCTTGAGCGCCTGGGACAGTTTGATCAGTGTCGTTTCGGCTTCCTTGCTCAAGTCACTCGAACCTGGTGCAAACGCCACGGTGCCCAGGTCCTCTGAACCACCGCCGCTGACCAGCCCGCCAATCATTTTGAACGGCGCCGCGGCCGCCTTCACGATCAGATTGCGCAGGGTCTGCCAGATGATCGGCATGATGCTGAACTGCGGGTTGTTCAGGTCGCCGCTCACCGGCAGTTCGATGGAAATCTTGCCGTCGACATCCTTGAGCAAGGCAATCGCCAGTTTCAGCGGCAGGCTTACTGCATCCGGACTGTCGACTTTTTCACCCAGTTGCAGCTGCTCGACCACCACTTTGTTTTCGGCCAGGAGCTGACCGTTGGTGATCTTGTAATGCAGATCCAGATTGAGCCGGCCCTTGCGGATGCGGTAGCCGGCGAATTTGCCGGAGTAGGGCGTCAGGGTCGTCAGTTCCACCCGTTTGAAACTGGTGGCGATGTCTAGGCTGGCCATCGGGTCGAACGGGTTGAGCGAACCCTTGATGGTCACGGGTGCATAGCGGTCGACCTTGCCTTTGACGTCGACACTGGCCGGTTTTACGTGGCGGCTGTCGATGGTGCCGATCTGCCCGTTCAGCTGTTGAATGGCCGTGGCGAAATTCGGGGTCAGGCTGAAGTCGGCGAAGTTCGCCGAACCGTCATTGATGGCAATACCGCCAATGTGGATGCCCAGCGGTTTTTCGTTTCCGGTTGCCGGTTTGGTCACGGCGCTCTTGGCGCCGGAGTCGGCCGGTTGCGGGATCAGCAGATCATCGATGTTGGTGGTGCGATCATCATTGATCATGAAGCGCGCATAGGGCTGGAGCAGGTTGACCTTATCGATCGACAGGCTGTCGCCGTGCTGATAGTTCAGGCCTTCGAGCACCAACTGCTGCCACTTGAGGAAATCGCGGGTTTTCAGGGTGTCGAGGGTATGCAGCTGATCGACCTGCGCACGGCCAGTGACACTGAATGCCAGCGGCTCGGTACTTTTCAGGTCGACCGCCAGATCGCTGCCCAGCATGCCGCTGCGCAGTTCGAGGCGAATGAACGGGTTGATGTAGGACTGGGCGACGCGCAGGTCGATATCCCTGGTCTGCACGTTCAGTTTGGCGCTGATCGGGGCCAGATTGACCCTGCCGTCCGCCATGATCTTGCCTTGCTTGCCCACGCCCGTGTCGAGCTTGAGGTTGAAAGGGGAGCCATTGAGGCTATCGAAATTCTGCAGGTCCAGATTCAGTGGGCCGAGCTCCAGCGCCACGGCTGGTTGCGCCTTGCGGTCGGCGAGGTGCACCTGATAATTACGCAGTTGCACGTCTTTGAGCAGCACCTGCCAGGGCTTGCTCGGCGCGGTCGGTTCGGGCTTCGGTGAATCGGCTGCCGCGGGTGTGCTGGTGGGTTCGGCGTTGGCTTTGGCAGCCTGTCTGGACGGCTGGCTGGCGAACAGTTTTTGCCAATCGAGTTGCCCATCGGCTTCGAGGGCGGCCCAGGTTTCCAGTTTCTGGCTGCGGATCTTGCCGACCACCACTTGCTGCTTGGCCAGATCCACGGTGGTGTCGCTGATATCCAACCGTTCGAGCTTCGCCAGCGGTCGGCCGTCCGGCGCCTTGATGGCGAAAGGCGCAACGCTGACGGCGACATTGTCCAGCAGTAGTTCGGTTCCCTTGGACAGGTTGAGTTTGTAGTCGGTGCTCAGGTTCAGGACACCGTTTTCCAAGACCAGCGGCAGCGCATCGCGCACGTAAGGCCACCAGACTTTCATCTGGCCGTCGGTGACTTTCAACTTACCTTCGGAGGCGATCGGGATCAGGCTGAAATTGCCGGTCCAGTCGATCTGCCCGCCGGCCGGGCCGACCGCGACCAGGGTCATGTCGGCGTTGTCTTCGGGCAGGGTGCTGAGGTTCTTCAGCTCGAAATCGAGTTTGTCGTAGAGGAACTCGATGGGCTCGCTGGGCCGGGCATCTTCGAAATGCACGTAGCCGCCGGCCAGTTTGATCCGCTCCACGCGCAGCGGGAAGGGTTTGGCGTTCGGGTCGACCGGGGTCGGTTCGCTGGCGGGGATTTTGAATAGCCCGAGCAGGTTGAGCTTGCCGTCCTTGCCGAAGAGGATTTCAGTCTTGGGTTTGTCCAGTTCGATATCGGACAGGTGCAGCGCCTTGGTCCACAGGCTGTCGATCTGCAGGTTGGCGTACAGGCGTTCGAAGCCCACTTGTTCCTTGCCCGGCTCGCCGATGATCAGGCCCCAAAGGGTTACTTCAAGGCTGAACGGGTTGAGTTCGATCCGCGAAATCGTCGCGGGCGTCGTGGCGTAGTTGGCCAATTGCTGGTTGACCACCCGCAACGCGATGCCCGGCAAAATCAGAAACCCCAGCAGGCTGTAAAGAGCCAGGGCTGTTAACAAGGCGCCGATAGCGCGAGTCAATCCTTTGGGCATGTGTGGCTTCATCTGTCGGAATCGGAGTGCCTTGGAGTATGGCATGCGTTTGCGGTTCCGAAGCAATCATGCTTTATAGGATTTGTCTGATAATGGGTGTGGATTTTCAGAGCTGCAGGATCAGCGTTTTCAGCGGCGGTTGTTGATCCATCGACGGAAAGTCGCTGCCCGGTGTCAGCGCTGTCCACTCACGCACCGGGCGCCCGGCCTTCTCTGCGCAGCGCAGCACTTGCTCGCGCCAATCGTCCATGCTGACCTTCGCCAGGTTGTTGCAGCAGATCAGCACGCCTTTGTCAGCAGTGGTCAGCAGCGCCGGTTTGAGCAGGCTCTGGTAGTCGCGCAATAGGTCGACCGTGCCGAAAGCACTCTTGGCCCAGGCCGGAGGATCGAGCAACACCAGGTCGTACTGACGCGGCTCCAGACGTTGATAGCTCGGCAGTTTCTGCCCGCGACGCTGGCTGATCGGCAGGCCGGCCAATTGACGAATCGCCGGGAAGTAATCGGACTGGATAAATTCCATGGTCGGCAATTGCGGGTTGAGCAGACCGTTCTCGCGGCCGACCGCCAGGTTGCCTTCGGCAAAGTCCAGGTTGCATACCTCGCTGGCGCCGCCGGCCGCAGCGCAGAGCCCGACGCCACAGGTGTAGGCAAACAGGTTCAGCACACTTTTGTTTTTGCTGTGCGCCTTGACCCAGCCACGGGCGTTGCGCAGGTCGAGAAACAGCAACGGATCCTGGCCGGCATGGCGCCCGCGAACCCGGTAGTTCAGCCCCCATTCATGGCCGATCAAATCTTGCAGGGCAGCTTCGTCGGCGCGGTAGACGGTGTCTTCGCGGTCGATGCGCGAGTTGCCGCGGGAGCGGTCGTTGTAGACCAGCAGACTATCGAGGCCCAGCTGTTGATTGACGATCTCGTGCAATTGCAGCAGGGCGTCACGCTCCAGTGACTGATGAAAGCTTTGCACCAACAGTTGTGGGCCGTAGCGGTCGATGGTCAAACCGCCGGCACCCTCCTGGCTGCCGTGGAACAGGCGATAGCAATCGGTGCCTTGCTGATGCAGCTCGGCGAGCAGGTCCTGGCGACGATCAAGGGCGGCGCACAGCGCCTGATTCAAGGAAGACATGCTGGGCGCCTTGCTGGAGGGAATTGGGGGCGCGGGAGTTTAACAGCTATGGGCTGATCGTTCCCACGCTCTGCGTGGGAACGATCATGAGTGGGGCTAGCGCTCGATCGCCAATGCCACGCCCTGACCACCACCAATGCACAAGGTGGCGAGGCCTTTCTTGGCGTCACGCTTGATCATCTCGTGCAACAAGGTCACCAGCACCCGGCAACCCGACGCACCGATTGGGTGGCCCAGGGCAATCGCGCCGCCGTTGACGTTGACCTTGTTCAGGTCCCATTCCAGGTCCTTGGCCACCGCCAGGGATTGCGCGGCAAAGGCTTCGTTGGCCTCGATCAGCTCCAGTTGATCGATGGACCAGCCGGCCTTGTCCAGGCAACGACGGGTGGCGCTGACCGGGCCGATGCCCATGATCGCCGGGTCGACGCCCGCGTTGGCGTACGCGGCGATTTTCGCCAGCACCGGCAGGCCGAGGGCCTTGGCTTTCTCGGCGCTCATCAGAATCACGGCGGCCGCGCCGTCGTTCAGCGAAGAGGCGTTGCCGGCGGTCACCGAGCCGTCCTTCTTGAAGGCCGGTTTCAGTTTGCCCAGGGACTCGGCGGTGGTGCCGGCCCGCGGTTGTTCATCGGTGGCGAAGGCCAGTGGATCGCCCTTGCGCTGCGGGATCAGGATCGGGGTGATTTCATCGACGAAACGCCCGGCTTCGATGGCGGCCACGGCTTTCTGTTGCGAGGCGGCAGCGAAGGCGTCCTGGGCTTCACGGCTGATGCCGTACTTGTCCACCAGGTTCTCGGCGGTGATGCCCATGTGGTAATCGTTGAACGCATCCCACAACCCGTCGCTGATCATCGTGTCGACGATCTGGCTGTGGCCCATGCGCAAACCCGTACGCGCGCCGGGCAGCACGTAATTGGCCAGGCTCATGTTTTCCTGGCCACCGGCGATGATCACCTCGGCATCGCCGCAGCGAATCGCCTGCGCCGCCAGATGCAGCGCTTTGAGGCCGGAGCCACAGACCTTGTTCAGGGTCATGGCCGGTACGGCGTGCGGCAGACCGGCCTTGATCGCGGCTTGGCGCGCAGGGTTTTGCCCGGCGCCGGCGGTCAGCACCTGGCCCATGATCACTTCGTCGACCTGTGCCGGGTCCAGAGCGGTTTGCGCCAGCAACTGGCGGATCACGGCGGCACCGAGGTCAACCGCGGACACATTGGCCAACGATCCCTGGAAACTGCCGATGGCAGTGCGAGTGGCAGCAACAATCACAACGTCTTGCATGGACGGATTCCTCACTGGGCAGCGAACTGCATTTCCGGGACGTGGTCAGGCACGATCAGTTTGCCGGCGGTCTTGGCGACGATTTCCTCGACGCTCACGCCCGGCGCGCGCTCCTTGAGAATGAACGCGCCGTTGTGGATTTCCAGGTAGGCCAGGTCGGTCAGCACGCGTTTGATGCAACCGGCGCCAGTCAGCGGCAGGCTGCAGCGCGGCAGCAGTTTCGACTCGCCGTCCTTGGAGGCGTGGGTCATGGTGACGATGATGTTGTCCGCACCGGCCACCAGGTCCATCGCGCCGCCCATGCCCTTGACCAGTTTGCCGGGGATCATCCAGGAGGCGATGTTGCCTTCGACATCCACTTCGAACGCGCCGAGCACAGTCAGGTCGATGTGGCCGCCGCGGATCATCGCGAACGATTCGGAGGAGGAGAAAATCGACGCGCCGATCCGCGCGGTCACGGTTTGCTTGCCGGCGTTGATCATGTCGGCGTCGACTTCGGCGTCGGTCGGAAAGGCGCCCATGCCGAGCAGGCCGTTTTCCGATTGCAGCATGACTTCCATGCCTTCGGGGATGTAGTTGGCGACCAGGGTCGGAATGCCGATGCCGAGGTTCACGTAGTAGCCGTCCTGCATTTCGCGGGCGACGCGTTGAGCCATTTGTTCGCGGGAGAGTGCCATTGTTGTTATTCCTTCATTCGGTCCGGGGGCAGGGGATCACTTACGCACGGTGCGCTGTTCGATGCGCTTTTCGAACGTGCCGCAAATGACCCGGTCGACGTAGATGCCAGGGGTGTGGATCTGCGACGGGTCCAGCTCGCCGGGTTCGACGATTTCTTCGACTTCGACCACGGTGATCTTGCCGGCGGTGGCGGCCAGCGGGTTGAAGTTCTGGGCGGTGTGGCGATAGATCACGTTACCGAAATGGTCGGCTTTCCAGCCTTTGACGATGGCGAAGTCGCCGGTGATGGATTCTTCCATCAGGTACTGGCGACCCTTGAATTCGCGCACTTCCTTGCCGTCGGCGACTGGAGTGCCAACGCCGGTGGCGGTGAAGAACGCGGGGATGCCGGCGCCGCCTGCGCGCATTTTCTCGGCGAGGGTGCCTTGGGGGGTCAGGACGACTTCGATTTCGCCGCTCAGCAGCTGCTTTTCGAACAGGGCGTTTTCGCCGACGTAGGAGGCCACCACTTTGCGGATCTGCCGGTCTACCAGCAGCACGCCGAGGCCGAAACCGTCGACGCCGCAGTTGTTGGAGACCACGGTGAGGTCACGGGTGCCCCGGTGCTTGATCTCGGCGATGAGGTTTTCCGGAATCCCGCACAGGCCGAAGCCGCCGGAGATTACGGTCATGCCGTCTTCAAGACCGGCCATCGCTTCCTCATAGGAATACACGCGCTTGTCGAACCCTGCCATATGCACCTCTTTTATTCTTTGTGGGCGGCTGGCTAGCCGGATGGGGAGGGAGTGTCTCGCCGCTGGATTTATTTGTTAAGTTGATTTTTAAGGTTGATTGATAGATAAAACTCACCAATAAATACGGCGTTGGAGGCAGTGATCATGACCGTCAAACAGATCCGCGCATTCCTGGCCGTGGCCCAGAGTTTGAGTTTTGCCGTGGCTTGCGAGCGGCTGCACCTGTCCCAATCGGCGTTGAGCCTGACCATCAAGGCGCTGGAGGAGGGCTTGGGTGGGCGCCTGTTCACGCGCAATACCCGCAACGTCGCACTGACCGCCGAGGGTGAATCGCTGCTGCCACTGGCTCGCCGGCTGATCGCGGACTGGGACAATGCCGAGGATGAACTGCGCCAACGCTTCACCCTTCAACGCGGTCGCGTGACGCTGGCGGCGATGCCGTCGTTTGCCGGCAACCTGCTGCCGCCGATCCTCAAGACCTTCCGCGCGCGTTATCCCAAGGTCAACGTCACGGTGAACGACGTGATCAACGAACAGGTGCTGGAAATGGTCCGCGACCGTCAGGTGGAATTGGGCGTGGCGTTTGAGCCGACCCAGAGTTCGTCGCTGCAATTTACCCCGTTGTACATCGACCGGTTTGTGGCGGTGGTGCCGTTTGATTCACCGCTGGCGGACCTGAGCGACATCGATTGGCAAACCCTGCTCAAGGAGCCGTTCATTACCTTGCAGCGACCGTCCACGGTGCGGGTGATGCTCGAAGAGCACTTGCAGGCGCGGGGTATGAAATTGCCGGTGGAATTTGAAAGTCATCAGTTGGCGACAGTCGGGCGGATGGTGGCCAGCGGATTGGGCGTGAGCGCGGTGCCAGCGTTGTGCGCCGGGCAGATGCGCGAGCTGGGCGCGCGTTGCATCACCCTGCGCGACCCGGTGGTGGAACGGGCGATCGGGGTGCTGACAACGGGGCAAGAACTGTCGGCGGCGGCACAGGCGTTGTTCGATATTCTCAAGGCTGAAAACCTCGGCCAACAACTTTCCCTGTGAAACCCGACACCGCCCCGTAGATCAGCAGTCAGCGGTGGTTATTTACGCGCCTCCAGAATCAGGTTGAACGGCGTTTCCGTGGCTCGCCGGAACTGGGTGAACCCCGCCTCGGTGAAGACCTTGCGCAACCGAGCCTCGCCCGCTTGGGCACCGAGCCCGAGGCCGACCTCCTGGGACAGCGAGTTAGGTGTGCAGATAAAGGTCGAGGCGGCATAGAACAGCCGTCCTACCGGGTTGGTGTTCTCGTCAAGTGTGTCGTTGGCGAAGGGCTCAACCAGCAGCACCGTGCCGTCGGGTTTGAGCGATTCATAGGCATGCTTTGCGGCACCGACCGGGTCACCCATGTCGTGCAGGCAATCGAAATAGCAAATCAGGTCATAGTCGTCGCCCGGATAGCTCTTGGCGTTGCCCTGGAAGAACCGTGCCCGTCCGGACACGCCACCTTCTTCGGCGCGCTGAGTGGCGACGGTGATCGAAGGCGCGTGGTAATCGAAACCGACGAACCGTGAATCCGGGAAGGCCTGGGCCATGATCACGGTCGAGGCGCCGTGGCCGCAGCCGATGTCTGCTACTTTCGCGCCGGCTTCCAGTTTGGCGACCACCCCGTCGAGGGCCGGCAGCCACTCGCTGACCAGATGCGCCTTGTAGCCTGGGCGGAAGAACCGCTCGGTGCCGCTGAACATGCACGGATGGTGATCGCCCCAGGGCAGGGCACCGTTGCCGCGCATGGCGTTGACCAGTTTGTCCTTGTCATGGAAAAACGACGCAACCACCGCCATACCGCCGGCTACATAAACCGGTGAATCTTCGATCGCCAGCGCCAGGGCTTGCTCTTCGGGCAGGCGGAACTGGCCGTCGCGGTGTTCCATGTAACCGGAGGCGGCGTGGGCGCTGAGCCACTCACGCAGCAGGCGGGTGTTGCAGCCGGTCTTCGCGGCGAGTGTTTCGGGGGTGACGGGCTGACTGTCGGCCATGGCCCGGTACAGGCCGAGTTCTTCGCCGAGGATGACGTTGGCGAGCATCGCCGCGCCACCCATGTCGCTCACCAGTTTGCCCATGAAATCATTGAGTCTGGCCTCGTCCATCTTGTGTGCTCCTTCAGCAGGATCACAGCCTGCAGGCATTGTTTGTCGAGGCATGCACCTGTGGGCGGTGATCGTGGGAATGAACAGGACGATAACCGCGTCCTGGCTCCCCCTACGGGGGTAATCAACAAGTCTAGTTGGTGTATCCCTCTGTATCTGGCTGCCTGTCCGATACAGTGCGCTGAGAAGAGGGGCGTTTGCGCACACAGACCCGACACACCGCGTCGCTTAACTGGGCCTGCCGGCCGGCACTGAGTGTTCAGGCGCTGGAGACCGGATCCCAGGATGAGATCGACACCATGCAAACTCCCCTCACATCAGCGCCGGCGACCGTCGGGCTAGGCTTGCGCCGTGGCTTGATGAACGACCTTCAAGCGGCCCCGGCGGGCGCTTTCGACTTTCTGGAAGTCGCGCCGGAAAACTGGATCGGCATCGGCGGCGCGCATGGCGCGGCGTTTCGTGCCCTGGCCGAGCGTTATCCGTTGTCCTGTCACGGCTTGTCCTTGTCGCTGGGCGGATCGGCGCCGCTGGACGTCGGGTTTCTGCGGGAGGTGCGGGTTTTTCTCGATCACTACAAGGTGCCGCTGTACAGCGAACACCTGAGCTACTGCAGCGATGACGGGCATCTTTACGACCTGCTGCCGTTGCCGTTCACTGAAGAAGCGGTGCACCACGTCGCCGCCCGAATCCGTCAGTCACAGGACATTCTCGGTCGGCGCCTGGCGGTGGAAAACGTCTCCTACTACGCCGCGCCGCAGCAGGACATGGACGAATTGACGTTCACCAACGCAGTGTTGCGCGAAGCCGATTGCGACCTGCTGCTGGACGTCAACAATGTCTACGTCAACTCGATCAATCACGGCTTCGACCCGCAGACGTTTCTGGCCGGCATCGACGCGCAGAGGGTGGTCGCGATGCATGTGGCCGGGCATTTCGATGAGTCCGACACGCTGAAAATCGACACCCACGGCGCCTCGGTCAAACCGGTGGTCTGGGCTTTGCTGGCCGAGGCGTATACGCGGTTCGGTGTGCAGCCGACGCTGCTTGAGCGGGACTTCAACTACCCGGCGTTCTCTGAATTGGCGAGCGAGTTGCAGACCATCCGCCGACTGCAGGAGGAGGCGAACCGTGGATAAACCGACGCTGTATCAGCAGCAAGACACATTGACTCGCTACCTGCGCGACCCCGACCGCTGTGCACCGCCCGCCGGGATGGACGTGGCACGGGCGCAGGTTTATCGCGATCTGGTGTTCTCGAACCTGTCGTCGTTGCTCAGCGGCACCTTTCCGGTGTTGGTGAAAATACTGGGCGACAGTGACTGGCGTTCTCTGGTACGGATCTTCCTGCGGGACTACCGCGCTCACACGCCCAAATTCGGTGAGATCGCCCAGGAGTTCGTCGAGTTCCTGGCCTCAGAACCGCAGGCATTGAGCGATGGGCCGTGGCCACCGTTCATGGTCGAGCTGGCGCATTACGAATGGGTCGAAATGGCCCTGCAACAATCCAACGCCGAGCCGTTGCCGGCCAGCGATGCTGGATGGCTGCTGGATCGACCGTTGCAGGTTTCGCCACTGGCCTGGCCGTTGGCCTATGGCTGGCCGGTGCAAAAAGTGGGGCCGGATTATCGGCCGCAAGTGCTGCCGACTCAGCCCACGTTACTGTTGGTCAGGCGGGCCGAGGACTGGAGTGTGAAGTTCTCCGAACTGAGCCCGTTGGCGTGGCGACTGTTGCAGCGAATCGGGGAATTTCCTGAGCTCGATGGCCGGTCGCAGCTGGAAGGGCTGGCGGTGGAGGCGGGGATGGCTGGGTCGCAGGCCTTTATCGACAGTGGATTGGCGTTGTTGCGGCAGATGCAGGGGGAGGGGGTAATCGGCATAGCGGCCTTTATTCGCTGCTAATCAGCGAATCACCCTACATCCATTTCCACCTTTCCTGACTTCTTTTCTGATCGATCCCCCGCAAAGTCCCCGCGCCTAATTTTCTGCGCAAGGGATTGCTTATGTTCGACTCCTTTTCTCCAGTCACTGCCTACTTTTCGGTGCGTTGATGGAGCACGTTATTCGCATCGATCAGGAGCTCGACAGCTTCCCGCACACCCTTTCGCTCTATCGCGAACAGCTCAAGCACTGGTTCAGCCGGGCGGCGGATAAGGCCAGTCACGCTGCTGATTTGCCCTCGCTGATGGATATGGAGCGGCAGATCAAGCTGGGTAATACCAGCAAGTCAGTCAGCCGTCTCGATGGCGATTTTTTCTCCAGCGTTGCGCAGTGTCCGGACGGTGGGATTCTGCAGATCGAGAGCAAGTTCGAATCGGTTTATGACATCCCGCTGGGGAATATTCAGGTCGATGTCATTGCGGTGGATGGCGGTAAGTCGACGCCTGTGACGCTTAATGAACGCGGCAAGGGAGAGTTCACCGGTACACCTGGCAAGTTCTACCGCGTTCATGTTCACAACGAAGTCACCCCGGAGCAGATGAATGAGCTGTTCTCCTCCTACGACGGCCTGACCCAAGAGCTGGAGGCCTGGCTACGCAACGAGTGGCAAGGGTTCAAGCCGCAGTGGTCGCAGTCGACGTTGGTGGCCACGGGTAATGGAATGCTCGCGGGAAGTTGGGCAGCAATTGAAGGTGTGTGGGACGGCATCGGTCTGCTCTCGGACATCCTCAAGGATCCGGCGAAGTTCGCAGCGCGGTTGGGCAGCGGTGCCGATCAGTTGGGTGAGCTGGCGGAAAAATCACCGCAAGTGATGCAAAAAATTCAGCTGCTGGCCAGTGACGAAGCGGCGCTGTGCCTGTTGCTACGCACCGCCAGCTTGTGGCTGGAAATGCTGCCACCCAGCGAAATCGCCGGTAAAACCGCCGAGGCAGTGTCGGCGGGTTCGGTGCAGTTGCTGATCGACATTCTGATCGGGATTGTCCTGACGTTCGCCGGTGCCGGTGCCGGCATCGCTTATCTGAGCATGCGCCTGGTCAACTACGGCGCGCGAATCCTCAATGCCGTGCTGCGCTTTGTCAAAGCGATCTTCACCATCATCGACAGCTTCATCGGCTACGTCGACCGCTACAAAAAAGTCGCCGCGCGCGGTGTGGCGGCGGGACTAAAAA
>NZ_AKJT01000051.1 GCF_000282195.1 Pseudomonas sp. GM18
TCGTTCCCACGCTCCGCGTGGGAATGCCTCAAGGGACGCTCCGCGTCCAGTGACGCGGAGCGTCACGGGCTGCATTCCCACGCAGAGCGTGGGAACGATCAAGCGCCAACCCTCCCTCCGCAACATTTCTGTGCAATCCCCACAAACCAATTTCCCGCATCGCCCGATTTTGGTGCTGTACTGCCTCAAGCAATCCGTGAAAGCGCCAACTCCGCTGGCTGGCATAAGTCTTGCGCGCTTTCCTATAAGTTTAAGGCTCGCAGGAGGCACGCCGTGTCGATTCATGTCGCATTGCATCACGTCACGCATTACCGCTACGACCGCGCCGTCGAGCTCGGTCCGCAGATCGTTCGCCTGCGCCCGGCTGCCCACAGCCGCACGCGGATACTGTCCTATGCGCTGAAAGTCTCGCCCGAGCAGCATTTCATCAACTGGCAGCAAGACCCTCAGGGCAATTACCTGGCGCGGTTGGTGTTCCCGGAGAAAACCGATGAGTTGCGGATCGAAGTCGACCTGCTGGCCGAGATGGCGGTGTTCAATCCGTTCGACTTCTTCCTCGAGCCCTACGCCGAGAAGATCCCTTTCGCCTATGCCGCGGATGAGCGCAAAGAGCTGGCGCCGTACCTGGAAACCTTGCCCCTGACGCCGACATTCAAGGCGTATCTGGACGGCATCGACCGCACGCCGCTGCCCAGCGTGGATTTCCTCGTCGCGATCAACCAGCGCCTGAGCGAAGACATCGGCTATCTGATTCGCATGGAACCGGGCGTACAGACCCCGGAATACACCCTCGAACAGGCCTCCGGTTCCTGCCGCGACTCGGCGTGGTTATTGGTGCAATTGCTGCGTAACCTCGGTCTGGCGGCGCGATTCGTTTCCGGTTACCTGATCCAGCTGACCGCTGACGTCAAAAGCCTCGACGGTCCCTCGGGTACTGAAGTGGACTTCACTGACCTGCATGCCTGGTGCGAGGTCTATTTGCCCGGTGCCGGCTGGATCGGCCTGGACGCGACCTCAGGGCTGTTTGCCGGTGAAGGACACATTCCGTTGGCGTGCAGTCCCGACCCATCCTCTGCGGCACCGATCAGTGGTTTGGTGGAACCGTGCGAGTGCGAATTCACCCACGAAATGTCGGTCGAGCGGATTTGGGAAGCGCCAAGGGTTACCAAACCCTACACCGAAGACCAATGGCTGGCGATTCAGGCATTGGGCCGGCAGATCGATGCCGATTTGCTCGAAGGTGACGTGCGCCTGACCATGGGCGGCGAGCCGACGTTTGTTTCCATCGATGACCCGGACGGCGCTGAGTGGAACACCGCCGCGCTCGGGCCAGACAAGCGTCGGCTGTCAGCCGAACTGTTCCAGCGCATGCGCAAGCATTACGCGCCCAAGGGCCTGGTGCATTTCGGTCAGGGCAAGTGGTACCCCGGCGAGCAACTGCCGCGCTGGTCGCTGAACTGCTACTGGCGCCGCGATGGCGTGCCGATCTGGCACAACAGCGTGCTGATCGCCGATGAGCAGGAAGATTACGGCGCCGATGGTGAACTGGCCGGGCGTTTTCTGGCGAGCGTCGCCGAACGCTTGAAAATTCCGACACGCTTCGTGTTCCCGGCCTACGAAGACAATTTCTATTACCTCTGGCGCGAAGGTGCTTTGCCGCAGAACGTCAGCGCTGAAGACTCACGTCTGGAAGAACCCTTGGAGCGTGCGCGCCTGCGTAAAGTCTTCAGCCAAGGCCTGGACAAGGTCATCGGTCAGGTCCTGCCACTGGCGCGCACCGCCAAGGGCGATCAATGGCAGAGCGGTCGCTGGTACCTGCGCGAGGAACACTGCCGGTTGGTACCGGGGGATTCGCCACTGGGTTATCGCTTGCCGCTCGGTTCGCAGCCTTGGGTGAAAGCCGCGGAGTACCCGTTCATTCACCCCACGGACCCGAATCAGGATTTCCCGGCGCTGCCGGACACCGACCAGCTACAGAATCACGCTCAACCGAAAACGGCCGACGAACGTGTGCCCGAGATCGACCAGTCCGCCGACTGGCTGACCCGCACCGCGTTCTGCGCCGAAGCGCGCGAAGGTCGGTTGTACCTGTTCATGCCACCACTGGAGCGGGTCGAGGACTATCTGGAGCTGGTGGCCGCCATCGAAGCCACTGCCGAGGAGCTGCATTGCCCGGTACTGCTGGAAGGCTATGAACCGCCGAGCGATCCGCGCCTGAGCAACTTCCGCATTACCCCGGATCCGGGCGTGATCGAGGTCAACGTCCAGCCGTCCGCCACCTGGGACGAGTTGGTGGAACGCACCGAGTTTCTTTACGAAGAGGCGCGCCAGACCCGGCTGACCACCGAGAAATTCATGATCGACGGCCGGCACACCGGCACTGGCGGCGGTAACCATTTCGTCCTGGGTGGCGCGACCCCGGCGGACTCACCGTTTCTGCGCCGTCCCGACCTTCTGCGCAGCCTGATCAGCTACTGGCATAACCATCCGTCCTTGTCCTACCTGTTTTCCGGGCTGTTCATCGGCCCGACATCCCAGGCACCGCGGGTTGACGAAGCGCGCAACGATTCGCTGTATGAACTGGAAATCGCCTTCGCCCAGATGCCGAAGCCAGGCGAAGAATGCCCGCCATGGCTGGTGGATCGCTTGTTGCGCAATTTGCTGATCGACGTGACCGGCAACACTCACCGCGCCGAATTTTGCATCGACAAGCTCTATTCGCCGGACGGTGCCACCGGACGCCTCGGCCTGCTGGAACTGCGAGCCTTTGAAATGCCGCCCCATGCGCGCATGAGCCTGGCTCAGCAGTTGTTGTTGCGGGCGTTGGTGGCGCGGTTCTGGCGCGAGCCTTATGCACCGCCGAAACTCGCGCGTTGGGGCACCGAACTGCACGACCGATTCCTGTTGCCGCACTTTATCGAGCAGGATTTCGCTGATGTCATCGTCGATCTGAATGCCGCCGGTTATCCGGTGCGAGCCGAATGGTTTGCGGCGCATCTGGAATTCCGTTTTCCCAAGGTCGGCGACTACGCCGTCAGCGGCATCGAACTGGAATTGCGTCAGGCGCTGGAGCCTTGGCATGTGCTGGGCGAGGAGGGCAGCGCGGGCGGTACAGTGCGTTATGTGGATTCGTCCCTGGAACGTTTGCAGGTCAAGCTGACGGGGCTACCGCCGCAACGGTATCTGCTGACCTGCAACGGTATTCCGGTGCCGTTACAACCTACCGGTCGGGTCGGCGAGTTCGTCGCCGGTGTACGTTTCCGTGCCTGGCAACCGTACAACTGCCTGCAACCGACCATCCCGGTCCACGCGCCGCTGGTGTTCGACCTGCTCGACACCTGGATGGGGCGTTCGCTGGGCGGCTGTCAGTACCACGTCGCCCATCCGGGCGGGCGCAACTACGACAGCCTGCCGGTGAACGCCAATGAGGCCGAGAGCCGGCGGATGGCGCGTTTCTTCCGCATCGGACACACGCCAGGGAAACTTCCGATACCGAATCTGGACATTAACGACGAGCTACCGATGACACTCGATTTGCGACGTTTTTAAACCGTACGCGACGCTCGGATTTTTCGTCTATCCGGGCGTCATGAGCCTGCGTTAGTCTGACCGTTCTTTGCTGTCTGCCGAGCTTTCCATGCCTGACCTGCTTGACCGCTACCCGTTGACCGCGGGCACCTATCACGAACTGCTCGACAACAGCGGTGCCGTGCGCCCGCACTGGCGCCGGCTGTTCGATCAATTGCAACGCAGCACGCCAACGCAACTGGCGCAGCGTCAGGCGCTGTTGACCCGGCAGATCCAGGAAAACGGCGTGACCTACAACGTCTACGCCGACCCCAAGGGCGCCGATCGGCCGTGGGAGCTGGATTTGTTGCCCCATGTGATTGCAGCCGATGAGTGGCAGCAGTTATCGGCCGGGATCGCTCAACGGGCGCGTTTGCTCAATGCTGTGCTGGCGGACCTGTACGGGCCTCAACGCTTGATCGCCGAAGGCCTGCTGCCGGCTGAACTGGTGTTCGGTCACAACAACTTCCTCTGGCCTTGTCAGGGCATTGCACCACCTGAAGGGGCCTTTCTGCATCTGTATGCCGTGGATCTGGCGCGCACGCCTGACGGTCGCTGGTGGGTCACCGCGGACCGGACCCAAGCGCCATCCGGTGCCGGTTACGCTCTGGAAAACCGCACCATCGTGTCCCGAGCCTTCCCCGAGTTGTACCGCGACTTGAAGGTGCGGCATCTGTCCGGGTTCTTCCGCACACTTCAGGAAACACTCGCCCGGCAGGCGCCGAGCGACGATGAAGCGCCACTGGTGGTCCTGCTGACACCGGGGCGTTTCAACGAAAGCTATTTCGAACACTTGTATCTGGCTCGTCAGCTCGGTTATCCGCTGGTGGAAGGCGGCGATCTGACCGTCCGCGATGCCACGGTGTACCTGAAGACCTTGAGCGGCCTGCGTCGGGTTCACGCGATCATGCGTCGGCTCGACGATGATTTCTGCGACCCGCTGGAGCTACGCACGGACTCGGCCCTTGGCGTGCCGGGGCTGCTCGAAGCGGTGCGTCAGGGCCGGGTGCTGGTGGCCAACGCCCTCGGCAGCGGCGTGCTGGAGTCGCCGGGTTTGCTGGGCTTCCTGCCGAAAATCAATCAATTCCTGTTCGGTGAAGAGCTGATCCTGCCGTCCATCGCGACCTGGTGGTGCGGCGAAGCGCCGGTACTGGCCCAAGCCCTGGAAAAACTGCCGGAACTGTTGATCAAACCGGCGTTTCCGTCGCAGAGCTTTGCGCCGGTGTTTGGGCGTGATTTGAGTGAAAAACAGCGCCAGGCTCTGGCCGAGCGCATGCAGGCACGGCCTTATGCCTATGTTGCGCAAGAATTGGCGCAACTGTCCCAAGCGCCGATCTGGCAGGCCGAAGGTGGACAGTTGCAACCGCGAGCCATCGGCATGCGCGTGTATGCGGTGGCCAGTCGGGAGGGGTATCGAGTGCTGTCCGGTGGCTTGACCCGGGTTGCCGCCGAGGCCGATGCCGAAGCGGTGTCGATGCAACGCGGCGGCGCGAGCAAGGACACTTGGGTGTTGGGCGATCGCCCGCCCAGCGGCGAACAATGGAAAGCCCAGCGCAACATTGGCGTTCACGATCTGGTGCGCCGTGATCCGTATCTGCCATCGCGGGTGGTCGAGAACCTGTTCTGGTTCGGTCGTTACTGCGAGCGCTGCGATGACAGCGCGCGGCTGCTGCGGGTCATGCTGGCGCGCTATGTCGATGGCGATGACCCGCAAGCCCTGGAAGCGGCAGTCGATCTCGGTGAACGGCTGAATCTGTTGCCGGAGGAGGGTGAGTTGCCGGAGCGATTGCTGGCGGCGCTGCTCGGCGCTGATTGGCCGTTCAGCCTGCGCTCCAATCTGCAGCGTTTGCAGTGGGCGGCGTCGCAAGTGCGCGGCAAGCTCTCGCGAGAGAACTGGCAAGCGTTGGTGGAGTTACAGCGCGAAGCCATGGGGCTGGAAACCGAAGAGCCGGATTTCGGCGAGTTGCTGGACTTCCTCAACCGGTTGGTGATGTCGCTGGCGGCGCTGTCCGGTTTTGCCCTCGACGACATGACCCGGGATGAAGGCTGGCGTTTCCTGATGATCGGTCGGCGGATCGAACGGCTGCAATTTCTGAGCGGCAGTCTGGCGGCGTTTTTGCGCGGCGCCGGGGCTTTCGATCAGGCCGGGCTGGAATGGCTGCTGGAGCTGGGTAACAGCAGCATCACCTACCGCTCGCGGTACCTGGCGGTGGCGCAATTGATCCCGGTGCTCGACCTGTTGCTGCTCGATGAACAAAACCCGCACGCGGTGCTGTTCCAGTTGAAACTGGTGACCCGTACGTTGAAGCGCTTGAACGACGAATTCGGCGCGCCGCGCGAAACAGGTCTGCTGCAGTTGGTGGAGCGGCTGGCGCACTTCGATCTGGGCTGCCTGGAGAACTCACTGTTCGGTGAGGCCAGTGTTCACGCCGCCGTAGAGGGGCTGGCGGATCTGCTGCAAGAAATCGCCGATGCCAGCGGACAGGTGTCGGATCGCCTGGCCTTGCGCCATTTCGCCCATGTCGATGATGTCAGCCAGCGCACGGTGTCCGTCTGATGAGCGCCCATTACCAGATTTTCCACGACACCCATTATCACTACGACAGCCCGGTGTCCCTGGCCCAGCAACTGGCGCATCTGTGGCCGCGCGCCTGTACCTGGCAGCGCTGTACCGAACAGCAGTTGCAGATCAGTCCCGAGCCGACTTCACGCCGGGATGAGCTGGATGTGTTCGGCAATCCGCTGACCCGGTTGGCGTTCGAGCGCCCCCACGATGAATTGCTGGTTAACGCTCGGCTCACCGTCGAAGTGCTGGAACGGCCGTCGCTGGACTTCAATCAATCGCCGGCCTGGGAAGCGACCTGCAACGCGCTGACCTACAGCAGTCAGCCACTCTCGCCTGCGTTGCTGGAAGCCTGCCGTTACCGGTTCGAATCGCCCTACGTGCATTTGAAGCGCAGTTTCGTCGAGTTCTCCGAAAGTTGCTTTCCTGCTGGCCGGCCATTGCTGCTGGGTGTTCAAGCGTTGATGGAGAAGATCTTCAGCGAGTTCACCTTCGACGCCGAGGCGACCCAAGTGGCGACGCCGCTGGTGGAAGTGCTGGAGAGGCGTCGTGGGGTTTGTCAGGACTTTGCGCATTTGATGCTTGCTTGCCTGCGCTCCCGTGGGTTGGCGGCGCGGTACATCAGCGGCTATCTGCTGACACAGCCCCCGCCGGGCCAGCCACGGCTGATCGGCGCCGATGCGTCGCATGCGTGGGTGTCGGTATTTTGCCCGGTGCTGGGGTGGGTGGATTTTGACCCGACCAACAATGTGCAACCGGCGCTGGAGCACATCACCCTGGCCTGGGGCCGGGACTTTTCCGATGTGTCGCCGTTGCGCGGGGTGATTCTGGGCGGTGGCAGCCATGATCCCGAGGTTCGGGTTACCGTGATGCCATTGGAGTAGCGCCTGTGAGGGTCAGCAACATCGTTGCTGACCCTGGACACAGATCCGGTGGGCCTGATCAGATCATCGGGCCCGGAGGGTCTCAGGCGTCGGGCGCCTGATCTTTCGGTGCTTCAACATCATCTTCTGCCGCCACTTCACCTTCTGCATCCGGGTTCAGTGCTGCTTCTTCGGCTGTAGCTTTCTTGCGCTGAAGCTTTTCCTCTTTCTTCTGCTCCTTGGCCAAGTCTCTCTGACGTTTGGCGAAGGAATAATTAGGTTTAGCCATGGGCGATCCTCTGGGGTCGAAGGTGAGGTTGAGCGGCGCATATTCTGCCCTGTATCGGCACCGAGCCGTTAGCTGGGTTTTTGCTCGGTCCATTTTGGCGGTACCGAGGGTTGCCAGGCGTCCAGTGCATCGAGCAGGGTTTGCGGTGATTCGCTCATTTGCAGCATGTCACGGTGCTGCCCGCGAACGAAGCCTTCGCCGACGATATGATCGAGAAAAGACGTCAACTTGCTGTAGAAACCATTCACTTCCAGCAAACCCAGCGGTTTGCCGTGATAGCCGAGTTGACCCCAGGTCCAGACTTCGAACAACTCTTCCAGCGTGCCCAGACCGCCGGGCAGAGCGATGAACGCATCGCTGAGCTCGGCCATTCGCGCCTTGCGCGCATGCATGCCGTCGACCACTTCCAGGCGGGTCAGGCCGCTGTGGCCGATTTCCTTGTCCTTGAGGCTCTGCGGAATGATCCCGATCACTTCGCCGCCGGCCGCCAGTGCGGCGTCGGCCACAATCCCCATCAGCCCGACAGCGCCGCCGCCATAGACCAGGGTCAGCTTGCGCTCGGCCAGTGCTCGCCCCAAGGCGACAGCCGCTTCACGATAAGCCGGATTGGTGCCGGTGCTGGCACCGCAAAATACACAAACGGATGCTAAAGACATGCCTTACTCCATGGTCAATCAGGACCACAGAGTAAAGGCAGGCTTGCATCGTTCCAAGGGTTAAACCGCGCGTTCAGGTGTTTCGTAAGTGCCACTGGCGCCACAGGCATAGGCGGCAAGCAAACTGCTCAACAAGCTGCTGAAAGACATGACAGACACTCCAGGTGAGTAATGATGGCCCTGATGATAGGGCCGTCCCAGACGTCTGGCTGGTAGATTGTTTCGATGAGTGTCATAGCCCGAAAGTTGTATACAATTTTTGATTCAGGTCATAGGAACTTGCGAAGATTTCAGGCAGTCTTCTGTCCATTCGCACTTTTGTTAACCCTGCCTTGGAGATTCACCATGTTTGCCAAACTTGTTGCGGTATCCCTGCTGACACTGGCCAGCAGCCAATTGATGGCTGCCGAGTGCAAAACGACCATCGACTCCACCGATCAGATGTCCTTCAACACCAAGGCCATTGAAATCGACAAAAGCTGCAAGACCTTCACCGTTGAACTGACCCACTCCGGCAGCCTGCCGAAAAACGTCATGGGCCATAACCTGGTGATCAGCAAAGAGGCTGACATGCAGCCGATCGCCACCGACGGCCTGCCGGCTGGTATCGACAAGAATTACCTGAAAGAAGGTGATACCCGCGTCATTGCTCACACCAAAGTCATTGGCGCTGGCGAAAAGGACTCTGTGACGTTCGATGTGTCGAAGCTCAATGCAGCCGAGAAATACGGCTTCTTCTGCTCGTTCCCTGGCCACATCTCGATGATGAAAGGCACGGTTACGCTGAAGTAATCGATTCAAGCGCACAAAAAAAAGCGTCCACCTGGGACGCTTTTTTTTTGTGCTCATTCTTGGGCCAACCCGAATCCTTGTTCCTACAGGGGCAGAATCAAGGTGCGAACGGCATCACGCGTTTGTGATGCGTCTTTTTATACGTATCGCAAATAATCTTGAACGCTTCCTCCCTCACCGACTCACCATGCAGGAACGCATCGATCTCGGCGTAGGTCACGCCGTGGGACGCTTCGTCCGGTTTGCCCGGCGACAGGTCTTCGAGGTCGGCGGTCGGGATTTTTTCCACCAGCGACTCCGGTGCGCCGAAGCTGCGGGCAATCGCCCGGACCTGATTTTTCACTAGGCCGCTCAGCGGTGCGAGATCGCAGGCGCCGTCACCGAACTTGGTGAAGAAACCCATCACGGCTTCTGCCGCGTGGTCGGTGCCGATCACCAGGCCATGAGCTGCGCCAGCGATGGTGTATTGCGCGACCATGCGCATCCGCGCCTTGGTGTTGCCCAACACGAAGTCCACCGAGACGGCCTCCTTGCCTTCGAAGGCTGCCACTTCACTGGCCAGGGATTTGACCGCCGGGCCAATGTTCACCGTGTGGCGTTCGTCCGGGGCGATGAAGTCCACCGAGGCCTGGGCGTCGTGTTCATCGAACTGCGTCTGGTACGGCAGGCGCACGGCGATGAACTTGTAGCTGTTATCGCCGGTACGCTCACGCAGTTCCCGTACGGCGCGTTGGGCCAGCAGGCCGGCGGTCAGGGAATCGACGCCGCCGCTGATACCGAGCACCAGGGTCTTGAGCCCGGAATTGACCAGGCAATCCTGAATGAAGGTGATTCGCCGGGCGACTTCAGCCTCAAGGGCGAGTTGATCCACGAACGGCGGTTGGACCTTGAGCTGTTCAGCAATCTCACGCTGTACGGCTTGCATGAATTCACTCCTTGCTTGATGTACTGGAAAGGGTGGCAGGTACTTGGAAAACGTGTCGCAAATAGGCGACGAAATTCGGGTCTTTGCAGTGAGTCTTGCCAGGCTCATCAGAAATCTTGGCCACCGGTTGGCCGTTGCATGCGGTCATTTTAAGCACGATGCTCATCGGTTCGACACCCGGAATGTCGCAGGTCAGGTTAGTGCCGATGCCGAAACTGACATTGATCCGACCGCGCAACGCCCGAAAAATCTCCAGAGACTTGGGCAACGTCAGGCTGTCGGAAAACACCAGGGTCTTGCTCATCGGGTCGATGCCCAGCTTGTGGTAGTGGGCGATGGCCTTTTCCGCCCAGAGCACCGGGTCACCGGAATCGTGACGCAAACCGTCGAAGAGTTTGGCAAAGAACAAGTCGAAATCGCCGAGAAACGCGTCGGAGGTGATGCAGTCGGTCAGGGCGATCCCCAGCAGGCCACGATACTCGCGGACCCAGCAGTCGAGGGCGGCGATCTGGCTGTCGATCAGCCGTGGACCAAGTTGCTGGTGAGCCATGATCCATTCGTGGGCCATGGTGCCCAGCGGCTTCATGTCCAGCTCCCGGGACAGGTGCACGTTGCTGGTGCCGACGAAGCGACCGGGGAAGTCATGCTTGAGCACGTTCACCACTTCTTCCTGGACACGGAACGAGAAGCGACGGCGAGTGCCGAAATCGGCTACCTGCAACTCGGACAATTCGTCCGCGCTGGCATTGGCGGCCAGCCAGTCGAACTTGCGATAGAGTTGTTCGCGGGCCTGTTCGAGGACGATTTCCCGGTAGCGATAGCGATTGCGCACTTCGCTGACCAGGGCCAGCAGCGGCACTTCGAACAGAATCACATGTAGCCATGGTCCGCGCAGGCGGATGAACAACTCGCCGTTTTCAATGCCGGTGTGGATATAGCGCAGATTGAAACGGAACAGCCCGAGAAAGCGCAGGAAATCCGGTTTCAGGAAGCTGATGCGCTCCAGGAAGCTCAACTGATCGGCGCTCAGGCTCAACTCGGCCAGGCGCTCGATCTGGAAACGGATCTCCGCCAGGTACGGGCGCAGATCCTCGCTGTTACGGCAACGAAACTCCCATTCGACTTCGACGTTAGGGTAGTTGTGCAGCACCGCCTGCATCATCGTCAGTTTGTAGAAGTCGGTGTCGAGCAGGTTCTGCACGATACGATCGGCAAACACACTCTCGCTCATAACGGGGTCTCCAGGCTGGTCGCAGCCCGCGGCAGCGACGTTGCAGCTGTTTCAATGAATGGGGCTAGTGGCGCATATCAGCGGTGAGGATTGCCAGCTTTTTTTGTGTTCATGGTGGAATAATCACATGGCTGGCACCTTCAAATGCAAACACCTGTGGTTTCTCAGTTATCTGCTGTTACCTCAAGCGCTGCCTGGATAACGAGCGTCAGGCTTTCCCAACTTCTTACATAGCCATCAAGGTGGGAGTGACGAGGAATAAGCCCTATTTCAATTGCCTTGATCATTGCTGCTTTTATCATTTCATGAGTCGCTGATTTGGCCATGACTTACAATCCTTTAAATGTTATTTGGTCCAGCGCGTCGACACCGTCCTGTAGCAATAAGTAGGCTGGAAGTATCAGGCGAAAAAAGTCAGTGTCATTAGTGTTTTTAACGGTTACAGAGGTCAGTGCCTCTAAAAGGCTCGTTGCAGCGCGTATTCTGAAACAGGCATCTTCAAATAACAGGTGGGGTGCGGCGTACGAATCAATATAAAAAGTTGGAATGTTGGATGCGTTGGATTTAAGAGGCTGGTAGCGATTCACAGACGAACTCCTTGAGCGCGCTTGGGTTATGAGGGCGCGATTAATTGTTTTTGGGGGATGATGTTGCCTGGGCATTGCTTATCTGCTGAACCATTGCATAAGTGCAATGGTTCAGCGTCAATTGAAGTTTATGCGATCTGAGCTGGAGGCCGATCCGCAGGGTTCTTCGGCGGGAGAGGATTTTTTATCGCGGGCCAAGCTATCAAATCGAGATCCAGGTCGCTGAATTTGCTTGAGTCAAAAACGGGGGTTTTTATTCCTGTGCGACGTTGTTCATCATAGTCGCCCAGGATTCGCATACAGACGTTGAATAGCAGTGTCATCGCAATAAGGTTAACCAAGGCCAAAAATGTCATGGTGATGTCTGCAAACGCGAGCACCGTGGAAAGGTCTTCAACCGAACCCCAAAAGACCAGCATCAATACGGATATGCGGTACGCAATTAATGATTTATGAGGCGCCGCGAATATGAACCGTAAACTGTTTTCTCCCAGATAGTAGTTGTAGAGCATTGCCGTGAACACAAACAAGGAAAGTACCACGCTGATGAACACCCGACCCCAATCGCCTACTACCTCTGCCAGAGAGTTTTGCGCCAATGCAATTCCGTCGCCTTCGAAACCGGGAGCATAAAAACCGGAAAGCAAAATGATCAACGCGGTACACGTGCAAATAATGATGGTATCGATGAAGACACTGAACGCCTGCACCACACCTTGTGCTATCGGATGGGCGATTTTTGCCGCAGAGGCGACGTTAGGTGCACTGCCCAGTCCTGCTTCATTGGAGAACACTCCGCGCCTTACCCCCATCATGATCGCACTGCCCACCAGCCCGCCAAAAGCCTGATCCAGTCCGAACGCGCTTTTGACAATGCTGAGCAGCACTCCGGGGACTTGGTCAATTTGCAACACGATCACGTAAAGCGTTACACCGATATAGGCAATAACTTTAAGGGGAACCAATAAGTCGGCGACCGCCGCGATGCGCTTTATACCGCCCACGAACACAATGCCCAGCAACAAAGACAGCGTGAGTCCGGACCATGTAGTCGATAAACCAAAAGCATTGTTGAGAGAATGCGATACGGCATGAGACTCAAGGCCATTGATGGCAAATCCGAAGGTCACCAAAAGCAGGAGCGCAGCAATCGTTCCGAGCCAACGTTTGCCCAGACCATGCTGGATGTACCAGGACGGACCCCCACGATATTGACCGTTTGCATCGCAGCGCTTGTAGAGCTGGCCTAGTGAGCATTCGAAAAAGCTACTCGACATCCCCAATAGAGCGGTCATCCACATCCAGAACACTGCACCGGGGCCGCCCATGCTCACGGCAATGCCGACACCAACGATGTTGCCGGTTCCGACGCGACCGGCAAGGCTGAGCGTCAATGCCTGCAATGAACTTAAGTGATGATTGCCGGTATGCCAGCTGCCGCGTAATACCGAGATCATATGGATGAAGTATCGGAACTGGACAAATCTTGACCGGATTGTGAAGTAGCTTCCCAGTCCAAGAACTAAAGGTATCAAAACCTTACCAGAGAGAAAGTCGTTGATGATATCAAGCATTCAAAGCTCCTTGCTATTTAGAGTGCTGGCGGATTGATGGTGTGGCACGTCCTGAAGCTTTCAGGATCCGTAATATCCGGTCATCTATCGTTGCGCGCAATTTCGCAAGTTGGTTAAAAATGATGCGAGTTGATGCTATGTTCGAGTCTTCTGGCGCTATTGTGATGGGTTTGTATGTCTGATTTTCTTCCAGCTAACTTAAAGCTGCTGTGTAGTCACTACCGATCCGTCGCGGAAGTCTGTAGGAAACTTCGAATTAATCGTGGGCAATTTAATAAATATCTGGGCGGAAATAGCCTTCCCACACCTTTTAATCTCAAACGGATCTGTGATTTTTTCGGAGTCGAAGAATTCGAAATAGGTTTGCCGACAGAGCAATTCATCATTCTTATCGGCGTTAAGGCGAGGCGAATCAGTCCCTCCAGCGAGGTGACGGTACCGCAACGGATGCTTGATCACCTTCGTCAACAGTCTTCGTCGCAGCTAAAAGCCCACACGGGTTATTACTACGAGTACTACCATGCAATGACAGAACCCGGTTCCATTCTATGTTCTCTGGTGCATATGTATGAGGAGGGGGAGCATTTCGTATACGAACGAAATGAACGCTTACAGATAACTGGTGCGGATGGGGAGTTTGAACGGTATCGATACGTGGGGATTGCCTATTACCTACAGGATCGCTTGTTCCTCATTGATTATGAGTCGCTGACATCCAATGAGATTAGCCAAACCATTCTTATCCCGAGCTTCAAAAGCTGTATTACTCGACTCAATGGCTTGAAGATGGGCGTTTCCGCAGCTGATCATCGTACTCCCGCCTGTTCAAGGGTTGTTTGGGAGTATCTCGGGCAGGAGATCAATCCAGTCAATGCGTATCGCAGGGTGCGGCTGTACAGTCAGGATGATCCCGCCATCGACGATGATTTGCGTGGGCGCCTCGCTCAAACCAAAGTCGTTGATGGCCTCTTTGTTATTGCGTGACGCGTTGATGAGCCTGACAAGGCGGGGGTGCAGGTACACGAGCCAACGGGGGGCGTTCCGACAAGCCCCCTCCGCAGAGTTTTGCGTGATATTTCAACTTTGCGGTGTATTCGGATTGTCCATCTGCTCCAGCATCCACTTCACAAAATCCCGCACCTTGGGCACTTCCGCCGAATGCTCCGGATACGCCAGGTAATAGGCGTCGGTGCTGGGCATTGCATGCTGCCAGGGAATGACCAGTTTGCCGTCGGCCAATTCCTCTTCCACCAGAAACTTCGGCAACAGCGCCACACCACAGCCGACCTGGGCGGCGCGGATGCACATATAGAACGTTTCGAAACGCGGGCCGTGGTAGCTGTGTTCGGTGTGGTAGCCCTGACTGTCGAACCAGTCGTGCCAGGCCTGGGGGCGGGAGGCGTTCTGCAGCAGGACCAGGTCGGTGAGCTGCGTCGGATCGGTGAATGGCGTGTCCGGCAGGCTGCCCGGTGCACACACAGGAACAAGCTCTTCGCCAAACAGTTTCAGGCATTCGGTGCCGGGCCGTGAGCCCTGGCCGAAGTAGAACGCCAGGTCGCTTCGGCCTTGCAGCAGATCGTCGGCTTCCTGTTCGCTGCACAGGTCCAGATGAATGGACGGATGACGCAGGCGCCAGCCTTTCAAGCGTGGCACCAGCCAGCGCGCGCCGAAGGTCGGAGGCGTGGAGACGCGCAAGACTTCGGTGTCACCGCCGTAGGAACGCAGGTAATGGGTCGACATTTCGACTTGGGTGAGGATTTTTCGCACCTCCACCAAATACAAATCGCCAGCGGGGGTCATTTGCAGGCGCCGGCGGACTCGGCGGAACAGCAGGTGTTGCAACAACTCTTCGAGTTGCGCGACCTGTTTGCTCACGGCGCTCTGGGTCAGGTTCAGCTCTTCGGCGGCGCGGGTGAAGCTCAAATGCCGGGTCACGGCCTCGAAACACTGCAGCGCAGTGATCGACGGCAAGTAGCGTTTATTCAGCATCGGTTCTCCTTGTTCTTGTCTCTCTACGTGGCACGCGTGTTACCGGCAGATTCGCAGCATGAATAAACGGAATGATATCTCGCTTAATCGTCGTTTGTTGGAGAACCTCGGGAGCGCTAAAACTACAGGTCAGATCAGTCGAATTAATCCGGCTGCACGTTTTCTGTTTCTGCTCGAGGAGTGACCCATGGTTGCCGCATTGCTTGATCGTCTTGGTGTGAACCCGGCCCTGTACCAGAACGGCAAAGTGCCGGTGCATTCGCCCATCGACGGTAGTCGGATTGCCGCCGTGAACTGGGAAGGCGCCGCTGAAGTCGAGCAGCACATCAGTCGCGCAGATCATGCGTTCGAGTTGTGGCGCAAGGTGCCGGCGCCGCGCCGTGGCGAACTGGTGCGTCAATTGGGCGACATCCTGCGCGAGTACAAGGCCGATCTCGGTGAGCTGGTGTCCTGGGAAGCCGGCAAGATCACTCAGGAAGGCCTGGGTGAAGTTCAGGAAATGATCGACATCTGCGACTTCGCGGTCGGCCTGTCCCGTCAGCTGTACGGTTTGACCATCGCCTCCGAGCGTCCTGGCCACCACATGCGCGAAACCTGGCACCCGTTGGGCATCGTCGGCGTGATCAGCGCGTTCAACTTCCCGGTTGCCGTCTGGGCCTGGAACGCGGCGCTGGCGCTGGTGTGCGGCAACCCGGTGATTTGGAAACCGTCGGAGAAAACCCCGCTGACCGCACTGGCCTGTCAGGCGCTGTTCGACCGCGTCCTGAAGAGCTTCAGTGACGCCCCGCCGCACCTGAGCCAAGTGATCATCGGTGGTCGCGATGCCGGCGAAGCCTTGGTCGATGACCCGCGTGTCGCGCTGGTCAGCGCCACCGGCAGCACCCGCATGGGCCGCGAAGTGGCGCCGAAAATCGCTGCACGTTTCGCCCGCAGCATTCTGGAACTGGGCGGTAACAATGCGATGATCCTCGGCCCAAGCGCCGATCTGGACATGGCCGTACGGGCGATTCTGTTCAGCGCCGTTGGCACTGCCGGTCAGCGTTGCACCACCTTGCGTCGCCTGATTGCCCACGAATCGGTCAAAGAAGAAATCGTCACCCGCCTGAAAGCCGCTTACTCCAAGGTGCGCATCGGCCATCCACTGGAAGGCAACCTGGTCGGGCCGCTGATCGACAAACACAGCTTCGACAACATGCAGGACGCGCTGGAGCAAGCCTTGAGTGAAGGCGGCCGGGTGTTTGGCGGCCAGCGTCAGCTGGAAGACAAATTCCCCAACGCTTATTACGTTTCGCCAGCCATCGTCGAAATGCCGGAACAGAGCGATGTGGTGCGCGACGAAACCTTCGCGCCGATTCTGTACGTGATCGGTTACACCGATTTCGAAGAGGCATTGCGCCTGAACAACGCGGTGCCGCAAGGCCTGTCGTCGTGCATTTTCACCACCGACGTGCGTGAAGCCGAGCGGTTCATGTCGGCGGTGGGCAGCGATTGCGGCATCGCCAACGTCAACATCGGCCCGAGCGGCGCGGAAATCGGCGGCGCGTTTGGCGGCGAGAAGGAAACGGGCGGCGGTCGTGAGTCGGGCTCCGATGCATGGCGCGGGTACATGCGCCGTCAGACCAACACCGTGAACTATTCGCTGGAATTGCCGTTGGCTCAGGGCATCACATTCGATTAAGCAGCAAGCTACAAGCTGTTGATCGTTCCCACGCTCTGCGTGGGAATGCCTCAATGGACGCTCTGCGTCCGCTTGTGGGACGCGGAGCGTCCCGGGCTGCATTCCCACGCAGAGCGTGGGAACGATCGGATCAGGGAAATGGTGTGTTGGTTAGGTTTCTGATTGGAGTCTGGCAATGCCGTTACGCGAAGAGTGTCTGTGGGAAAAACTGACGCCGCAAAGGCCCGACAATGCGGCGCTCAAGGGTGAGGTGACGGTGGATGTCTGCGTCATCGGTGCCGGTTTCACCGGGCTGTCGGCGGCGGTGCATCTGCGGGAGCAAGGCAAAAGTGTTTGTGTGCTGGAAGCGCATCGCGCCGGCCATGGCGGCTCGGGGCGCAACGTCGGGCTGGTCAACGCCGGGATGTGGATTCCTCCGGACGAAATCGAAGCCGGTTTTGGCCAGGCGGTCGGCAGTCAGCTCAACCGCATGCTCGGTGCGGCGCCGTCGCTGGTGTTCAGCCTCGTCGACAAATACAACATCGATTGCCAGTTGCGCCGTGAAGGCACGCTGCACATGGCGCACAACGCGCGTGGCGAGGCGGATCTACGCAGTCGCGAAGAGCAATGGAAACGTCGCGGCGCACCGGTGGAGTTGTTGACCGGAGCTGCCTGCGAACAAGCCACGGGCACCAAAAAGATCGCCGCCGCGCTGCTCGACCGGCGTGCCGGCACGATCAACCCGATGGCCTACACCACGGGGCTGGCCAACGCGGCCATCGGCCTCGGCGGCCAGTTGTTCGATCATTCCCCGGTGACCCGACTCGAACGTCAGGGCCAGCGCTGGTCGGTGCAGACCGCCCAGGGTTCGGTGCTGGCCGAACAGGTGGTGATCGCCTCCAATGCTTATACCGAAGGCGACTGGACGGAGCTGCGCCGCAACTTCTTCCCCGGTTATTACTATCAAGTGGCCTCGGTGCCGCTGACCGAAGACGCCGCGCAGCAAATTCTGCCCGGTGGTCAGGGTTCCTGGGACACCCGGCAGGTGCTCAGCAGTATCCGTCGCGATGCCGAAGGGCGGTTGTTGCTCGGCAGCCTCGGCAATGGAAACCAGAAACCGACCTGGTTCCTCAAAGCCTGGGCCGACCGGGTTCAGCAACATTACTTCCCCTACCTGAAACCGGTGGAATGGGAGTGCACCTGGACCGGTTGCATTGCCTTCACCCCCGATCATTTGATGCGCCTGTTCGAGCCGGCGCCGGGTCTGGTGGCCGTCACCGGTTACAACGGTCGAGGCGTGACCACCGGCACAGTGGTCGGCAAAGCCTTCGCCGACTACTTGTGTAACGGAAATCCTCAAGCCCTGCCGATTCCCTTCGCCCCCATGCAGCCATTGGCGGGTGTGGGGTTGCGAAGCTGCCTGTATGAGGCCGGTTTTTCGCTGTATCACGCGGGCCAGTGCCTGCGGATCGTGATCTGATTGTTGAAATATGTTGCTGGAAGCAGCGCTTTTCAGCGAAGCGGCTAGCCTGTAATGGTGCGGGTTGTAGCAGTTGCGCACCAGCAGTGTGCAGTTCGGTGACGCGGGCTGTTACAGGTAGGTTGCACATCGTTTGGTGCTGCGGTTGCAATGATGGCGCAGGCGGGTTGCGCCTTTTGAAATAGATGGTTTCACCTCCCGCGGTTTAGACGGTTGCACGCCCAATGAAAATGGGATCGAAACAGTCGAAATAACAAGAAAGCAGCGACTTTTTTCAGAATAAAAAACCGATGGCACGGCCCTTGCTCTGAGCATTCAGTGAAGTCGCAGTGCCAACTAAAAAAAACCTTGGAGCACCACCTCATGTCCCAGACGTTTTACAAGAAAGGCTTTCTGGCCCTCGCAGTGGCAGCTGCGTTGGGTGTTTCTGCGTTTGCACAGGCTGATGTGAAAATCGGTGTGGCGGGGCCGATGACAGGCGCCAACGCGGCATTTGGCGAGCAGTACATGAAGGGTGCACAGGCAGCTGCTGATGCGGTGAACGCAGCGGGCGGCGTGAATGGGGAAAAAATCGTACTGGTCAAGGGCGATGACGCCTGCGAACCGAAACAGGCTGTGACGGTCGCCAAGGACCTGACTGAAAAGAAAGTCATTGGTGTGGTAGGTCACTTCTGCTCCTCTTCGACCATCCCTGCCTCCGAGATCTACGACGAAGCCGGCATTATCACGATCACCCCAGGCTCCACCAACCCCAAGGTGACCGAGCGCGGCCTGAGTGCCATGTTCCGCATGTGCGGGCGTGACGACCAGCAAGGCATCGTGGCTGGCGACTATGTCGTCGACGTGCTCAAGGGCAAGAAAGTCGCCGTGCTGCACGACAAAGACACTTATGGGCAAGGCTTGGCAGATGCCACCAAGGCTCAACTGATCAAGCGCGGCGTAACGCCAGTGCTGTATGAAGGCTTGACTCGCGGCGAGAAAGACTTCAGCGCCGTCGTCACCAAGATCCGTGCGGCCGGTGCCGACGTGGTCTACTTCGGCGGCTTGCACCCGGAAGCCGGTCCACTGGTTCGGCAACTGCGTGAACAGGGCCTCAAAGACGTCAAGTTCATGTCCGATGACGGCATCGTGACTGACGAACTGGTGACCACCGCCGGTGGCCCACAGAACGTTGATGGCGTACTGATGACCTTCGGCGCCGACCCACGTCTGCTGCCAGACAGCAAGACCGTGGTAGACGCCTTCCGCAAGGCCGGCACCGAACCTGAAGGCTACACCCTGTACGCCTACGCTTCGGTCCAGACCCTGGCCGCAGGGTTCAATGGCGCCAAATCCAACAAGGGCGAAGACGCTGCCAAATGGCTGAAAGCCAACCCGGTCAAAACCGTGATGGGCGAGAAGACCTGGGACTCCAAGGGCGACCTGAAAGTCTCCGACTACGTGGTTTATCAGTGGGACAAGGACGGCAAATACCACCAGCTGGAAAAACAGAAGTGATATGAGCGGTTGATCTGTCCGGCGCCTTGCGCGCCGGGCAGTCCTGAAACATGTCCGTGCAGTACCTGTCTTTTCTCGTAGAGCTGCACACAACCGTGTTGCGCCGGCGGCTGAACCCCGGTCCGTCGTACCCGGCTTCTGTGCAGTCTCTCAAGTGCGTGAGATTGCGTTATGGATGGTATTTTCCTGCAGCAACTGGTCAACGGCCTGACCCTCGGGTCGGTCTATGGCCTGATCGCCATCGGCTACACAATGGTCTATGGCATCATCGGCATGATCAACTTCGCCCATGGCGAGGTTTATATGATCTCTGCGTACCTCGCGGCGATCAGTCTGGCTCTGCTGGCTTACTTCGGTATTGAATCCTTCCCGCTGCTGATGCTCGGCACCCTGGTTTTCACCATCATCGTCACCGCGGTGTATGGCTGGGTCATCGAGCGTGTCGCTTACAAACCGCTGCGCAACTCCACCCGACTGGCACCGCTGATCAGCGCCATCGGTATTTCGCTGATCCTGCAAAACTATGCACAGATCAGTCAGGGCGCCCGTCAACAGGGTGTACCGACACTGCTGACCGGTGCATGGCGAGTTGAAGTCGGGAGCGGCTTCGTTCAACTCACCTACACCAAGATCTTCATTCTGGTTGCCGCGTTCGTCGGCATGGGCTTGCTGACCTACGTCATCAAGTACACCAAGCTCGGCCGCATGTGCCGCGCCACCCAGCAAGACCGCAAGATGGCTTCGATTCTGGGGATCAACACCGATCGGGTGATTTCCTACGTGTTCATCATCGGTGCAGCGATGGCGGCCCTGGCCGGCGTGCTGATCACCATGAACTACGGCACGTTCGACTTCTATGCAGGCTTCGTCATCGGGATCAAGGCGTTCACCGCGGCGGTACTCGGCGGCATCGGTTCACTGCCCGGCGCCATGCTGGGAGGGATCATTCTCGGGATCTCCGAGTCGCTGTTCTCGGGGCTGGTCAACTCGGATTACAAAGACGTTTTCAGCTTCTCGCTGCTCGTTCTTGTTCTGGTCTTTCGGCCTCAAGGCCTGCTTGGCCGCCCTCTTGTGTCGAAGGTGTAAGCGATGTCTTCAACCACTAAAACCATTGATGTCAAAAAAAGCCTGGTTGACGCGATTCTTGCCGGCCTCATCGCCCTGATTGTGTTCGGCCCGATTGTTGGTGTGGTCCTCGACGGCTACGGCTTCAACCTGCAGCCGACGCGCGTGGCATGGATAGTCGCCATCGTTATGGCTGGCCGCTTTGCCCTCAGCCTATTCTTGCAAACCCCCAAAGGCCTGAGAATTCTCGAAGGCTTTGAGAGCACCGGCTCCGGGGTTCATGTTCTGGCGCCTGATTACAAATCCCGGTTGCGCTGGGTCGTCCCGCTGGTGATCGTTGTCGCCGTGGTATTCCCGTTCTTCTCCAACTCTTACCTGTTGGGCGTGGTCATACTTGGGTTGATCTACGTGCTGCTGGGCCTGGGCCTGAACATCGTGGTCGGCCTGGCCGGTCTGCTCGACCTGGGTTATGTGGCGTTCTATGCCATCGGTGCCTACGGCCTGGCGCTCGGTTACCAATATCTGGGGCTGGGCTTCTGGACCGTGCTGCCGCTGGCGGCAATCACCGCTGGATTGGCCGGGTGCATCCTGGGCTTCCCGGTGTTGCGCTTGCACGGTGATTACCTGGCGATCGTGACCCTGGGCTTCGGTGAAATCATCCGGTTGATCCTCAATAACTGGCTGTCCCTGACTGGTGGCCCGAATGGCATGGCGGCGCCGTTGCCGACATTCTTCGGTCTCGAATTCGGTAAGCGAGCGAAGGACGGCGGGATACCTTTTCATGAGTTCTTCGGCATCGCCTACAACCCGGACGTGAAGTACTACTTCATTTATGCGGTGTTGTTCCTGGTGGTGCTGGCCGTGCTGTACATCAAGCATCGCTTGACCCGCATGCCGGTCGGTCGCGCATGGGAAGCCTTGCGTGAAGACGAAATCGCCTGTCGCTCCATGGGGCTGAATCACGTACTGGTCAAACTGTCGGCGTTCACCATCGGCGCATCGACGGCGGGTCTGGCCGGCGTGTTTTTTGCGACCTATCAGGGCTTTGTGAACCCGACCTCGTTTACCTTCTTCGAATCGGCACTGATCCTCGCCATCGTGGTACTCGGCGGCATGGGTTCGACCATCGGCGTGGTGATGGCAGCATTCGTGTTGACCGTCGCCCCGGAACTGCTGCGCGGCTTCGCTGAATACCGCGTGCTGCTGTTCGGCATCCTGATGGTGTTGATGATGATTTGGCGACCGCGCGGCCTGATCCGGATCAGCCGTACCGGTGTGACCCCGCGTAAAGGAGTAGCGCCATGAGTGAAGTCGTACTCTCGGTCGAGAACCTGATGATGCACTTCGGTGGCATCAAGGCGTTGAGTGACGTCAGCCTGAAGGTCAAGCGCAACTCGATCTTCGCGTTGATCGGCCCCAACGGCGCGGGCAAGACCACCGTGTTCAACTGCTTGACCGGGTTCTATAAAGCGACCGGCGGGCATATCGAGCTCAACACCCGTGGGGTGAAGACCAACGTCATCAAGATGCTCGGGGAGCCGTTCAAGGCAACCGATTTCGTTTCGCCGAAAAGCTTTATCAGCCGGCTCCACTACAAGATGTTCGGTGGCACGCATCTGATCAACCGTGCCGGTCTGGCGCGGACTTTCCAGAACATTCGTCTGTTCAAGGAAATGTCGGTGCTGGAAAACCTGCTGGTGGCCCAGCACATGTGGGTCAACCGCGGCATGCTGGCCGGCATCCTCAACACCAAGGGTTATCGCAAGGCTGAAAGCGATGCGCTGGACCACGCGTTCTACTGGCTGGAAGTGGTGGACCTGGTGGACTGCGCCAACCGCCTGGCCGGTGAACTGTCCTACGGTCAGCAACGCCGCCTGGAGATCGCCCGGGCCATGTGTACCCGGCCGCAGATCATCTGCCTCGACGAGCCGGCCGCCGGCCTCAACCCTCAGGAAACCGAAGCGCTGAGCGCGATGATCCGGCTGCTGCGTGACGAGCATGATCTGACCGTGGTGCTGATCGAACACGACATGGGCATGGTCATGAGCATTTCCGACCACATCGTGGTGCTGGACCACGGCGTTGTCATCGCCGAAGGCGGGCCTGAGGCGATCCGACATGATCCGAAAGTGATTGCCGCCTACCTGGGCGCCGACGAAGAGGAACTGGTATGAGTCAACCGATCCTCGAACTGAAAGAGATCGACGTGTTCTACGGACCGATCCAGGCCCTGAAGAAAGTCTCGTTGCACATCAATGAAGGGGAGACCGTCAGCCTGATCGGCTCCAACGGCGCCGGCAAGTCGACCCTGCTGATGTCGATTTTCGGTCAGCCACGGGCGGCTGGCGGGCAAATCGTCTATCAGGGTGTGGATATCACTCACAAGTCGTCCCACTACATCGCCTCCAACGGTATCGCTCAATCGCCGGAAGGCCGCCGGGTGTTCCCCGACATGACCGTCGAGGAAAACCTGTTGATGGGCACCATCCCGATCGGTGACAAGTACGCCAAGGAAGATATGCAGCGCATGTTCGAGTTGTTTCCGCGGCTTGAAGAGCGGCGTAACCAGCGGGCCATGACCATGTCTGGCGGCGAGCAGCAAATGCTCGCCATCGCCCGGGCGTTGATGAGCCGACCCAAGCTGTTGCTGCTCGATGAGCCGAGCCTGGGGCTGGCGCCGATTGTGGTGAAACAGATCTTCGCGACCCTGCGGGAATTGGCCAAGACTGGCATGACCATCTTTTTGGTGGAGCAGAACGCCAACCACGCCCTCAAGCTGTCGGACCGGGCGTACGTGATGGTCAACGGCCAGATCCGCCTCAGCGGCACCGGCAAGGAGCTGCTGGTGAACGAGGAGGTGCGTAACGCCTACCTCGGCGGGCACTAAGCCGAAGAGCCCGGAAACGCCCTGACGAACCCCGCGTCAGGGCGTTTTTTTATGCCCGCACAATCCCTACACGAGGCCGTGGTTTGAGGTAAAGGGAAATTGTGGAAAACAATATTCATGACCTCTCAAAGCGCGACATAAAGCCGCTGCAAATTGCTGTTTTGTCACGGTTTTGACTTGTCCCCGTTTGCTGTGGAGCTGGCTGTGAATAACGTGGGAGTAGCTGGCTGTAAGCCTTTGAATCCGTGGCCTGCAGGGCGGTGATTGTTTTTTGATCAGGTGTTTTTAGCGGGCCACAAGCCGGCTTTGTCAACCTTTTTGTTATGAGTGAACACGGTATGAATCGAGGTGGACAAGCCTGTGGATAAGTCTGTGGTTAAACTCTGGAAAGACTCGGCTGAGGGCCGTGGTTGCTGGCTTGGCGCCATCGTCGCTCTGACCGCTCGGTCGTGCAAATCGCCCTGGGTTACACAGCGGGTGCCTCAGGGTCAAGAAAAAAACTTTCTAATCTGCTCGCAAAGCCTTGTGGATAGCGGCTTGCAGCTTTTCCACTTGCCCCCGGAAACTGTGGACCGGCCTGTGGATAAGGTGCGCGTACATGGCTGCAAGCCACGGGGCATGGGGTGTTGCCAGCATTGATCGTTTTTTGTACGGTTTTTGCCATAGTTGCCGCTGTGGGCAAGGCCGGGCATGCTGCCGGTTGATTTTCTATTCCAAGGGCTGACTGTCAGCCCAAGCAAGGAGAACACGATGTCCAACACCCTGTTTATTACCGGCGCGACCTCCGGTTTTGGTGAAGCCTGTGCCCGTCGTTTTGCCGAGGCCGGCTGGAAACTGGTGCTGACAGGTCGTCGTGAAGAGCGCCTCAATGCCCTGTGCGCCGAGTTGTCGAAGCAGACCGAGGTCCATGGCCTGGTGCTCGACGTACGGGATCGCAAGGCCATGGAGGAGGCGATTGCCAACCTGCCGCCGTCCTTCGCCAAACTGCGCGGGCTGATCAACAACGCTGGCCTGGCCCTCGGTGTGGATCCGGCGCCCAAGTGCGATCTCGATGATTGGGACACCATGGTCGACACCAACATCAAAGGCCTGATGTACAGCACCCGCCTGTTGCTGCCGCGTTTGATCGCTCATGGCCGTGGCGCCAGTATCGTCAACCTCGGCTCCATCGCCGGCAACTACCCGTACCCGGGCAGCCACGTGTATGGCGCGAGCAAAGCGTTCGTCAAACAGTTCTCCCTGAACCTGCGCTGCGACCTGCAAGGTACGGGCGTACGGGTCAGCAACATCGAGCCGGGCCTGTGCGAGAGCGAATTCTCGCTGGTGCGTTTCGCGGGTGACCAGGAGCGTTACAACGCCACTTACGCCGGTGCCGAGCCGATCCAGCCGCAAGACATTGCCGAGACCATTTTCTGGGTGCTCAACGCACCGGCCCACATCAACATCAACAGCCTTGAGCTGATGCCGGTGAGCCAGACCTGGAGCGGGTTTGCCATTGAGCGTAATGCTGGCAAGGCGTAAGACCGAGTAACGGCTTTTCGCGGGCAAGCCTCGCTCCTACAGGTCCGCGCTGATTTTGAATCGGCACCAACCCTGTAGGAGCGAGGCTTGCCCGCGAAAACAATTTCTTAGTCAGCGCAAATACTCGGCCAGTCCGCGATAGCAGGTTGCCAAGTGATAAGGCGTGGTCGAAGGCATGTCCTTACGGCTCACTTCGCCCTGCTCATCGCGACACTCATACCAACCGCCTGCGTGCAGAAAGCTTTGTTGCAACGCCTGCAATTGGCGTTGCACCGATGCTTCGCTGCCCGGGCGCAAGGTCAGGGCGCGCAGGTATTCGGCCTGGGCCCAGATGCGTTGGGTTGCATCCCGTGGGCGGTCGTCCAGTTCCAGCATCGCTCGCACGGCTCCGGTCTGCTGATCGACACCCCGTTGCTCGGTGAATGCAAACGCGCGCTCCAGCGAGGCGTGCAGTGTCGAGCCGCGCAGCAATGGCGAGGATTGCAGCAGGAAATACCATTCGAACTGATGGCCTGGCTCGAACCAGTTATCCACAGCACCCAGCGGCTTCTCCATCAACACCGCGTGTTGTGGGTCGATGAAGCGCTTTTGCATGGCTGTGCATAACTCGATGAGCGCTTTCTGTACGGCCGTGTCTTCGCGCACCGACAGGGTGGCGAGGAAGGCTTCGGCCAAATGCATCAGAGGGTTCTGCAGTGGCCCGGTGTCGAGCGAGGACCAATCACGGTCCAGGCTGGCTTCGTACAGGCCGTCGCCCGTGGCGAAACGCTGCGCCACCACTTCCAGCGCGGCGTTGAGTACCGACGCCACCAGCGGTTCGCGAACCTTGTCCCAATAATGGGCGCAGGCGAACAGGATGAAGGCATGGGTGTAGAGGTCTTTGCGCTGGTCCAGCGGCGTGCCTTGAGGGTCGATGCTATAGAACCAGCCGCCATGCTCCGCATCGTGGAAATGCCGTTGCAAGGAACGGAACAGCGCCGCCGCACGCTCTTCAGCCTGGGGCACCTGGCCGATCAGGCTGGAGAACAGATACAGCTGCCGCGCGCAGGCCATGGCCCGGTAACGCTGGGGGGGCAGCGGTCGATGCTCGGCATCCAGCGCCTCATAAGGCAACGCCATGTCGGCGTTCCAGCCGGGGCCCTGCCAGAGCGGCACGATCACGTCCTGGAAGTGCTGTTGCACTGAGGCGAACAGGGCGGTCAATTCAGGCTGGAAGGCGGAGCGGGAAACATGCGGCATTGGCTGGCGTCGTCACGGCAGGGTTAATTGCGCGACATGTTAGCAGGCCTTAGAGATGCGGTGTCTGTCAGGCCGCCTTCGCGGGCAAGCCTCGCTCCTACAGGTTTCGTGTCATGACACGAATCGCGGGGTCAAACACAATCCTGTAGAAGCGAGGCTTGCCCGCGAAGAGGCCAGTCCAGACGCTAGAGAATTAACCCGCTAATAACCAAGCTCCGGTCGCCGCCGACGCCGCACCCGCCAGCCGAACCAACGGTGCCGCGGCCTGAGGCAAGATGCGAACCACCGCATAACCCGCGGCATGCAAAGCCGCTGTCGCCGCCACAAACCCTGCGGCATACGCCCAGGGACTGGACATGTCCGGTAATTCCAGACCATGCGCCACGCCATGAAACAGCGCGAACAACGCGGTCGCCGCCACTGCCAGGCTCAACGGCGGACGCACTGCCAACGCCACCGCCAGGCCCAGCGCCAATACCGATGCTGCAATCCCGCTCTCCAGCGCCGGCAGGTTCAGCCCTTCAAAACCCAGCAGGCCGCCGATCAGCATGGTGCCCACGAATGTGCACGGCAGCGCCCAGCGCGCGGCGCCTTTCTGCTGCGCCGCCCACAATCCCACGGCAACCATCGCCAGCAAGTGATCGAGGCCGCCGATCGGGTGGCTGATGCCGGCGATCAAACCGTTGTCGCCATGACCCGGGTGGGCGAAGGCGATAGCGGGAGTCAGCAGCAGGGCCATGGCGCCCAGAATGCGTTTCAGTGTCATGGATAAGCTTCCTTGTTGATAAGTGTGATCAGGCCGCAGTCAGCAGGCCCTGGCGTTCGATGAAGGCGATGATTGCTTCAAGGCCCTGGCCGGTTTTCTGGTTGCTGAAGACAAACGGCTTGCCGTTGCGCATGCGTTGGGTGTCGCTGTCCATCATCTCCAGCGACGCGCCTACCAGCGGCGCCAGGTCGATCTTGTTGATCACCAGCAGGTCGGATTTACAGATGCCGGGGCCACCCTTGCGCGGCAGCTTGTCGCCGGCGGAGACATCGATCACGTAAATGGTCAGGTCGGACAGCTCCGGGCTGAACGTCGCCGAGAGGTTGTCGCCGCCGGACTCCACCAGGATCAGATCCAGCCCCGGAAAGCGCCGGTTCAGTTGATCCACGGCTTCAAGGTTGATCGAGGCGTCTTCGCGGATCGCCGTGTGCGGGCAGCCGCCGGTTTCCACGCCGATGATCCGCTCCGGCGCCAAGGCTTCGTTGCGCACCAGAAAGTCGGCGTCTTCGCGGGTATAGATATCGTTGGTCACGACGGCCAGGTTGTAGCGCTCACGCAGGGCCAGGCACAGGGCCAGGGTCAGGGCGGTTTTGCCGGAGCCGACCGGGCCGCCGATGCCGACGCGCAGGGGTTGTGTGTTCATGTGATTCTCCAAATTAAAAGGCCCTAGGAACGGAACAGACGGCTGTACTGGCGCTCATGGGCCATGCACGCCAGGGACAGGCCGAAAGCGGCGCTGCCAACGTGTTCGGGATTGATTCGGGTGGCGTCTTGCTGCGCCTGTTGCAGCAACGGCAGCAGTTCGCTGGTCAGGCGTTGCGCGGCTTGCTGGCCCAATGGGAGCGTTTTCATCAACACCGCCAGTTGGTTTTCCAGCCAGCTCCAGAGCCAGGCGGCCAGCGCATCTTGCGGGCTGATGTTCCAGGCGCGAGCCGCCAGCGCCCAGCCGAGGGCCAGGTGCGGTTCGGGGCGTTGCTCGAGAAAGGCTCGGGCCGGCGCATCCAGTTCCGGCAAGCCGTTGAGCAATTGCTGCAACGAATAGCCCATCTGCCGGCTCTCCTGATGCAGCTCGCGGGTTTCGCGGCTGGCGCGATGCTCCTCGCAGCGTTGCAGCAATTGGGCCCAGTTTTCTTCGGCGGCGGCGGTGCAATGGGCGAGCAAAAGTGGCGCTTCGAAACGCGCCAGGTTCAGCAGCAACTGATCGCTGATCCAGCGTCGCGCGCTGTCGGGATCATTGACCCGGCCGTTATCCACCGCCATTTCCAGGCCCTGGGAATAGCTGTAGCCGCCAATCGGCAGCTGCGGGCTGG
>NZ_AKJT01000052.1 GCF_000282195.1 Pseudomonas sp. GM18
GCGCAGCAGTCGTAAAATCAGACAACCGGTTCTTTCAGGACGACCGTGTTTACCGGGTTTGCGAGGACTTCGTCCTCGAACGCAGCCTCGCAGGCTCGGCAGCTGCTACGGTCCTGGTGTCGGGTTTCGGCTCGGTTGACCAGCATCAGGCCGGCATCGGCAGCCAAAGCCTGAACCGCGCCCCACCCAGCGGTGATGCTTGCGCGGTGAGCGTGCCGTCCTGCGCTTCCAGCGCTCGGCGGCTGATTGCCAGCCCCAGGCCAAACCCGCCCGTGGCGCGATCCCGACTGCGATCCAGCCGATAAAACGGCTCGAAAATCCGCTCCCGCTCTTCCTCCGGAATGCCGATGCCGTCGTCGTCCACCCAGATTTCACAGCCATTGGGGCCTACCTGCACACCGATCTGAATCCGCTTTTCGCAATAGCGCATGGCGTTGCGCAGCAGGTTCTGGATCGCCCGCGCGGTCAATCGCGGGTCCAGCGAGAAGCGTTCGAGCTGGCCATGCAGCAGCACATCGATAACGATTTCCGGCGAGTCGAGTTCTTCATCGACGCTGCCCAAAATACTGTCGATGAATTCATCCAGCGACACCTCGACCTGGTCCGGCAGCCGCGCCGGGTTTTGCAATCGGCTGTAGGACAGCAGCTCCAGCACCAGCTCATCCAGTTCGCGAATGTGCGCGACCAGGCCTTGCAGACGCTCGCGACTGGTGGCCGGCAAGTCGTCGGACAGCGCCAGGGCCAGGCCGAAATCCAGCCGCGTCAACGGCGTGCGCAATTCGTGGGACACGGCGTTGAGCAAGTCGCGCTGCTGGTTGAGCAGGTTTTCGATGTCGCCGGCCATGGTGTCGAACACGTTGGCCAGACTGCCGATGTTGGAGCTGGGAGAAATCTGCGTGCGCTCGCTCAGGTGGCCCTTGCCGAAGCGTTCAGCGGTACTTTTGAGGCGCTCAAGGTCACGCCAGTGCGGGCGCAGCCACAGCAACAGGCAGGCCAGCATCGTCGCGCCGATCAGCACGTTGATGCTCCAGTACAACCAACTGACATCCGTGGGGTCCGGCGGCACGACCATTTCCACCACCATCTGCTCGTTCAACGGTGTCACCGCCAGGGTGCGCCAGCCCCAGTCGCCGATGCGCACCACATTTTCCCCGCGCTGCAAGCGTTCACGCTCATCCAGGGTAAATTCGGCATCGTCATTGCGGGCCAAAATGATGTGCAGCGGCTGGAACTCCTTGTCCATCTCCGCCGCCATCGCCGGCCACTGCTCGACAGGCACCGCACGAAACTGTTTGACGATCAGCGTTTGCAAGCCTCGGGAATAATCAAGGTTGTAGGTCACAAAACGCTCATGGAAGGCCTTGATCACCAGGTCCGGCACCAGGTAGATCGCCGCGCTGAACGAGACGATGGTCACCAGATACAGACGAAACAGGATTCTGAACATGGTTTCAGCATTCCCACTCGGAGCGGCTGAACAGGTAGCCCTTGCCCCACACGGTCTTGATTTTTCGCGCCTCACCGGCGTGGTCGTCGAACTTGCGCCGCAGTTTGGAGATGGCCACATCCACCGAGCGGTCGGTGCCGTTGAATTCGATACCGCGCAGGCGTTGCAGAATCTGGTCGCGGCTCAGCACCTCGCCAGCATGCCGGGCCAGCACTACCAGCAGGTTGTATTCGCCGCTGGACAGTTCGACCAGTTGCTCGCGCCAGGTCACGGTGCGCTCGGACAGGTCGATGCACAGGTTGCCCATGAGGATGCGGTCATTAGCGGTCTGCGGTTCGCTGAGGCTGCTACGGCGCAACAGCGTGCGTACGCGGGCCAGCAACACACGGGGCTCGCAGGGTTTGGTGACGTAGTCGTCGGCACCCATTTCCAGGCCCAGCACTTGATCGTGGCTGTCGTCACGAGCGGTGAGCATCAGGATCGGCAACGTCGCCGAATCGGCTCTCAGCAAGCGACAGACCTGCAAGCCGTCGAGCCCCGGCAGCATCAGATCGAGAATCACCAGGTCCGGCGGACTGACCCGCGCGCGTTCACGAACATGATCGCCGCGGCTGATTACGCTGACGGAATAACCGTTGCGTTCCAGGTAGCTGGCAATCAGTTCCGAGAGTGCGGTGTCGTCTTCGACCAGGAGGATGTTGGGCATGGGTGTTTCCAGAAAGTACTGTGGCGACTGGTGGACCTCATCGCGGGCAAGCCCGCGATGGCTGCATAACCGTCGCAAAAAGTTTCAAGCTGCGAAGGATATACGCCCTCACGCACACGCGAGCAAAACCCTTACACAATTTCACACAGCACCTACAAAGCTTCACCGCTACCCTCGTCGACTCCCCGTAGGATGCGGGTAGTCATTATTGGGGTATTTCCATGTCAAAGAACCTGCTTGCCACACTCAGCCTGATTGCCCTGGCGTTGACACTGAGTGCTTGTGACCAGTCTTCGACCGCCGAAGAACAAGCATCGCTGGCCACAGTGCGCATCGAAACCATCGAAGCCCGACCGCTGTCGATCAGCAGCGAACTGAGCGGGCGGATTGCCGCGCCGCGCATTGCCGAAGTGCGCGCCCGGGTCGCCGGCGTGGTGTTGCAGCGGGTCTTCCGCGAAGGCAGCGACGTGAAAAAAGGCGACGTTCTGTTCCGTATCGACCCGGCGCCATTCAAGGCCGACCTGGACAGCGCCGAAGCCGCGCTGCGCAAGGCCGAGGCCAACGCGTTCCAGGCCAGGCTGCAAGAGCAGCGTTACGCCCAGTTGATCGAGGGCAACGCCATCAGCGCACAGGATTACGACAACGCCCGCGCCAATGCGCGGCAGACTGCCGCCGATGTCGCCGCCAATAAAGCCGCGGTGGAGCGGGCGAAACTGAACCTGGGTTACGCCACCGTCACCGCGCCGATTTCCGGGCGCATCGGCCGAGCGCTGGTGACTGAAGGCGCGCTGGTGGGCCAGAACGAAACCACGCCGCTGGCGCTGATTCAGCAGTTGAACCCGATCCACGCCGACCTGACGCAATCGACCCGTGAACTCAACGACCTGCGCCGGGCCTTCCGCTCTGGCCAGTTAAAGGAAGTGGGCCAAGGTCAGGCCAAAGCCACGCTGATCCAGGACGACGGCAGCCTGTATCCGTTGCCCGGCAAGCTGCTGTTCACCGACATCACCGTCGACCCGGGCACTGGCCAGGTCATCCTGCGTAGCGAGTTCCCCAACCCGGACCTCGACCTGCTGCCGGGCAGCTTCGTACGCGTACGTCTGGAGCAAGCGTTCAATCAGCAAGGCATCAGCGTGCCGCAACGGGCCATTCAGCGTGACAGCGCCGGTGTCGCCCAAGTGCTGTTGCTCGACGCCGAGCAGCGGGTCGGCCAGCAACCGGTAGAGCTGGGCGCAGTGCAGAACGATCGCTGGATCGTCACCCGCGGCCTCAAGCCCGGCGACCGCATCGTCACTGAAGGCCTGCAACACGCGCGCCCCGGTGAAAAAGTCCAGATCGACAACACCCCTCTTCCACTTGCCCAGGTTTCTGGTCAGTAAGCAGGACGCTTTTTATGCCGCAGTTCTTTATCGACCGCCCGGTATTCGCCTGGGTAGTTGCCTTGTTCATCCTGCTGGCTGGTGCGTTGGCCATTGGGCAGTTACCGGTGGCGCAATACCCGAACGTTGCGCCGCCGAAAGTCGAAATCTACGCCACCTACCCCGGCGCTTCGGCGCAGACCGTGGACCAAAGCGTGGTCAGCCTGATCGAGGGAGAACTCAACGGCGCCGACCATCTGCTGTATTTCGAATCCCAGAGCAGCCTCGGCAGCGCCACCATCACCGCGACCTTCCAGCCGGGCACCAATCCGGAAATGGCCCAGGTCGATGTGCAAAACCGCCTCAAAGCGGTTGAGTCGCGCCTGCCTCAGGCAGTCACCCAGCAAGGTTTGCAGGTGGAGAAAGTCTCCGCCGGTTTCCTGTTGCTGATCACCCTCACCTCCAGCGACGGCAAGCTCGATGACGTGGCGCTCAGCGATTACCTGGCGCGCAACGTGATGAACGAGATCAAGCGTCTGGATGGCGTCGGCAAGGCCCAGTTATACGGCGCCGAACGGGCGATGCGAATCTGGATCGATCCGCAGAAGCTGATCGGCTTTAACCTGACCCCGGCGGATGTCAACGCCGCCATCGTGGCTCAAAATGCTCAGGTTTCCGCGGGCAGCATCGGCGACTTGCCGACCCGCACCACTCAGGAAATCACCGCGACCGTTCTGGTCAAAGGCCAGCTGTCGACGCCTGAAGAATTCGCCGACATCGTGCTCAAGGCCAATCCTGACGGCTCCACCGTGCGCATCCGTGATGTGGCGCGGGTCGAAATCGGCAGCCAGGAATATCAGTTCTCCACACGCCTGAACGGCAAACCGTCCACTGCCGTCAGCGTGCAACTGTCGCCGGGCGCCAATGCCCTGAGCACCGCAACGCTGGTGCGGGCGAAAATGGACGAACTGGCGCGCTATTTCCCGGCCGGTGTCGAATACAAGATCCCATACGACACCTCGCCCTTCGTCAAAGTCTCGATCACCAAAGTGGTCTATACCCTCGGCGAAGCGATGGTGCTGGTGTTTGCGGTGATGTTCCTGTTCCTGCAGAACATCCGCTACACGCTGATCCCGACGCTGGTAGTTCCGGTGGCGTTGATGGGCACGTTTGCGACCATGCTCGTGCTGGGTTTCTCGATCAACGTGTTGACCATGTTCGGCATGGTGCTGGCCATCGGCATTCTGGTGGACGACGCGATTGTGGTGGTGGAGAACGTCGAGCGAATCATGGCCACCGAGGGCCTGTCGCCCAAGGACGCGACCCGCAAGGCGATGAAGCAGATCACCGGCGCGATCATCGGCATCACTCTGGTGCTGGTGGCGGTGTTCATTCCGATGGCATTCATGCAGGGCTCGGTCGGGGTGATTTACCAACAGTTCTCGCTGTCCATGGCCACGTCGATCCTGTTCTCGGCGTTCCTCGCCCTGACCTTGACCCCGGCGTTGTGTGCAACGCTGCTCAAGCCGATTGCCAAGGGCGAACATCACGCCAAGGGCGGCTTCTTCGGCTGGTTCAACCGTGGATTCGAGCGTATGACCGAGCGTTATCAAGGCTGGGTCGCCTATGCGCTGAAACGTACAGGCCGTTATCTGCTGATCTACGGCGTATTGCTGATCGGGCTGGGGCTGTGTTTCAGTCGCCTGCCCTCCTCGTTCCTGCCGGTTGAAGACCAGGGTTACACCATCACCGATATTCAACTGCCACCCGGTGCGAGCAAGAATCGCACGATAAATGTGGTCGAGCAGATCGAAGCACACAACGCCACCGAACCGGGTGTCGGCGACAGCACGGTGATTCTCGGTTTCAGTTTTTCCGGTAGCGGGCAGAACGCGGCGCTGGCGTTCACTACGCTCAAGGATTGGTCGGATCGGGGCAGCGACGATTCGGCAAGTTCGATCGCCGACCGGGCCAACGCGGCCCTCAGTCAGATCAAGGACGCCGCGGCCTTCGCAGTGTTGCCGCCGCCAGTCGATGGCCTCGGCACTTCCAGCGGTTTCGAGTTCCGCCTTCAGGATCGCGGCGGCCTCGGCCATGCCACCCTGATGCAAGCGCGCAGCCAGTTGCTGGCTGCCGCCGAAAAAAGCCCGATCCTGATGAACGTCCGCGAAAGCGCCCTGGCCGAAGCGCCACAGGTGCAACTGATCGTGGACCGCAAGCAAGCCAACGCCTTGGGCATCTCCTTTGCCGACATCGGCAACGTACTGTCCACCGCCGTAGGTTCGGCCTACATCAACGACTTCCCCAACCAGGGGCGGATGCAACGGGTGGTGGTCCAGGCCGAAGGCGATCAACGCAGCCAGGTCGCCGATCTGCTGAAGATTCACGTGCGCAACAACGCTGGAAAAATGGTGCCGCTGTCGGCCTTCGTCCGCGCCAACTGGACCCAGGGCCCGGCGCAGTTGACCCGATACAACGGCTACCCGGCCATCAGCATTTCCGGCGAGCCTTCGCCCGGGCACAGCACCGGTGAAGCGATGGCGGAAATCGAACGGCTGGTGGCGCAAGGCCCGGCCGGGTTGGGGCAGGAGTGGACCGGGTTGTCGCTGCAGGAGCGTTTGTCTGGCAGTCAGGCGCCGATTCTGCTCGGGCTGTCGCTGCTGATCGTGTTCCTGTGCCTGGCGGCGCTGTACGAGAGCTGGTCGATTCCAACGTCGGTGTTGCTGGTGGTGCCGCTCGGTGTGCTCGGTGCGGTACTGGCCGTGACGCTGCGCGGGATGCCCAACGATGTGTTCTTCAAGGTCGGGCTGATCACCATCATCGGCCTGTCGGCGAAGAACGCAATCCTGATCATCGAATTCGCCAAGAGCCTTTATGACGAAGGCCACGATCTGGTCGACGCAACCTTGCAGGCCGCGCGCCTGCGACTGCGGCCGATTGTCATGACGTCGCTGGCGTTCATCCTCGGCGTGGTGCCGCTGGCGATTGCCACCGGGGCCAGTTCGGCGAGCCAGCAAGCCATCGGCACCGGGGTGATTGGCGGGATGATCACGGCGACGCTGGCGGTGGTGTTTGTGCCGGTGTTTTTTGTGGTGGTGATGAAGCTGGTGCGCAAATCCAACCAACACCATTGATTCCACCCCAAGGAGCTGCCGAAGGCTGCGATCTTTTGATCTTGATCTTTAAAGATCGCAGCCTGCGGCAGCTCCTACAAAAGCAGCGTCGCGTGCGCTATGGTGCTGGGACGCACCATCAAAGTGAGCCTCCATGCCCCTCCTCGCCCGCACCCACCCTCGCCTGTCCGCCGCGACCGCATTCGGCATCGCGGTGGGCATTCTGGCGCCAGCCGATTCGATCCTCGGCAAAATCCTCATCGGCTGGAATGCCGGGGTCTGGACTTATCTGGCCCTGATCCTCTGGCTGACCATGCGCTCCAAAGCCGACGACGTGAAACGCATTGCCGAAGTCGAGGACGAAAATGCCGGGCTGGTGCTGTTCACCGTGAGCATGGCTGCACTGGCCAGCCTCGCCGCCATCACCCTCCAATTAGTGGGCAGCAAGGATCTGGACACTTATCATCGGCTGTTGCACTACGGCTTCACCGGGTTGACCGTGATCGGCTCGTGGCTGTTGATCGGGGTGATCTTCAGCGTGCATTACGCCCGGTTGTATTACACCTGGGAAGGCAAGGAACCTGCGCTGCGATTTGCCGAAGGGCTGACAACCCCCAATTATTGGGACTTCCTGTACTTCTCGTTCACCATCGGTGTGGCGGTGCAGACGGCGGATGTCGGCGTGGCCACGCGGGAATTGCGCAAGATCGTGCTGGCGCAATCGTTGATCGGGTTTGTGTTCAACACGGCGATTCTCGGGTTTTCAATCAATATCGCAGCGGGTCTGTTTGGCTGATGGCCGCAAAAAAAATGCCCCGACAGTTTTGGGGCATCTTTATAGGTCATGTCATTGAAGCAACGTTCATCAGAAGAAATAGCTCACTCTCAAACTACCGCTCCAATCCTGACTGACAGTGTTGCCTTTACTGCCACCGACCTGACCGGAAACCTGCCAGTTGCGTTGAGCCGGTGTCCACTTCACACCTGCGCCGTACTCAACTGAGCTACTGGCGCGGTCATCATCGAAACTGTCGTCGTTGATTTTGACCTCGTTGGTTTTCACAAACTCGTGGTTAACACCCGTCGACAGACTTGCCTCCAGCAGACCGCCATTTTCGAGGCTGATCACACGTCCGCCTCTGACGCCCACATTGCCCTGCAAAGAACGCATGGTGTCGGCTTTAACTTCAAGGCCATTGTCCAAACGATAACTGTCACTTTGAGTCACGCCGGTCGAAACCCGCACCTGGGGTTCGACGAAATAGTTGTCCTTGAGGCGAATATGTTTGCCCACCGCCACCGAACCGCTGGCGCCCAAGGCCTTGTAATCACCCTTGGCCCGAGTGCCATCACTCATAGTGACTTTGGCCTTGTTGTCGAACTGGTTGATCTTGGCCATGACATTGACGAACACGCCGCTTTCAACATCGAACGTGCTGCCGTAAACACCGGCGTTCACGCTCTCGACAGTCGCACTGGAACCGTATTCGAGATCCATTTTGGTATGGCTAGACCCGACGAACCCGCCCAATACCCACGAGCGACCGCCAAGATCCACCAACGTATCGGCGCCGCCGGTGATGCCGGTCTGGTTTTGCGTATAGCCATCGCCATAGGCGTTATCGACGCTGTATTGATTGCCGTAAGTGCGAACCCACACGCTGTTGCTCAGCTTTGTGGTGTCGCTATCGCTGGCCGCCCGCATCGAAGCCTCGGGCCGGACACTGAGCCCGCGATCACCTATCTGATAATTGAGCATGTTCATTTCGGCATTCAACACACTGCGTGCGCTGCCGGCCAGCGCCAAAGCGGTATTGCTTGAGGTACTGACCGTTTCTTTGTCCGGATTCAGGTACAAGCCCTGACCTTCCTTCGTTAGCCTGTAGACAAATGTGCCGGCGTCCACGGTGTCGCGACTACCCAACGAGAAGCTCGCGTCACCGGATGCGATGTTACCGACCTGCACCCGCTCGGCAGAGACCGGCGTGGTACCGGTGGCGGAGATTTTCAGTTGATATTGTCCGCTGGCGTTGCCAGTGACGTTTAGGAAATCAGTGTTGCCATTGCCCAGGTCGGCGCCCATCACAAAGGTGCCTTTACCGGAAAGGTCGACCACATTCAGTTGCTGGAACTGCTCGTTTGTGCCCATGCGAACCACGCCGTTATTCAACGCCAGACGTTGCACGGAGCTATCGCCAGTCATTACCCATTGCGCTGAGTTATTGATATTCAGATTGGCGGAGTTGTTGATTTGACCGGTCAGCACCGAGGCATTGTCCAACAGTACGCTGCCATTGGTATCACTGTTGACGTTGCCAGTCAGCATGCTTGAGTTGTTCAACGACAGGCTGACGACGTTGTCGATGTTGCCGTTAATGGCCGAGCCGTTGTCCAGGCTGACCGTGGCCGCCGTTCCCGCGACCGCTTGTACATTACCGTTCAAGGTGCTGCGTGTATCAAGCCTGGTTTGGGTCACGTTCTGTAAATTGCCATTCAGCGTCGAGGCGTTTTGCAATGTGATCCTCGCTGTGCTGCCGGACTCAACGATAATATTGCCCGCCAAGTCGCTCCGATCCGCTTTGAAATTGACCGCGGCACCATCGTTGACTTCGAGCATCGTGCCATTGGCTCCGATCAGTCGGGAGCCGTTGAGTACATCTATGTTTGCCGTGATTCCCGCACGATCCTGAAAACCCACAACAATGGCCGAACCGGATTTTCCTTCGAGGGTTGAACCATCCAGCGTCACCGTGGATGTTCTGGCGAGATCAACTATTTCTCGCCCGACCTGCAACCCGTTCAGCCCTCCAACAATGGTACTGCCAGTCGCATTAAGATCGGCGTGACTCAATCGAACGCCGTAACTGGTTACATCAGTGGCTTCTATCGATGAATTCAAAACGTTCAGTCGACTGAAACCGGTCAAAAGAGCGCCACCATTTAACGCCGTGACAGAGCTGTTGTTCGTCAACGTGGCGGTAGAACCAATTTGCCCTGCATTATTCCTGATGAGTTGCAGGCCGATATCGTCACTGGTCACCGTGCTGTTCGTCAGGTTTGCTGTGCTATCGCTCAGCATGATGGCAAAGCCTCCACCAATACGATCAATTGACGCGTTCGTGACATTGAACGTTGAATTGAGCCTGCCATTAAGGCGCTGTGCGCCTCCACCAGTGGCATTGAATATTGCACTTTCAGCGTCGATGATCAGCGCCTGGGCGCCGTTGGAGATGAGCGTAGAACCCGCGTTCAGCGTCCAATCCTCCGGGGGCAGGGAGTTGTCAATGGTATGGGTCCCGCCCACAGGAACGATACCGCCATGCGCAGATGCGCCGAGAAACATTAACGATGAGAGCGCCGATAATGCGCAACCTTTGACGATTTTTTTTGAACACGTAGAGGACTTGGACATATGGGGGACTCTTACATTGAGTTGTCGGCAATATCGGGTGAAGCGCGATTTGAGCGCCGGGAGACTACAGACCGATCCCACCCCTATATGTAGGAAAAGTCTCTTTCACAGTCGGATATTCCCTCATGACTCGTAAGAACAACCGCAACCTGACTCACTTAGTCTCCTTGTGAGCCAGGTACGGTCATTTCGTCATGGACTATGCGGTGCCATCGCAGAACAGGCTGCTGGTGTTGCGTACGTTAACCCTGTGGAGCACTTCCGGTGATTTGTAGACCGTTCCCGCAATAGTAGTTTCATACCATACTTTCATGTAGTTATAATCAGGTGTGCCAGGTGGAGGCACGATAGGCCCTTGCAGTGTCTTGATATATGTAAAGTTCACATCAAAGATGGTTTGCGCCGTAGCACTAACTGTTTTTGTCTCCGCGTGCGGAACACCAATGGGAGTGGTCATCGCAATGTCTTCATAGCCATCAGCATGAATAGTTATTGATTGACCCGCTGGCAAGGAGCTTTGTCCTTGCGGCACTGCCACTCGCCATAGACGCTCGCCCGTGACAAGATCAAAACTTGGGCAGCTGACGACGCGATCAGTATTGAAGGTTCTTGCGACATGTTCAAGAAGCTTAACTTCATTTGCTTCAAAGTTAACATCGGTCGGTATTTTTTGTACGACGGTAGCGTCAACATCCAGATAGCGGATATCGCAGTAAGCCGGCTTGATACCGGTACCATGAGCAGCAACTTTTGCGAAATCTACCGAGATAGAAACCTCAGTGTCAGCCGGCTCGATTGTCGCATCCCCCATAAACTCTTTATTGTAGTAAAAACCCACTGTTGCAGTTCGGGTGAGAGGATCACCAACATCCATTTCCCACATTTTGAAGGTGAACGTAACTGGTTTGCCAAAATCACCCGGTACAAGATGATTTAGGGTTTTAGTGTCGCCAGTAACCTCGACCGGCGGCAGGTTTTCACTTTTTAGATCCGGCGGCGGCAGCAAACCAATCGGCGGATACTCGGCGTTCATATATACCGTAGTTATCTGGTTTGAATCCTGGATTGGCGCCGTTCCATTTTTGTAGGTGTAAGTCAGTTTCGCGGCCAACTCTCCTATTGTTGTACCGTAAGCGGCTGCATAGGCATCGTATGTCAATTCAAATTCCAGGCCACCCGATGTAAGCAATGCCTTGCTGCCGACCACTTCATTTTCAAGTTTAACTTCAATCATCGCGCCCACAGCACCATTGGTTGGCTGCTGCAAGATGATCTTCACGTTCGTTGGAACGGGGTTGAAATGCTTAAGCGTCAACGTAGTATTTCCGTCCGCTCCCGTAGCAGGAACTGTGAGAGGGAAAAACACCACTGCGGGCGGTTGACGGACCTCAAGATCTTTCTTGGGCGTAGAGTCGACACTCATGTACCCAGCGACATCAACAATACGATTTACCTGATAAAGTGTCGTGTTACCCAAGGCGCGTAAATCGGCGACGCTAACAACAAACTCGCCATTCGCATCCAGCTTCCCCGTAAAAATAGGGGTTTGCGATGTCGAGGGTAAAGCTCTCGAGTTCAAATAAAAATCATGAGTATCATCGGCATGTCGAAAAGCATAAGTGATAGCCACCTTGCAACGCAGACCGGCCGGGTTCGCGTTGAACCAAACCCCATCAAGAACTCCACTGGCCGGCGCATTCACATAGGTAACAGGTGGAACAACCCCTCTACTTGAAGGAGTCTTCGTAGCGTAAGGCCCACGATACCTGGCTAGCAACGGAGTCGGCGCTGTAGAGTGGTCTTCGTTGCCATCGCCATCGAAAACCTTGAACTGAACAGAATATTCAGTTGGAGCTTCAGGCGTAGTCAGCTCAGGGATGTCTACTTTATTCACGCGAAACATTAAAGGTACGTTGGCGCCTGCTAGATTTTTTGAATCCAGTGGTTTTGTAGTCCCATCGGGCAAGACCAATTCGAGCGTTGCACTACCGCCACCCGCCTCATTCGTCAAACCATCAAGTTCGACTTCAACATACCCCCTGTCATCATCAGGCTTTTTAATGCGACCATTCACGGCCAGATTTTTAACCACGGGTGGTTCAGAAAGTATTCCTCCACCAATATTTGCAGTTCTTGCACCAGCAGGAATTTTTTCTTCAATAGTCATTTCACACGCTCCATGATAAAAACAGACAAACTGCTTTTTACGAACACCTGCCAAAACAACTAAAAACCTTTCGGATCATCGACTGCGACCGAACAAGCTTTGCGTTTAATCGACAAGCCCCATCAACCCAACTTCATCCAGAAACATTCAAGCATCGTAATAACAGGGCAGCGATTCACCGGGAAGAGCACGATCAATCTTGACCAGTGCAGGCTCGGACTCCGCGACCAGCCTTCCAGTTCTATAGAAACGATATATCACAACTGCCGAGGCATTCTTTTCCAATGACTTTATATGCTTCGGAAAAGGAATCAACATATCGAACCCCTTGGAGTTATCCTCTGCGCTCAAATCTTTCGAAAAACTACCGTAAGCTTCTTGAACTTCATTAACACCATTCAAACTGCGATATCCCCGCCACTCCAGCACGCATCGATCACCCGGCCTGCCGATTAACTGAGGCAAAATATGTATCCACCCCCCGCCGCTGAGTACGGGACGAGTCAGGCAATTCCAATATCCCCAGAGAGTGGCATTGAGAAATTTCGCTTCAGGCAGTTTTCGAACAGGCAACTGCGTATGATCGATGGTTAACTTTCTTGGGGGTGCAATGTCAGGATTGGAGTCCGAATCATTAACTATGTACGACAACCATGCCACACCATCCTGGCTCAATAATGCAACGCTTAGCGGAATTAAAATTTCAATCAAATTTATAGGCGTGTATGGCTGATCGTGAATGGTGGTCTTAACCCCATCCTGTTCAAAAAACACCTTAAGACGATCTGGATTGTCTGGATTTACTGAGTAGTTCGGCCATCTTGGGACTCTGGCAGTCGTCCCGTTCTGCAGTTGTGAAAGAGGAATATGTCCGTCTATATCACCTGGGTCGACGCCATCCACCTTGATGACTTCTGCCAGAACACCACCTCCTGTTGACGTTAAGGCGCCAATGGAAGATGTGTTTTTATTGGTGGGCAATGACATGTATTCCATACCTCATCATCGAACTTTCGAGAGGAGAATCGATTAACGCAAGAAGCCACTCGTTAAGAGAATTAAACGTCCGATTTCCTACTCTGCCTACTGTCAGATCTGACAGGTCTGGCGACCGTCTGTCGGATACACAGGTTTTTTCACCCCGCTGCCGAACGAACCTTCACTTGACGGCACCAAAGAAATTGGTGTTTCCTGAAACCGGTTTCATAGAATAAGAAGACTCAGCCGTGAACGACTTCTCCGCCGCCCAACGCAGCCGCGTCACCATGCTCGACGTCGCCGAACGCGCCGGCGTCTCCAAAGCCAGCGTCTCGCGCTTCATCGGCGATGACCGCGCCCTGCTCTCCGATGCCATTGCCCTGCGCATCGAGCAGGCCATTGCCGAACTGGGCTACCGCCCGAACCAGATGGCCCGCGGCCTGAAACGCGGACGCACCCGCCTGATCGGCATGTTGGTAGCCGATATCCGTAACCCTTATTCGATTGCCGTGATGCATGGCGTGGAAACCGCCTGCCGTCGGCACGGCTACAGCCTGGTGGTGTGCAACACCGGTCGCGATGATGAGCAGGAGCGTCAGCACCTGGCGTTGCTGCGCTCGTACAACATCGAAGGCTTGATCGTGAATACCCTCGGCCATCACGTGGATGAGTTGCGTGAATTGCAGAGGGAAATGCCCATGGTGCTGGTGGATCGCAAGGTCGAGCTGTTCGATAGCGATCTGGTGGGGCTGGACAATCCCGCCGCCGTCGAGATCGCCGTGGCCCACCTTGAACAACGCGGTTATCGCGATGTGCTGATGGTGACGGAGCCGTTTGACGGCACCAGTTCGCGGATCGAGCGGGTCAGCAGTTTCAAGGCGCTGATACAGCAACGCCCTGCTTTAACGGGCGTGGTAGTTGAGACTGGCAGCGAATTGACCTCGCAGCTCAAAACCTTCCTGAACACTCCCGGCGCCGGGCCAAAAGCGCTGTTCTGCGCCAACGGTATTGCGGCGTTGGCCAGTACCCATGCGTTGCGTGAGTTGAAGTGCAACCTGTTCGAGGATGTCGGGCTGATTGCTCTGGATGATCTGGATTGGTATCCGCTGGTGGGCAGCGGGATTACCGCCCTCGCCCAGCCGACCGAGGACATTGGCGCGAGTGCGTTTGAGTGTTTGCTCAAGCGTTTGCGTGGGGATGACGGGCCGGTGCGGACTCTGGATTTTCCGGCGCGGTTGATCATTCGGGGGTCGACTCTTGGGCATTTTCGGTGACTGTTCAGGCCTCTTCGCGGCCGGAAGAACAACGTATCCCCCAAGCAAGACATTTTTTTTGAACAAAAATGAAACCGGTTTCAGAGGTTATAACAATGAACAAACCACCCGTTTCCATCAGCCTGTCCAGCTACGGCGCCGAGCTTGTGCGTCAACGCGGCCAAGGCAGTTTCGTCGAGGTACTGGCCGCTGCCGGTGCCACGCACATCGAATGGCGCGAAGAGCTGCTGACCCTGGAAGACCCTGAGCAATTGGCCAACGCCACGCAATCCCGGGGTCTGGAAAGCGTGTATTCCTCACCGCTGGAGTTGTGGCTGGCCGGGCACTCGACGCCCAACCCGGAAATGCTCCCGACCCTGAAGCGCGCCGAGGCATTCGGCGCTAAATGGCTGAAAGTTTCCCTGGGTTATTTCACCGACAACAACGATCTGCAGACACTGGCGCTTACGTTGCAACAGAGCCCGGTGCAATTGCTGGTGGAAAACGACCAGACCTTGCACGGCGGCCGTATCGAACCATTCCAGCGCTTCTTCGCCGATGTCGAGCAGCACAACCTGCCGATCAAAATGACCTTCGACATCGGCAACTGGCAATGGCAGGACCAATCCGCCACCAGCGCCGCGCGGCTGCTCGGTCGACACGTCGGCTACGTGCACTGCAAATCGGTGGCGCGCCGGGCTGACGGCAAACTGGTGGCGGTGCCACCGGCAGTCAGTGACTTGCATCTGTGGCAACAATTGCTGCGGTACATGCCCCTGAACGTGATGCGCGCGGCGGAATATCCGCTGCAGGGCGATGACCTGGTGCAACTGACCACCGAGCACGTCGCCACCCTCGCCCGCCTCGGCCAATCCCGCCTGGAGCCTGCGCATGTCTGAGATCGATATTCTGTCGTTCGGCGAAACCATGGCGATGTTCGTTGCCGAGCAGAACGGCGAACTGGCCGATGTCGGCCACTTCCACAAGCGCATTGCCGGGGCCGACAGCAACGTCGCCATTGGCCTGTCGCGACTGGGATTCAACGTCGCCTGGCTGAGCCGGGTGGGCGCTGACTCGCTCGGCAGGTTCGTCATCGATACGCTGGAGAAAGAAGGCCTGGACTGCAGCCACGTCGACATCGACCCGGCGCACCCCACCGGTTTTCAACTCAAGTCCCGCACCGATGACGGCAGCGATCCGCTGGTCGAGTATTTCCGTCGTGGCTCGGCGGCCAGTCATTTGTCGATGCAGTCGATTGCGCCGCAGTTGCTCGAGGCCCGGCACTTGCACGCCACCGGGATTCCCCCGGCGCTGTCGGCATCGACTCGGGAAATGTCTTTCGAATTGATGACCCGCATGCGCGATGCCGGGCGCAGCGTGTCTTTCGACCCCAACCTGCGCCCGAGCCTGTGGGGCGGCGAACAGCAGATGATCACCGAGATCAACCGCCTCGCCGCCCTTGCCCATTGGGTGCTGCCGGGGTTGAGCGAAGGACGGTTACTGACCGGTTTCGACGACCCCGCCGATATCGCGGCGTTTTACCTCGACCAGGGCGCCGAAGCCGTGGCGATCAAGCTTGGCCCGCACGGCGCGTATTACCGCACGCATCAGGATGAAGGTTTCGTTGCAGGCATACCCGTGGCAACAGTGGTCGATACGGTCGGTGCCGGTGACGGGTTTGCCGTCGGCCTGATCAGCGCCCTGCTGGAAAACCGCAGCGTTACCCATGCCGTGCAGCGTGCCAACTGGATCGGCAGCCGAGCGGTGCAGAGCCGGGGGGATATGGAGGGGTTGCCCACCCGAGCCGAAATGCTCGCCGAATTTGAGACCGCTGACACTGATCGTTCCCACGCTCCTGCGTGGGAATGCAGCCCGTGACGCTCCGCGTCACAGAGGACGCGGAGCGTCCCTAGAGGCATGCCCACGCAGAGCGTGGGAACGAGATACCACAACCGTTACCTGCTGCGACAAAAACAACAAGCTCAGGAGCATCGCTATGAAAACCGCAACACTGGCCACCCGCCGCTGGTGGTACATCATGCCCATCGTGTTCATCACCTACAGCCTGGCGTATCTGGACCGCGCCAACTACGGGTTCGCCGCCGCTTCCGGGATGGCCAAGGACCTGATGATCACCCCGGGGTTGTCTTCCCTGCTCGGCGCACTGTTCTTCCTCGGCTATTTCTTCTTCCAGATCCCGGGCGCGATCTACGCCCAGAAGCACAGCGTGAAGAAACTGATTTTCGTCAGCCTGATTCTCTGGGGCGCCCTGGCGACCTTGACCGGGATCGTCTCCAACGCCTACTGGCTGATCGTCATTCGTTTCATGCTCGGGGTGGTCGAAGCCGCGGTGATGCCGGCGATGCTGGTGTACCTGTGCCATTGGTTCACCCGTGCCGAACGCTCACGCGCCAACACCTTCCTGATCCTCGGCAACCCGGTGACCATGCTCTGGATGTCGGTGGTCTCGGGCTACCTGATCCAGCATTTCAGCTGGCGCTGGATGTTCATCATCGAAGGCTTGCCGGCGGTGCTGTGGGCGTTTATCTGGTGGCGTCTGGCCGATGACCGTCCGGCTCAGGCCAAGTGGCTCAACGACCAGGAAAAGCAGGATCTGGAAAACGCCCTGGCCGCCGAACAGGTCGGTATTAAAGCGGTGAAAAACTACGCCGAAGCCTTCCGTTCGCCAAAAGTAATCATCCTCGCCTTGCAGTTCTTCTGCTGGAGCATCGGCGTCTACGGTTTCGTGCTGTGGCTGCCGTCGATCCTCAAGGCCGGCGCACAAATGGACATGATCGAAGCCGGCTGGCTGTCGGCGTTGCCCTACCTGGCGGCAGTGATCGGCATGCTGCTGGTGTCCTGGGGCTCGGACAAACTGCAAAAGCGCAAACGCTTCGTCTGGCCGCCGCTGCTGATCGCTTCGATCGCGTTCTACGGCTCCTATGCGCTGGGCGCGGAACATTTCTGGCGGTCCTACACCCTGCTGGTGATTGCCGGTGCCTGCATGTACGCCCCGTACGGGCCGTTCTTCGCCATCGTTCCGGAAATCCTTCCGGCCAACGTCGCTGGTGGCGCCATGGCATTGATCAACAGCATGGGCGCGCTCGGCTCGTTTGGCGGCTCGTATCTGGTGGGTTACCTGAACAGCTCCACCGGATCGCCCGGTGCGTCTTATCTGTTGATGAGCGGCGCGTTGCTGGTGTCGGTGGTGCTGACGATTTTCCTCAAGCCCGGCGCCAGTGACCGGGTCGTGGCCAAGGCTGCGACGGCGCGGCCGATGGCGGCTCATTCCTGAATGGATGTTGATATGACGACGATGAAAAAACAGGTGGTGCTGTACAAGAAACTCTCGCCGCTGCTGATGGCTCGTTTGCATGAGCAGACCGAGGTGACGTTGATCGACAGCCTCGACGCCGAGGGCCTGGCCAAGCTGCGCCAGGCCCTGCCCCGCGCCCAAGGGTTGCTTGGCGCCAGTCTGAAACTGGATGCCAGGTTGCTGGACCTTGCGCCGAACCTGGAAGCGATTGCCAGCGTCTCCGTCGGCGTCGACAACTACGACATCGACTACCTGACCGAACGGCGGATCCTGCTCAGCAACACCCCCGATGTGTTGACCGAGACCACCGCCGACACCGGTTTCGCGCTGATCCTGGCCACCGCGCGGCGCGTGGTGGAACTGGCGACCATGGTTCGCGCCGGCCAGTGGAACCGCAACATCGGCCCGGCGCATTTCGGCAGCGATGTGCACGGCAAGACGCTGGGCATCATTGGCATGGGTCGGATTGGCGAAGCGCTGGCGCAGCGTGGGCATTTCGGTTTTGGCATGCCGGTTCTGTATCACAGCCATTCGCCGAAACCGGCGGTGGAGCAACGCTTCAATGCGCAATACCGCAGCCTGCCGGAGTTGTTGCAGCAGGCCGATTTCATTTGCCTGACCTTGCCGCTGACCGCCGAAACCGAAAAGCTGATCGGCACCAGGGAGTTCGCCTTGATGCGCCCACAAAGCATCTTTATCAATATTTCACGGGGCAAGGTGGTGGACGAGGCGGCGTTGATCCAGGCGTTGCAGCAGAACCGGATTCGCGCTGCCGGGCTGGATGTGTTCGAGCGCGAACCGCTGCGCCATGACTCGCCGCTGTTGCAGTTGAACAATGTGGTGGCGACGCCGCATATCGGTTCGGCGACCCATGAGACACGGGAGGCCATGGCCAAGTGTGCGGTGGATAATCTGTTGGCAGCGTTGGCGGGTGAGCGGCCGGTGAATCTAGTGAATGGGCGAGCATGGAAGGGTTAAGGGTGCTCGTTCCCACGCTCCGCGTGGGAACGATCAGGCTCGATCAGGCCCGCCGCTCCTGCAGCAAATCCACCGCACACAAGGCAATCCGCCGACACGCCTCCGCCAGCTTCACCTGATCCACCACCAACCCGATACGAATATGCCCCGCCGCACTCGGCCCGAAGGCTTCGCCGGCCAGTACCGATACGCCGTAACCTTCCAGCAGCCGCTCGGCGAAATCCTGGGCACCGAGCCCGGTCTGGCGCACATCGAGCATCACGAACATCCCGCCATCGGGTTTGATCGGCCGGATACCGGGGCAACCGCTCAACCTCGCGCATACCAGATCGCGACGTTGGCGATATTCCTCGCGCATCAACGCCACTTCCGGCAAGTCCTCATCGAGTGCCGCTTGCGCGGCTTTCTGGACGAAATCCGGAATGCCGAACAGCATGCACAACGACAGATGCATCACGTGATCGGCCAGTGGTTTCGGGCCGATCATCCAGCCCACCCGCCAGCCAGTCATGGCATGGGATTTGGACAAGCTGTTAAGGGTGGCGGTGCGCTCGGCCATGCCCGGCAGGCTGGCCGGGCTGATGTGCTCGCCCTCATACAACAGGTCGCTGTAGACCTCATCGCTGATCAGCCAGAGGTCATGCTGCACACACAGCGCCGCCAGCTGTTGCCAGATGCTCAAGGACAGGCTGGCGCCAGAAGGATTGTTCGGACTGTTGAGCAGAATGACCCGGGTTTTAGCGGTGATCAGCGCCGCGACATCCGCCGGCTCGACCCGAAAGCCGTTCTCCGGGCGCACCGCCACCGGCACCACGTTCGCACCGCAAGCGCCGAACACACCCTCATAGGTGACGTACATCGGTTCGGCGATGATCACTTCGTCACCCGGGTCGAGCAGGCACTGGGCAACCGAATACACCGCGCACTGCGCGCCGGGCAGCACAATCACATGATCGGCGTCCACCTCCTGGCCGCTACGCTGCTGATGACGGCTGGCGATGCTGCTACGCAGCGTGCGGCTGCCGCGTACATCCGAATAATGGGTGTCGCCGGCCAGCAGGCTGTCGATGGCCGCGTGGACGATCGGCAGCGGCGTGTCAAAATCCGGGTCACCGACCGACAGCAACAGCACGTCGACGCCCTGCTCGCGCAATTCCAGCGCTCGATCGTGAATCTTCCAGGCTGCCGCTCCATCACCGTCGATTCGTTGGGTCAAGGCTGAATAGCGCATGTACTTCTCCTAACGCGCGAGTTCCAGTTTCAACCCTATCTCAAATCACGAAACGCGCCACCATTGCGTTCAAATCTACCGCCAGTCGTGACAGTTCATGAGTGGCGGCGCTGGTCTGGTTGGCACCGGCGGCCGACTGGGTGGCCAGGTCGCGGATGTTTACCAGGTTGCGGTCGACTTCACGGGACACCTGAGCCTGTTCTTCCGAGGCGCTGGCGATCACCAGGTTGCGTTCGTTGATCAGCTGAATCGATGAAGTGATCTGTTCCAGGGCGACACCCGCTGCACGGGCCATTTCCAGGGTGCTTTGGGTGCGTTGATTGCTTTGTTGCATCGACGAAACCGCTTCACCGGTGCCGTTCTGAATGCCGGCCACCATTTTCTCGATTTCCTGGGTCGATTGCGCGGTGCGATGGGCCAGCGCCCGGACCTCGTCCGCCACCACCGCAAAGCCCCGCCCGGCCTCCCCGGCACGGGCCGCTTCGATGGCGGCGTTGAGGGCCAGCAGGTTGGTCTGTTCGGCAATGGCGCGGATTACGTCCAGCACTTTGCCGATGTCGCGGCCCTGAGTGGCCAGCCCCTCGATCATCAACGCGGTGTTTTGCACGTCGTGGGTCATGGTCTGGATCGCGTCGACGGTTTCCACCACCCGGTCACGACCTTCACGGGCGGCCACGGTCGACTGATTCGAGGCTTCGGACGTCGATACCGCGTTGCGCGCCACTTCTTCCACGGCGGCGGTCATTTCGTTGACGGCGGTGGCCGCCTGTTCGATCTCGTTGTTTTGCTGTTGCAGGCCACGGGATGCTTCTTGCGTCACGGTGCTGAGTTCTTCGGCGGCGGCGCCCAGTTGCGTCGCGGAGCCGGCGATCTGTTCGATGGTCTTGCGCAGGTTCGTCTGCATGGTGGCCAAGGCACCGAGCAAACGCGCCGGTTCATCGTTGCCGTCGACTTCGATGACCTTGCTCAGGTTGCCGCCGGCAATGGTTTCAGCCGCCAGCACCGCGCGGTTCAGCGGCGTGAGGATGCTGCGGGTCAGCAGCCAGGCCAGCAGCACGGTCATCAGGGCAGCCATCACCGCGACCACGACGATGCCGGTAAAGGCTTCGCTGTAGTGCTCGCCCGCTTTCGCCGACGCGGCTTTGGCATCGGCTGCGTTGATCGCCACCAGTTTGTTCAGTTGCTCGCCCATCTGATCGGTGCCTTCCTTGATCCGCGTGTTGATCAGGGTGCGCATCTCATCCAGTTTGTTCTGCTGCGACAGCTCCAGCATCTGGCTCTGGGCCTGCATGTAGTTGTCGAGGGTTGCCGAGAAGGTTTTGTACAGTGCGGCTTCTTCAGGGCCGGCCGGCAAGGCGGCATAACTGGCTTGGGCGCTGCGCACCTTGTCGACGAGCGCGCCGACGCGTGTCTGGGCTTCCTGCAACGCCGCCGGATCACGGTTAACCAGCACGCGGAACGAGAGAATCCGCAGCCGCAAAACGTTTTCCGTCACGTTGCCCAGAAACCCGATGCTGGGTAACTGCGTGGCTTCCATATCAATAGAAGCCTGGCGGATGACCGACATGCGGTTCACGGCAAACACACCCAGCACGATGACCAGCAAGGCGATGAAGGCGAAACCGAGGAAAGCTCGAGGCGCGATGTTCAGATTACGCAGTGACATAAGGATGATCTCGGTAATTGAAGCGGCGAGCATCCTTGCGGTGATCACTGGCGGGCGGGCGATGGCGCGCGCCTTTCAGCTTGGCGCCACTGTTGTCATTGGTTTGTGTGCGCCTATTCGCTATATCGGCTGGGGTTGAGGATTTTTGCAGGGGGTTGGAGAAATATTTTTCAAGCGTGTAGCAGCTGCCGAGCCTGCGAGGCTGCGTTCGGCGGCGAAGCCGT
>NZ_AKJT01000053.1 GCF_000282195.1 Pseudomonas sp. GM18
CGTCAGCCGGATTCACGACTGCTGCGCAGCCGAACGCAGCCTCGCAAGCTCGACAGCTGCTACAGCGAACACGAAAAAGCCCGCACAAGGCGGGCTTTGGAAATCGATGTAGGTGGCCAGCGCTGGTCTCTGGCTTACAAGGTTTATCGGGCCTCTCACAGAACAGGATTTTTAGCTTTAGGCTGTTCTGCCTCACACGGCATAAGGGCTGGATCTCAGCGCGGAGATCTTTCTAACCGTGTACCCTTGGGAGCGCGCCCCACGCCTCCTCGCTATCCCTTTGCGCATCAGTCTGCGTCTTCACCTACAACCTCAGAATAGCAAACCATTCGAAGCCTGGGTCGGGGTTTTTAGACTGATTATTTTCAAAGGGAATGATGGGTAAATGGAAAAATACTAACGCCGCAGGACGGACTTCCATGCCGCCTCCAACACCGCCAAAATCTCGCAGGCTGCGATCTTTGCAGGCGCTACATCGGTAATTTGTATTCAAATGCCAGCTTTATAATATTTTACCGATCCAGGGGTGATCCCTAGTCTTGACCCAAGAAATGGCAGGCCACAACCGACCTGATTCCAACTTCGATGGGTATAGAGATGACCACTGAAAAAACAAAAATAGATACGCTGATTGTGGGCGCCGGTCAGGCTGGCGTGGCCATGAGTGAACACCTGAGCAAACTCGGTGTGCCTCACCTGGTACTGGAGCGTAACCGTATCGCCGAGCGCTGGCGCAGCGGTCGTTGGGATTCGCTGGTGGCCAACGGCCCGGCCTGGCACGATCGGTTTCCGGGCCTTGAGTTCGACGATCTCAGCCCCGACGGCTTTGCCCCGAAAGAGCGGGTGGCCGACTATTTCGAGGCCTACGCAAAGAAGTTCAACGCCCCCATCCGCACCGGCGTGGACGTGAAGAAAGTCGAACGCAATGTCGGTCGTCCAGGCTTCACCATTGAAACCTCCGAAGGCGTGATCGAGGCCAATCGTGTGGTGGCCGCCACCGGGCCTTTCCAGCGTCCGGTTATTCCGCCGATCGCGCCGAAAGATCAGCCATTCACCCAGATCCACTCCGCCGAATACCGCAACCCGCAGCAACTGCCAGAGGGCGCTGTGCTGGTGGTGGGCGCCGGTTCGTCCGGGGTGCAGATCGCCGATGAATTACAGAGTGCCGGAAAGCAGGTTTACCTCTCGGTGGGTGCCCACGATCGCCCTCCTCGCGCCTATCGCAACCGTGATTTCTGCTGGTGGTTGGGCGTGCTCGGCGAGTGGGATCAGGCTGCGATGAAACCCGGTCGGGAACACGTGACCATCGCGGTGAGCGGTGCCCATGGCGGCCGTACGGTGGACTTCCGCGGGCTGGCCCATCGCGGGATGACGCTGGTGGGTCTGACCCAATCGTTCAATGGCAGCGTGGCGACGTTCCAGCCCAACCTTGCCGATAACCTGGCGCGCGGCGATGAGAACTATCTGGCGCTGCTCAATGCCGCCGACGCCTACATCGAGCGCAATGGCCTGGACCTGCCGGAAGAACCTGAGGCGCGGCATACCTTCCCGGATCCGGACTGCGTGACCCACCCAATTCTTGAGCTCGACCTGGCCAAGGCTGGCGTGACGTCGATCATCTGGGCCACCGGTTTTGCCACGGATTACAGCTGGCTGAAGGTCGACGCTTTCGACGACAACGGCAAGCCGCAGCATCAACGCGGGGTGTCGAGCGAGCCTGGGGTGTATTTCCTCGGCCTGCCGTGGCAGTCGCGTCGCGGCTCTTCGTTCATCTGGGGTGTTTGGCATGACGCCAAGTACGTGGCTGATCACATCGCCATTCAGCGCTCATACCTCAACTACCGCGATGCCCTGCAACGCGAAGCTGAAACCGCCCCCGTCGCGCATAAAACCACCGTCAGCGCTTAACGAATATTTCTTCAGGAGCCTCAGATGTCCACGCCACCCCATACCCGTATTCGCATGTTCAACACCAAGGAAACCTACCCGAACCAGAGCCTGGACAATGACCTGTGCCAGGCCGTACGGGCCGGCAACACCGTTTATGTTCGCGGCCAGGTCGGCACCGATTTCGAAGGCAACCTGGTAGGCCTCGGTGACCCGCGTGCGCAAACCGAGCAAGCCATGCGCAACGTCAAACAGTTGCTGGAAGAAGCTGGCAGCGACCTCAGCCACATCGTCAAAACCACCACCTACCTGATCGACCCGCGTTACCGCGAGCCGGTTTATCAGGAAGTGGGCAAGTGGCTCAAAGGGGTGTTTCCGATTTCGACCGGGTTGGTGGTGTCGGCACTGGGGCAGCCGCAGTGGTTGATGGAGATTGATGTGATTGCGGTGATTCCTGAGTAAGCAGGTAGACCGAGTCGCGGCCTTCGCGAGCAAGCTTCGCTCCTACGGATGATCAGGGTCAAACAGCGATCAACTGTAGGAGCGAAGCTTGCTCGCGAAGGCGGCCGCACAGACAACAACTTTGCCAAGGCTAACCAAGGAGCAAAACCATGACCTTCTCCATCGCCGCCCGTTGCCCCGAAACCGGTCAGTTCGGCATCGCCATCAGTTCCTCAAGCATCGCCGTCGGCGCCCGCTGCCCCTGGCTATTGCCCGGTGTCGGCGCGGTCTCCACACAAAACATCACCCTGCCGTCCCTCGGCCCGGAAACCCTCGCCCTCATGGAACAAGGCCTCGCACCCGCCGAGGCGCTGGATCAGGTGTTGACCCGCAACGGCTACAGCCAATACCGACAAATCACAGCGATTGACCACCTCGGTCGCACCGCGCATTTCAGCGGTTCAGAAACCCTGGGCAACCACAATGCCATGTCGGGCGAGCAATGCGTGGCCGCCGGCAACATGCTCGCAGACCGAGCCGTGATCGAGGCCATGGTCGAGGCTTACGAACATGGCGAGGGTCAACTGGCCGACCGCTTGCTCGCTGCAATGAACGCCGCCATCGCGGCGGGTGGTGAAGCCGGGCCGGTGCATTCGGCAGCGATGGTGGTGGTCGGCGAACTGACCTGGCCGATCATCAACCTGCGGGTCGATTGGGCTGATCACGATCCGATCACGCAATTGCAAAAGCTGTGGGACGCCTATCGCCCACAGGTCAAGGACTACATCGACCGCGCCCTCGTCCCCGACAAGTCCCCTGGCTACGGTGTCGCCGGAGACGACCGATGAGCAGCAGCCGCGATTTGCTTGAAGCCTTGGTGGCGTTCGACACCACCAGCCGCGAATCAAACCTGCAGCTCATCGAGTTCGTTCGTGACTACCTCGCCAGCTTCGATGTGCCTTGCGAACTGATCTACAACGACGAGCGCAGCAAGGCCAATCTGTTCGCCACCATCGGCCCGGCGGATCAGCCGGGCATCGTGTTGTCGGGGCACACCGATGTGGTCCCCGTCGACGGCCAGCCGTGGACGGTTACGCCGTTCCAGCTCACCGAGCGCGACGGCAAACTGTACGGCCGCGGTACCGCGGACATGAAAGGCTACATCGCCTGCGTACTCGCCCTGGTGCCGTCACTGGTAAAGGCCTCGCTGCGACTGCCGGTGCACATCGCGCTGTCCTACGATGAGGAAGTCGGCTGTCTCGGGGTCCGCTCGCTGCTGAAAGTGCTCGCACAGCGCCCGGTCAAACCGATGCTCTGCATCATTGGCGAGCCTACTGAACTCAAACCGGTGCTCGGCCACAAGGGCAAACTGGCGATGCGTTGCGACATTCACGGTGAAGCCTGCCATTCGGCGTATGCCCCACTCGGGGTCAATGCGATTGAATACGCCGCCGAACTGATCGGTGAACTCGGGCGGATTGGCCACAGGCTCAAGGCACCGGAGCATCACGACGCCCGATTCGATCCGCCGTTCAGCACCGTGCAAACCGGCGTAATTTCCGGTGGCAAGGCCTTGAACATCGTCCCCGCCGATTGCCGCTTCGACTTTGAAATCCGCGCCCTGCCCTCACACGATCCAAGCGAGGTTGCGCAGGAACTGCAGACCTACGCCGAGCAGCAAGTGTTGCCGCGCATGCGTGCCGTGAGTGACCAGAGTGAAATCCGCTTCAGTGAGTTATCGGCCTATCCCGGCTTGGCGACCGATGCGTACAGCGAAGCCGCTGAGCTGATCGCGGCATTTTCCGGTTCTCGGGAGTTCGGTACGGTGGCCTTCGGCACCGAGGGCGGTCTGTTTGACGCGGCGGGTATTGCGACAGTGGTGTGCGGTCCGGGCAGCATGGATCAGGGTCATAAGCCGGACGAGTTTGTCAGCCTCGATCAATTGAACGGCTGCGACGAAATGCTGCAACGGATGCTGTTATCGATCATCCGCTGATGATTGGCCCGACGCTCAGGTATACAGTCGGGCCAGTTCTTCCTGGCAGTAATCAACGAACAGCTGCACCGGTTTGGTCAGCTGCGACCTTCTCAACCACGCCGCCGACAAACCCGAACCGGTCACGGTTTCGGCCAGTGGTATGCACACGACTTTCTGCCCGTCATAGGTGTACTCGGAAAACGGCTTGGTGACCAAAATCGAAAAGCCAAAACCACGCCCGACCATACCCCGCACCATCTCGATCGAAGGCGAGCTGAACACGATGTGCGGCGTCAGCCCGCGCTCTTCAAAAATGCTCACGAAGTAGGTCCGGCTCGGCACCACATCCAGCAATATCATCGGCTCCAGCACCAGGTCATTCAGCGACACTTTCGCCTGTTGCGCGAAGCGGTGATCCGCCGGCAACAAGGCGTAGGGCTGCTGCGGCGGCATCAGCGGTACTGTCTCAATCGTGCTGTCCAAATCGTGTTCGAACAGCATCGCCAGGTCGATGCTGCCGGCGGTCAGAGCCTGCACCAACTCCTGCTGCTCGCCATCGCGAATCCGAATCTCCACCCCCGGCCAGCGATCCTTGAAACCGGCGATCAAACGCGGCAGGTACAACGGCGCCACCGTTTCAAAACAGCCAATATCGATCTGCCCCGCCACCACGTCGTTGTCCGCCAGCGCGTTCTGCTCAAACTCATGTGCGACCCGCAGCAGCTCCAGCGCCTTGCGATAAAACCGCGACCCGCTCGGCGTCAGCGAAACACCCTGGGCGTGATGCCGGATAAACAGCTGCACGCCAAAACTTTCTTCAAGGTGCTTGATCGCCGTCGACACTGAGGGCTGCGCGATATAAAGCTTGCGCGAAGCCTCCGCCACACTGCCGCAGTCTGCGGTGGTGACGAAATACTTGAGCTGTCGCAGGTTGTAAGCGGCCATGGGGACCTCCAGACACAACACATCAAAATCAAAAGATCGCAGCCTTCGGCAGCTCCTACAGAGGATCCAAGGCGACCCGCGATCAAGGCTGAACATACCCGACACACCCAAACCCCGGGCATATATTTTTTAAGGTTTGAAGCAACAAACTTACTAATTTATCTATCCCGACGCATTGCACATCATCGCTCCAACAAGAAAAGCGTCGCTCGCGCGGCGCTCACCGAAGTACGTCCACGTACTCATCCTTGCCTTGGAGTTCACCATGGTCACCGCAGCCGACAGCGTGCCGGTGCCGGTGGGCATCGTCATCGGCGCGCTCGGTTCGGGCATCATCGGCATCATCGGCTACCGCTTCATCCACGTGCTCAACCGCATCGGCACCTGGGTGCTGGGCATCGGCATCGTGCTGGGCTTCGGCTACATCCTCACCCACGTGCAGACCGCCGACTTCCTCACCCGCGGCAGCTTCAACATCGCAGGCGTGCTGGCCACCGTATCGTTGGCCGCGCTCTGGCAAATCGCCTTCGCCCCCTACGTGTCCGACTACTCGCGCTATCTGCCGGAAGACGTGCCCGTCGCCGCAACGTTCTGGACCACCTACCTCGGCTCGGCACTCGGCTCCAGCCTGTCGTTCATCTTCGGCGCCGTCGCGGTACTCGCCACGCCCGTCGGCATGGACACCATGGACGCGGTCAAACTCGCAACCGGCTCCATCGGCCCCTTGATGCTCGTGCTGTCGCTGATCACCCTGGTACAAACCTTCGCCTACCGCTGGATCCCCACCGCCAAGAGCCGCGCCATCCTCTCGGTCATCGTCCTCGCCGCCTGCTGCTTCGCCGCCGTCGGCGCCTCAGCCGACTTCATCGGCCACTTCGTCGACATGGTGTTGGTGTTGCTCGTGGTGCTGGTGCCCTGGACCGCGATCAACCTGATCGACTTCTACGCCATTCACAAAGGTCAGTACGACATTGATTCGATCTTCCAGGTCGATGGCGGGATTTATGGCCGGTACAACCCGCAGGCGTTGTTGGCGTATGCGATTGGTATCGCGGTGCAGATTCCGTTTATGAACACGCCGTTGTATGTCGGGCCGATCTCGGCGCACATCAATGGGGCGGATTTGTCCTGGGTGGTGGGGTTGTTGGTGACTTCACCGTTGTACTGGTGGCTGGCGAGTCGGGACAGTGCGTATAAGCGTCGGTTGGCGGGTGGGAGACTGGCAAGCACTGCGTAAGGGATAGCGCACCTTTCAAATACAAAAGCCCGCACACTGATGCGGGCTTTTTGTTCTGTTCAAACGCTGTCCGTTTTTTGCCCTGCTGACTGGACCTTCACAATATCCAGTATCATAAAGCCATCATTCAAAAACGTTCGGCCTCTGAGGTTTTCTCAGTGCAGTCGCAGGAATCAAGGAATCGGTTGATGTACGGGAATAACAAGTTAGGTCTGCACGCGCTACTGGCTGGAGCAGTGATGCTCAGTGGTTGCACTTCATTTTTTCAGGGCAAGCCGTACGTCTTTCCCCAACCGGATGAACCCTCGGCGACGGTTCGCCTTAAATACACACGTGGTACCAGCCTGGACGCCGTGACCTTCAATGAAAAGGGTTGCTACGGGGGGGCCACGTCACTGAACTACCTGGCCGATGACTTTATCGAATCACAGGTTGCAGTGGGCAAAGAGCTGGTATTGACGTACGAGCATGTCGTCGCAGGGACTATATGTCGGATACCTTTTTCCTTCACACCTCAAGCAGGGGCTATTTACACCGTGAAGTCGGGTTCCTGGAGTGAGTCCAAGCCAGGCATCCTGCCCATCTTCAACTACGACCAAAATCACTGCGGAATTAACGTAGTCAAAAAAATCGGGACTCAGGAGAGCGTCGAACCCATTCAACAGCTGCACTACAAGACAGGTTTGACTTGCCTCAGGCTCGTTAAATAGAGTGAACACTGGGACAGACCACGATTTCAAAAACCGTTGAATGGAAAAATCGTGGACTTTTGTGACGGCTCCACACATTGGGATCGGCACTCTTCCGTAACCCGGCGCCAACCCCGGCGACATCAACAAACACAGAATTGTTTTCACAGGTACTCGAGTAACAAACAGTGCACGGATTGATGGGCTACGAACGCAACACCCCCATCGCCCGCCGATACTTCTCAACGCGCTCCAGATCCTCCCAGGACGGCTGCGCAATCCGCGACAAGTCGCTGTTCTCTTCCAGATCCGCCAGCTTCACCACCCGCCCGATCGGGTTCTGCGCCGCGCGCTCGACGAACGCCTCGTAGGACTCGCCCGGCACCTTGGTCACCGACGCAATCGCCGTCAGCACTGCTTCGCTGAAGCCTTCCTCGCGCAGATCGTCGACGCTGATGCCGCAGTCCTCGACCACGTCATGCAGCACCGCGACGATGCGCTCTTCCAGCGTGTTCACCCGCAGCATGACCTTCAGCGGATGCAGGATGTAAGGCGCCCCGCCCTTGTCCACCTGCCCCTCATGCGCCGCGGCGGCGATGGCAATGGCGCGTTCCAGTGTCTGACTCATGGGATTCTCCTCGGGTTAAATGCCGTAACGTCGCGGCCAGGATTTTGAAGTCTGCAAAATATGTAGGAATCTGCCCGTTGTGGCGAGGGAGCTTGCTCCCGCTGGACTGAGAAGCGGCCCCAGCCCGGCTAGCCCGTTTCCTCAGACACACCGCAACACCTGGTTTTACTGCGTTTGCGCCACAGAACGGAGAAGCGCCCCTCGCCGAAATGGCCATCCGTGCGTCCTACACCCCGGTTGCGACTATCAAAATCACTGCCTAGAGTAGGTCTGTCGCTGACATCGGTTGGCGATAGGGTTTCGCAGCCCTTAAGATTGACACCTTGTTCCGTCAGGCACGGCCGACTCCCGGCTGCGTATCGTTTTATGGCGGTTGTGCGTGGGAGACCTTCGGGTCTGCCGGGTCTTGGTGTTAATCCTCCGGTCTGCGAACCCGCGCATAGCTGCCACCCATTTTGTTTCGCAGCAGAACGGTGGCAATTCTACTTTTATTAGGATTAACACCATGACGACTCAAAACCCGCTCCGCCACTACACCCCCATGTCCCATTTCGCCACCGACCACCCCGTCCTCCTCATCGACGCCGACGTCCCACTGCACGAACTCCACAACTGCCTCAGCGAACGCCTAAACGCTGTCCTCAAATACCTGAACCTCATGGCCTGCACCAGCCTCCCCGACTACGCCGAACACGACATCAACACCGTCACCAATATCGCGCGGATCATGGTTCAGGATGTGAGCGATGTGTTTCGGGTGATTGAGCAGCGTGGGTTTGATGCGCCGTAAGCGTCTGCCCGACCAGCATCTTGGTGAGCTGATCCAGAAATCAGCTCACCAAAGCTGAAGCACGAAAATAGAAGCCTCTTGCCTAGCGCTCAGATTGAGAACATTTTTTACTTTTTTTGTGCACGAACAAACCGTAAAGATTCCACCAAACCAGCCGAAAAAGACTAAACAGCAAATCGCCACTCATCCGTGTGATCCGGCTATTTGCACCGCACTTCCTCGGATGGTGATCGTCATAATGAAAATAAAAAACAAGCTCGTCCTTGCCTTTGTATTGGTCGCCTTCATTCCGGTGAGCCTGGTGGCGGTGATATCGGTGCTGAATATACGGACTCAGGCGGTTGATCAGTTTCTCGATGGCAGCACCCGTGAAATACGCCAGATTGACGGCAATATGCGGCAGTTTTTCGACGGTACACAGCAAAATGTCGATCAAATGGCCACTGACCCTGTATACACATCAGTCGCAGGCCTAAAACACTATCAGGCCGCCGATGCCGCCAGCCAGCCACTGCCAGCGACCGCCCGGCATGTCATTGATGCGTTCGCCCGTTATGGCGCGATGCACCCGGCCGCCGCCATCCTTTCCATCGGTCTGGAAGATGGCAGCTACGCCAAATGGCCGGACGACCCGCAGTTGTCGAACTACGACCCGCGTTCGCGCCCCTGGTACAAAGCCGCCATGGCCAACCCCGGCAAAACGGTACGAACCCCCGCTTACTACTATGACAAGGACGCTGTGGCGCTGGTCGGCAGCGCCAGGGCATTGCTCGATGACACTGGCAACGCCAAGGGTGTATTAGTCGTGAGCGTTTCGCTGAAAAACCTCACCGAACTGGTCAAAAGCATCAAGCTCGGCGAAAGCGGCTACGTGATGCTGATCGAGGACGGCACCGTGCTGGTCGACCCGCGCGACGCCGGGCACAGCTTCAAGCAGCTCAAGGACCTGGGCGAGCCCTACGCCAAACTGGCTGCCACCGCGCAGGGTTCCACCGAGGTGCAAATCAACGGGGTCAGGTACATGGCCAATATCTGGACATCGCCGGGCCTTGGTTGGCGCTACGTCGGTTTGATCGAGTACAACGAAGTCATGGCCGCGGCCACTCGCATGACCTACCTGACGGCGGTTATCGTGGTCGTGCTGGTGCTGTTCTTTGCGCTGCTCGCTGCGGCGTTCGCCAGGGTGATCGTCAAGCCTATCGGCCAGGTCAGCACCGGGTTGCAATCAATTGCCGAGGGCGAAGGCGATCTGCGCCGCGATCTCGAGGTGCAGGGCAAGGACGAAACCGCAGAGCTGGCCGGCTGGTTCAACAAGTTTCTCGCCGCGATACGCCAGTTGATACAACGCATCGGCGCAGCATCGACCAACCTGCAGGATGCCTCGCGCGTCAACAGCGAGGTGGCCAACAACATGAACCAGGCGGCCGGTCGTCAGCGTGAAGCGGTGGAGTTGGTGTCCACGGCATTCAACGAGATGGTCGCTACCGCCAACGAAGTGGCCCGGTCGTGCAGCACCGCAGCCGACTCCGCCGAGAACGGACACCACCGTGTGGCCGAAGGCAAACAGCAAATCGAATTGACCACCCAGAACGTCAACCGTCTGGGTCGTCGCTTGACCGAGTCTTCCCAGGCCATGGTCGAGCTGGAAGAAGGCAGCCGCAGCATCAACCAGATTCTGGGTACCATCCGCGCCATCGCCGAGCAGACCAATCTGCTGGCGTTGAACGCGGCGATCGAGGCTGCCAGGGCGGGTGACCAGGGCCGGGGTTTTGCCGTGGTCGCGGATGAGGTCCGGGCCCTGGCCAAGCGCACGTCTGACTCCACCGGGGAAATCGACCAGTTGCTCAACACGCTCGGCAGCAAGACCCAGGAAGTTTCGCAGAAGATGGAAAGCTGCCTGGACCTGTCCCGTGCCAGTGTGTCCTCGATCGAGAACGCACGTGACAGCTTTGAAGGCATCCAGTTGTCGGTCAATGAAATCCGGGATCAGAACCTGCAGATATCGGCGGCGGCGGAAGAACAGCACAGTGTGGCCGAAGAGATCAATCGACATATCCAGCAGATCTACGACGAGGCACGACTGGTCGAAAGCCTGGCCAACTCTGCGCAAGAAGACTCAGGCCGGCTGTCGCACCTCTCGAATGAACTGAACGGGCTGGTGGGGCGTTTCAAGTCGTAACGGTCACCCATGCGTATTCCGTCGGCCAAGTGCCCTGATGCGCTTGAGCTCGATAATGGAAGAAAAGGTGACAGGTCTGTTTATCAAATAGATCTGTCACCTTTTTTCAAGGCGCCCACAAGAAAGGGACACCGTCTGGTGTCCCTTTCTACGTTCTGGAGAAGACGATCAATCAACGCTTCGTGGCTTCGCACTGGCTACGCAGATCCGAATCACGGGTGCTCGCGCAGGTGCTGCCCTTCTTCGCCTCACAAAACGCGCGCTGGTCGCTGTCACGGATGCTGGCGCAAGTACTGCCTTTCTCAGCCTCGCACGTAGCGCGCAAATCCGAATCGCGGATGCTCGAACAAGTGCTGCCCTTCTTGGCCTCGCAATAAGCACGCTGGTCGCTGTCACGGATACTGGCGCAAGTACTCCCCTTCTCAGCCTCGCAGGCTGCACGCATATCGCTGTCTCTGACGGCCGAGCAGGTACTTCCTTCCTGTATGGCCTGGCAATAGTTGCGCTGATCAGAATCATGAATACTGGAGCAACTGGCGTACGTGTAACCGCTGAACATCAACAACATCGCAAGAATCAGTTTCATCTAACACTTCCTTGGGCTTGCCGGGAAACAGCCTGGCACTGGTTGATCCGAATCACACACAAATCATCGCTTCATCGCTTCGCACTGATTGCGCAAATCCATGTTGTTGATACTTCCGCAGCTACCGCCCTTTTTGGCCTCGCACAGCGCGCGCTGGTCCATGTCATTGATGGTCCCGCAAGTACCGCCGTGCGTCTCCGCATCGCATGCCGCGCGCATATCCATATTGTTGATCGTCCCGCAACTGCCGCCCCGGGCTCTCGCTTCGCAATAAGCGCGCATATCCATATCGTTGATGGTGCCGCAACTACCGCCGCTCCTCTGCGATTCGCAGGACGCACGCAGATCCATATTGCTGATCCTCCCGCAGGTACCGCCGTTCGTACCTTCGCAATAGGCCCGTTGATCAGGGTCACTGATGCTGCCGCAACCGGCAAACGCGTAACCGCTGAACATCAACAACATCGCAAGAATCAGTTTCATCTCACACTTCCTTGGCTTGCCAGGAAACAGCCTGGCACTGGTTGATCCGTTCAAATGAGCGTCGCGACACGCCATCAAATTGACATCGTTTTTGAGGAAAGTTCCGGGGCAGGAATGGGCGCTGGATTTCGAGATCTGAAAACGTCGTAGGAAATCACCACTCGTGGCAAGGGGATGGTTTTGCGTCCTACAGGTTGATTGCGGCGGTGGAGATCGGTACCTAGAGTGGGTCTGTCGCTGAACGAATTTGGCGATAGGGTTGCCCTAGCGAGCTAAGTCCACGCCCGGCACAATGCGGCCAGGCAACTTGCCTGTGCTTCATTTTCATGGAGGTTGTGCGTGGGAGACCTCCTGGTCTGCCGGGTCTTAGCACCGCGGTGTGTCTAGTCCTGAAATAGGTTTACACCTATTTCAGGACTAGACACACCGCACGAGCCAAACAAATAAATCCGTCCCCTTTTATCTTCCTGGCCACCATCTAGCTTAAAGCGGCCGCTAATCTGAGTAGCGTTTTCAAGCGGACCTCCAACGAGATCATTTGCGTTGCGAGGAACAGAATTGATGCTAGTCGAGCCTTTTGCACCAACAAATAAAGCATTTAATTATTTTTTAGCTGCCTGACCGGGTCCCAATCATTAGGTTTGAGTTGATGCTTACTCCACCACTGCATCCCCTCAGAAATCCACTTTCTGCGTAAATCGGAATGAGCGGCTGTCGAGTCATCATACCCAAACTCCGTCCCGCAGCATGGGCAAATATTGTACGAGGCACAGCCAAAACTGTCATACGCCGGCTCATTAAGATCAGGATATCCGCATACCGGACAAATATATGTTTGATTACTATTGGGCATTGAAATAGTCCAAATTTGAGCCCTTACCATGCACTGCAGGATCAGGCTTGTAGTACGTGCGAATACTTCCCCCACTGGATACGACGCCAAATTCATCGGTGCCAGGGTTGTAACGTACGATATCTCCATTAGGTCTTGCTTTTTCAAGTACGCCCGCGGGCTTCGAGGCTGTTAAGAATTTATCAGCTTGTGCTTGGTACTCAAGCGTATTTTTCGCGCCAAAGTCACTGCCATGACGTGCAAAGTGGTCATCAAGCTTGGCTTGGTCGGCAAACTTCGCTCCGCTTCCAACGCCTTTTGCACCACTGCTAGCTGCACCTACCGGACTTTTACCCAGGATTGCCATACCCAGGGTGATCTTCAGCTCAGTCAACAACGTTGCCCGCTCACCCAGGGACAACTGCCGTCCAGCCTGCTGATCAAGCCAACTGGTCTCTTTCACCCACTGATCGACCCCTGCCAACTCGCTCGGCGTCAGCCAGCCCTCCTTGAGGTTCTTCGCGAAAGCCATTTGCTTATCCGAAGTAAACAGCGCTCCCCAACCATCAACACCCTGCGATGGAACGGCAATTAGCCCCGGATTCCCAGTGAGGAGCCCGGCCATATCGTAGGAAATATTACGTCGCAGGAAGTCCATCAAATCCTTAGCCGCCGGTGCTTCCAGTGACACAGCACTTTTCTGGATCGACTCTACACAAGCTCTGCTATCACAGGCATTGATAGCCATCGAACGCTTGGTGGACAAATCTTCGTATTTCGCAACAATCTCGCGAATGTTCTGCGCAGTGCAGCCCTCAGTGGCCCGACAACCCTGAAGCTCTTTGAGTAGCCGTTCAGCAGAAGGGTGGTCGAGGTTGTTGTACTGCGTTGCGTTTGCCGTCACTGCAGCAGCGGATGACGCATCGCCCCCCGTAACGGCCGCCGTCAACACGCCGATCAGTTGAGACGCCGCCAGCAACTTACTGACCCCTTGTTGATACTCGAGGCTATTTCTGTCGACTCCTACCGGCAACAACTTGTCAGCCAGGAAGTCCACAATCGCTTCATTTGCCCCCGCAGCCAGAGCCCCCGTACGGAAGTCCCCCCCCATGGCTTCAGCCATCAGGCCACCCAACGCGGCATGCATTGCGACTTTCGTCAACTTGCCGTTTTCAAACAGGGTTACATCGCCAATTTTGTTGGCCCCGATTGCTCCGGCAATACTGATCCCGGCCCCCAAAGTCGCTTCGACCAAGTTGTTTGTCAGGCTACCGCCCATGATTGCCGTCTTGGCCACCGCGTCAGCAGCGACTTTAATCGCCACGGCTTTAGCGCTGGCCACATCAAAACTCAATTCAGTTGGGTTAAAGCCAAACTGCGAAGCAATACCTGCCAAGGCACCTGCGATCACATACCCTTTGAGGTTCTCGGACGAAATGACATCCTTGAAGGTATTCCCAAGGTTACCTTTGTTGTTGATTGCACTGACTGCCGTGGTGCTGGCCATGGAGGTCAACACACCAGTCGCGATCACATTGCCCAGCCCCGCCGCAGTAGCCGAGGTGGCAGCAGCAGTGGCTGTTGCGGCGGTGGCTGCAGAAGCGGCTGCCATGGTTCCGCCGGCGGTGGCTCCCATCGCTGTACTAGCAGAAGCCACCGCAGTACTGGCTGCCCCCGCCGTCAGCACAGTGACAATAATAATGATCGCCAACATCGCGCCCTGACCGAGGCTCGAACTGCTGTATTTGAACGACTCGTGAGTTTCCTTGATCAGCCGCCAATCCACATCCCCACGCATCTCGGCGTCTTTCAGCCACGCCAGTTGCGGATCTGCCTGCACCATTGCATCAATGGTCTGGCTGACCGTCTTCTGGTCGATCTGTTTAACATCGATCTTCAGGCCATTGACTGCCTTGATTACCAAATTGCCTTGAGCCACCAGTTGGCTTTGACGCAAAGTCTCGTCGGTATTGCCCTTACCTTTGGCACTGGTCCAGGCGAGATCGCTGCTGCTCTTCTCATGGCTCTCCTGATGAAGGTCCTTCACCCCTTCAAAAACAATCGCCCCACCACTGTCCAGCGTGATGTCCTTGCCACTCTCCAGCTTCGCCACCTGATACCGCTGATCGCCCTCGCTGATCAGCGTCAAGTTGCCGCCTGTGGTGATTTCACTGCCGATGTTTTTCACATCGGTAACTTCATCGCGTTTGGTTTTCTTCGCGCCGAAGGAGCCCTTTTTCTTCATGTCATACAGCGAGTAGTCGCTGTCTTGCGCCGCAAGAATATCGAGGTTGTCACCCGCCACCAGGTAAGCCTCATCGCCTGCGGTAATGCGGCTGGAGATAACCGCGAGATCCTTACCGGCATCCAACTTCACGTTGCCGCCCGCCGTGACACCCGACATGACCTGGCTGACGTGATCTTCCTGAACCGTGAGTTTTTTGCTCTTGGACAGGGAGTGCTCTTCATCCGCTGCCGAGCTGATGGTCAGGTTGTCGACCGCCGTCATGGCGATGTCGCGCTTGGCATCGATCTGGCTGGCGATCACGCTGATATCGCGGCCCGCCTGGGCCGTCAGATCACGGCCAGCGCTGACGCTGGCCCCCAACTGAGTGATGTCGCTGCTGTTGTGCTTGCTGTCGCGGAACACACTATTGGTGACCTGCGCCGAGGACACGTTGAGGTCTCGTCCGGCATTCAGATTCATGTCACGGCCGCTTTGCAGCACACCGCCAATAACGTTGATGTCTTGACCGGCCTTCACGGTGAGGTCGTTGGCCGCTTCGATGCGCGCGGCGCTGTCGGCGTAGTCGATGTGCTTGTTGCCAAAACGGGTGTTGCTGTCCATCGCGGTGACGGTCCGCTCGTTGAGCACATCACCTCTGGTCGCCGTCACGCTTACATCCCGCCCCGCAAGAATGCCGCCCGACTTGTTGACAACGTCATTACCCGCCAGCACATCCAGGCGATTACCCGCCTGAATCAGACCGCTGCTGACCAAGTCCTTGCCCGCCGTCGCCGACAGGTTATTGGTGGCGCGTAGCGTGCCGACGTTGTCGAGGTTCTGACCGGCGATCAGCGTCACGTCGTTGCCGGCAATCAGCGCACCGGTCGGGCCGAGGCGGCCTTCGGCCTGGGCCAGATAGAGCACCGGCACCAGCACTTTTTCGCCATTCACTTCGTGCTCTTCGAGCCAGACGATGTCGTGGGTCAGGGCCGCGACTTGTTGCGAGGTCAGGCTGACACCCACCGACAGATTGAGCGCGTTCTTGCTGGCGATGGCGTTGTTCATCAGGTACTTGAACAGGCCTTCGTCGGTGGTCTGGCCGTCGATGTAGCGCTGGCCGGTGCGAGCGACGACCGCTTGCTGGATCAGGCGCTGTTCGTAGAGGCCGTCGCCCAGGCGTTTGGCGCTGGTGTCTGGGTTGTAGCCGAGGTTGCTCAGCAGGTAATCCGAACTCATGAACTGCTTGAGGTTGGTGAGTACCGGGTTGGTTTCGATCAGGTATTTGTGCGGTTGGGATTTTCCGGCGTTGCTGGGCACGCCCTGGACGCGGGTCAGGGACGAGGTGGCGGCCACCTCGCTGCCCAGGGCCCAATCCTGCGGCACAGTCGTCGAGGTGCCGGTGCCGCCCTGGCTGCTCAGGCGGAACAAGCCGTTCTGGCCCACCGGCAGGCTGAAGCCGGGCAAGGTGAGCGGGTTGACTTGCTGCTGCGCGAGGTCGGGCGGCAGTTGGGCGTTCAGGTGCAACGCGACGGTATTACCCGTGCCGCTGGCCTGAGTGTTGGCGACTTTGTTGGCACCACCGTTGGTGACGTAGTCTTCGTGGATGACGCTGTTTTGCAGGTCTTGGGTGGCAGTGATGGTGACCTTGCCACCGGCCTGGATCACGGCGTTGCGACCAGCGGCGGCAGAGGTGCCGTCGATGGCCACTTCGGTGTCGCTGATCAGGGTGTATTGTTGAAGGCTGGTGGGGACTTGCACCAGATTGTTCGGGTCATATTGCGAGTTGGGTATGTTTTGGGGGTCGTACCCTGTTTGCGTAATCGGCCAACGACCGTAGCTCACCAGCGCGCCGGTAAGCGCGTCTTTGACGTTGACCACACCGGAAGCATTGCCGTCGCCATCCCAGACACTGCCCACGACCGGTATCCCGACCCGGAATTCACCGCTGGAATCCACATACATGACGTTCGGGAAAATAGGGTTGTTGCGCTGGTTGTAAGCGACCACCTGCGGCAGGTAATCGTAGATGTAATGGTTGGCGCGCCATGGCGTCTCGTAAATACGCGTGCGCTCGACGGACCCTCCCACTGCCCCCACGTTTTTGAGGGTGTCGGCATGAATGGCGATGTTGCCCGCAGCCGTTACCGTGCTTTTACTGTTGAGGAAGGTGCCACCGTTGAATATCAGGTCTCGGCCTGCGCTCAGCAATGCGGAAGGCGTAGTGTCCGCATCCTGGCCAGCGTCGAAGAACTCGCGGGCGACGTAGTCCACCTGAAAGTTCGGACCATCGCAGTCCAGGCAGTGGACAGCAATGTAGCCAGACACCAGCTTGCGCCCTACCGCAAAGTTCTGGGTGCCATCATCGCCCAGGGTACGGTTCTGAAAGTCACCGGCATTGAGGGTGAAAGTCCCGCCACTTTCCATCGAACCAGACAGGTTGGCCACTTGGCTGGCCTGCGCCGCACCGTTGAAGCCCTTGATCAGCACATCACCCAAGCCGTACAGATCACCCGCCTGGTTGGTGAAGCGGGTCACTGCCAGGCTCATATCGGCGCCGCTGAACAGCAACCCGCCGTCATTCATCAGAGACGGAGTATTCAGCTCGACCTGCTGCGCAGCGCCCAGGGTACCCTGGTTGACGATGCTGTTCGCGTTGATCAGCAAATCAGCCGCCGAGGTAATTCGCCCTGCGCTGCTCAGTGCTCCACCGATAGCGAACTCGGTGCGCGCGCCACCGGCAATGCTGCCCGCTGCGCCGAGGTTCAGCTGGTTGGCTGCAAGTTTCAACGCCCCCAGGCTGGTGGTCCGGCCGGCGCCGTTATAGGCACCGGACAAGCCCAGGTCGAAGGTGCCATCGCTGGCGATCAACCCGTCGTTCTGCCAGGTGCCGCCTGTACCGCTGAACGCCGTGGACGCCAGTAACTGCCCGCTAGCCGTTTGGGTAAACGAGCCGACGTTGACGCTCAACCGCGCCGCTTGAATCACGCTGCTGTTGGTCCAGCTGTCGGCGGTGAGGGTAAGGCCGCCACGGGTGACGAAGTTGCCGCCGGCGCTGCCCAGTTGACCAATCGCGATATCGAAAATACCGGTACCGACGTGCAGCACGTTGCCGCCGACGTTGAGCAATCCTCCAGCGCCAAGGCTCAGGTCACTGTTAGCGCTTTCAACGGTCCCGTTGCGGTTGTCGAATACACCGCCAATGGCGAAGGCGGTTTTGCCATTGCTGCCCAATGCGCGCAGTTGGCCGGTCTGGTTGTCGAGGCTGGCGGCAGTGATGCTCAGCGTGCTTTCACTTTCGATGATGCCCAGGCGATTGTTCAATGCGCCCCGCAGGCTCAGGTCGATCTGTTGCCCGCCGATCTGCCCGTCGTTGTCGCCACTGTTGTCGAAGTCTTTAGCCGTGACGCTGACCCGCCCCTTGGCATAGAGGCCGCCATTGCGGTTGTCGAAGTTGCCATTGGTGCCGGTGTCGACGATGGCGTCACCGGTTTGCGCGGTGATTCGCCCGCCATAGTTGTCGATACCGGCCAGTGCCTTGAGGTTCAGGCTCTGGGCCTGAATGATCCCGCCCTGACGGTTGTTGTTCAGGTCATAGCCGTTACGCAGTACGCCGGTGATCTGGCTGCTGAAGGCGCCTTGCAGGCTGGAGAGCACACCGCCACGGCTGTCGAGGCTGGCGGCCGTGATGTCGAGGTTGCCTCTCTTGGCGACGATACGCCCGCTCTGGTTATCGATGGCGCCGCTGGTTTTCACCGTCAGATCGCCCTGGCTTTGCAGGGTGCCCTTGGCATTGTCGAGGCTGGCGGCGTTGAGCGTCAGGCCGGCGTCGCTGCTGAAGATCTGACCGTTGGCGCTGTTCTGTACGACGCTACTGGCCGTGAGCGTCAACCAATCATTGGCCGCGACAGTGCCGCCATTGCGATTATCGAGGCCACCGGTCAACAGGCTCAGCAAACCCTGGCTTGCAAGCTGGCCGCCCTGGTTGTCGATCTGCTGCGCACGCTGTATCACCAGCGGGCCGTTGCTCGCCAGTTTGCCGTTGGTATTGGTCAGGGTGCCAAGCAAATCGAGAGTGATTGCCCCCTTGCCGGCCAAGGTGCCAGCACTGTTGTTCAGATCGGTGCCGGTGAAGCGGATGTCATGCTGGGCGTTGATGGTTGCGTTGGTGTTGCTGAGGGTTTGGGCCTGGATATCCAGAGCGGCGCCGCTGTCGATCAAACCGCCCTGGGCGTTATTCAGTGTTCCGGCAATGACGAAGGTTTGCGCACCGGCACTGGAAAGAATGCCGTTGTCGCTATTGTCGAGGCTGGCCGCCGTGACCTTCAACGTGCCGTTACTGACCAGAGCGCCGGCGTTGCTGTTACGCACAGCGCCGGTGAGATCCACCAGCACGTCACCGTCGCGGCTCGACAAGGTGCCCTGATTGCGGTTGTCGAGGCTGCCGCCCAGAAGGCTCAGGCTTTGCCAGCCGGAAATCAGACCATTGAGGTTAGTGGTGGCATCGGCGGTAAGGTCCAGTTGCTGACGGCTGATGAGTTTGCCGTCGCTGTTGTCCAGGTTGCGGCCCGTCAGCGTGTAGCTTTGGCTGCTGGAGAGTTCACCGCTACGGTTGTTCAAGTCCCGCAGGTTGCGGATGCTCAGTTGACCGGTGGTGGTGATCAGGCCGTTAGCGTTGTTCAGGTCGCCCATGGCGCCGTTGAAGTTGATTGCAATGGCGCTGCCGAGCAACGAGCCGCCGTTCTGGTTGTTCAGCTCGCCGTGATTCAGGTCCAGGGTCAGCGACTCACCACTGGTGAGTTGCCCGCCATCGTGTTGGTCGAGGCTGCTGACACTGACCGTCAGGGCCTTGTTGCTGGCGATTCGGCCCTTGCTGCTGTTATCGACCGCCTCGGCATTGAGGCTCAGGGCGTCGAAGCTGGTCAGTTTGCCGCCCTGGTTGTTCACCGCCCCCGTGGCGGTGATGCTCAAGGCCTGACCGGCGTTCACCAGCCCTGCCACGTTATCCAGAGTGGCCATGCGCAGCGTCGCGGTGGCCAGGCTCGAGAGTTCGCCAGTGCGGTTGTTCAGGTGACCGAGGGTGGCGTTGAGATTACCGGTACTGGTAATCAGACCGTTGCCGTTGAGCACCTGATTGGCCGTGAGATTGAGATTGCCGTTGCTCAGCACCCGACCGTTGTTCTGGTTGTCCAGGGTCCCGACGGTGATGTTGGCGGTTTGCGCGGCGCTCAACGTGCCGCCCTGGTTATTCAATGTCTGCGCGGTATTGACCGTCAGGTCGCGGCTGGCCACCACGCTCTTGCCGATGTTGTTGAGGTTCTGCGCACTCAGGTTCACATCGCCGCTGGCATTGCGGCTGGTGTCGGCGTTGACCCCGGCCTCGATGATGCCGTTGTTGGTCAGCACACC
>NZ_AKJT01000054.1 GCF_000282195.1 Pseudomonas sp. GM18
GCGAGGCTGCGTTCGGCGGCGAAGCCGTCGTAAATTCTGCGCACACGGTCTATCTGGAACCGGCGTCGCCTGATTTCACGACTGCTGCGCAGCCGAACGCAGGCTGCGCCAGCTGCTACAAGTGATCAGACCCGAAATTGCTTGAGCAACCCGTTCAGCTGTTCGCTCAATTCCTTGAGGTGAACGCTGGCCACGCTCGACTGCTCGGCCGCCAATGCCGTGCTGTGGGACAACCCGGCGGCCTGGGTGACGTTCTGATTGATGTCTTCCACCACATGCGCCTGCTGCAAGGTTGCACTGGCAATCGAGGCATTCAAGCCGTTGAGGTTGCGCAAGGCCTGGCCGATGGCATTCAGGCTGGCACCGGCCAGACCGGCCTGCTCGATGGTCAGTTGCGAGGCACGGCTGCTGTCGCCAATGACCTTGACCGCCGCTTCGGAATGGCTTTGCAGGCGCTCGATCATCGACTGGATTTCTGCCGTCGACTTCTGGGTGCGCTGGGCCAGCAGGCGCACTTCATCGGCGACCACCGCAAACCCTCGACCTTGCTCACCGGCCCGGGCGGCTTCGATGGCGGCATTGAGGGCCAGCAGGTTGGTTTGCTCGGCGATGGAGCGAATCACTTCCAGGACGCTGCCGATTTGCGTGCTTTCGTCGGCCAGCGTACGAATCACTTCGACCGCTTGATCGATGGTCGAAGACAGCTTGTCGATCTGCTGCAAGCTGCCATCGATATTGATCTGGCCCTGCTGCGCCTGAGACTCGGCATCGCGCATTTCGCTGGCCGCGTGCTCGGCGTTTTTCGCTACGTCCTGCACGCCGTAGGTCACTTCGTTGATCGCGGTCGCCACCAGTTCCATTTGCTGGGACTGCTGCTGGCTGCGTTGCTGGGCTTGCGCGGCGTCGTTGCCCAGTTCGCTGGAAGACTGGCCCAACGCGCCGGCGGACACTTGCAGCTGGCTGATCACCAGGCGCAGTTTGGCGGTAAAAGCGTTGAAGTGCCGGGCCAGTTGCGTGACTTCGTCCTGGCCGTGGGTATCGAGGCTGCGGGTCAGGTCGCTTTCACCGCTGGCGATGTTGGCCATGGCGTTCACGGTTTCCTGCAGCGGGCGCACGATGCTGCGGGCAATCATGATCACCAGCAGCGCCATGATCAGTGCAATCACCAGACCGACGAAAGACGCCTTCCAGACCTGCGCATTAAACTCGGCCTGCATGTCATCGATGTACACGCCCGAACCGATCACCCAACCCCAGGGCTCGAACAGTTTGACGTATGAGGTTTTTTCCACCGGTGCATTGGCGCCCGGTTTCGGCCAGCGATAGTCGACCATGCCGGCGCCCTTGGCCTTGGCGATGGCGACCATTTCGTTGAACAGCGCAAAACCGTCCGGGTCGCGGATCGTCGAGAGGTTCTGGCCTTCAAGTTTGGGATTGGTCGGGTGCATGACCATGACCGGCGTCAGGTCGTTGATCCAGAAATAGTCATTCTGGTCGTAACGCAAACCACGCACGGCGGTCAGGGCCTGCTGTTGCGCGGCGGCGCGGGTGAGGGTGCCGGCGGTTTCCAGGCCGTGGTAGTAAGTCAGGATGCCGCTGGCGGTCTGCACCACGTGCTGGGTCTTCTGGGCCTTGGCCTGATAGAGGTCGTCGTGGATCTGCTTGAGCATCAAGGCGCCCAACGTCAACAGCATCACCACGGCCACGATCAAGATAAGCCACAAGCGTCGGCTGATCGACACACTGCGCAAGCTGTTCATAACGCTGTTACTCCGTTTTCTTGTTCTTGTCATAAACGATCGCCAGCATCGAACCACACTTTGCCGATCGGGGCCTATCCGACTCAGGTCTTATTACGCGGCAGCGTAAATGAGGCTTGTCTGATAGGATTTCGGCCCCGCGCGGAAAAACCTGAGTCCAAGTCGATTTTTCACGGAATTTTTACGGTTTTGTGTGGATCTTGTGCGCGCGGGTTTTCAGCGCACGCTGATCGCGAATAACGCTCTACAAATTATTAACGGGGCATGCCTGGGGGCATGGCTTCTTGGGGGAATGATGGATCTTTGGACAGCCTTTCAGGCATTGATTTTAGGCGTTATAGAAGGGCTGACCGAGTTCTTGCCCATTTCCAGTACCGGGCACCAGATCATTGTGGCGGACCTGCTCAACTTCGGCGGCGAGCGGGCGATGGCCTTCAACATCATCATTCAGCTCGGCGCGATCCTGGCGGTGGTCTGGGAGTTTCGTCGCAAGATCCTCGACGTGGTCATTGGTTTGCCGACGCAGCCCAGCGCTCGACGTTTTACCGCGAACCTGTTGATCGCCTTCCTGCCAGCCGTGGTATTGGGGGTGATTTTCGCCGACCTGATCCACAAGTACCTGTTCAACCCGATCACCGTGGCCAGCGCATTGGTCGTGGGCGGGATCATCATGTTGTGGGCTGAGCGCCGGCAGCATGTCGTGCATGCCGAAAGCGTCGATGACATCACCTGGAAAGAAGCCCTGAAAGTCGGTTTCGCCCAGTGCCTGGCGATGATCCCGGGGACCTCGCGTTCCGGTTCGACGATCATCGGCGGTTTGCTGTTCGGCTTGTCGCGCAAGACGGCCACCGAATTCTCGTTCTTCCTCGCCATGCCAACCATGGTCGGCGCGGCGGTGTACTCGGGCTATAAATACCGCCATCTGTTTGTACCGGCTGATTTCCCGGTGTTCGCCATCGGCTTTGTTACCGCGTTCATCTTCGCAATGATCGCCGTCCGGGGCTTGCTCAAGTTCATCGCCAGCCACAGCTACGCGGCATTCGCCTGGTATCGCATTGTGTTCGGCCTGGTGATCCTGGCCACCTGGCAATTCGGTTGGGTCGACTGGACCGCGGCCAAGCCATGAGCGACGCCGCCGCACGCAACAACCCCGGGCGCAAGTCCGGGGGAGCGATTCAGAACCTGCGGTTGAAATTGCTGGTGTTCGTTGTGCTGTGTGCAGTGCCGTTGTTTGGCTCAGTGTCGCTGTGGCTGCGCGGGGTGTCGCTGATTCCCCTGGCCGCCTACGGCATCGTCAGCGTGCTGGCGTTTTTGCTTTACTGGAGCGACAAGCACAAGGCCCGTGCCGACAGCTGGCGAACGCCGGAGAACGTGTTGCACGCGGTGGAACTGGCGGGCGGTTGGCCGGGGGCCTTGCTGGCCCAGCAAATTTTTCGGCACAAGACCCGCAAGGTTTCGTTTCAACTGGTGTTCTGGCTCATCGTGCTGATGCATCAGGTGTTCTGGATCGACCAGCTGTTTCTGGGCGCTCATCTGTTCGCGCTGTTTTAAAGCCGTTTTAAAGCAGCAAGCCGACCTGCGTGCGCTTGGGCAACTTGTTCACCACCAGTTGGTGGGAACGTTGCAGCAAGCCTTGCAGCTCTTCGGTGCCCAGCGGGTAGGGCGTTTCCATGATGATCCACTGCGCCCGGGCCAGATACGGCGCCGGGTGAATGCCCGGTCGGTCGCAATGGCCCAGGAACAGGTCCTTGTCGACCTTGAAGGCCAGGGACTGGCCCCGCAGGTTCTGCAAGGCGAACATCTTGTTCCCGGCAATCGAAAACACCCGCACGCCACCCCACTTGTAGTCCTCCCGCGCGCCGGGCAGCGCCAGGCAGAATTGCGCGACATCCTCTTCGCTCATTGGTCTTGCCTTCATAACAGTCGGTCCCCACAGGCATTGAATGATTCGATCAAATGGTCGATCCAGGCGCGCACCGCCGGCATCACCCCGCGTCGATGAGGGTAGACCGCTTGTAGCCAGCCGCCCGGCAATGACCACTCGGGCAGCAACTGCACCAGCGAGCCGTTTTCCAGTTCCTGCTCGCAATACATCATCGGCAACACGGTGAACCCCAGCCCGGACAGGGTACACGCCCTGCGCACGAGAAAATCGTCGATGCCCAATCGGGCTTCGAATGTCATTTCACAGGCCTTGCCGTGCTGGTCGAGCATCCGCAGATGCACCAGCCGATCGGCTTCCAGTGCGCCCAATATCGGTACGTTTTTCAAGTCGTCCGGGGTCTTGATCTGCCGCTCGCGAAGAAACGCCGGGCTGGCGACCATGACGGTCTGCGCCTGACGCAAGCGGCGGGTGACCAGCAAGGGATCTTCATCGCCCAGTTCCCGCACCCTCAAGGCGACATCGACGCCTTCGGTCACCAGATCAACCCGGCGGTTGAGCAGCAGCATCTCCAGCTGAACCTGCGGGAATTTCTCCAGGAAACTACTGATCACCCCCGGTAGCGTCTCGTGGGCCAACCCTACCGGGCAGGAAACCCGCAGTCGCCCCCGGGGTTCGCTGGACATGCTGGCCACCGCTTCGTCAGCCATCTCGGCTTCCAGCAGCATCGCCTGACAGTGCCGCAAGTAGCGCTCGCCCACGGCGGTCAGGTTGAGTTGGCGGGTGGTGCGTTGCAGCAGACGCGCGCCCAGGCGTTCTTCCAGTTCGGCGATGCGTCGCGACAACCGGGACTTGGGAATCCCCAGCAAACGCCCGGCCGCCGCGAAGCCGCCGGCGTCGACCACCTTGGCGAAGTAGTAGAGGTCGTTGAGGTCTTGCATGATTTACATCCGACTGTTCTATCAGTGGGACGAACTATCGCATTATTACCGGCTAATCAGCTATTGGTTTCGTCGGTAGGATTGTCCCCATCAGATCGCCGGGTGGCGATCCTCACCTTGGAGATCCCACATGAAATTACTGCATATCGATTCGAGCATTCTGGGTGACAACTCGGCTTCCCGTCAGTTGAGCGGCGAAGTCGTCAAAGCCTGGCAAGCCGCCGAGCCTGGCGTCGTGGTGACTTACCGCGACTTGGCCACCGATGCCATCAGCCATTTCTCCGCCGCCACGCTGGTCGCCGCCGGTACCGCCGCTGAGCTGCGCAACGCCGCGCAACAGCATGAAGCCGATTTGAGTGCGCAGGCCCTGGCCGAATTCATCGCCGCCGATGCCGTCGTGATTGCAGCGCCGATGTACAACTTCACCATCCCGACCCAACTCAAGGCCTGGATCGACCGCATCGCCGTGGCCGGCCAGACTTTCCGCTACACCGAAGCCGGCCCTGAAGGCCTGTGCGGTGGCAAGAAAGTGGTGATCGTTTCGACGGCTGGTGGTTTGCACGCTGGCCAACCGACCGGTACTGCTCATGAAGACTACTTGAAGGTGCTGTTCGGCTTCCTCGGTATCACCGACATCGAGTTCGTTCGCGCCCACGGCCTGGCCTACGGTGATGAAGTGCGCACCAAAGCCATGAGCGACGCACAGGCGCAAATCAGCGAGCAATTGTTCGCCGCCGCGTAAGGCTTGCGTAAAGACGTCAAACGGCGCACGCAATACCCCTGAAACTCTGTATTCTGGTCATCTTGATGGCCAGGTACGGAGTTTTTTGTTTCTGGCGGTGATCAGTTTCTGGCCCAGGTTATGCATTCGAGGGTTAATATCTGCGGTCAGGTAACAAGGTGGGGCATTCCATGGTGCGTCTTTGTGCAACGCTACTGATTTGCCTGTTCGGCAGCCTGAATTCAGTGCATGCCGCGCCTGTGCTGTATCCTCACTGGAGCGTCGGTTTCCATGAGATGACGTTCCTCGATCCGCTGGACTTGCAGCCGATGCGCGCCATCGCCTTTTACCCGTCCAGCGAGAGGGAACATTCCAGCAAGCTCGAGGGGTACACGGTCGAAGCCGGTGAAGACACCAAAATCGCCATCGGACGCTTCCCGTTGCTGATGCTGTCTCACGGCAACACAGGAACCCCGCTGGCCCTGCACGATCTGGCCACCTCGCTGGCACGCAAAGGGTTTGTGGTGGTGGCGGTGATCCATCCCGGCGACAACTCCAAAGACCACAGCCGCCTCGGCACCTTGAGCAATCTTTACGGGCGGCCGATCCAGATTTCCGAAGCCATTACCGCGACCTTGGGCGACCGTATGCTTGCGCCTTTCGTCAATGCCGATCAGGTCGGGGTGATCGGCTATTCGGCGGGCGGTGAGACTGCGTTGATCTTGTCCGGCGCCACCCCGGACCTGGACCGTCTGCGCCGTTATTGTCATGAGCGCCCGGACGATCATGATGCCTGCAACACGCAAGGTGAATTGATCGTCGACCGTGATGACTTGCAGCCAGTGCCAGACCCGCGAGTGCATGCCTTGTTGTTGATGGCACCGCTGAGTCTGAAATTCGGCCGCCAGACCCTGGCCGACGTGCATGTGCCGGTGCTGCTGTACAGCGGCGATGGCGACAAACTGGTGGCGTTCGACAAAAATGCCGCAGCGCTGGCGCGCAAACTGCCGACCGCACCGGACTTCAAATTACTGGCCGGGGCAGGGCACTTCGTGTTCCTGGCACCGTGCAACGAAGAACAGATCGCCGCCATGCCGGCGCTGTGCACCGATGCCGACGGCGTCGACCGCAAGGACATCCACCGCAACCTGATCTCCGAAGCCGGACGTTTCTTCTCCCATGCCCTGGGCAAACCAAGCCGCGCCGGCATGCAAACCGCAGATCAATAAATCAATCCTGGCCAATGCAGCAATGCCGCAATGCCGCGGGGAGGGCGGAGATCAGGCCATGGCGCGGTGTTTCAGTAACAAGGTCAAACCGAGCCCGGTCACGGACAACAACGCCGCACTGAAGAAAATCCACGAATACCCCAGGTTCAACGCCACCGCGCCCATTAGCGGCCCGGCAATCGCCAGCGCCAGATCGAAAAACACCGCATAGGCACTCAAACCCGCCCCGCGACTGGAATTGGGCACTTGCTTGATCGCTTCCACCCCCAGCGCCGGATAGACCAGCGACAGGCCGAACCCGGTCAGGCCTGCGCCGATCAAGGTGTAAACGGTCGAGGGCGCCAGCCACAGCAGGACCAGTCCCACGGTTTCAATGCTCATGCAGGCAATGGCCGAGGTGAAACCGCCGAAACGGTTGATGCTGGAAATGAATAACAGCCGCGACAGAATGAAACACACCCCGAATACCGTCAGGCAATACGCGGCGCCGGTCCAGCCACGGCTGGCGTAATACAGGGTAATGAATGTAGTGAGCGTGCCGTAACCGATGGACGCCAGGCTCAGGCTTGCGCCGAAGGGAGCGATGCGCCCGAACACTGCCCAGAACGGCAGGCGTTCGCCGCGAATCACCGGCACCGAGGGTTTGTTACGGATCAACAGCAGTGCCAACAGGGCCAGTAACGACAGCGCGATCCCGAGGCTGGCGAAGCCCAGTTCAGCCACCATCACCACGCCCAGCGGCGCGCCAATGGCGATGGCGCCGTAAGAGGCGATCCCGTTCCAGGAAATCGAACGCGCCGTGTGCTCGGCACCGACCTGGCCCATGCACCAACTGATGGTACCGACCCCGATCAACCCTTGGGCGATCCCCAGCAGCAACCGGCCGGCGATCAGGATGATCAGACTCAACAACGGCAAACTTTGCAGCAGGGTCGACAGCAGCGTCAGCACGCCGCTCAACGCAATCCCCGACAACCCGTAAACAATCGCCCGTTTAGTGCCGATGCTGTCCGACAGGCGCCCGGCCATCGGGCGGCTGAGCAGGGTGGCCAGGTATTGCGAACCAATAGTCAGCCCCGCGATGATGGCGCTGAACCCCAACTGTTCATGCACATACCCCGGCAACACGGCAATCGGCAGGCCGATGCAGAGGAAGGCAATAAAGGTATAGAAAACGATGGAAACGATCTGCAGGGTGATCGCCATGGAGCTTTGCGGGGGCAGTTGCTGCACAGACATGAGAGCTCGTTCGCGGGCGGCGGTAGGAGAACTGCATCATGGCGCGGGTGTGAAATAAAAGAAAGCAGGCTAACGATCAAACCGCTCCGCGTGGGAACGATCAATGCATCCTGAAAACAAAAAGCCCCGTCACCAGGACAGGGCTTTCCACTTGCAGCCAGAGGCCGCCTTACATCAACACACCCTGACTACGCAGGTAGTCGTCATAGGTGCCGCTGAAGTCGATCACGCCATCGGCGCTCAACTCGATGATGCGGGTGGCCAGGGACGATACGAACTCACGGTCGTGGCTGACGAAGATCAGTGTGCCCGGGTAGTTCTCCAGCGCCAGGTTCAGCGCCTCGATGGATTCCATGTCCAAGTGGTTGGTCGGTTCGTCCATCACCAGCACGTTCGGCTTTTGCAGGATCAGCTTGCCGAACAGCATGCGACCTTGCTCACCACCGGAGATGACCTTGACCGACTTGAGGATCTCGTCGTTGGAGAACAGCATGCGGCCGAGGGTGCCGCGAACCAGTTGCTCGCCGCCCTGGGTCCATTGGCCCATCCAGTCGAACAGGTTGCAGTCGTCTTCGAAGTCGTGCGCGTGGTCCTGGGCGTAGTAGCCCAGCTCTGCCGCGTCGGTCCATTTCACGGTGCCGGCGTCCGGGGTCAGTTCGTTGACCAGAGTGCGCAGCAGGGTGGTTTTACCGATACCGTTCGGGCCGATGATCGCCACGCGCTCGCCGGCTTCAACGGTGAAGCTGAAGTCCTTGAACAGTGTCTTGCCGTCGAAGCCTTTGGCCATGCGCTCGACAATGACCGCCTGACGGTGCAGCTTTTTGGTCTGCTCGAAACGAATGAACGGGCTGACACGGCTCGAAGGTTTGACTTCGGCCAGCTGGATCTTGTCGATCTGCTTGGCGCGGGAAGTTGCCTGCTTGGCTTTCGAGGCGTTGGCCGAGAAGCGGCTGACGAACGATTGCAGTTCCGAGATCTGCGCTTTCTTCTTGGCGTTGTCCGACAGCAGTTGCTCGCGGGACTGGGTCGCCACGGTCATGTACTCGTCGTAGTTGCCCGGGAACAGGCGCAGCTCGCCGTAATCCAGGTCAGCCATGTGGGTGCACACGCTGTTCAGGAAGTGACGGTCGTGGGAGATGATGATCATCAGGCTGGAGCGCTGGGTCAGCACGTTTTCCAGCCAGCGGATGGTGTTGATGTCCAGGTGGTTGGTCGGTTCGTCGAGCAACAGCACTTCAGGATCGGAGAACAGCGCTTGCGCCAGCAACACGCGCAGTTTCCAGCCCGGCGACACTTCGCTCATCGGGCCGAAGTGCTGCTCGATGCCGATACCCAGGCCCAGCAACAGCTCGCCGGCACGGGACTCGGCGGTGTAGCCGTCCATTTCGGCGAATTCGGTTTCCAGCTCGGCCACGGCCATGCCGTCTTCTTCGGTCATTTCCGGCAGCGAGTAGATGCGATCGCGCTCGGCCTTGACCTTCCACAGCTCTTCGTGACCCATGATCACGGTGTCGATCACGGTGAATTCTTCGTAGGCGAACTGGTCTTGACGCAATTTACCCAGACGCACGTTCGGCTCAAGCATGACCTGGCCGCCGGACGGCTCGAGATCGCCACCGAGGATTTTCATGAAGGTCGATTTGCCGCAACCGTTGGCGCCGATCAGGCCGTAGCGGTTGCCCGCGCCGAATTTGACCGAAACGTTTTCGAATAGCGGCTTGGCGCCGAACTGCATCGTGATGTTAGCTGTGGAGATCAATTACTTTACCTATCAATGGGTTGCGAGCTGCGCATTGTGGCGCTTGGGCCATACCTGGGGCGTTTTGGAGTTTCTCCATCTCTCCCCAGTCACCGCTAGACTTCAACCAGCGCGCATAAGTCGAGAGCAGCATCTGGACGCTTGTCCAAGCTGTTGGGCAATAAAGGCGGGATTCATGCCAGACATTCTGCATATTGTCGCATAAGTGTGACGGCAGTTGTACGGCGCGCGATAACGTGTCGCGAGCTTCTTCAGGTTCGCCCCGCTGTTTGGGTCAGCCCGGTGGGGGTGGTTCATTCTGGTGGGGGACGAAACGTAGGGAAAACCCTTGATCGGACCCGATGTTATTTTTGTTCAGCGTTGTGTTCGGGACACTGGGCACGGCTCTGGGTAAAGTCGACAGCGCTTGCCCGGCCAGGTGTGTTTCAGAAGGATTGCTGAATGGCCAGCACTTGGTCAGGGTGGGCACCTATTCAAGGGCAAGGGGGAGTGAATGATCCTGACGGCTATAAAACTTGTAATAAGTTGTCCGTGATTGTTCCCGAAAAAATAGTCTCTACCGGCCCGATGAGAAAGACAGGGCCTACGCCATCCCATTGAACCGTTACGGTGCCGCCATCACATTCAACCTCAACGGAATGGTCTAATAAACCACGACGAATTCCGCTGACAGCGGCGCCACAAGAGCAAGAACCTGAACCAAGCGGAATACCACCCCAGCGCTCCCAAATGCGCAACCGAATGCGTTGTCGGTTAATGATCTGGACGAAATGCACGTTCGTCCTGAGGGGAAACAGCGGGTCGGTTTCAATGGTCGGTCCGATGGTCGCTATATCAATGGCTGTCAGATCATCCACAAAATAGGTGCAGTGCGGATTTCCCATGCTGCAAGCTGCCGGGCCACCAGCCAGTGGCAAAACAGCAGTATCCAGTTCCTGAGCCAGGGGAATATCCGACCAGCCGAAAAGCGGCTCGCCCATGTTGACCGAAATTGCGCCGGCTGAAGTTCGTTCGCAAGTGAGTAGGCCACGGTTGGTTCGCAGCGCAATCGAAGTCATATTTGATTCGCGCATCAGCATATCCGCGGCACCCCGCGTTGCGCTGCCACAAGCATCCAGCGCGGAGCCATCTGCATTCCAAAACATCAAGCGGGCATCGGCATCATCGCAATCAAGCACTGCTGCGAGTTGATTGAATCCGACGCCTCGGTTCCGATCACCCATTCGCCGAGCCAAAGTACTTGTCACTGGATTGGCCGAGTTTCTCGAGTCCACAATAACGAAGTCATCGCCATTGGCGTGCATCTTGTGAAAACTCAGCGGCATACATTGATCCTGGCGATGAGACATGGGGTGAATGGACGTTTTAAGGCGATCTAGCCCCATTCGCATAGCCTTTGCAAGCGGTGTGAAAGCTCGAGAGGCTGATGATGTGTATGGCAGACATCAGGTCGAGACTCAGAGCACGTAGCCCGTTGCTTGTCCGAGGTGATTGTCCTGCGCGCCAGTGATCAGGTGCAGTGGAATGTGCTGTTGCTCGTCCATGGACGGGATTTCGAAACTGCCCACTATTTGAAGGTGTCGCTCACTCAGCCCGGTCGACTCTTCTGCCTTTGCCTTAGCCATTCTCGCGTGGTTCGCTGCGATTTCGTTGAGAGTTGACACGTTACATCTCCCGGTGACTGACCAAGCGTATCGCTGGAGTCCTTAAGCGTTAATGTGATTGCCGCCGCGTCAGAATTACGTCGTTCTGGGGCCGCTACCGCCGGCATGTGCAAACCCTAAGCCAGACATTGACGCGTATTCCGCGCCACGCTTTCCATGCGACGAATGGTGTCGCGCGATGTCATTTCTGGTGACAACACCTTCAGATGGGCTCGATCAGTTCAGGGCCATCGTTGTGCACATTGCCCACGGCTTGATCAACCTTGAACCACTCGAATGTCTCGGTCGGTTCGCCCTGCAACAGCACGATCTGTTCGGCGCGCTCTTTCGGTGTGGCCGGGTCCAGCCATTCCCGGGCCAATTCGGCATTTAGCGTCACTGGCTGCCGATCGTGAACATCCACCATGCCGCCCTTGCTGTCGGCGGTGATGATCACGAAGCCGTCATGTTCGTCCGGCTGATGTTCGTACCGTGGATACTGACCGATCGCCGCGCACAGGATCGGCGCGCGATCCTTGCGGCGGATGAGGTAGGGCTGCTTCTTCGGGCCGCCCTCGTAAACCCATTCAAACCAGTTATCGATGGCAACGATCGCCCGGTGCGGCCATATCGCTTTGAAGAATGGACCGTGGCTGACTTTCTCGACCCTGGCATTGATCGGCATAGGGTGTTCTTCGGACCAATGCGGCCGCCAGCCCCAGCGAACCCTGTCGGCGTGCAGCACGTCGCCTTCCTGGTGGAAGAGGGCGAGTTGAGTCGTCGGCGCGGCGTTGTAGAACTCGAATGGCTGATCGCCGGCATTGTTGACCAAGGCGTTGGGCATGCTCAGCGCCTTGACGAAGTCGTGAATGCCTCGGTACTGCGAAAGTCGTCCGCACATGGCTGAACCCTCATGCCTAATTCTGAGCTTAGACGATCCTTTAAACCGATAGCGCGTTAAGGCTGCATGGGCGTTTTGGCGGCATGAGTAGACACATTTTCACAGTTGAAGGTTAACTATTGGTTACAAAGTGTGGCTAAAATGCCATCTTTCCCAGCCATACCGACTGTCGGCATGGCTCAAGAACGCGCCATCGGGACGCACTTTGTTCATTTCAGACGTGTGACGATTTCCGTGAAACTCATTATTGCCGCTATCTATGTCATCTCCATCGCGTATGTCCACTTGCGCGGTAAGGTGCGCCACAAACCAGGCCGCCAACTAAGCGACCACTCGACGTTTCTGGCGCCGATCAATTGCTTCCTTTATATGTTCTCGAAAATCCCCAATCGGCCTTATCTCAATCCGGCGGACTTTCCTGACTTGAGCCCTTTGCAGGCTCATTGGGAAGAGATTCGCGCCGAAGGCCTGAACCTGCTCAAGGCCGGGGAGATCAAGCGCTCGAATCAGTACGACGACGTCGGTTTCAACTCGTTCTTCAAAAGTGGCTGGAAGCGTTTCTATCTCAAGTGGTATGGCGACAGTCACCCGTCGGCCGCAAAACTCTGCCCGCGTACTACTGAACTGGTGCAAGGCATTGGCTCGATCAAGGCAGCGATGTTTGCCGAACTGCCACCGGGTTCCAAACTGGTCCGCCACCGCGATCCGTATGCCGGCTCGTACCGTTATCACCTGGGGCTGGAAACGCCGAACGATGCCGGTTGCTATATCAACGTCGACGGTGAGAGCTACCACTGGCGTGACGGCGAAGCGGTGATGTTCGATGAGACGTTTATTCATTACGCTGAAAACACCACCCAGCAGAACCGCATCATCCTGTTCTGCGACGTCGAGCGACCAATGAAGTATCGCTGGGCGGCGGCGTTCAACCGCTGGTTCAGCCGTACAGTGATGGCGGCGGCGGGGGCACCGAACGATGCGGGTGACAAGACCGGTGCTATCAACCGTTTGTTTGCCAAAATCTACAAGGTTCGCTTGCGTGGCAAAGCGCTCAAGAAGCGTAACCGCGCTCGCTATTACCTGGAGAAGTGGGCGATTTTTGGCGGGCTGCTGGCGATTTTCGTGCTGATCTGAGTTTTGTGTTGTGGCGCATCAAGCCATCGCGAGCAGGCCAGTATTTTCACCGCATAACGTTTGGGCACTCCGGTAACCGATCAGCCACGAGAATGCTTCGTGGCTTTTTTGTCTGTGCTCGTTTTGGCTTTTGCTGTCGTTTTACCCGCACTCCTGGCACCGAGGCTGCGCTTGAGCAGTTCAGTCAGATCGATAACATCCGCGGTCCTGCGTTCCTCCTCGCCCGTAGCGGTTTCGACGATTTCGATCTTGCCTTCATTTGCCTTCTGCTCAACCAGCGCCATGATCTTGTCTTCGAAGCTGTCGCGGTACTCCTCGGGCGTCCAGTCGGCGCTCATGTCCTCCACCAGCCGTTTCGCCATCTCCAGTTCGCTCTTGGCCAGGTCCGGCTTGGTCACTTCACTGCCCAACTCCAGTTGATCCAGGCTGTGCACTTCGGCCGGCCAGCGCAGCATCACCAGAACCAGGGCAGACTCCAGCGGCATGAGGGCCGCCAGGTGTTGGCGGGTATGCAACACAACGCGGGCGAGGGCGACCTTGCCGGTTTTGCGCAGGGTTTCGCGTAACAGCGCATAGACCTTGCCACCGCGTTTGTCCGGCGCCAAGTAATAGGGTGTGTCGATGTTTTGCAGGGGGATCTGCTCGCTGTCGACAAAAGCAAAGATGTCGATGGTTTGGGTCGACAGTGGATGGGCCGAGCGAATCTCCTCTTCGCTGAGCACCACGTAACGACCCTTTTCGTACTCGACCCCTTTGACGATGTGCGCCTGGGTGACCTCCTTGCCGGTGACCTTATTGACGCGCTTATAGCCCACCGGCTCCATGCTGCGACTGTCGAGCCAGTTGAAATCGATCCCGTGGGAAGACGTCGCCGAGACCAGCGCGACCGGGATGTGCACCAGACCGAAACTGATTGCGCCTTTCCAGATTGCCCGTGCCATCGCCGTGTTCTCGTCAGCCCATTGATGTTCAGGTGACCTGTTGCCAGGGGGAAAGTTTCAGTTGGCAGCAACCCGGTTTTGCGGGCTGATCGGCGGTGCAGTCAACTGGTGTTACATCTTCTGAAGGAGGTTTTAGTTAACAAATCCGAACCCTGGGCGTAGCGTGGCTCTATTCATCCATGAAGCGTCGCACGCTCTTTTAGAGAGGTCTCCATGAGCCGATATGTGTTCGGCGTCATCGCGCTGGCATTGAGTAGCGTGCTGGGCAGCCTGGCCCTGGCCGCCGCCGCGCCGCCATCCTCGCCCTTGTTGTTGGCCCAGAACCTGCCGGGCAGCACCAATAACAATCCCTACAACAACCCGATCCGCCGGGCCAATCCCAACAGCATGCAAGGCACGCGCTCCGGCATCCCGGTGATCCGCGGGCCGAGCACGGCGCCTGTGCCGCAACCACCGACCCTGGAGAACGGCGGTATCGGCAACCGTTATCCGCAGGATCGCCAGGCTCCCGCCAGCCCACCGACATTCATACCCAATCCACCTCATCGGGACGCAGACACCAGCAACCGTTGAACGGCAGGAAAAAGGTCTTGCCAGCCATTTTGACGACAAAAGGAATCGTGCATGTTGCGTAAAACCCTCCTGACCACACTATTTGCCGGCGTACTGATCACCAGCGCGCCCGTGTTTGCCGCAGTCGCCCAAGAGCTGAAAAGTGAAGAGGGCACCCTTGAGGTCACGCCGATCGTTAAAGGTCTGGAGCATCCTTGGGCGCTGGCGTTTTTGCCCGGTCGCCAAGGGATGCTGGTGACCGAACGGCCGGGCAACCTGCGGGTGGTCAGTGTCGATGGCAAACTTTCGAGTCCGCTCAGCGGTGTGCCTCAGGTCTGGGCCAAGGGGCAGGGCGGGTTGCTCGATGTGGTGTTGTCGCCCGACTTCAAGCAAGACCGCATGGTCTATCTGTCTTATGCCGAAGGTGGCGGTGAGGGCGGCAAGGCGGGTACGGCGGTCGGTCGCGGACGGTTGTCGGAAGACCTGACGGCCATCAAGGATTTCAATGTGATCTTCCGCCAGGAGCCCAAGCTTTCGGTCGGCAATCACTTCGGCTCCCGTCTGGTGTTCGACCGCGACGGTTATCTGTTCATCACCCTGGGCGAGAATAACGATCGACCCACGGCGCAGGACCTCGACAAGCTGCAAGGCAAGATCGTGCGGATCTATCCGGACGGCAAGGTGCCGAAGGACAACCCCTTCGTCGGGCAAAAAGGCGTACGCCCGGAAATCTGGTCCTACGGTCATCGCAACCCGCAAGGCGCTGCGCTCAACCCCTGGAGCGGCACACTCTGGGAAAACGAGCACGGCCCCCAGGGCGGTGACGAAGTCAACATCATCGAACGCGGCAAAAACTACGGCTGGCCGATAGCAACCCACGGCATTAACTATTCCGGCCTGCCGATCCCGGAAGCCAAGGGAAAAATCGTCGAAGGCACCGTCGGCCCGCAGCATGTCTGGGAAAAATCCCCCGGCCTCAGCGGCATGGCGTTCTACGATGGTGACCGTTTCAAGGCCTGGCAGCACAACGTGTTTATCGGCGCGCTGGTGGGCCAGGAACTGATCCGCCTGCAGTTCGACGGCGACAAGGTTGTTCACGAAGAGCGGCTGTTGGGTGAGCTGAACAAACGGATTCGCGATGTGCGACAGGGGCCGGATGGTTATCTGTATGTGCTGACCGATGAAGACGATGGTGCGTTGTATAAGGTTGGGTTGAAGTAATACGCATAACCTGTGGCGAGTGGGGCAAGCCCCTTCGCCACAATGATGCATTCCCACAAATCCTGGATCAGACCTCTTGAGCCGCGCTGACGGAGTTTTTCCGCCCCTGAAGCCCGCGCACCACCAGATACAACAACGGCCCGACAGACACGAAAATCGCCGTCACCAACAAATAAGGAACCACCGACAACCCCGACTGCCCGCGCTTGCGCGCGTCCTGGTACATCCAGATACCGGCAAGCGTTGCCAACAGGTACAAATCAATGACCACCTGCGCGGTATCGGGCCGCGACATCAGGCTGATACCGAAGTCGAGCAACGACTGTTCGGCCTGCAGCATCACCGAAACGGTGTAGCCGGCGAAGGCGATCAGGGCAATGAGGGGCAGGGCGACAGACTTCATGGTTTCCTTCCTTGGGACGATGAGCAGAATCGCCAGCCTACAGAGCTCGTTGAAAATTGGCCATTGACTTGCCGTCAGCGTCCGGCTAATTTCCAGCCATGACTTCCACCGTATTGCGCTGCCAGCCAAGCATTATTACCGCCATTCCTTATTTGGCGGGCTAGCTCACGACTGCAGCACCCAACCCGCCTTAGAGGCGGGTTTTTACTTTCTGTCTCTTGGGCTCCGATCAAAGTCAGGAGACGACCATGAGCAGCACCATCGCCCAGCAGGGTTTGCTTGAGCACTACGTGAAAAAAATCCTCGCCGCGCCGGTCTACGAACTTGCGGTGCGCACGCCGTTGCAAGCGGCGCCGGCCTTGTCCGAGGCGTTGGGAAATCAGATCCTGCTCAAGCGCGAAGACTTGCAACCGACGTTTTCCTTCAAGATCCGCGGCGCCTACAACAAGCTGGTGAACCTGAGCGATGAACAGAAGGCCCGGGGCGTGATCACCGCATCGGCAGGCAATCATGCCCAAGGCGTAGCGTTGGCGGCCCGTGAATTGGGGATTGCCGCCACCATCGTCATGCCCTGCACGACGCCGGAATTAAAGGTGCTGGGTGTGCGCAGCCGGGGTGCCGATGCGGTGCTGCACGGCGAAAGTTTTCCGTTTGCCCTGGCCTATGCGCTGGACCTGGCACAGCAAACCGGCCGCACCTTTGTCTCGCCCTTCGACGACCCGGATGTAATCGCCGGGCAAGGCACCGTCGGCATGGAAATCCTTCGCCAGCACCAAGGGCCGCTGGATGCGATCTTTGTGCCGGTGGGCGGTGGTGGCTTGATCGCCGGTATCGCTGCGTACGTCAAATACCTGCGCCCGGAAGTGCGCATCATCGGCGTCGAGTCGGAACATTCCGCCTGTTTGCAGGCGGCCTTACAGGCCGGCGAACGGGTTGTGCTGCCAACCGTCGGCACCTTCGCCGATGGTGTGGCCGTCGCTCAGATCGGCGCGCATGGTTTCGAGGTCTGCCGGTTTTGCGTCGATGAAGTGTTGACCGTCAGCAACGACGAACTCTGCGCCGCGATCAAGAACATCTACGACGATACCCGCTCGATCACCGAACCTTCCGGCGCCCTGGCCGTGGCCGGGATCAAACAGTACGTGGCGCAAACCGGCGCCCGGGGCCAGACCCTGGTGGCCATCGACTCCGGTGCGAATATCAATTTCGACAGTTTGCGCCATGTTGCCGAGCGCGCCGCGTTGAGCCGCGCCCCGGCGTGAGTGATGGACCGGCTATTCCTGAACGGCGTTCTCGACGTGGCTCGACGCCGACCAGATCCGGTAGCGCACTTCGACGTCTTTGGGCACGTAGAGCACGATCGGCAATTTGCTGTTGTAGCGCAGCCTGAAGCCGTCACCGACCACTGGCACGAAGTCCTGTTTACGCTTGCCGTCGGGGCAGGCCATCAGGGTGCTCATCGGGCCGGTGACTTTTCCCAGCCGGTAAAACGGGTAGCCCCAGCCTTCGAGATTCTTTTCCTCAAGCATGCCGCCCAAGCGCTGACGGTTGCAATCGACGGTCAGGGTCTTGCCGGCCAGGATTTCGACCTGGTAGGCGTCTTCCTGCTTTTGCGGGGCGAGATGAATGACTTGGCGGGTAAAACCGCTCTCTGGCTTGGGATACGGCGCGACGTCTTCGAGTGTTGCGGCCTGGGCTACGGACGACAGAGCGGCAACTATCAGCCCGACGGTCGTGTTAAAGGGCAAAGTACCCATGATGCCTCCTTGCGTGTGTGTGGGGTCAGCGGATACTGAAGGGATGGCCGCATTCTCACTGCCGTCCTCGGTCAATGCAAACCCGCCATCAGAGATGGGTTGCAAAATGCAGGTATCGAAAACAGTCCTTTCTTGCATTTTGCATGACGTGATGTGTTGCCTTCTTCGTTAAACCCTTGATTGGCCGACGAGCCGCAGGGCGAAATTCCGGGCATGTTTTATGCTGAAGCTGTCTTGAGCTGACCACGGTCCCGTTGAGTCAGCGCTGAAACAAAAAAAGGTCGGACGTTGGAACGATGAAGCCCGCAAGGAAGAAAAGAACGGGAGATCTGAGCTCCGACCGACATTTGATTTTCGATTGGCAATCTCACAATACCGAGAGGGTGGCCATGTTTCTTTCTGCCTTGGAACTACGCAATATCGTTGAAAGCAGTTTTCTCCCGAAACGCTGCCAATGCACGCTGTCGCCAGACCTGTCGATGACCGTCAAGGTGTATTCGGACAACGAGACTGACCATCTCGACCTGTGCGTCACCGGCATAGACGCCCATCGCCTCAACGGGTGTCGGGAGATCAATCATCTGATCGCCGAGTTACGCACCGACCTTGAGCACAAGACCCATAGCCAGTTGCTCAGCCCAAAGTCGAAAGCTCATTAGCCGACCGTTTCACCCAGTTCTAGCGACACGCGCCGGGTCTGGATAAACCCCAGACCCAGCGCCAATTCCACCAGGATCGCCAGTAAGATACCCGGCCCGGCATGACCATTAAGCCATTCGCCGAAGCCCAGCGCTGCCAGGCCGAAACAGCCCACCATAAAGCCGCTGCACATCGCACTTCTCGCCGCCGAGGGCGGTGCCTGCCGCACGAGATAAAACATCACCCCCAGCGCACCGAACAGCACCGCACTGCGCCTGGCCACAAAACCCGCTGCGGACGAATACTCGATACTCCAGATCGCCAGCAACCATTGCGGCATCAAACCCCAGACCAGCGCCAGTAGAAAACAAAGCGCGGCGGTGAACGTCGACAGCGTGCGAAATGAAAACTGCATGGCGAATCCTTTCGGCAGTAGAGGGGATGCCGAAGCATAGCGTCAGAATCCCCGCAGGCCTACCGCCAAGTGCCGAATCAGAATCGTCTGTCAGCTCTGATAACTGCACGCGTCAGAAAGTTTTCGATAGGTAATTTCCACAGGTTTACCCGAGGTGCTATCGATGTATTTCATGTCAGCCGTGACCACTGTGCAGTCCAGCGTCGACGGCTCGGTCATGGAAATGACCTTGCCCACATTCAGCGGCATGCCGTAGTGATAAGGCACGGCCTGAGAGGGCGATGTGTCGTCGGCCTGAGCGAAACCTGCGAACGCGGTGCAGGTGAGGGCAGTGGCGATCAGTAATGCTCGCATGTTCATGATGGGTCTCCAGTGCAGAGGGGAAGACAGTTCGATGCAAGAGCGTCGAACCTGCCGCACTGGGCGTCAGAAGGAGCTGAGGGAGTGCGGTCCAGTAAAGTTTTGGACCGTGGGGTTAAGCGATGGTTAACCGGGCTGGATGCCGCCTGTCGTGAGGTAACGCTGTTCACTTAAGCAATTTCAGCCGCGACGCATTCTTTGTAGCAGCTGCCGAGCTCGCGAGGCTGCGTTCGGCTGCGAAGCAGTCGTCAAACCAGTGATTGCGGTGTGTCAGGCAGACCGCGTTAGCCGGACTCACGACTGCTTCGCAGCCGAACGCAGCCTCGCAAGCTCGACAGCTGCTACAGATCGCATTCCGGCTTAAGTGAATAGTGATATCTGTGAGGAGGTTTCTGTCGGATGTTTCATGCAGGAAAAAAACTGCGGGAGCTTCGGCGTGTTCCTACAGGCGTGGTTGCTTTGTCGTCTTTCGCCGGCTGGCTGCCAGCGTTTACTGTTTGGCGTCGCTGCAAAATCAGCGAACAGGTTTGGTCACCTGACTAACACTGCACATATATGTGCCATCATTCGCTCTGCGGACTTCTACGTCTCGTAGTGCGTTGCAATGGTGGCTGTGTGCAGGACGCTTTCGGGCGAGCCGTTTTGAGTGTTAGCGGTTGACCAAGCCTGTACACAGCCGCCTCCCATCGGTTGGTCACGGTGCTGGCGATTACTAACTAATACTCGAGTAATTAGTATGCCAACGATAAATCCGTTTCTCGATCGTTACCGTTCAATCAAAAGCGGCCTTACCGACTCAAATCCCTTGGTGATCGACACAGAAGCCAATCCCCAGGACATCCTCGAATCCGCCCTCCAGCGCATCCGCGCCTCCAGCCAGTTACTTGAAACACTCCACTGCCTATGCTTCAAACACGGTGATGTTCAAGACATTCCGCACATTACCCATGCGCTTTATCTGCTGACGCAGGATGGTTGCGATCTGCTGCAGGTTGCTCAGCAGCGGATGATGGGGTGGAAAGCGCCGGTCTGACACCGCACCTTCAAAAGTGGGGTAGGCTTTGAAGCTAGATGTCCGTATTCGATGGGATGAAGCGCTTATTCCAGGCGTAAAACCTTGAACCCATGGGTATCTGGCCGAACATCAACACTACCTGCTTCCTCTGGTTGCCCTTTTCCTGCGAAATAGTCATAGACCCGGAACATTCCAGCGACCTCGTTCCCGATATTTGGAATGACCAACCGCATTTGCTCTTGTCCAAGATAAAGCCAGCGGGGCAGGGCCTTCTCTGCAAAATCGATTCGTTCGATTGAATGACTGACGGGGTTTTTGCGTAAAACAGCACCTTTCAAATACGGCGAGCCGTAGTTGAGCGCAAAAATAAAACTGGAGGAAACACACTTCGCCAGGACCACCTGCCCGACAAAGTCGGTATCAGGCATGTCCGTAAATACAGTTTGTGTTTTCTGATCGAGCTCAAGAAATAAGCGCTGACCCTCTGCAGTTGACTCGACCAGTAAAGACACCTGTGTTCCATCAGAAAAAGGGCAACCGAGAATTGACTTGGGCGGCTCTGCATAGGCGGTCCCTATTGACAGGACAGTGATTAAATACAGCCATGCGTTCTTCACTTAATGGTATCCCTGAGCCCAGTCTTTCCAAGACGTTCATTGACCGATCTCGAATAATTTACTTCTCTCCCGACCAGTACCAAAGCGTATCACCCCAATTGGAGCCACTGAAACTCGGCAGGATTTCACCTTGATTGAAGTAGCGTCGGGAGTTCGCTTGAGCGGGACTGAACCAATAACCCGCCACACTGCATGGCTGACCGGCTTCGAGGCGTGCGGAAGTGTTTGACTGAGTATCTTCCTGGTCGAACCGCGCATACCAGAGAGCGGTACTGTCCTCTTCGAAGCAATCTCCATAAGGAGAATAGGTATGCAGTTGATCGGGGTTGGGAATTCGTAGCGTTTTTACGACCCTATTGACCGCTACATAGGCTGCGGGAGGCTGGTCGCTTTCGGCGCCCAACTCGGGGACTTCGCCCGCTCGAATGATCAATCCGCTGTCGTAATTCAATACCTCGACATCGCCACGGCCGCTAAAGGCGTGACGCAGCGAGGCCTCACCCCCCAACCGCTCAATAAACTGCCTCCCAACGACTGTGTACCAGTTCACACCCTTAATGTGATCGAGCAGCTCTCGTTTGAAGTTATGCACCATGGAGTCCACTTCGAGCCCGGGAAACTGCTGTGCCAGCTGAAACTCCATTGGCATGTAGCTATCGAAGTCGTAAGGCAAGATGCTTGATAAACCACCGTAACCATGTTCGGCCTTGACCTGATTGCAGAGATAAGCCAACCAACTCTGATAGCGAGCTGCACCGTCAGCTTCTTTCAACAGCGTCCAAGGCAAGGTCATCTTCAGGTATGAGCGCTTCTGATCACCATGGACCTCAAAAGAGTTAAGCGCTGAAAGACTGTATTCACCAGCCTCATCGGCTGTCGCGGCGCTACTGATATGCCACTCGTATTGTTCGTTCGAATCTGTCCCGAGAATTTCTTCTGTCGTTTTTTTGAAGCTGTCGTTTGTCAGCTTTTTATAGCGACCATCAAATTGTCCTTTGAGGTATTGGCCGTATTCCTCCTCGAAGCGGGCGAAACACTCCATGACCTTTTGCTTGCTTTCAAGCAAATAGCCCTGTTTGAAATACACCGTCGCGATCAATCCCAGCCTGATGACTGGGGTGTTGTCCGGCAATTCAAAAGTTAGGTCAGGAGCCTTTTCGCCCAGTCTTTCCAATACGTTCATTGACCGACCATCTCGAATAATTTAATTCTCACCCGACCAGTACCAAAGGGTATCGCCCCAACTGGAACCACTGAAACTCGGCATAATTTCACCCTGATTGAAATAGCGTCGGGAGTTGACTTGAGCGGGGCTGAACCAGTAACCCGAGACGCTGCATGGCTGACCGGCTTCAAGGCGTACGGGAGTCTTTGACTGGGCATCTTCCTGATCGAACCGCGCATACCAGCGAGCAGTACTGTCCTCTTCGAAGCCGTCTCCATAGGGTGAATATGGATGCAATTGATCAGGGTTTTGAATGCGGATCGGTTTGATCACCTTATTCACTGCTACGTAAGACGGAGGAGGGCCATCCTCCAGCTTTCCGAGCTCCGGATACTCACCCGCTCGAATGATAAGACCATTGCTGTAGGTCAATACCTCAATATCGCCGCGCCCGCTGAACGCATGGCGAAGCGACGATTCACCGCCCAGATGATCCACAAACTCCTTGCCTAAAACGGTGAACCAGTTGACCCCCTTGATGACATCCAGGAGTTCGATTGACGAGGCATGGGGCATGGAGTCGACTTCTAGCCCACAATACTGCTGAGCCAGTTGATACTCGGTGGGGATATAGCTGTGGTAGTCATAAGGCAAGATGCTCGATAAACCGCCGTATCCGTGCGCCGCCTTGACCTGGTCACACAAATAGACGACCCATTCCTGAAACCGTAAACGACCGCCAGGCTCTTTGAGAAGGCTCCAGGGCATCACAAGCTTGATGTAAGAGCGGAGTTTGTCGCCGTGGATTTCAAACGAATTCATTGCAGCAAGGGAGTATTCGTCTGCTTCTGTTTCATCTGGGGCACTGCCCAGAAAAAAGCTGAACTCTTCGTTGCCACCGCTCTTTGAAATGGCCTGTTGAGCTTTTTCGAAATGGGCAGGGGTCAACTTTTGATGGCGGCCGTAGACCATGCATTTGAGGTTGGACTGATACTCCTCGTAAAAACGGCGGAAACACTCCAGGACGTTTTCTTTGGTCTCGCTTGTGTAGCCTTGTTTGAAATATAGCGTGAGGATCAGACCTAGCCTCACGACGGGCTTCCCGTCCGGCAGTTCGAAAGCAAGGTCGGGTGCTTGTTGGTCCAGCTTTTCCAATGCGTTCATGCGCTCTCTCATTTAGCCGGCAGTGGCCGTGGCGGTGACTGCCGTGCCACCCAAAATTGTGACCAGCAAGGCCCAGGAAACTTGGGCCAAACGAATAATGACCAGCAGACCAGCCACGATGCTGGCTGGGATGCCTGCGGCGACAACTGCCGCCCCCACTGCAATAGCCACAACCACGGTTGCGACGACGATACCCACGTCAATCAACACCTGTACCCAGTCAATTTCGCGCAGAACGTCCAAGGTAATATCTGTATATCGTTGCACCTCTTTCCAAATGGCCCGTAACTGCTCATCCGTCCAGCGAATTACCTGCGCACCGGTCTCACTTATCCATTCCCATGCTTTTTGCGACTCACGACGGACCCACTCACCTTTGACTCCCAACCAAGTCGCAGCATCTTCCAGATGCTGTTGGACTTCTTGGGACAGTTGCCTGATGCCTCGAGCGCCCTGTTCCAACAGACTATCAACCGCGGATTGAACCTGTTGGGTCCAGCTTTCCAGATGAGCAGGTCTCGGTGTTGACGCTGGCCCGTAGGCTGGGACTGGAACAGGTGCAGGTCTGGGGGGCTCATCCGGATTTCGAGGGGGAGGTAACAGTGTCGGCCATTGTTGAGGATTGAATTCACCCGTTGGCTTGTGCTCTCTGTTGTATTGCCGGTCTCGTTCGCGATCACCATCATCGCGACAGTCGTTGATTTCAAGAACCGAAAATCGACGGCGTCCACCCGCTATCAGCAAATAAGCCCGTTCCTGATCGGGGTAAAGTTTGTCCCCGGGAAACTTCACCTCTACCAACCGTTCCAGATTATCGGGATGAGCAACGCCCTGATGATCCGCACCTGCCTGTCCCGGCCAACGGATACTGCGGCTCTTTACAATGATGACATCGGGGCGCCGCAGCAATCCTTTGACCGAACCTTTGGGAAACGGAAATAAAGTATGGCGTCGCAATGGATCGGGTTTCTCATCTTCGCCGAACCACGAGGAGCTGAGAAATGGTTTGGGTGGAAGGGATGCCATGTCAAAGCAGACTTCCGCTTTATAGTCCCAAAGAAAATTCCAGCGATATTCGTCTGCTCGGATCAACCCACTCATGACAAGTTGTTTGAGCTCCAGAGCTGTGACACCACCGTCCTTTGCCTTCTTGATAGACAACTTCGGAAACCGCGAAGCGTAATTCGCTTTTTCCATCAAGTAAGGCTTGTTGTCCGGGTTGGGCAGTGGAGCCTGTTTGATCGTGCCTTCAATGCTGGTATTAGTGCAGCCCTGCGGCGTTTGAGGTGGTTGCATGACTGCCATGTATCAGCCCTCCGTGTTGGCGTTTTTGAAATCCAGGGTCATTTCCTTTGGCGCACTTTCACCTGCCCTGATCAATGGCTCTTCAGGCTCCGGTTTACGAATTGGCGTCAACAGCTCCACTTCGGTCGGGTCGGTGCTATGGGCCAGAAAGGTCTTTCCTTCTTCGTTGGTGTAACCGGCGATACGTGTGCCGTCGCCCAGCTTCAATGTGTAAGGGCTTCCTACTAACGGTTCGCCTGTTTTTTCGTCCTGAAGCAGATACCGTGCTTTGTGACTGCGAGGTGCATTTTCGAGCAGTTTCCCGAACTTGTCTTTATCAGCCAGACCAGGCAAAAGAGGCCCCAATATCTGAATGCCAGTACCAACTCCAGGCGAGCCGCCCGAGTTGGTCTTGACCTCCGCGCCACTGATGGTCACACCCCCCCGCATCAATCTTCACAAAGCTGC
>NZ_AKJT01000055.1 GCF_000282195.1 Pseudomonas sp. GM18
CGCCGCCATCGGCCATCCATGGCCGGGGGCGGCTAACCCGGCATCCATGCCGGGTTGCCCACTGCGCAGAACCTCCACTCGGCCTCTCGAGGGGGGCGTGCACCTCCAAAGCAAAGCGAGGCGGCCTACCGGCCGGCCTGACTGTGGAGCTGCCGAAGGCTGCGATCTTTGATCTTGCCTTTGCTTTGCCCTGCCCCAATAAAAATGCCCCGATCTCTCGACCGAGGCATTCGTGTCAACACAACTTATATATAGAAGCCTTAGTGCGAGACCGCCCCACTCGCCCCCAACCCTGTCTGCGAACGCACAAACTGCGGGAAGAACAGCGCCCGCTCATTGTCAGCCGCAGTGGATTTGTCAGTGATCGAGAAGAACCAGATCCCGATAAAGGCAATGATCATCGAGAACAACGCCGGATACTCATACGGGAAGATCGCCTTCTCGTGACCCATGATCTGCACCCAGATGGTTGGCCCCAGCACCATCAAGCCAACGGCACTGACCAGCCCCAGCCAACCGCCGATCATCGCGCCGCGAGTCGTCAGTTTCTTCCAGTACATGGAAAGCAGCAGCACCGGGAAGTTACAGCTCGCCGCGATGGAGAACGCCAGGCCCACCATGAACGCGATGTTCTGCTTCTCGAACAGAATACCCAGGCCGATCGCCAGCACCGCCAGGGCGATGGTGGTGATTTTCGAGACGCGGATTTCGTCCTTCTCGTTGGCCTTACCCTTCTTGATCACGCTGGCATACAGATCATGGGACACCGCCGAAGCACCGGCCAGGGTCAGGCCCGCCACCACCGCCAGAATGGTCGCGAACGCCACCGCCGAGATGAAGCCCAGGAACACACTGCCACCCACCGCGTTGGCCAAATGCACCGCCGCCATGTTGTTGCCGCCCAACAGCGCGCCAGCCGCATCTTTAAAGGTCGGGTTGGTGCTGACCAGCAGGATCGCGCCGAAGCCGATGATGAAGGTCAGGATGTAGAAGTAGCCAATGAAGCCGGTCGCATACAGCACGCTTTTACGCGCTTCTTTCGCGTCACTCACGGTGAAGAAGCGCATCAGAATGTGCGGCAGGCCAGCGGTACCGAACATCAGGGCCAGGCCGAGGGAGAACGCCGAGATCGGGTCTTTCACCAGACCGCCCGGGCTCATGATCGCTTCACCTTTGGCGTGAACCTTGATCGCCTCGGAGAACAGCGTGTTGAAGTCGAAGTTGACGTGTTTCATCACCATCAGCGCCATGAACGAGGCACCGGACAACAACAGCACCGCCTTGATGATCTGCACCCAAGTGGTCGCCAGCATGCCGCCGAACAGCACGTACAGGCACATCAGGATGCCGACCAGGATCACCGCAACGTGATAGTCCAGGCCGAACAACAACTGGATCAGCTTGCCGGCACCGACCATTTGCGCGATCAGGTAGAACGCCACCACCACCAGCGAACCGCACGCCGACAGCGAGCGGATCTGGGTTTGCCCCAGGCGATAGGACGCCACATCGGCAAATGTGTACTTGCCCAGGTTACGCAGACGCTCAGCAATCAGGAACAGAATGATCGGCCAGCCCACCAGGAAGCCGATCGAGTAGATCAGGCCGTCGTAGCCGGAGGTGAACACCAGGGCGGAAATACCCAGGAAGGACGCCGCGGACATGTAGTCACCGGCAATCGCCAGACCGTTCTGGAAACCGGTGATCTTGCCACCCGCTGCATAGTAGTCGGCCGCCGATTTGTTGCGTTTGGACGCCCAATAGGTGATGCACAAGGTTGCCCCGACGAACACCACGAACATCATGATCGCGGATACGTTGAGCGGTTGTTTCTGCACGGCACCCGTCAGGGCCTCAGCCGCCCAGGCGCCCGGTGCAAAGGCTGCGATGCTCAAGAGAGCGATTAGACGCCGGATCATTGCTGAGCCTCCTTGAGAATCGCATTGTTCAAATCGTCGAATTCGCCATTGGCGCGTCGTACGTAGATGCCGGTCAGGACAAAGGCCGAAACAATCAGCCCGACACCGATCGGAATGCCCCAGGTAATCGAAGACTCGGGGCTGATTTTCGCGCCCAGAATATGCGGCCCGTAAGCGATCAAAAGGATGAATCCGGAGTACAGCCCAAGCATGATCGCTGAAAGAATCCAGGCGAATCGTTCCCTCTTGCTAACCAGCTCCTTGAAGCGCGGGCTGTTTTGAATCGAGAGGTAAATGCTGTCGTTCATTGTTTTTATCCTCGCAGCACAGATTTTAGTTGGAACGTTATCCACTCTATGCGGCTACCGGACAGGTTCCAGACGACCTTAGTATTAGAACGACATGACTGCTTCGCCCCGCCGAGCCCCCAACAGAAAGCAAAAGGCCCCTTGGCATTTAAGCCAAGGGGCCTTGAGAAGTGCTGACCAGACGCTTCAGCTCAAATTATTTGGTCCATTCGGCAACGCGATCCGGGTGTTTGGCCACCCAGTCTTTCGCTGCGGCTTCAGGCTTGGCACCGTCCTGAATCGCCAACATGACTTGGCCGATTTCGTCTTTCGACGCCCACTGGAAGTTCTTCAGGAACTTCGCGACTTCAGGCGCTTTGGTTGCCAGCTCCTTGCTGCCGATGCTGTTCACGGTTTCAGCAGCGCCGTAAACGCCTTTCGGGTCTTCCAGGAAGCGCAGTTTCCACTTGGCGAACATCCAGTGCGGCACCCAACCGGTGACGGCGATGGATTCGTTTTTCTTCTCGGCACGGGTCAGCTCGGCGATCATGCCGGCGCCGGAACTGGCCTTGAGTTGGTAGCCGGTCAGGTCGTAGTCCTTGATCGCCTGCTCGGACTTGAGCATCACGCCTGAACCGGCGTCGATGCCGACGATGCGGCCCTTGAAGCTCTCGTCGGTTTTCAGATCCGCAATCGACTGGGCCTTGACGTACTCCGGTACGATCAGACCGATTTTCGCATCCTTGAAGTTCGGGCCGTAGTCGACGACCTGATCCTTGTTCTTCGCCCAGTATTCACCGTGAGTCACGGGCAGCCACGCCGACAGCATCGCGTCGAGTTTGCCGGTGGCCACACCTTGCCACATGATCCCGGTGGCAACCGCTTGCAGTTTCACGTCATAACCGAGTTTCTGTTTGATCACTTCAGCAGCCACGTTGGTCGTGGCGACGCTGTCCGACCAGCCGTCGACATAACCGATCGTTACTGCCTTGCCTTCAGCGCTGGCTACGGTAGAACTGATCGCCAGCACCAAAGCGGCACCTGCGCCCAAGAGTCGTCGCATCTTCATCGTTACTTCCCCGAAAGTGCTGCACTCGACGGATGCCGAGTCGCTCAACGTATTTTTATGGTGCACAGCGCCCCCATCACGCCGACCGCAAACTCGTTCGATCATCAGCGGAGTACTGACGTGTCGATCATCAACCTGACGCCAACAAGGACCTGCTCTGCCAGCGACATCAAGGCAACGAGAAACGACATCAGAAGGCCATTAATTGCGACCGTCGCAAATGCCTCGGCCGGCCCGCCCGAACTTTGCATGTCAAAACCATGCAGGCCACCAAGCGTAGGCCAAATGCAGGTAACATGCCCGGCTTTGCTCCCAGACGGCCTGAACATGCCCGCGACATCACGCTTTCCTTTTTTGGCTTATATTTTCGCTTGCCTGCTGGGGTTGTTTGCCCTTGGAGGCTTCTGGTACGGCCTCGGCAAACCGGTGATCCTGCCGGACGTGGCCAGCGCAACGCACAAGCTGCAATGTGCCTCCTACACTCCGTTCGACAAGGACCAATCGCCATTCGACGTGCCGTTCAAACTTCGCCCCGAGCGCATGGACGCCGACCTCGCGCTGCTGGCGACCCGTTTCGAATGCATCCGCACCTATTCCATGACCGGCCTCCAGGCCCTGCCCGATCTGGCGCGCAAGCACGGCTTGAAGCTGATGATCGGCGCCTGGGTCAACAGCAACCCGGTGGACACCGCCAAGGAAGTCGACCTGCTGATCGCCTCGGCCAATGCCAACCCGGATGTGGTGACCGCGGTGATCGTCGGCAATGAAACCCTGCTGCGCAAGGAAGTCACCGGCGCTCAGTTGGCAACGCTGATCAACAAAGTCAAAAGTCAGGTCAAACAACCGGTGACCTACGCCGATGTCTGGGAATTCTGGCTCAAGCACCCGGAAATCGCCCCGGCGGTGGACTTCCTGACCATCCATTTACTGCCGTACTGGGAAGACGACCCGTCGAACATCGATGCCGCGCTGCAACATGTGGCTGAAGTGCGCCAGGTGTTTGGCAACAAGTTCGCCCCCAAGGACGTGATGATTGGCGAAACCGGTTGGCCGAGCGAAGGTCGTCAGCGCGAAACAGCGCTGCCGAGCCGGGTCAATGAAGCCAAGTTCATTCGCAGCTTTGTGATCATGGCCGAGCAGCAAGGCTGGCATTACAACCTGATCGAGGCGTTCGACCAGCCCTGGAAACGCGCCAGCGAAGGTGCGGTGGGCGGTTATTGGGGACTGTTCGACGCCGATCGCCACGACAAGGGCGTGCTCGCCGGGCCGGTCTCGAACGTGCCGTACTGGTCGCAATGGCTGGCGGTGGGCGGCTTGATCTTCATCGGCACGCTGATCCTCGGCGGTCGCGTTCGCAGCACCCGCGCAGCGTTGGTGCTGCCACTGCTCGGTGCCTTGGCGGCCTGTTCGATCGGCGCCTGGGGCGACCTGGCCCGTGTCACCACCCGGTTTACCAGTGAATGGGTGTGGGTAGCCTTGCTGACGGGGTTGAACCTGTTGGTGCTGGCCCATGCCGCGCTCACCTTGAGCGCACGCACCGGTTGGCGCGGGCGCGCCTTCAATGCGCTGGAGCGTCGAGCGGGCTGGTGGCTGGCAGCGGCAGGTTTTGCTGCGGCAGTGATGATGCTGGAACTGGTATTCGACCCGCGTTATCGCAGCTTCCCGAGCGTCGCTTTCATCCTGCCGGCGCTGGTATACCTGTGCCGCCCGGTGAGCGTGCCGCGTCGGGAAATCGCCCTGCTGACCTTCATCATCGGCGCCGGCATTGCGCCGCAGCTGTTTCGTGAAGGTTTGCAGAACCAGCAGGCCTGGGGTTGGGCGTTGGTGAGTATGTTGATGGTGGCGGCGTTGTGGCGCAGCTTGCGGGTTCGCAAGGGGTAATCAACACAGCAAGATCAAAAGATCGTCCGAAGGCTCGGGCCGCGTTCGGACGATCTTTTCATTAAGCGCTACGGGAAGCCCGGACCAGACGCAAAGCAGCAATCACCACCGCAAACACCGCCAACGTGGTGGTGTACAACGCCAGTGCCGGAAACCCGAACACCAGCGCCAATACCGCCAACCACCACCCTGCCCGGCCAGGTAGCACAAAACCGGTCACGGCTGCCGCCACTGCTGCCCAGCCCAGCACCTTGAAATGAATCATCAGGCCCAGATTCGACCGCACCTGGCACTCCCAGCGACTGGCCTCGTCAACGCAGATGCCGACCCATTGAGCATCCTCCATGAAGCCATAACGCGCGCCATAACTGGCGGCCAGCCACAATGGCAGAAGAACGAGCAGCAGAATCACGGGCAAACGGCGGGACATGAAGCACTCCAATAAACGAAATCGGCGGCCAGCTTAATCCCCCGCCCGTGGTAAGCAAATAACATCAATTAACTGTTCATGAAATAACTGCAAAGTGTATCGTCCCGCTACCGTTGCTCCGAAATCAGGCCTGTTTGCTGCCGATGCATGGCACTTTGGCCCAAATCCGATGGTCATAGCCTGCGAACTTCATCCGGCACCTTCCTCTAAGGGATATAGTCATGCTCCGTTCCTTGCGCTTCGCCGCCCTGTTTGGCGGCTTGATTTTAAGTGCGTCCGTACTGGCGGCCGACATTGACGCCGCCAGCTATGGCTATCCCCTGACCAACCCGTTCGAGGCGACCATCGCCACGACACCGCCAGAGTTGCGTCCGGAATTGCCGCAGGACGATGATATCAATCAAGAAGATCGCAGCGTCACATTGCGCCCGGAGCGTGAGTTCAGCCTGCCGGATAACTTCTGGCCGGTGAAGAAACTCACCTACCGCATCGCCACGCAGGATCATGCCGCACCGTTGATCTTCCTGATCTCCGGCACCGGTGCACGCTATGACAGCACCCTCAACGAATACCTGAAAAAGCTCTACTACAAGGCCGGCTATCACGTAGTGCAGCTGTCATCGCCCACCAGCTTCGACTTCATGACCGCCGCCTCGCGTTTCGCCACCCCGGGCGTGACCAAGGAAGATGCCGAAGACATGTACCGGGTGATGCAGGCCGTGCGGGCACAAAACCCGAAACTGCCGGTCACCGATTTTTTCCTGACCGGTTACAGCCTTGGCGCCCTGGATGCGGCCTTTGTTGCGCACCTGGATGAAACCCGCCGCAGCTTCAATTTCAAGAAAGTCCTGCTGCTCAACCCGCCGGTCAACCTTTACACCTCGGTCACCAACCTGGACAAGCTGGTGCAGACAGAGGTGAAAGGCATCAACAACACCACCACTTTCTATGAACTGGTGCTGGACAAACTGACCCGCTATTTCCAACAGAAAGGCTACATCGACCTCAACGATGCGCTGCTCTACGACTTCCAGCAGTCCAAGCAACACCTGAGCAACGAGCAGATGGCGATGCTGATCGGCACTTCGTTCCGTTTCTCGGCGGCAGACATCGCCTTCACCTCGGACCTGATCAACCGTCGCGGCCTGATCACGCCACCGAAATTCCCGATCACCGAAGGCACCACCCTCACGCCGTTCCTCAAACGCGCGCTGCAGTGCGACTTCGATTGCTACATCACCGAGCAGGTCATCCCGATGTGGCGCGCCCGCACCGACGGTGGCAGCCTGCTGCAGCTGATCGACCAGGTCAGCCTGTATGCACTGAAGGATTACCTGCACGACAGCCCGAAAATCGCCGTCATGCACAACGCCGATGACGTGATCCTCGGCCCCGGCGACCTGGGCTTTCTGCGCCGCACCTTTGGCGACCGTTTGACTGTTTATCCATTGGGCGGCCATTGCGGCAACCTCAACTATCGCGTCAACAGCGACGCCATGCTGGAGTTTTTCCGTGGCTAAATACCTCCTGCTGATCGCAGCGTTACTCTGTGCAGGCGTCGCCAATGCCGACAACAGCAAAGCCAACGCCCCCGTGGTGATCGATAAAGACGGTTTCAAGGAACCGCTGAGCAAACTCAAATTCAACCCGGGGCTGGACCAGCGCGAGTTCGAACGCTCATCGCTCAACGCACTGAACGTCTATGACCCGCTGGAAGAGTGGAACCGCCGCGTCTACCACTTCAACTACCGGTTCGACCAATGGGTGTTCCTGCCCGTGGTCAACGGCTATCGCTACGTCACCCCAAGCTTCCTGCGCACCGGTGTCAGCAACTTCTTCAACAACCTCGGTGATGTGCCGAACCTGGTGAACAGCCTGCTGCAATTCAAGGGGCAGCGCTCGCTGGACACCACCGCGCGCCTGCTGCTCAACACCACCATCGGTGTCGCCGGCCTGTGGGACCCAGCTACCGCCATGGGCCTGCCGCGCCGAAATGAAGACTTCGGCCAGACCCTGGGCTTCTACGGCGTACCGGGCGGCGCCTACTTGGTGCTGCCGATCCTCGGCCCGTCGAACCTGCGTGACACCGCGGGCCTGGCGGTCGACTACACCGGCGAATCGGCGATCAACTTCCTGAACGTGTCCGAAGTCAGCTCCAACCACCCGGAAATCTGGGCACTGCGCGCCATCGACAAGCGCTATCAGAACGGCTTCCGCTACGGGCAAATGAACACACCTTTCGAGTATGAAAAAGTGCGTTACGTGTATACCGAGGCGCGCAAGCTGCAGATCGCCGAGTAACTTCATCGGCAACGAAAAAGGCCATTCGATTTGCGTCGAATGGCCTTTTTTCATGCGCGGTGTTTCAAACACCACAGATTCAGGCTTTCACCGTTTTCCAGAGTTTGCCGACAGCCATCACCCCCACCAACACCGCCGCACCCGCGACAATCCCGGCCACCGCATTCAGCAACGTCGGCACGATAAACCCGGCCCCACCGGCACCAGCGGTGACACTCTCGATCCAGTGATGAACCACCGGCACGCCATGGGTCAGAATCCCGCCGCCGACCAGAAACATCGCCGCCGTGCCGATCACCGACAGGCTTTTCATCATATACGGCGCTGCGCGCAGAATCCCTCCACCGATGCTCTTGGCCATCTGGCCGGGCTTGCGGGTCAACCACAGGCCAAGGTCGTCGAGCTTGACGATGCCGGCCACCAGGCCATAGACGCCGATGGTCATGACGATGGCAATGCCCGAGAGCACGATCACTTGCTGGGTCAGCGAAGCGTCAGCCACAGTGCCTAACGTGATGGCGATGATTTCCGCCGACAGGATGAAGTCGGTACGGATCGCCCCTTTGATTTTGTCCTTCTCGAACGCCACCAGATCGACCGCCGGGTTGGCCACGGCCTCGACCAGCTCCGCATGTTCGGCCTGATCTTCGGCTTTGCTGTGCAGGAATTTGTGGGCGAGCTTCTCGAAGCCTTCGAAGCACAGGTAAGCGCCACCGACCATCAACAACGGCGTGACCAGCCACGGAATGAACGCACTGATGGCCAACGCCGACGGCACCAGGATCAGCTTGTTGAGAAACGAGCCCTTGGCGACCGCCCATACCACCGGGATTTCCCGTTCGGCACGCACGCCGGAAACCTGCTGGGCGTTGAGCGCCAGATCGTCGCCCAGTACACCGGCGGTCTTCTTCGCGGCCATTTTGGTCATCAACGCCACATCATCCAGTACGGTGGCGATGTCGTCGATCAGCACCAGCAAACTGCTTCCTGCCATGAATCGGGTTTCCTTCTTGAATGAATGGTGCGCAGCATAACGCGACCCGAGGCCACACGGGGCATTCTTGAGCGCCGCGCGAGGCCGGTGCTACCATGCGCAACCGCCAGAACAGGCAAGGAACCCCCTGGTTTATGAGCACTATCCGCGAGCGCAATAAAGAACTGATCCTGCGTGCCGCCAGTGAAGAATTTGCCGACAAGGGCTTCGCTGCGACCAAAACCAGCGACATCGCGGCCAAGGCCGGGCTGCCCAAGCCCAACGTCTACTACTACTTCAAATCCAAGGAAAACCTCTACCGCGAGGTCCTGGAAAGCATCATCGAGCCAATCCTGCAGGCCTCGACGCCGTTCAACGCCGACGGTGTGCCCAGCGAAGTGCTCAGTGGCTACATTCGCTCGAAAATCCGCATCTCCCGCGACCTGCCCTTCGCCTCCAAGGTGTTCGCCAGCGAAATCATGCACGGTGCCCCGCATTTGAGCCCCGACCTGGTCGAGCAGCTCAACGGTCAGGCCAGACACAACATCGACTGCATCCAGACCTGGATCGACCGCGGCCAGATCGCCCCGATCGACCCCAACCACCTGATGTTCAGCATCTGGGCCGCGACCCAGACCTACGCCGATTTCGACTGGCAGATTTCTGCAGTGACCGGCAAGGCCAAGCTGGATGAGGCCGACTATGAAGCGGCGGCGCAGACGATTATCCGCTTGGTGCTCAAGGGGTGTGAGCCGGACTGATAGCGGCCCGGGATCAATGCCGACTCGGCAGTCTATGAAAACTGCCGGTCGGGATTGCATGTTGCCTCCCTCTAAACCTTCGGCAACGGATTCAACGCCACGGCTGCCTTGGGTTTTCTGAAGAAGATCCAGTAGACAATCGTGAGGATCAGCAGGAAAGGCACACCGAATACCAAGGTCATTTTGAAGGCATCGGTGAAGTAGGTGGTGATCATCACCGCGCCCATCAGCAGCAGCCCCAACAGCGTGGTGTACGGGAACAGGCGCATGCGGAAGGACAGTTTCCGTTCGCCGTTGCGCTCGTGGTAACGACGGAAACAGTAGTGGGTCAGGAAGATCATGAACCAGGTGAAGATCGCGCCGAACATCGAGATCGCCATCATCAAGGTGAAGGAACTTTCCGGGTACAGCACGTTGAGCAACGTTGCCAGGGCAATGCCCGAGCTCGACAGCAGCAAGGCATTCAGCGGGATTCCGGTCTTGCTCAACACCCCCATGGACTTGGGTGCATAGCCGCCGCGGGACAGGCTGAACATCATGCGGGTGGTGATGTAGAGCTGGCTGTTCATCGCCGACAACGCCGCAATCAGAATCACGAAATTCATCACCCCGGTTGCGCCGGGAATACCGATGGTCTGCATGACGGTGACGAACGGGCTCTGCGCTTGACCGGCCTGGACCCACGGCACAATCGCCAGCATCAGGGCCAGGGTCAGCAGGTAGAACACCACCAGCCGCACGATGGTCGCGCGAAAGGCTTTCTTCACCGCCCGCTCCGGGTCCTGCGCCTCACCGGCGGCCACTGCGATCATTTCCACGCTCAGATAGCTGAAGATCGAGACGATCACCGCAATCCACATGCCTTGCAGACCATTGGGAAAAAAGCCGCCGTGGGCGGTGTAATTGTGCACGCCGTAATCCGCATTGCCGGAACCGAACACCACATACACCGCGAGGATGATGAAGCCGACAATCGCACCGATCTTGATGGTCGAGAACCAGTACTCGAAGGTGCCGAAGGTTTTCACGCTGATGGCGTTGAGCACGATCAGCATGCTCGAGAACGAAACAATCCAGATCCATTCAGGCACGTTGGCGAACCAGTACTTCATGTACATCGCCACCGCCGTCACTTCCGTGCCCACTGCCAGCACAATCGCCGCCCAATAGGCATAGCGCACCAGGAACCCGGCCAATGGGCTGACATAGAATTCGGCATAGGCGCCGAACGAGCCGGAGGTCGAATGGGCCACCGTCATTTCCGCCAGACAGCCCATCAACAGCAGGGTGATGATCGCGCCAATGGCGTAGCTGAGCAGTACGCTCGGCCCGGCATAGCCAATGGCGTAGGCACTGCCCATGAACAGCCCGGTGCCAATCGCACCGCCAATGGCGATCATGCTCATCTGACCCGAGGTGAGCTGGCGCCTGAGGCCCTGCTCACGCTTGGAGATGTTTTCAAAACCAGCGTTATCGGTCATTTTTCTGTCCTCTGAATATTGTCTTTCTTGAAGAGAGCAAATCTTTTGGGTTGCCGGTGGGGATCAGCCACGGATTAGAAAATATTCAGCGGATACTCGACGATCACCCGGACTTCATTGTTGTCGGTGGTGTCCGCCCGGGCCACCTGGCCGGTGGAACGTATACTGGCCTGGCGCACACGTATCGACAGGTCCTTGGCCTTGCCCTCCTGCACCACGTAGCGCGCTTCAAGGTCGCGCTCCCAGCGCTTGCCGTCACTGCCGTAACGTCCATAGGCACCATTGGGGCCGCCGTCGTAGTGGCTGTCGTCGATATGGTCACCGCTCACATAGCGCGACATGAAGCTCAGGCCCGGCACGCCGAAAGGCGCCATGTCCAGGTCATAACGCAGCTGCCAGGAACGTTCATTGGGCGCGTTGAAATCGAGGATCTGTACCGAGTTGGCAAGGAATATCGAGGTGCCCGGCTGCTGATCGAAGCCGAGATAATCGAACGGTTCATCGCCATCGACCTGTTGGTAGGCCAGGGTCAAGCGGTGCGCACCCACCTTGTAAGCGGCGGCCAGCGACCAGGTGGTGTTGTCGATCTTGCCGGCCAGACTCTGGCCAAAGTCGTTGGTGCGATAGAGGTTGAAATCCAGGTTCAGCGACTGGTTTTCGCTCAGGGCATAGCTGTAGTTGGCATTGGCGTAGTACTGCCGCCAGATATCAGCGAACTGCGAACCGTAAAGGCTGACGCTCAATTGATCGCTCAAAGCATAACTGCCACCCAGATAATCGACGCTGCGGGTCTCGACCCCGGCATACAGCGCCTTGAGGGCGCCATCGTCGTTGGTCGACGCACTGTCATTGCCCGAGGTGAAGTGCCCGGCATCGAGTTTCAGTCCTTTCAACTCGTTGCTGGTCAGCTGGAAACCATTGGCGTAGGTGGTGAACAGGCGCGCCGAGCCGGTGCCGAACACCGGGTTGAGCGGTGTCAGGTTGCCGTATTTGAGTTCGGTCTTCGAGATCCGCGCCTTGAGTGCACCACCCGCTTCGGAATACTCATCCTCGGCGCGTCCATCGGAATCGACCGGCAACAAACCGGTGCCGGTACGACCCCTGCCGCTGTCGAGTTTGAGACCCAACTGCGCATAGGCGTCGACTCCGAAGCCCACAGTGCCCTGGGTATAGCCGGAACGGTAATCGAGCATGAGCCCGTGGGCCCACTCCTCCCGATAGTTCTGGCCGCCCGGGTTGTTGAGGTTGTTTCGGTAAAAATAGAAATTGCGATTGGTCAGGGTCAGGCTGCTGTCTTCAACGAATCCATTGTCGGGTACGGCATAGGCCACTTGGCCGAGACAGCTGGTAATGGCTAGCGGCAAGGCGGGCCAGAGGGACAGTTTCATTCTGCGTGCTCCTTATTATTGTGTTTTCACAGAACTGCTTATCGGAGACGACCGAAGCCCTGCTGCCGGGAAAATCGCGGCAGCAAGACAAAGGCGTCGGGGGTATCAGGTGACGCTGTGGCGGATCTGGAACTGCTCTTGCGACCAGGTTTTCTGATCGAGAATTTCGCCGAGGATCTGTACCGCATCCCAGACCTCGGTGAAGCTGGTGTACAGCGGGGTGAAGCCGAACCGCATGATCCGCGGCTCGCGGTAATCGCCGATCACGCCACGGGCGATCAAGGCCTGGATCACCGCATAACCCTGGGGATGTTCGAAGCTGACATGGCTGCCACGTTTGGCGTGTTCGCGTGGAGTGACCAGGGTCAGCTCGTGAGCGGCGCAGCGCTGCTCGACCAACTGGATGAACAGGTCCGTCAGCGCCAAGGACTTGCTGCGCAGACTGGCCATGTCGGTCTGGGCGAAAACATCCAGGCCACACTCGACCATCGCCAATGAAGTGATGGGCTGGGTGCCGCACAAATAGCGGGCGATTCCGCTGCTCGGCTGGTAATGCGACTCCATGGCGAACTGCCGCGAATGACCGAACCAGCCGGACAGCGGTTGCGCCACCAGATCGCACAGCTCAGGGGAAACCCAGACGAAAGCTTGCGAGCCCGGACCGCCATTGAGGTACTTGTAGGTGCAACCGATGGCGTAGTCGGCGCGCGCCTGATGCAGGTCGACCGGCACCGCCCCGGCGGAATGCGCCAGGTCCCAGATGGCCAGCGCGCCACATTCGTGGGTCAGCGCGGTCAGGGCCTGCATGTCGTGCATGTAGCCGGTCTTGTAGTTGACGTGGGTGAGCATGACCACCGCGGTGTCCTGGTCAATCGCTTGCGGCAGCTCTTGCGGGCTGTCGACCAGACGCAGGGTGTAGCCCTGCTGCAGCATGTCCGCCAGACCTTCGGCGATATACAGGTCAGTCGGGAAGTTGCTGGTCTCGGTGACGATCACCCGCCGCGTCGGCGCCCGCGTGGCCTGCACGCGCAGGGCGGCGCTGAGCACCTTGAACAGGTTGATCGAGGTGGTGTCGGTCACCACCACTTCGCCGTCACCGGCGCCAATCAGCCCCGCCAGTCGATTGCCCAGACGTTCAGGCAGGTCGCGCCAGCCGGCGCTGTTCCAACTGCGGATCAGGCCATTGCCCCATTCATCGCTGATCACGGCCTGAGCACGCGCCAGCGCGGCGACCGGGCGCGCGCCCAGGGAGTTGCCGTCGAGATAGATCACGCCTTCGGGGAGCGCAAACTGCTGACGCAGAGGGGCCAGAGCGTCCTGCGCATCAAGCGCCAGACAGTCGTTTCTTGTAGTCATTGGGTGTCCTGCTTTTTTGAAAGAAGTGCCGTCCGGGCAAATCGCGATAGTCGGGTGTGAGTGTCGTGTTTCAGGCGTCATTTGCGCCTTCACGGTGAGGAAATAATGAACGAAGCTTCAGAGAATTTTCGTGCAAAGTAAGCGGCCATCTAGTATTTATCTCGAAGAAAATTCGAATCCAACTCCAAATATCGCGGATTTATTCTAGCCATGACTCTCGACCCGACAGACCTGCGGATCCTGCATCTCTTGCAGCGGGACGGCCGTATCAGCAATCACGAAATGGCAGAGAAGGTCGCACTGTCGCCGTCGGCCTGTTTGCGCCGTTTACGCCTGCTGGAAAGTGAAGGAATCATCACCGGCTATCGCGCGATGCTGAACGCAGAGAAGCTGGGAGTCGAACTGGAAGCCATCGTCCATGTGTCATTGCGACAGGACGTCGAGGACTGGCACGAGACCTTCATCAAGAAGGTCCAGTTGTGGCCGGAAGTGGTCACCGCCTACGTGATTACCGGGGCGAGCAACTATGTGCTGCGGGTCCAGGCGCGCAACGTCAAACACTTCTCCGATTTCATCGTCAACCAACTGAACCGCACGGCGGGGGTGACTGATATCCGCTCGGAAATCGTGTTGCAGAAAATCAAGGAGCGGGAGACGTTGCTTGATTTGGTGGTGCGTAAGTGAGCCGCCGGGATATTCAGACCCCGCGCATGCGCCGGGCTTCGTTACGCTGCAAGGTCATGCTGGGGGACTCGTCGAACAACTTGCGGTATTCGGCGCAAAAACGTCCGAGATGGGTAAAGCCCCAGCCCATGGCGATCGCGGAAATATTACGCGCCGAGCCGTGTTCGAGGATTTCCTGGCGCACAGCGTTCAACCGGTACTTTTTCAGGTAGACCATCGGCGACAGGGCAAAGTACTTCTTGAACGCCTCGCACAGCTTGAAACGCGAGACCCCGGCCGCGACCTCGATGTCCTCCAGGTGCAAGGCTTCGCGAGCATTGTCGTGAATGTATTGCTTGGCCCTGATCAGGTAGTGCGGCAGTTTCACGCCGAGCACGTTGCGCAATTCTTCGGAGTAGTTGTTCGGCTGGGCGAGGATCAAGCCCTTGATCAATGAGCTTTCGATGTCCCGAGTGAAGGCCACCTGTTCATACAGTTCATTGCTGCGCTCGAGTTCCTCGATGAAATAACGCGCCATGCGCCACCACGAGGCCGACGCGCCGTCCACCGCATCCATCACCGGCTCGAAACGCAGCGGCGTATCCAGCGGTCGCTGCAGCATGCCTTCCAGCGACTCGCTCATGGCGACGCGGGTGATCACCACCTGGACTTTGCGACAGTCGCCGGAGATCGCCAGCACCTGGTTCTCATTCGGGGAAATGATCACCCCTTGATCGCGGTTGGATTTCGACACGCTGCCGTTCTTGCTCAGTTCCTGCTCGCCCACCAACGGCAAACTCAGGCTGTAACTGCTGAAGTGCTCGGCGTCTTCGATATCGATGGTGACATCGGTGCCATATGAGAGAGTGCCCAGGGTCGTGGCCATCGACTTGAACACATTGGCGCTGTGATGAAAGCGGATCCGCTCGGGCGTCGAAGTCTGCAGGCGGTGCGGCCCGCAGATACCAGACATCCAGCTCCTCGCACCCTCGAGGTCATAGTGATCGATACGAATGTCGCGAAACTGCGGATCAGCGTTGCTACTCATCACGGCGCCCCCACGGCAAGGCTATTGAACCATCGGCAAGGCCTGATCCTTGGCCATACGCATCCGGTAAAAGCCGAAGATGATCAACACCCACACCGGTATGGCGAAGACTGAAGCGCGTATCCCTGGAATCATCAGCATGACGCAGACGATCATGGCCATGAAGGCCAGGCACAGGTAATTGCTGTAGGGAAACCAGAACGCCTTGAAGCCCGGCACGATGCCTCGCTGGCCCATGACTTTGCGAAATTTCAGGTGCGTCAGGCTGATCATCGCCCAGTTGATCATCAGCGATGCGACCACCAGTGCAAAGAGCAACTCAAGCGCTTGATGCGGGGCGAGGTAGTTAACCAGCACGGACAGCATGGTGATCAACGCAGATACGCCCAGCGCCAGTAGAGGCACGCCCTGCTTGTTCAGTTTCATCAGCGCCTTGGGTGCGTCGCCCTGTTCGGCCAGGCCATAGAGCATGCGGCTGTTGCAGTAGACGCCACTGTTATAGACAGAGAGCGCTGCGGTGAGCACCACGAAATTGAGAATGTGCGCTGCGGTGTCGCTGCCGATCAAGGAGAAGATCTGCACGAACGGGCTGCCGCTATAGGCATCGCCCGAAGCGCCCAGTGTCTGGAGCAGTTGATCCCACGGATACAGCGACAGCAACACGGTGAGTGCGCCGACGTAGAAGATCAGCACGCGATAAACCACCTGGTTGATCGCCTTGGGAATCACTTTTCCCGGCTCGCTGGCTTCAGCGGCGGTGATACCGACCAGCTCCAGGCCGCCGAAGGAGAACATGATGAACGCCATGGACATCAGCAAACCAGTGGTGCCGTTGGGAAAGAAGCCGCCGTGACTCCACAGATTGCTGACCGAGGCCTGCGGGCCGCCCGTTCCGCTGAACAACATGTAGCAGCCCAGGACGATCATGCCAATGATCGCTACGACCTTGATGATTGCGAACCAGAACTCCATCTCGCCGAAGACTTTGACGTTCATCATATTGATCAAATTGACCAGGACGAAGAACACCGCCGCACTGACCCAGGAGGGGACTTCCGGCCACCAGAACTGCACGTACTTGCCGACAGCCGTCAACTCGGCCATGCCCACCAGCACATACAGCACCCAGTAGTTCCAGCCGGACAGAAAGCCGGCATAGCCGCCCCAGTACTTGTGGGCAAAATGACTGAAGGAGCCGGCCACCGGTTCCTCGACAATCATCTCGCCCAGCTGACGCATGATCAGAAAGGCGATGAAGCCGGCAATCGCATAGCCGAGGATCATCGACGGCCCGGCCGATTTGAGTACTCCGGCAGAACCGAGAAACAACCCGGTACCTATCGCTCCGCCCAATGCGATCAGCTGAATATGACGATTTTTCAGCCCTCGCTTGAGCTCGCCTTGTCGCAAGATTTCATCCGCCATCTGGTTACCTTCTAATTGTTATGGTCAGGCCTGGTTTGAATGCGTCAGTTTATTCAATTGCCGCTCGGTTTAAGCGTTCAGACATTACTCTCGGTAAATTAGAGCGTTGAGCGCACTCGCCACAACTCCGGGAACAGCACGGTATCAAGCATCTTGCGCAGATAACCGACACCTTCTGTGCCACCGGTCCCTGGTTGAAAGCCGATGATCCGTTCGACCGTGGTCACATGCCGGAAGCGCCATTGACGGAACGAATCCTCAAGGTCGATGAGTTTCTCCGCCAACTGATAAAGGTCCCAGTAACGCGAAGGGTCGGTGTAGACCACGCGCCAGGCTGCTTCGACCGACGCGTCATGCGCCGTCGGGCTGGTCGGATCGCGCTCGAAACGCTGCGGGTCGATGGTCAAGCCAGCGCTGGCCATCAAGCGAATCGCCTCGTCATACAGCGACGGTGTGGCGATCGCCTTTTCAAGCGCCTGCAACAGTTCCGGCCGATGTGCATGGGGGCGCAACAGGGTCGCACTTTTGTTGCCCAGAATGAATTCGATCTCGCGGTACTGGAACGACTGGAAGCCCGATGACTGCCCCAGAAACGGCCGTATCGCGTGGTACTCGGTGGGTGTCATGGTGGCCAGCACCGTCCAGGCATGCACCAGCTGATCAAAAATCCGCGAGACCCGCGCCAGCATCTTGAAAGCGGGCGGCAACTCTCCCAGCCGAATGTGTTCACGGGCGGCTTTGAGCTCGTGCAGCATCAGCTTCATCCACAGCTCTGAGGTCTGATGCTGGATGATGAACAGCATCTCGTTATGGTCCGGAGATAACGGGTGCTGTGCGCTGAGAATGCGCCCCAGATCCAGGTAGTCGCCGTAGCTCATGGAGTCGGAAAAATTCAGCTCGGCGTTATGCCATTCTTCTGTCTGGTTTGCAGGCGAATAGGGGCATTGGCTCATTGAGTCGGCTCCTCGAGTTGCGGTTTATTCAGTGGACGCAAAATTGCCCTGACCGGACTGGCGTCCAGATGGGCAAAACGCAGCGGCAGCGCGATCAATTCATAGTCCCCTTCCGGGACGTCATCAAGCACGATGCCCTCGAGGATGGCCATGCCATGTCGGGCTACGGCATTGTGCGAATCCATGGTTTTGGATTGCTGAGGATCCAGCGACGGCGTATCGATACCGATCAAGCGCACACCGAGGCTCGCCAGCAGGTCGACGGTTTCTTTGGCGATGGCGGTGAAATCCGGATCCCAGGCGCTCAACGGCGCTTGTCGCCAGGTGCGCAGCAGCACCCGTTCAGGCAGGTCTTGCAAGCGACCTTCAAGCTGCTCGGGGTGCACCAGCCGACTGCTGTTCAGGCAATGCAGCACACGGCAAGGCCCCATATAGACATCGAGCGACACATCGCCGATGGCCGCGCCATCAGCGCTGTAATGCAGCGGCGCATCGACATGGGCACCCGTGTGAGGCGACAGGGTGATACGCCCGACATTCACCGGACACTCTGGTCCGAACGTCCAAACGCGCTCTTCCTGAAAAGGTGTGTCACCCGGCCAGGTAGGTGTAGCGGTGCTCAAAGGCGGGCTGATATCCCACCACGACAGTGTTGTTTTCATTGCAAAGCTCTCGGCCTGTTCCGAGAGAATGATACGAGTGATACCTGTGAATATTCTTGCGAAAATATTCGGCAACAGCCAAATGTTTCGCACAAAATTCTAAAAATCCGGAATTTACCGGATGGAAATTTCAACGGAGAAAGCAGACAGCTAAAAAGCTGTTTTCATCCGCAAGGCGCTTTCGCGAGCAAGCCCGCGAAAGCGGTAAATCAGACGCCGAAGATCAACCAGCCACCCCCGCATCCGCCTTCAACCCCTGCCCCTCGATCGCGCGGATCGCACATTGCTCATCGACATCAGACAAATCCCCACTGATGCCAACTGCCCCCAACACAGTCCCGTCCTGATCCCGAACCAACACGCCGCCCGGTACCGGCACGACGCTGCCCTGCCCCAGGCTATTCAACGCGGCGAAGAACGCCGGGCGTTGTTGGGCGTCCTGTGCCAGCAGGCGTGAGCCCTTGCCCAGGGCGATCGCGCCCCAGGCCTTGCCGATGGCGATCTGCGGGCGCAGCAGGCTGGCGCCGTCTTCCCGTTGCAGTGTTATCAAGTGCCCGCCGGCGTCCAGTACGGCAACGGTCAATGGCGCGGCAGAGATCGCCCGTCCCGCGGTGATGGCCTGATCGGCCAGGTTGACTGCGACTTTCAAGGTTAAAGCGCTCATGGTGCTGTCCTCATTTTGTTATAGGGAAAGCCGTTGGACTGCTTTGTGCTGCGCAATCCGATGCAATAAATAGAACACAATGAATTATTTTTTTGTATACAATAATTTTCGAAAAGCGCGACATGCGACGAAAAGCCACAGTTCTTTGGACTTCCGACGAATGAAACAGCCGCTTGAGAAAATGGATTGACCTGCGCCGTCCGCCGTGAATACACTCTGCGCAAAGCCACTTGTATACAATTACAAAACGTAAGAGGCACAAAACCATGAGCAAAATGAGAGCAATCGAAGCCGCCGTTCTGGTGATGCGCCGTGAAGGGGTCGATACCGCTTTTGGCATCCCGGGCGCCGCGATCAACCCGCTGTACTCCGCCTTGCAGAAGGTCGGTGGCATCGATCACGTCCTCGCTCGCCACGTTGAAGGCGCCTCGCACATGGCCGAGGGTTACACCCGTACCAAGGCCGGCAACATCGGCGTGTGCATCGGCACATCGGGACCAGCCGGTACCGACATGGTCACCGGGCTCTACAGCGCCTCGGCCGACTCGATCCCGATTCTGTGCATCACCGGGCAAGCACCGCGGGCCCGTATGCACAAGGAAGACTTCCAGGCCGTCGACATCACCAGCATCGTCAAGCCGGTCACCAAGTGGGCGACCACGGTTCTGGAGCCGGGCCAGGTGCCTTACGCGTTCCAGAAAGCCTTCTATGAGATGCGCTCCGGCCGTCCGGGCCCAGTGCTGATCGACCTGCCGTTCGACGTGCAGATGGCCGAAATCGAATTCGACATCGACGCCTACCAGCCGCTGCCATTGGCCAAGCCGAGCGCGACCCGCGTGCAGGTGGAAAAAGCCCTGGCCATGCTCGACCAGGCTGAACGCCCATTGCTGGTGGCCGGTGGCGGCATCATCAATGCCGACGCCAGCGACTTGCTGGTGGAGTTCGCCGAGCTGACCGGTATTCCGGTCATCCCGACCCTGATGGGCTGGGGCACCATCCCGGACGATCACCCGCTGATGGTCGGCATGGTCGGCCTGCAAACCTCGCACCGTTATGGCAATGCCACGATGCTGAAGTCCGACGTGGTACTGGGCGTCGGTAACCGTTGGGCTAACCGTCACACCGGTTCGGTCGACGTTTACACCGAAGGCCGCAAATTCATTCACGTCGACATCGAACCGACTCAGATCGGCCGCGTATTCACCCCGGACCTGGGCATCGTCTCCGACGCCGCTGCCGCGTTGACCGTGTTCATCGAAGTCGCCCGTGAGTGGCAAGCCGCCGGCAAACTGAAAAACCGCAACGGCTGGCTGCAAGACTGCCAGCAACGCAAGGCCAGCCTGCAGCGCAAGACGCACTTCGACAACGTGCCGGTCAAACCGCAGCGCGTTTACGAAGAGATGAACCAGGTGTTCGGCAAGGACACCTGCTACGTCAGCACCATCGGTCTGTCGCAAATTGCCGGCGCGCAGTTCCTGCACGTCTACAAACCGCGTCACTGGATCAATTGCGGCCAGGCCGGCCCGTTGGGCTGGACCATTCCGGCAGCACTCGGCGTGGTCAAGGCTGATCCAACCCGCAAGGTGGTGGCGCTCTCGGGCGACTATGACTTCCAGTTCATGATCGAAGAACTGGCGGTGGGCGCGCAGTTCAAGCTGCCGTACATCCATGTCGTGGTGAACAACTCGTACCTGGGGCTGATCCGTCAGGCGCAGCGCGGTTTCGACATGGACTACTGCGTGCAGCTGTCCTTCGACAACCTCAACGCTCCGGAACTCAACGGTTACGGCGTCGACCACGTCGCGGTCGCCGAAGGCCTGGGTTGCAAGGCGCTGCGGGTATTCGAGCCGGCTGACATCGCCCCTGCCCTGCGCAAGGCTCAGGAGATGATCGAAGAGTTCAAGGTACCGGTGATCGTCGAGATCATTCTGGAGCGCGTGACCAACATCTCCATGGGCACCGAGATCAACGCCGTCAACGAATTCGAAGACCTGGCGCTGGTCGGCAACGATGCGCCAACGGCGATTTCGTTGCTCGATTAAGAATGACCTGACACCTGTAGCAGCTGCCGAGGCACGAGGCTGCGTTGCGTGTCCGCAGGACCGCCGTCGGGGGGCCGCTTCGCAGCCCAACGCAGCCTCGTGCCTCGGCAGCTGCTACAGGCACATATTTTTACAGGAGACCACCATGCCGCGTTTCGCAGCCAACCTGTCCATGCTGTTCACCGAGCAGGATTTTCTTGCCCGTTTCGACGCTGCCGCCAAGGCCGGCTTCAGTGGTGTCGAATACCTGTTCCCCTATGACTTCAGCTCCGCCGAAATCAAGGCCAGGCTCGATGCCAATGGCTTGACCCAGGTGCTGTTCAACCTGCCGGCCGGTGACTGGGCCAAGGGCGAACGCGGTATCGCGTGCCTGCCGGACCGGGTCGAAGAATTCCGCGCTGGTGTCGATCTGGCCATCGCTTATGCCCAAGTGCTGGGCAACACCCAGGTCAACTGCCTGGCCGGTATTCGTCCACAAGGCGTCGACGAGGCCACCGTGGAAAAAACCTTCGTCGCCAACCTCAAGTACGCGGCCGACAAGCTGCAAGCGGCGGGTATCAAACTGGTGATGGAAGCGATCAACACCCGCGACATCCCGGGTTTCTACCTGAACAACACGGCGCAAGCCCTGTCGATTCGCGAGCAGGTCGGCAGCGCCAACCTGTTCCTGCAATACGACATCTATCACATGCAAATCATGGAAGGCGACCTGGCCCGCACCATGGCCGCGCACCTGGGCGAGATCAACCACATCCAGTTGGCCGACAACCCTGGGCGCAACGAACCGGGTACCGGTGAAATCAACTACCGCTTCCTGTTCGAACACCTGGACCGCATCGGTTATCAGGGTTGGGTCGGCTGTGAATACAAACCACTGACCACGACTGAAGCGGGTCTGGGCTGGTTGAAAACCCATAACGCTGTTTGATCCGGCACCGCGTCATCGTTCTTCGCGGGCAAGTCGGATCGCCGCACCGCTCGCTCCTACGGGGGCCATGGTTGTCTGTAGGAGCGAGCGGTGCGGCGATCCGACTTGCCCGCGAAGGCGTCCTCGCTGCCACCCCACGAATTTTGCGAATAGAGCAATAAAAACAAGAGGATTTTCTCATGGCTAAAATCGGATTTATCGGCACCGGCATCATGGGCCACCCAATGGCGTTGAACCTGCAGAAAGCCGGTCACAGCCTGTTCCTGTCGGCGCACCACGACCCTGCGCCTGCCGACCTGGTGGCCGCTGGCGCCGTTGCGCTGGCGAACCCGAAAGAAGTCGCCCAGGAAGCCGAATTCATCATCGTCATGGTTCCCGATACCCCGCAGGTCGATGACGTGCTGTTCCGCGCCGACGGTGTTGCGGCAGGCGTCAGCAAGGGCAAAGTCGTGATCGACATGAGCTCGATCTCGCCGACGGCCACCAAAACCTTCGCCGCCAAAATCAACGAAAAAGGCGCGCAATACCTCGACGCCCCGGTTTCCGGCGGTGAAGTCGGCGCCAAGGCCGCGACCCTGAGCATCATGGTTGGTGGCGAAGCCGATGCCTTCGAACGCGCCCTGCCGCTGTTCCAGGCCATGGGCAAGAACATCACCCTGGTCGGTGGCAACGGTGACGGGCAAACCGCGAAAGTGGCGAACCAGATCATCGTCGCGCTGAACATCCAGGCCGTGGCCGAAGCGCTGTTGTTCGCCTCGAAAAACGGTGCCGACCCAGCCAAGGTGCGTGAAGCGCTGATGGGTGGCTTCGCGTCGTCGAAGATCCTTGAAGTTCACGGCGAGCGCATGATCAAAGGCACCTTCGACCCGGGCTTCCGCATCAGCCTGCACCAGAAGGACCTGAACTTGGCCCTGGCCGGCGCGCGCGAGCTGAACATCAACCTGCCGAATACCGCCAACGCCCAGCAAGTGTTCAGCACCTGCGCGGCCATCGGTGGCAGTAACTGGGATCACTCGGCACTGATCAAGGGCCTGGAGCACATGGCGAATTTCTCGATTCGCGATAAATAACGCCTGCCCCGTACTGATCGTTCCCACGCTCTGCGTGGGAATGCATCCCGAGACGCTCCGCGTCCCTGCCGAGCTGACGCGGAGCGTCCAGTTGAGGCATTCCCACGCAGAGCGTGGGAACGATCATTAGCACCATACCCAGAACAATAAAAATTGGAGCCCGCCATGTCGGTCGATCCGCAACAATTGCTGCGCGAGCTGTTTGCCACAGCCATCGACGCGGCCCATCCGCAGCACGTCCTTGAAGCTCATTTGCCAACCGACCGCAGCGGTCGGGTGATCGTCATCGGTGCCGGTAAAGCCGCAGCAGCCATGGCCCAGGTGGTCGAACGCTGCTGGCAGGGTGAAGTGTCAGGCCTGGTGGTGACCCGCTACGGCCACGGCGCCCCCTGCGAAAAAATCGAAGTGGTCGAAGCCGCGCATCCGGTGCCGGACGCTGCCGGTCTGGCCGTCGCGAAACGGGTTCTGGAACTGGTCAGCAACCTGAGCGAAGACGACCGTGTGATCTTCCTGCTGTCCGGTGGTGGCTCTGCCCTGCTCGCCTTGCCCGCCGCCGGCATCACCCTGGCCGACAAGCAATCGATCAACAAAGCGCTGCTCAAATCCGGTGCGACCATCGGCGAGATGAACTGCGTACGCAAGCACCTCTCGGCAATCAAGGGCGGGCGTCTGGGCAAAGCCTGCTGGCCGGCAACGGTTTACACCTATGCGATTTCCGATGTGCCAGGCGACCTCGCCACGGTCATCGCCTCCGGCCCTACCGTGGCCGACCCGAGCACCTCGGCTGAAGCGTTGGCGATCCTCAAGCGTTATGCCATCGAAGTCCCGGCCTCGGTGCGCAACTGGCTGCAAAGCCCCGAGTCGGAAACGGTCAAACCCGGCGATCCGAGCCTGGCCCGCAGTCATTTCCAATTGATCGCCCGCCCGCAGCAATCGCTGGAGGCGGCGGCGGTGAAAGCCCGTCAGGCCGGTTTCAGCCCGTTGATTCTCGGCGACCTGGAAGGTGAATCCCGGGAAGTGGCGAAAGTCCACGCCGGCATTGCGCGGCAGATCGTCCAGCACGGCCAGCCGCTGGCGGCGCCGTGCGTGATTCTGTCCGGCGGCGAAACCACCGTCACCGTGCGCGGCAATGGCCGTGGCGGACGCAACGCCGAATTCCTGCTGAGCCTGACCGACAGCCTAAAAGGTTTGCCCGGCGTCTACGCTCTGGCCGGTGACACCGACGGCATCGACGGCTCCGAAGACAACGCCGGCGCGATCATGACTCCGGACAGCTATGCCCGTGCCGCCGCCCTCGGCCTCGCTGCCTGCGATGAACTGGACAACAACAATGGCTACGGCTACTTCGCGGCGCTGGATGCACTGATCGTCACCGAGCCGACCCGCACCAACGTCAACGACTTCCGCGCCATCCTGATTCTCGAGAGCCCTAAACATGACGCCTGACAAGAAGGTCAAGATCCTCGCCACCCTCGGCCCGGCCACCGACGGGATCGACGATATCCGTGAGCTGGTGCGGGCCGGGGTCAATATCTTTCGCCTGAACTTCAGCCACGGCGATCACGCTGACCACGCGCAGCGCTATCAGTGGATTCGAGAAGTCGAGCGCCAGCTGAATTATCCGCTGGGGATTCTGATGGACCTGCAAGGTCCGAAACTGCGGGTCGGCAAATTCGCTCAGGGCAAAGTGCAGCTGCATCGCGGCCAGGCATTGCGCCTGGATCTGGATGCAACCCCCGGCGATGAGCGCCGGGTCAACCTGCCTCACCCGGAAATCATCGCCGCCCTGGAGCCGGGCATGGACCTGCTGCTGGACGACGGCAAGTTGCGCCTGCGGGTGGTGACCAAGTACGCCGACGCCATCGACACCACGGTGCTCAATGGCGGCGAGTTGTCGGATCGAAAAGGCGTCAACGTGCCGCAAGCGGTGCTCGACCTGAGCCCGCTGACCGCCAAGGACCGTCGCGACTTGAGCTTCGGCCTGGAATTGGGTGTCGACTGGGTCGCGCTGTCGTTCGTGCAACGCCCGGAAGACATCCGCGAAGCCCGCGCGCTGATCGGCGACAAGGCGTTCTTGATGGCGAAGATCGAGAAGCCATCGGCCGTGACTCAGTTGCGGGAAATCGCAGAGTTGAGCGATGCAATCATGGTCGCTCGCGGTGATCTGGGCGTGGAAGTGCCGGCCGAAAGCGTGCCGCAGATTCAGAAAAACATTATCAGCACCTGCCGCCAACTCGGCAAACCGGTGGTAGTGGCGACGCAGATGCTGGAGTCGATGCGCTTCTCCCCGGCCCCGACCCGCGCTGAAGTCACCGACGTTGCCAACGCGGTGGCCGAAGGCGCGGACGCGGTGATGCTGTCGGCAGAAACCGCGTCTGGCGAGTACCCGCTGGAAGCCGTGCAGATGATGAGCAAGATCATCCGTCAGGTGGAAAACGGCCCGGACTATCAAACCCAACTGGACGTGAGCCGGCCAAAAGCCGAGGCCACGGTGTCGGACGCGATCAGCTGCGCGATCCGCCGCATCAGCAACGTGCTGCCGGTGGCGGTGCTGGTGAACTACAGCGAGTCTGGCACCTCGAGCCTGCGGGCGGCGCGGGAACGGCCGACGGTGCCGATCCTCAACCTGACACCGAACCTGCAAACCGCCCGGCGGTTGACGGTCGCTTGGGGTGTGCATTCGGTGGTCAACGATCGGCTGCGCCAAGTGGATGAAGTGTGCTCGACGGCGCTGGAAATTGCCCAGGCACAGGGGATGGCTCAGCGCGGGGATACGTTGCTGATTACCGCGGGCGTGCCGTTTGGGCAGCCAGGATCGACCAATTCGTTGCGCATTGAGACATTAATCTAACCCCCTCACCATGATCGTTCCCACGCTCTGCGTGGGAATGCAGCCTGGGACGCTCCGCGTCCCAAGAGCAGACGCAGAGCGTCCATTGAGGCATTCCCACGCAGAGCGTGGGAACGATCTGTACTGACTGCCCCATCATGCCTGCCAACCACTTCAACACCCACTGCCCCGACTGGGCGACCGCCTTGCTCAACGGCTTCAGCCAGATATTCCTCCAGCGCCATCCGCTGTGCGGGCTGTTGTGTCTGTTGGCGATTCTGTTCACCGCGCCCGCTCTGCTCGGCGGTGCGTTGCTGGGCGGCGTCGCCGGGTTGCTTACCGCGCAACGTCGCGGGTATGCCAAGGCGGATCGTCAGGCCGGGCTGTTCAGTTACAACGGTATTTTGCTTGGCCTGTTGCTGAGCCTGTATTTCCCATGGTCGGTGCTGTTGCCACCGCTGATCATCGCCTGCGGCGGCCTGAGTGCGATACTCACCCAGCAATGGCTCAAAGGCGCTGGCGATCATCAATGTCTACCGGCCTACACCGCACCGTTCGTTGGGTTGAGTTGGTTATTGCTCGGCTTTGCCGCACCACAGCAACCCGTTCCGCTGATCGAACTGAACACCCTCAGCCTGCTCGCCGCCGAATTGAAAGGCTTGGGGCAAGTCATGTTTCTCGGCCATCCCCTGGCCGGCGCGCTGATTGCCGCCGGGTTGCTGATCGCCGACCGCCGCGCCTTTCTGTGGGCACTGCTCGGCTCCGCCGCCGGCCTGGGCTTCGCCTTGCTGCATCACGACACCTCCAGCGCCTTGCACGGTTTGAGCAGCTACAACCCGCTGCTCGCCGCCCTCGCCTTCAGCCCGCAACGCCGCCAACCGTGGCTGCCGCTGCTCGGTATTCTGCTCGCCGTATTACTCACACCGGGCTTCGCCGCACTCGGCCTGGCAACGCTGACCGCGCCGTTCATTCTTGCCTGCTGGCTGGTCCATGCCAGCATCCGAGTACTGCGTCAGGCCGCTGTCGACGCCTTGCGCTATTGATCGCTGAATCAATGGTGGCGCCGGACAGGGCTGAGTCTGCATTCAGCGCAATGGGTCAGTCTCGCAAGCCAATGGCAGATCCGACCGCGAGCCCCAACTTTCATCGTATCCCTGATCGTGGGTGGCGAGGGTTTCGACGACTTCCAGGCATTTACCCTGAAGCTGTGTGGTGTAGACCTGGAGCATTTGAGGTGGCACGACCTTGTCATTCAAACCAACGAAATGACGTTGCGGGAGCGCACGCAACTTGTCGCGAAACTGCAGAGGTGTCACCGGCTTCGAGAATGGCGCGAGCTGCATCAGCTCTGCCCACTTTACCGGGTCAAGATTCCCGGCAATCGTTTGCACTTGAGTGACGTCGTGACGAGAACCCGCAAGGATCAAGGCAATCGCCGCGCCGCCCGAATATCCGACCAGTTCGAACTGCTCCACTGCAAAGCGGCTTTTCAGACGATCAAGGGCTGCGTTCATGGCCTCTATGACTGATGAATTGAAACGACCGGAAGTCCATAAATCAGTGTTGCAACCCGCAGATGTCACGAACTGACAAGGGCGCGCCAGATAGGCGCTGGCCCCCCGATCTCCAGCGGCCAATCTCGCCATCAAGGACACACGAGGGGTCGGGTCGATACTCGGTTGAGATCGTGTCGCCCATGCCCGACCGTCGCCTTCAATGTAAACACGCAGATGCTTGTAGCCCCCTGGTGGCGGTAGTAAGGCCATGAGTGTGTAAGGTGAACTATCGAGCGTGCCAGGCGTAAGCGAAGAGCCTTGGCTTACCGCCTGCAAATCGACTTTACCCGCGCACCCGCTGAGCCCGAGGACCGCGAAGCCGATGGCGGCCAGTGCTTTAAACATGGTTTAGACCTGTTGATCAGACGCAACGATCCGCCAGTGCGAACCGTTGCAATCCAGTCGATCAAAAAGCGTAGCGCGCTTCAACGGTAAAGGTGTCGGCGTTAAAACCGGTCTTCGTTTGATAGCCATAATTGGTCCCCAGGGTTAGAGCATCAATTTGATACTTCACCCCTATGCGACCTTCATAACTATTACGCACCGGACTGGCTCCCGCGACAATGAAAGGCGAGCCCCCCAAGATAAAACTGGAGGTCTGATTGATCTGGTCACCGATGAAGTCATGGTAAGCCATCACGCTCGCTTCAGGGGTAAGGGTGCCATTGAGCAATGGCACGTCAGCGGCCATTCGCAACCCGGCGCCCAACTCGCCAATTTCGAAGCGCTGGGCATTGGAGTGCAAGGCGGCCGATGAGCCATGCTCATTAAAGCTGTCCAGCTGAATATTGGTGTAGCGTGCGGCGACACGCGGTTCGACAATCAGTTGGTCAGTGAGTTTGAAGGTATAACCGCTCAAGGCGCTCAGTGCCCATGCGTCACTGTTGTAGCTCGCTTTGGCCGCGCTATCGGCAATATAACGTTTGCTGTCATTGTCATTGCGCCCGTAACTGAGGCTGCCATCGACAAACCAGTTGCGCAGATCCCAGCTACCGTACAGCGTCAATGCTTGGCCCTGTACATCGGTTTTATTTCCGGTGTCGGAGGTGACGTTGGTGTTCAGATACGAATAGGCCAGTCCCACAGTGGAGTTGGCATTCAGTTTGCCATCCGCCCCGACAGCAATACCGCTGCTGTTGGCCGAATAACCGGCGACTGCATCACGGCTGTCCTGATCCTGGTTGCTGCTCAACCCCTGAACCCACACGCCGGTATCTGCCAGCGAATCCCCTGATGAGAGCCCCGAGCGCAGGCCGGACACGCGATTGCTGATCGCTCCATTCATCATCGCCTGACCCGATACTGCCGCGTTGACTGCGCCACGGCTGACTTCCGGTGCCAGTTGTTCACCGAGCTTTGCCAGTTCCTCTTGGGAAGAGGCGTTGGCAAAGGCTTTGAAGACCGCATCATTACTGTTCAATTGTCCCAGCGGGCCATTCTTGAAGCGATTGAGGATCTGGCGGGTGCTGCGGGAAGTGCCGATATTCCCCTGTTCTTCATCCACCTGACTGTCACTTTTCAGTGTGACCAGCGCGTTGACGGTCTGGGCATCGGTTGTATAGCTGGCGACGTTCAACAACGAAGACGAACTGGTGACGCTCAACCCGTTGTTCTGCAGGCTGCTCGCCTTGACCAGCGTGTATTGAGTGCCGGCAGCGGTCGGCGTGAAATCACCTGGTTTGGCATTCAACGTCACTTTGGAGGACTGGGCGAAGGTAGCCTTGCCGTCCACCGTCAAATAAGGCGTACCGGGCGTGACGCGATCCGAAAGCAACATATCGATACCACTGTTGGCACCGACGTTCAGGTCACCGGTAATCACGACCCCCTGATTTTGCAGATTCAGAGAGCCTGACGTCACAGAAACCGTGCTGCCTATTTTCTTCCCGGTGTAATTGGCTTGACCGGCGATATTCGTCCCGTCGAGGTTGAGCAGGTCCCCTTCGATAGCGCCTCCGGTCCAGTTCAGCTTCGCCAGCCCTGCACCGTCAATCGCCGCGGCCTGGGTACTGCGTATCACGCCCGCCTGCTGATTGATCTCGAAAGCAGAGACCTGGTCACCACCTACCTGAATCGCAACACCCTGTGCCACGATACTGCCCGTATTGATAATACCCCGCGCGCCCGACGCGGCATTCTGGGTAAAGGTAGTGCCATCGAGCTTGATGGCGACTGCGTTATCGCCTGTAGCTTGAATAGTTCCACTGTTGCGCAGCGAATCGACCGAGCCGGCCTGCAAGATGATGGCCTCGGAGTTCTTGCCATTGCTCAAAATCGAGCCACTGTTCTCGATTCGCAAATCACTGGTATTGGTCTCGACATCAAAACCGATGGACTCCTCACCCGTGACCCGAATGGTCCCTGTGTTGAGAATCTTGCCGGCGATGTTCACCGGATGCCCGAAATGGGAGTCCAGAATCAGGCCGGTGACTTCGTTACCGGTCACATCGATCAGGCCGCTATTGAGCAGATCCCCGCCCAGAGTAGTGCCATGCAGGTAGATACCTTCCGACGAAAAGATGCTGGGCCCCGCGACCTGAGTGATGGATACGGTCCCGGCATTGACGAAGTTACCGGTGATGGTCGCATTACCGACTTCGATCCCCTGCGCGCCACTCACGTTGTTCAGAATAATGTGGCCGGCGTTGATGAAGTCACCTTGAAGGTGACTTCCAGCCGAGGTATTGCTCATTAACCCGGCATCCAGGCCGATGCCGGATACTCTCGCGCCTTGAGCGTCAAAGGTGAAATCCCCCTGATTAATGATCGAACCCGCGACAGTGTTCTGGAAGAACGTGACACCTTTGTTGTCCGTATTGCTCTGGCGGGTTCGCTGCCCGGTCAGGGTCAACGTTTCATTAAGGGTTTGCCCCGTCCAGTCCTTGAATCCCTGACTCAGGTCGTACTCGCTGGCAAATGCCTGAACGGTCGAAGCGCTGACAACCATTGCCAGTAGGCTTTTCTTGAAAAACTTGTTATCCATATCGCTTCCGTGAGGTTTTGAGACCCATCGCCTGAAATCCGGGCCGCACATCAAGACAAAGGTTCTTGTTCTGCGGGAAGTCGATATATCGACGAGATCGTCAACTTCTTAATCCATCAACGAAAAAAATCGGTCGAACATGGCGCACTTAGCGTCCAGCTTGCGCAATCCTCACCGATCACCCAGGCTTCTTCCATTTTTCGGCTTGGGCAAGACCATATGGAAAGCAACAACGACTGGCGCCATCGCCTCTACGTCATGATTTTCCAGAGCGACACAATGGCTGGACGGCGCTTCGACAGCACGCTGTTACTGATCATCCTCGCCAGCCTGGTGATCGTGGTTCTGGACAGTATCGACAGCGTTCACCAGAACTATGCCGACGTGCTGGCGTACATCGAATGGGGCTTCACCGTCATTTTCATCATCGAATACGGCCTGCGCCTGTATTGCTCGCCCAAGCCGCTGCGCTACGCGTTCAGCTTCTATGGGTTGGTGGATTTGCTGGCGATCGTGCCCGGCATCCTCGCCCTGTATTACAGCGACGCGCAGTACCTGCTGATCATCCGGATCATTCGGATGTTGCGGATTTTCCGCGTGCTCAAGCTCAGCCCGTATCTCAAGCAAGCCAACTATTTGATGTCGGCGTTGCGCGGCAGCAAGCAGAAGATCGTGGTGTTTCTGCTCAGCGTCAGCACCCTGGTAACGGTGTTCGGCACGCTGATGTACGTGATCGAAGGTCCGGAGCACGGCTTCACCAGCATCCCAAAAGGGATCTATTGGGCTATCGTGACGCTGACCACCGTGGGTTTTGGCGACATCGTGCCCAAGACGCCACTGGGTCAGGTCATTTCATCCCTGGTGATGATCACCGGTTACTCGATCATCGCCGTGCCGACGGGGATCTTCACCGCGGAACTGGCCAACGCAATGCGTGGTGAACAACTGCAACACGATTGCCCGACCTGCAAGAAAAACAGCCACGAACACAGCGCGGCGTTCTGCTCCCGTTGTGGCAATGTGCTGTTCAAGAAAATGGAATAAGCAAAGTTCTTTTTAATCTTTAAACGACTATGCGAGCCCGGCTATAGTCGCTGGCAAATTGCCAACACTTTCCATCGAACACGTTTGATAAAACAAGGAATGCGCAGTGAAAAAACTCTTTGGCGCCTCACTTCTGGCCGCTGGCCTGGCCTTGAGCAGCATGGCTCAGGCCGCACCGACCCTGCTTAACGTTTCCTACGACGTGATGCGAGATTTCTACAAGGACTACAACGCTGCCTTCCAGAAACACTGGCAAGCCGAACACAACGAAAACATCACGCTGCAGATGTCCTTCGGCGGTTCCAGCAAACAGGCCCGTTCAGTGATCGATGGCCTGCCGGCTGACGTCATCACCATGAACATGGCCACCGATATCAACGCTCTGGCGGACAACGGCAAACTGGTCCCGGACAACTGGGTCACACGCCTGCCGAACAACAGCGCGCCGTTCACTTCGGCCACCGTGTTCATCGTGCGCAAAGGCAACCCGAAAGCCCTGAAAGACTGGCCGGACCTGCTCAAGGACGGCGTGCAGGTGATCGTCCCCAACCCGAAAACCTCGGGCAACGGCCGCTACACCTACCTCTCGGCCTGGGGCTATGTGCTGAAAAACGGCGGTGACGAAAACAAGGCAAAAGCCTTCGTCGGTAAACTGTTCAAACAAGCCCCGGTGCTGGATACCGGTGGCCGTGCAGCAACCACCACATTCATGACCAACCAGATCGGCGACGTGCTGGTGACCTTCGAAAACGAAGCGGAAATGATTGCTCGCGAGTTTGGTCGTGATCAGTTTGAAGTGATCTACCCGAGCGTTTCCGCGGAAGCCGAGCCGCCGGTGTCGGTGGTCGACAAAACTGTCGACAAGAAAGGCACTCGCGCTGCTGCCGAAGAATACCTGAAGTACCTGTGGTCGCCGGAAGGTCAGGAGATTGCGGCTGCCAACTACCTGCGCCCGCGTGATCCGGCGGTGTTGGCGAAGTACACCGATCGCTTCCCGAAAGTGGATTTCCTGTCGGTGGAGAAGACCTTTGGTGACTGGCGCACCGTGCAGAAGACCCACTTCAATGATGGTGGGATTTTCGACCAGATTTACAGCGGTCAGTAATCGCTGAGCTCAATGAAAAAGGCGACCTGTGAAGGTCGCCTTTTTTGTGGAATACCGTTACATCGGTGGGGTTACACCGTCCTTGCCGGCCGAAACGGATTGAGCAGTGAGCGTCCCGTCGGCACTCTGGGTCACAAACGTCACGATCTTCACGCCCACCTTCAGCAAGCTGCGATCCCCCGGCACCAGATTGACGATCGGCACATCCTCCGGCACCAGAATCGTCTGCTGGCCGCCCTTGTAGTTGACGGTCAGAACCCGGCCGTTGCTGACCACCAGATCGCCCACGCTGCCGTTGGTCATACTGCTGCCCTTGACCAGATCAAAAGGCCGATGGCCGTCGCCGCTGCCGGCCAGTTCCGGCGGGAATACGTGGACTTCCAGCGCCTTGAGCGTGCCATCCTCTTGCGGCACGGCAGCCGAGCCGATGTAGCTGCCGGGCTTGATGTCTTCGATATTGGCCAGGGTGACGGCGCGGATTTTGGTGTCCTTGGTCAGGTTGATCACCACGTTTTCGCCACTGTTGACGTGGACTTTCATGACATCGGCGCTGACGCCGGTGATCTCGCCACGCACGCCGATGCGCATTCCCGGCGGCACATCGGCAGCCTGAGCAACAGCTGCCGTGAACAAGCTGATCAGGGTAACAACACAAGCGCCGTGGATCAGGTGACGGAACATCGCATTCATGTTGAGTGCCTTCCGGTTTATGGAGCGTAAGAGAACATAAGCACGCTATCGAAGAAGATGTAAGTGAATGTATCATCGGATCCCACTGTTCGGACGCATGGTTCATCGGCAGACAGTTCACACCTGTGTCACTCATTCCGCAAAGGAATGATTACTATCACTGCAAACCCTCTTCCGCCGCTCTAGCCAGCCGATTAGCCTCTGCTCACTTTCTTCTTGCTCAGCGAGCCACGTTATGAATTCAGCGACTCAGGTGCCCCACGGTACCGCGACAATGACCCGGGGCATGGTGCTGCTTTTCGCCTTCTGCTGCGGCGCGATCGTCGCCAACATCTACTACGCCCAGCCAATTATCGGCCTGATTGCCCCGGACATCGGCCTGACCGACACCATGGCCAGCCTGATCGTTTCGCTGACGCAGATTGGTTATGCGCTGGGCCTGTTCTTCCTGGTGCCGCTGGGTGATCTGCTGGAAAACCGTCGTTTGATGATCATCACCACCGTGGTGGCGATTGCCAGTCTGCTGGGCGCGGCTTTCACCGATCAGCCGAACGTGTTTCTGCTGATTTCGTTGCTGGTGGGTTTCAGCTCGGTGTCGGTACAGATCCTGATTCCGCTGGCCGCCCACCTGACGCCGGAAGCGTCGCGCGGCCGCGTGGTTGGCGGGATCATGGGCGGTCTGCTGCTGGGGATTTTGCTGGCCCGGCCGGTGTCCAGCGTAGTGGCCGACCACTTCGGCTGGCGTGCGATGTTCGTCATCGCTGCGGTGTTGATGGCAGCGATCAGCATCGTCCTGGCCCTGACGGTGCCCAAGCGCCAGCCTGATCACAGCGCCTCTTATGGTCAGTTACTGGGTTCGCTCTGGACACTGCTGCGCCAGCAACCGGTGTTGCGTCAGCGGGCGTTTTATCAGGGTTGCATGTTCGCCACCTTCAGCCTGTTCTGGACCGCCGTGCCGCTGGAACTGGCGCGCAATCACGGTCTGTCGCAAACCCAGATCGCGATTTTCGCCCTGGTCGGAGCCATCGGCGCGATTGCCGCGCCCATCGCCGGTCGACTGGCCGATGCCGGCCACACCCGACTCGCCTCGCTGCTGGCGATGCTGTTCGCCAGCCTGAGCTTCCTGCCGGCCTTCATCCACCCGGCCTACAGCATCATCGGCTTGGCCGTGACGGGCGTGGTGCTGGATTTTTGCGTGCAAATGAACATGGTCCTCGGCCAACGCGCGGTCTACGCCCTCGACGCCAAGAGCCGCGGCCGCCTTAACGCGCTGTACATGACCAGCATCTTCATCGGCGGCGCGTTCGGCTCATCGGTGGCCAGTGCGGTGTACGAACACGGTGGCTGGTTGTGGATCGTGATTGTCGGCAGCGTGTTTCCGTTGCTGGCGTTGTTGCGGTTTTTGAGTGCTTCAGAGAAGCCGGCACTGGCGACGGCGTAACAACGTTAGAAGCATCGTGAACAAACGCTCAACCAAAATCAAAAGATCGCAGGCTTCGCCAGCTCCTACATTAACCGCGTACATGCGCGATCATCGTCGTACGCGATTCTGTAGGAGCTGGCGAAGCCTGCGATCTTTTCAAACCCCAAAAAGCAAAACGGCGATCCTCAGATCGCCGTTTCCATTCACTGCCCGAATTGTCTGCCCAATCCACCCGGCACACCGTGGATATCCGTCTCTTCCCACGGCCCGTTCGGGCTGATCGAGCGGCTCCAGCCGTTGTTCCAGCGGTAGTAGGTGCGCTGGCGGTAGAAGGTGTTGGTCTGGTTGTCGAGGACGTAAACACCAAGTTTCGCATCCCAATGGCTATTGCCGCCCGGTGGCGGGGCGAAGCTGGCGGAGGTGCGTGGCAGCGGTTTCGATGGTTTGATCGGCGTGACCGGTTTGCTCGGCGTGGTCGGTTTGGTGCTCGGCTGCGAGGGCGGGATCGGCGGCAGCCGTTCGGGCTCGTGCTCCTGGACCGCACACGCGCTTAGCCCCAAAACCATACTGAGGAGAGTGATACGAGCGATGGCGGTCATGGTGGCGCTTCCTGTTATTTATCCGGGCTGTCGATGGTCAGTTTTTGTGGCGCGGTGGTGCTGGTGGCCAAGGGCTGGCTACGACCGATCCATTCGCCTGCAGTCGGTTGGCCGGCGCGGGAGATGCGCGCAACCAGTTGGACTTCAGGGAAGTTCGACAGTTTCAATTGCGGCATCATTGCGTCGGCATCGCCCAGCTCGACAGTCGCCGGCAGGTCGGCGACGGTCAGACGCTTGGCCGCCAATGGTGCGGGCGGGCCTGCGGTGGCACGGGCGAAGATGAACACGCTGTCGCCGGGCTGGACCTTGGCTTTCAAGTCGGGGGCAAGATCGACACGCACCTTGAGCAGTGCTGCAACCTTCACTGCCGGAGCCTGAGCCTGAGCCTGAGCCACTTTGCCACCGCTGGCTTCAAGCTTCTCGGCGGCCCGAGCGATACCGCCTTGCAGCGCGACACGGGACTGGTCATCCGGCGGCAGTTGCACCAACAGGCGATTCCAGTAGTCGATGGCTTCCTGGTAACGCTCGCCTTCGAAGGCCGCGATGCCCAGCAGGCCGAGGCTGGTGACTTCCTTCGGATCGGCTTTCAGCGCTTCGTCGGTCAGGCTCTGGACCTTATCCGACCACTTCTTGCCATCGGCGAAGTATTGAGCCTGAGCCCACTGCCCGAGCAGTTCCGGCTGGCGACCGGCCAGGTTCACGGTGCGTTCGAAGATCTTCGCCGCATCGCCAGGACGGTCCTGAGCCATGTAAGTGCGGCCGAGGAAGTACAGGCCTTCGGCTGAATCCGGTTGGGCTGCAACCGCACGTTCCAGGCGACGGGTCATGTCTTCCATCGACTGCGGCGCCTGGGCGAACTCGCGGGTCAGCTCGACTTTGTCGCTGGCACCGAAATGCAGGTACAGCCCAAGGCCCAGCACGGGCACCAGAATCGCCGCCAGCAATGGCAATGGTTTGCCCAGACGCGACACTCGCGGTGCCTCGACGCCTTCGGTGTCGGCAAGCAGTTCACGGGCGGCTTCGGCGCGGCCGGCATCCATTTGTTCGGCGTTTAGCACGCCTTCTTCCTGCTGAGTCTGCAACTCAGCCACGCGCTCCTGATACAGCGCGACGTTAAGCGCCGTACGATCCTCTTCAAGCTGGGCGCGACGACCGCGCAGAACGGGGATCAGCAAAAAACTCAGGGCTACCAGAAGCAGCAGACCTGCAGCGAGCCAGAAATCAATCATGCTTGGTTTTATCCAACAGGTGGTCGAGGCGCTCACGCTCATCAAAAGAGAGCTCATCCTTGCTGTCGGCACGTTGCACACGACGACGGCGGACGATCACGGCGATGATCACAAAACCGCCCAGCAGCAGACCGGCGGGGCCGAACCAGAGCAATGCGGTCTTGGCGTTGAGGGCAGGTTTGTAGCGGACGAAGTCACCGTAGCGATCAACCATGAAGTCGATGATCTGCTGGTTGTCCTTGCCCTCGCCGAGCATGCGGAAAATCTCTTTGCGCAGGTCGGCGGCAATCGGTGCGTTGGAATCGGCAATGTCCTGATTCTGGCACTTGGGGCAACGCAGCTCTTTGGTCAGCTCGCGATAACGCTCGCGATCGCTCTCTTTGGCGAACTCATAGGTGTCGATGGCCGCGTGGGCCACGCCAGCCATGCTCAACCCCAGAACGGCGGCGGCAATCCAGCGCTTCATGGCTTGGCCTCGTCGACCAGCGCCTGATACTTGGCCGCCAGTTTTTCGCGCCAGACTTGCTCGTCGATCACCCCGACGAATTTGTCGCGGATGATGCCCTTGGCGTCGATGAAGAAGGTTTCCGGTGCGCCGTACACGCCGAGGTTCAGGCCCAGGGTGCCTTCATCGTCACGGACATCCAGTTGATACGGGTTGTGGAACTCGGCCAGCCACTTCAAGGCGTCTGCATTGGTGTCCTTGTAGTTGATGCCGTAGATCACCACGCCCTTCTCGGCCAGTTTGTTCAACACCGGGTGCTCGACCCGGCAGGAAATGCACCAGGTACCCCACACATTGACCAGTGCCGGTTTACCCAGAATGTCTGCTTTGGTCAGGGTTTTGTCGCCCTGCACCGAGAGCAGGGAAAACTCCGGGAACGGCTTGTCGATCATCGCCGAGGGCAACTCGGCCGGGTTCAGGTACAGCCCCCGATACAGAAAAACAGCAACCACCAGAAAAATCGCCAGCGGCAACAGCATCAACCAACGTCTCATGCAGTGGCTCCCGTCATGCCGAGCGCTTCACGCACGCGGCTTTTTACCTTGACTCGATAACGGCGATCCAGCGCCGCCAGCAACCCGCCCAAACCGGTGAGCAGACCACCGAACCAGATCCAGCGCACGAACGGTTTGACGTGCACGCGAACCGCCCAGGCGCCCTCGCCCAACGGCTCGCCCAGTGCGACGTACAGATCACGGGTGAAACCGGCGTCGATCCCGGCTTCGGTCATCATCGAGTTCTGCACGGTGTACAGGCGTTTTTCCGGGTGTAGCACACTGACTTCCTTACCGTCGCGGATCACCCGTACGGTGCCCTTGTCGGACGTGAAGTTCGGGCCTTCGAAGTGCTTGGCGCCTTCGAACACAAACTGGTAACCGGCCAGGCTCATGGAATCACCCGGTGCCAGGCGCAGATCGCGCTCGGCACTGTTCTGGCTCGACAACACGACACCCAGCGCGCACACGGCGATGCCCAAATGCGCGAGTTGCATGCCCCAATAGCTGCGGGTCAGGGTCGGCAGGCCTTTGATCAAGCCTTTGTGGCGAGTCTTGTCGAAAATGTCCCGCACTCCGGCCAGCAACACCCAGGCAGCGAGCATGAAGGTCGCCAGCACCGCCCAGTTGAAATCGCCGTAAGCGACGCCCGCCACGACGGCCAACGCGGCGCTGCCAAGCAGCACCGGAGTCAGCATGTTCATCAGCCATTTGACTGGGGTGTCTTTCCAGCGCACCACCACGCCGACCGCCATCACTATCATCAGGATCGCCATCAACGGAATGAACAGCGCGTTGAAGTACGGCGGGCCGACCGACAGCTTGGCACCGGTCATCGCATCGAGAATCAGCGGATACAAGGTGCCCAGCAGGATCATCGAAGCAGCCACCACCAGCACCAGGTTGTTGCCCAGCAGCAGGGTTTCCCGGGACCAGAGGTTGAAGCCGACATGGCTCTTGACCACCGGCGCGCGCAGGGCGAACAGCGTCAACGAACCACCGACCACAAACAGCAGGAAGACCAGAATGAACACGCCGCGTTCAGGGTCGGACGCAAAGGCGTGAACCGAGGTCAGCACGCCGGAACGCACCAGGAAGGTCCCGAGCAGGCTCAACGAGAACGCAGCGATGGCCAACAGCACGGTCCAGCTCTTGAACACACCACGTTTTTCCGTGACCGCCAACGAGTGAATCAGTGCCGTACCCACCAGCCAAGGCATGAAGGACGCGTTTTCCACCGGGTCCCAGAACCACCAGCCGCCCCAGCCGAGTTCGTAGTAGGCCCACCAGGAACCCAACGTGATACCGATACCAAGGAAGGCCCAGGCGACGATGGTCCACGGACGGGACCAGCGCGCCCACGCCGCATCGAGACGACCGCCCAACAGCGCGGCGATGGCGAAGGCGAAGGCCACGGAGAAACCGACGTAACCCATGTACAGCATTGGCGGGTGAACGATCAGGCCGATGTCTTGCAGCAGAGGATTAAGATCGCGCCCGTCTGCCGGCATTTGCGGCAGGATCCGGGCGAACGGGTTGGACGTCAGGATCAGGAACAGCAGGAAACCGGTGCTGATCATGCCCATCACCGCCAGCACCCGGGCCAGCATCACTTGCGGCAACTGCCGGGAGAACACCGATACCGCGAAGGTCCAGCCGCCGAGGATCAACGCCCACAGCAGCAACGAACCTTCGTGAGCGCCCCACACGGCGCTGAACTTGTAGTACCACGGCAGCGCGCTGTTGGAGTTACTGGCCACATAGGCGACAGAGAAGTCGTCCGCCATGAACGCATAGGTCAGACAACCGAAAGCGAACAGCAAAAACGCGAACTGCCCCCACGCGGCCGGCTGGGCCAGGCTCATCCACAAACGGTCGCCGCGCCAGGCACCGAGCAACGGCACCACGGCCTGCACCAGCGCAAAACACAGCGCCAGGATCATGGCCAGGTGGCCGAGTTCGGGGATGAACAGCCCTGAACTGTAAAGTGCGGAAGTCATCAGTTAGCCCTCCTTGGCTGGCGTAGGTGCCGACTGACCACTGTCTTTCAACGCCTTGGTCACTTCCGGCGGCATGTACTTCTCGTCGTGCTTGGCCAGCACTTCGTCGGCCACCACCACGCCATCAGCGTTGAGCTTGCCGAGGGCAACGATGCCCTGCCCTTCGCGGAACAGGTCCGGAAGGATGCCGCGATAGCTGATGGTTACGGATTTATTGAAGTCGGTAACGATGAATTTCACGTCCAGGGAATCGCCGGAGCGTTGCAGCGAGCCCTTTTCGACCATGCCGCCCGCACGGATGCGCGTGTCTTGCGGCGCTTCGCCATTGGCGATCTGGGTCGGGGTGTAAAACAGATTGATGTTCTGCTGCAGGGCGCTCAGGGCCAGGCCGACGGCAGCGCCGACACCGACCAGGATCGCGAGAATGATGACAAGACGCTTTTTACGCAGCGGATTCACTGACCGTTCTCCCGGCGCAAACGACGCGCCTCTTGTTGCAGATACCGCTTGCGGGCCAGGATCGGCGCCGCCACGTTGAGGGCCAGCACCGCCAGGCAAATGCCATAGGCTGACCAGACATACAGGCCGTGATGGCCCATGGCGAGAAAGTCGCCGAATGAAGCGAAACTCATCGAGCGGCCTCCAGACTGTTCTGCACTTCGGATTTCACCCAACTCGCCCGGGCTTCGCGCTTGAGCACTTCAAGGCGCATGCGCAGCAACAGCACCGCGCCGAAGAAACAGTAGAAACCCAGCACCGTCAGCAGCAGTGGCAACCACATCTCGGCGGGCATCGCCGGTTTTTCGGTGAGGGTGAACGTCGCGCCCTGGTGCAGGGTGTTCCACCACTCCACCGAGTATTTGATGATCGGGATGTTGATCACGCCGACAATCGCCAGCACCGCGCAGGCCTTGGCCGCGCTGTCACGATTGCTGATGGCGTTGCCCAGCGCAATAAGACCGAAGTACAGGAACAGCAGAATCAACATGGACGTAAGTCGCGCATCCCAGACCCACCACGAACCCCAGGTCGGTTTGCCCCAGATCGCCCCGGTAACCAGCGCCACGGCGGTCATCCAGGCACCGATCGGGGCGGCGCATTGCAGGGCGACGTCGGCCAGTTTCATTTTCCACACCAGCCCGACAACGCCGCACACGGCCAGCATCACGTAGATCGATTGCGCCAGCATGGCGGCGGGAACGTGGATATAGATGATTCGAAAGCTGTTGCCTTGCTGGTAGTCCGGCGGCGCGAAGGCCAGGCCCCAGACCACGCCGACGCTAATCAGCAGCAACGCCGCGACGCTCAGCCAGGGCAGCAATTTGCCGCTGATGCCGTAAAACCATTTGGGCGAGCCGAGCTTATGAAACCAGGTCCAGTTCATTGCTGTTTCCATCACGGTTGCTGTTCGTTATCACGAAACAGCCAAAGGGTCTTTACTGGTTAAAATTTAACCAGACCTCATTATTCGCCGACACTGATTTTCAGGCCAGCAGCTATTGCAAAAGGTGCCAGGGTTATCGCCAGGGCGGTCAGGCTGCCAAGCCACAAGAGATAACCGGTCGCCGGCATGCCCTGCAATGCCGCCTGCAAGGCGCCACTGCCGAGAATCAACACCGGGATATACAGCGGCAGAATCAGCAGCGCCAGCAACAGGCCACCACGCTTCAATCCTACCGTCAGCGCCGCGCCCACCGCACCGAGCAGGCTCAACACCGGTGTACCGAGCAATAAAGAAAGGAGCAACACCGGCAGACAAGCGGCAGGCAAACCGAGCATCAGCGCCAGCAATGGCGCGAGCAAAACCAGTGCCAGGCCGGAAAAGGCCCAGTGTGCCAGCACCTTGGCCAGCACCAAAAGAGGCAGGGGGTGCGACGAAAGGACCCACTGTTCAAGGGATCCGTCTTCGAAATCACTGCGGAAGAGCCCATCCAGCGAGAGCAAAACCGATAAAAGCGCCGCCACCCAGACCAGTCCCGGAGACAAGGTTTGCAACAATTGAGTCTCGGGACCGACCGCCAGCGGGAACAAGGAGACGACGATGGCGAAAAATACCAACGGGTTCGCCAATTCGGCAGGACGGCGGAACAGCAAACGTGCCTCACGGGCGACCAACAGGCCGAAAACACTCATACGGCCCAGTTCCCCAAATCAATGTCGCGATAGCCGGCCGGCATCCGGCTCAGCGTGTGGTGAGTGGTCAACACCACCATGCCGCCCCGCTCGCAGTGCGCGGCCAGGTGTTCTTCGAGTTGCGCCACGCCTTGTTTGTCGAGTGCAGTGAACGGCTCGTCGAGGATCCACAGCGGCGGGCTGTCCAGGTACAACCGCGCCAACGCCACGCGACGTTGCTGGCCGGCAGACAGGGTGTGGCAGGGAACATCCTCGAAACCGCGCAGCCCCACCGCCGCCAGCGCTTGCCAGATCGCCTCGTGGGAGGCCGGTTGGTGCAAGGCGCAGAGCCAACTGAGGTTTTCTTCGGGGGTCAGCAGGTCCTTGATCCCGGCGGCGTGGCCAATCCACAACAGGTTGCGCGCCAGTTCGCTGCGTTGTTCGTTCAGTGGCTGGCCGTTGAGCAACACTTGACCGGCGGTCGGATGCATCAAGCCGCAAAGCAGACGTAAGAGACTGGTCTTGCCGCTGCCGTTAGGGCCGCTGATCTGTAACATTTCGCCACTGGCCAGTCGCAATTCGAGATTTTCGAAAAGCAGCCGAAGGTCTCGCTCACAGGCAAGGGCAACGGTTTGCAGGACAGGACTGGTCAAGGGTTCACGGGCCTTATACGGTTCAAGTCGGCTCTGGCGCGGCCGTTAAAGAGATGCAGCATAGATGCTATGACGGCTTGTTCTAGAGAGCTGCGTCAATCAATTGCAATGTTTTCGCCACTCTGCGAAAGACGGGCGGCATTATACATGCCGTACCTTACTCTCAAGAGTGCAATTTCCTCAGGTTGTGTCCGCGTATGACAGGCGAAATGAACATCCTCCCGCTCCCGCCAACCACCCCGGCGACTTCGCGCCCGTTGGTGATCAGCGGCGAGTTGCTCAATCTGCTGACGCCGATGGAGGGCCTGATCACGGCCGGTCAGACCGCCAAGGCTGAAGTACTGTCGCTCAAGCAGGCGGATCAGACCTTTCAACTGTTGCTCAAGGTCACCCTCGACAACGGCCGTCAGACCACGGTCCAGGCCACCAGCACTCAGCCGTTGCCCCAGGGCGCCAGCCTGACGATTACCCAGCCGTCGGCGGGCAATCTGGCGGTCACGGTGCAACAGGCCATCGCCTCCAGTGTCGCCACCCTCACCCGCATCGACACCGCGCAACTGCCGGTCGGCACCTTGCTGCAAGGCAAAGTGCTGACCTCTCAAGTGATGCCGCAGGTGCCGGGCCAGCCGACGGTGTTTCGCTCGATGGTAAGCCTGCTCAACACCGCGCTGAGCGGCAGCACGTTGAGCATCGACAGCCCGACGCCGCTGCGCATCGGCACCTTGCTGAGCGCCCTGGTGCAGGACACCCAGACACTCAAATTCGTGCCGTTGAGCAGCCGTCAGGAACAGCTGGCGGTGACGCAACAACTGGTCAGCCAGCAAAGTCGCCAAGGCTCTCTGGATGGCTTGATCAAAGTCCTGCAAAACCTGCCGCCGTCGGATCAGACCTCCAGCGACCTGCGCGCCGCCGTGGACAAATTGCTCGCAGGCCTGCCGGACGTGCAGCAACTGAGTTCGCCCAAAGGCCTGGCCCAGGCGCTGGCCAACAGTGGCCTGTTCCTCGAAGCCAAATTGCTGACCGGACAAAACCCGACACTGACGCCAGACATGAAAGGCGACCTGCTCAAGCTGATCGCCCAACTGACGCCAGGCCTGCCGGCCAACACCAATCTCAACGCAATCATCGCCGCCAACACCTTGGTCCAGGCTATGCCGAGTTTCGTGCGCAATGCCCTCGGCATGCTCGGGCAAGTCAGTGCCAAGCCGTCACCGACCAGTTTTCCACTGCCCGAGCGCCTGCTGCAAAACGCGGAAGGCGAAGATGATCTCGAGCATCTGCTGCGCCTGGCTGCGGCGGCGGTTTCACGCTTGCAAAGTCATCAGCTGTCGAGTATTGAGCAGACTGGCGTCACCAGTGACGGGCGGTTGATGAGCACCTGGCAGCTGGAAATCCCCATGCGCAACCTGCAGGACATCGTGCCGTTGCAGGTCAAATTCCAGCGCGAAGAAGCCCCCGAAAAAGAACAACCGCGCGAACGTCGCGACGAACGCGAACCAAAACAACAATTGTGGCGAGTCGACCTGGCGTTCGACATGGAACCGTTGGGGCCGTTGCAGGTTCAGGCCCAACTGATCAAAGGCAGCCTCTCCAGCCAGCTGTGGGCCGAACGGCCGTACACCGCGAGCCTGATCGAAAGCAATCTGGCCGCGCTGCGTGAACGCCTGTTGGCGTCAGGCCTGAACGTCGGCGATCTGGATTGCCACCTCGGCACACCACCACAGGGCCCTCAAACCCGCCTCGAACAACGCTGGGTCGACGAAACCGCATGAACGAATCCACCGCACCGCGCCAGGCCATCGCCCTCAAATACGACGGCAGCCACGCCCCTACCCTCACGGCCAAGGGTGACGAGGAACTGGCTGAAGAAATTCTGCGGATTGCCCGCGATTACGAAGTGCCGATTTACGAAAACGCCGAGCTGGTGAAACTGCTGGCGCGGATGGAGTTGGGGGACAGCATCCCGGAAGAGCTGTATCGCACGATTGCCGAGATCATCGCGTTTGCGTGGAATCTGAAAGGCAAGTTTCCCCAAGGGCATGATCCGCATGCGCCGATGGTGGAGAAGGATGTCACCGAGCGCGGGGATGATTACTGATTGATCGTTCCCACGCGCAGCAAAGGAATGCAGCCCGTGACGCTCCGCGTCACATTCAACAACGGAACGCGGAGCGTCCAGGAGGCATTCCCACGCAGAACGTGGGAACGATCCTGGCAGGCGTTAGTTTCTGTGCAACTTGCTCATCAACTCCCCGCCTTCACGTTAGCGGACTTGAAAAAACGCAACAGCCTGAGACTACGACCGACAATCAACCCATTAATAAGCCCAGCCCCCAGTGCTGACCATGCCACCGCCGGTACCTCATTGACCAGCTCCGGATGCATAGCCGCCAGGTAACCACAGTAGTAACGCCAGGCAAAGAAACACCAATACACAATCAGCACTTTGATGGTGCCACCCAGCACCAGACTTTCCCCCTCGCGCTCCACGTTGTGGTACGAGTAAAAGCGCAATGCCAGCACCCACCCCGCCAACAAACCTAATGCATATGCCGAGAGCGGGATTGCAACGCCTTGGGAGAGTTTCAGTGACGCCAAGGAAATAGCGACGAATATCGCCGGTGTGATCTGCAAAGACCTTTTCGATTCATGACTCTTGAAGCAAGCAAGGACACCGTAATAAGTCAGGATAAAAAAGACCGCATAAACCCACAGCGGTGTACCACGCAGAATATCGAGCATAGGCCTCCTTGGCTGTCCATCGGCGATAGAACATTGAATTGATGATCAAGCTACCGATGGCGGGGCGCGATCACAAGCCGGAGGAATCCGGAAAAACTATAGGCAGGGGACTACGGCAACGTAATCCCTATCTGAGGACGGATTATTCATTGGCGTTTAAAAGCAAAAGATCGCAGCCTTCGGCAGCTCCTACAAGAGTACGTCCCCCTGTAGGAGCTGCCGAAGGCTGCGATCTTTTGATCTTTTGATCTTTTG
>NZ_AKJT01000056.1 GCF_000282195.1 Pseudomonas sp. GM18
AGAGCGTGGGAACGATCATTGGAGATCTCAAGCCTGGCGATTGGCATACATCCGGCACTCCGCCAGCAACGCCAGCAAATTCGGGTCGCGCTCCTTGGCCTTGAGAAACACCACGCCAATGTGCTGCTGCAACCGGTACTTTTCCTGCAATGGAATCAGCTTCACCCGGTTCTCATACACCGCCGCAATCCGCCCCGGCAGCAGCGCATAACCCACCCCCGAACTGACCATGCTCAGCAGGGTGAAGATGTCGTTCACCTGCATCGCCACCTTCGGTTCGAACCCCGCCTGCTTGAACACCCGAATACCGTCCTGGTGCGTGGCGAAGCCTTGGGTCAGGGTAATGAATGTTTCGTCGCGAACCTCGGCCAAGTCGACTTCGGCCCTTTGGGCAAAGGGCGAGTCAGCCGGGGTGGCGAGGAAGATGTCATCGGAAAACAGCGGGATCTGCTCGCAGTCCGGGTCGTTGACGCTGTCGTCCAGCGACACCAGGATCGCATCGACTTCCATGTTCTTGAGCTTGTACAGCAGGTCGATGTTCGAGCCCAGGATCAGGTCGATATTGAGTTCGCTGCGGCGGATTTTCAGGCCCATGATCAGCTGCGGCACGGTCTTCACCGTCAGCGAATACAGCGAGCCGAGTTTGAAACGTTCGGCAGAGAACCCGGCGGCTTCGCGGGTCAGGCGCACGCTTTCGAGCACGTCCTGAATCAGCTTCTGCGCCCGCTCTTCCAGTACATAAGCGCTTTCCAGCGGGGTCAGGTTGCGGCCTTCGTGCTTGAATAGCGGGCAACGCAAGGCGCTTTCCAGTGAGTGGATGGCGCGATGCACGCTGACGTTGCTGGTCTGCAACTCGACGGCGGCGCGGGCCAGGTTGCCGGTGCGCATGAAGGCCAGGAACACCTCGAGTTTTTTCAGGGTCAACTCTTCATCGATCAGCATGGGCCAGACTCTTATTCGAATGTCTCGATTGTGCCCAATTGGCTAACGTTTGGCTCGATGGCTTTCGTAGGGGGCATTGTGTTCTGAAACATTGCGCTTTTAACCTTGAGGCCTGAGCCTTGCGCGCGGCGTTAATGAACGTAGAGGTGAGCAACACATGTATCACGGGGAAAGATTGAACGCCTGGACGCATTTGGTTGGGGCGGTGGCGGCATTTGTCGGGGGCGTGTGGCTGCTGGTGATCGCCAGTATGGATGGCAGCCCGTGGAAGATCGTCAGTGTGGCGATTTACGCGTTTACCTTGCTGGTGCTCTACAGCGCCTCGACCGTGTACCACAGCGTGCGCGGGCGCAAGAAGGAGATCATGCAGAAGGTCGATCACTTTTCGATCTACCTGCTGATCGCCGGCAGTTACACGCCGTTCTGCCTGGTGACCCTGCGCGGGCCGTGGGGCTGGACGCTGTTCGGGATTGTCTGGGGGCTGGCGCTGATCGGCATCCTGCAAGAGATCAAACCGCGCTCGGAAGCACGGATTCTGTCGATCGTGATTTATGCGGTGATGGGCTGGATCGTGCTGGTGGCGGTCAAGCCGTTACTGGCGGCATTGGGCCCTGTCGGCTTTGCCTTGCTGGCGTCGGGCGGGGTGCTCTATACCGTAGGAATTATCTTTTTCGCCCTCGACCATCGTCTGCGCCATGCCCATGGGATCTGGCATCTGTTCGTGATCGCCGGGAGTTTGCTGCACTTTGTGGCGATTTGGTTTTACGTCTTGTGACGCAGAGGATCAGGATCAAAAGATCGCAGCCTTCGGCAGTTCCTACAATTGAAACGCGATCTGTAGGAGCTGCCGCAGGTTGCGATCTTTTAGAAGTCACCCCAGAGTTGCTGGGCCACCGCCAACGCCACCACCGGCGCGGTTTCGGTGCGCAGCACACGCGGGCCGAGGCGGGCGGCGTGGAAACCGCCAGCCTTGGCTTGTTCGACTTCGACGTCGGACAAGCCGCCTTCCGGGCCGATCAGGAACGCCAGGCTTGAAGGTTTGGCGTGGCTCACCAGTGGCTCGGCCACCGGATGCAGCACCAGTTTCAATTCGGCCGCCGTCTGCTTCAACCAGTCAGCCAACAGCAATGGCGGATGAATCACCGGCACCCGTGAACGCCCACACTGCTCGCAGGCGCTGATCGCCACCTGACGCCAGTGCATCAGGCGTTTGTCGGCGCGTTCGTCCTTGAGGCGGACTTCGCAGCGGTCGGTGAAAATCGGGGTGATTTCGCTGACGCCCAGTTCGGTGGCTTTTTGAATCGCCCAGTCCATCCGTTCGCCACGGGACAAGCCCTGGCCGAGATGGACCGCCAGCGACGACTCGACCTGGCCGGTGAAGCTTTCATCGATTTGCACCACCACGCGCTTCTTGCCGACTTCCATCAGCGTGCCGCGAAACTCATGGCCCGAGCCATCGAACAATTGCACCGCATCACCCTCGGCCATGCGCAGCACACGGCTGATGTAATGCGCCTGGGCCTCGGGCAGCTCGTGTTCGCCGGTGCTCAAAGGGGCGTCGATAAAGAAGCGGGACAGTCTCATCTTGGGTCTCTGTAAAAATTCGAATGTAGCTTGGCACAAATTGGCGGCAACGGCTTTTGTGGCGTAATGCCGGTCAGTTAAGCCGTAATGCGATCTGTAGCAGCTGGCGCAGCCTGCGTTCGGCTGCGAAGCAGTCGTGAATCCGATGGCCGCGGTCTGCCTGACACACCGCAATTTCTGATTTTACGACTGCTTCGCAGCCGAACGCAGGCTTCGCCAGCTGCTACAGGTAGGGCTTCAGCCCGGATCGCGATAGCCCGGATGAAAGTCCTTCGGCACCGCCACACTGACGCTGTCACGGGTGGCGATGTCGATGCCTTCGCTGGCCACTTCGGCCAGAAAATCGATCTGCTCCGGGGTAATCACGTAAGGCGGCAGGAAATACACCACGCTGCCCAACGGCCTCAGTAAAGCACCTCGTTGCAGCGCATGTTGGAACACGGTCAAACCGCGACGTTCCTGCCACGGGTAAGCGGTCTTGCTGGCCTTGTCCTTGACCATCTCGATGGCCAGCACCATGCCGGTCTGGCGCACTTCGGAGACGTTCGGGTGATCGGCCAGGTGCGCGGTGGAGGAGGCCATGCGCTGGGCCAGGGCTTTGTTGTTCTCGATGACGTTGTCTTCTTCGAAGATATCCAGCGTCGCCAATGCCGCCGCGCAGGCCAGCGGATTGCCGGTGTAGCTATGGGAATGCAGGAAGGCGCGCAGGGTCGGGTAGTCGTCGTAGAACGCGCTGTAGACCTCATCGGTGGTCAGGCAGGCCGCCAACGGCAGGTAACCGCCGG
>NZ_AKJT01000057.1 GCF_000282195.1 Pseudomonas sp. GM18
CGTAGGCGTTGTAGCTGAACCCACGCACGGCCCCGGTCGGCAACGTGATCTGAATCAGTCGGCCAACGGCGTCCCATTGGTACTGGGTGAGCGCACCGTGTTCGTCCTGACGGGTCGCCTGCCGCCCCAGCGCATCGTAGGCAAAGCGCCGCTGCCCACCGTCCGGCAAGGTCTCTTCGAGCAACTGCCCCAAGGCATTCCAGACGAATAGATGGCGACTGGTGTCCGGGTAGCGGATCGACAGCAACCGCCCCTGAGGGTCGTAGTGGTAATGGGTGACCTGACCGTCGGGATCAACCGCCTCGGTGACGTCCCCCTGAGCATTACGCCGATAGGTCCACACCGCCTGGCCGCGATAGCGCGCCTGCAGGAAACCGTTGCGATACTCGTAGGCCGTTGGTTCGTCTTCCGGTGGAATCAGCGCCACCAAGCGTCCGACGTCGTCGTAGCTGTATTCGGTGACGGCTCCGAGCGGATCCTGCTCGGCCACCAACCGGCCCTGCTCGTCGTAGGCCTTGAGCTGTTCGCCGCCGTCCAGTTCGACCCGGCGCACCAGCCGCGCCCGGTCGTCGTGGACGTAAACCTCTTCGCTGCCGTCGATGTTTCGGACGGTGACGCTGCCCTGGTCATCCCAGACATAGCGCGTGTCCATCTGCGCGAACGACGCCCAATGCCGCACGCAGCGTGCCGCCTTGCCGGACCGTTCCCACTCCCAGAAGAAACTCGCGCCACCGGCCAGTTGCCGCTGCAAAATTACGTGGTTGTCGTCGTAGTCGTAACGTTCGCTTTCGCCGGCGGCGTTGCTCGCCTCGATCAATTGATCGCGTTCGTCGTAGTGATAACTGACCAACGTCTGCTCGGTGTACCAGGCCTCGGCGAGGGTCTGGGCCGGGCGAAAACACTGGTAATCGACGGCGATCAGGTGAGCGCGGTCGTAACGCAACAGCAAGGCACGACCGGCACCGTTGTCGAGGCGTTGAATGCGATCCTGGCGGTCGCGGGTGATGCGCAGGCGGTTGTTGTAGGCGTCACTGATCGCCGTCAGCCGACCGTTGTGAAAGTGGTAAAACCGCGTGTCGTCGCCGGCCTGGGCGAGGATCAGTTCTTCGGGGTCGTCGCCGAGGTAAATCGCCGCGCGGGAGAGGCTGTTGTGGATCGCCGGGCGTTCGGCACTCGGCAGCGGGAACGTGGTGCGGCGGTTTTCGTGGTCGATCCAGATGACGGTGTCGCCCTCGATTTCCAGCCGATGAGCGAGCGAATGACTCCAGCCAAAGCCAAGACCGCTGTCGATCTCGGCGGCGCTGGTGCGGTAGAGCCGGGTGAAGGCAAACGGCAGCAGCCCATCCAGTGAACCGTCGGTGAGGGGCAGCAGTTCTTCGCCGGTGACCATCGACACCGGGCAGTTGTTGGTCGCGGTTTTGTCGACGGAATCGGCGCTGTCGCCGTTGGGGTTTATTGCCTGTTTCGACG
>NZ_AKJT01000058.1 GCF_000282195.1 Pseudomonas sp. GM18
CCTTCAGTTTCAGCAGCCTGATGACCGGCCAGCGCAGCGAAGACGTGCTGTTCAGCTCGCAGCGCACCAGCCTTGGCGGGCAGTCGTCGATCCGCGGTTACAAGGACCAGTCGTTGTCCGGTGACAGCGGCGGCTACTGGCGCAACGACCTGCGCTGGAGCCATCCGATCGCTTTGGAATGGCTGCGCCCGGTGTTCGCCGAGTACGGCACCAGCCTGGGTTACGACCAGGGTGTGATCCGTGGCGACCGCTACAACGGCGATCAGCACGGGCGCATGTCCAGCAACTCCGTGGAGCTGTTTGCCCGGGGTCAGCATGTGGCGGCCAGCGTCACCGTTGCCCATTCCCTGGAACGCCCTGACGTGCTGACCGAGCGCGAAGCGCCGATCTATTTCCGCGTGGATTTCTTCCTCTAAATTCTGCTTTAACGAGATTCGATCATGGATGTTCGCCAACTGGCCTTTCTGGCCGGCCAGCCCGCTGCTGCCTTAAAAAAACGTGAGCACTTCTGGGGCATGCCCAAGCGCGGGTTGGCGTTCCTGTTGGCCAACGTCATGTTCTGGCAACCGATATGGGCCCAGGCCGACGGCATCGTCGTCAGCACGCCGGGTACCACGCTGGATAACGCCGGCAACGGAATACCGATCGTCAACATCGCCACGCCCAACGGCAGCGGTCTGTCGCATAACCAGTTCCACGATTACAACGTCGGCACCCAGGGCGTGATCCTCAACAACGTCGCCAACCAGACCGGTGCGACGCAGTTGGGCGGGATCATCATTGGCAACCCTCACCTGAAAAACAGCGGCGGGGCACAGACGATACTTAACGAAGTCATCGGTGGCAGCCCCAGCCAGTTGCGCGGGTACACCGAAGTGGCGGGGCAGTCTGCCCGAGTCATTGTTGCCAACCCTTATGGCATCAGTTGTAACGGTTGCGGCTTTATCAACACTCCGCGCGTGACGTTGACCACCGGCAAACCCGTGCTCGACGGTAGTGGTCGTCTGGATCGCTTTCAGGTCGATCAGGGCAGTGTCTCCATCGATGGCACGGGCCTTGATGCCAGCCAGGTCGACGGCTTCGAAATCATCACCCGCAGCGCAAAGATCAACGCTGAAATCCATGCAAAAAACCTGACCATCGTCGCCGGTCGCAACGATGTGAATGCGGACAACCTCAACGTCACCGCCCGCGCCGATGACGGCAGTGCCAAACCGCAACTGGCCATCGACTCCTCGGCCCTGGGCGGCATGTACGCCGGGGCGATCAAACTGGTGGGCACCGAGCAGGGCGTCGGTGTGAAGCTGGCGGCGGAACTGGCGGCCAGCGCCGGGGATATTCAGATCGACGCCAACGGCCAACTGAGCATGGTCAAAGCCACCGCCAGCAACGTCGTCGACATCAAGGCCAAGAGCCTCGATGCTCAAGGACCGATATACGCCGGAACGCAATTGGCCGTGCAGACCGCTGAAGACCTGGTCAACCGACAAAGCCTCGCGGCCAGGGACACGGTGCGTCTGAGCAGCGGTGGCAAACTGACCAACCTCGGCGTCATCGAAGCCGGGGTCAATGCCGACAACAGCCGCAACGCCAGCGGTGATCTTGTCCTCAACAGTCAGGCGCTGAGTAACAGCGGCAGCCTGTTGGCCAGCCGTTCCTTGAACGTGCAGACCGAAGGCTCGCTCGACAACCAGAACGGCATCATTCAGGGACGCAACGTCACGCTCAATGCCGCTCGATTGCTCAACCAGGGGATCAATGCGCGGATCTTCGGCGAAGGCCGTCTGGCGTTCAACGCCCCGGCCATTATCAACCTCAACGGCCTGATTCGCTTCGCCGATGGCCAGGCCGCAACCCTGACCCTCGACAGCCTGGACAACCGCCAGGGCCGCATCGAAATCGCCGACGGTAGCCTGACGCTCAACGCCCGGGAGCTGAAGAACGGCGACGGCAAAATGATTGCCGGCCGTCTGGAGCTGGTCACCCGTCAACTCGATAATACCAACGGTTTGATCGCGGCCAATCAGACCGACGCCAAGGTCACGGCCAGTGAGCGCCTGGACAACGGCAAAGGCAAAATTCAGGCTCAGACCGCTCTGTCGGTGTCCGGCGGCGAACTGCTCAATCAGGGCGGCACGCTGGTTGCCGATGAAGTGACCGTCAACGCCACCCGCGTGGATAACAGCCAAAAAGGCGTGATCAGCGCTGAAGGCGGTGCGCTGAACCTGACCGTCGTCGAAGACCTCGATAACCACGACGGCAAGGTGCAGGCCTCAAGCAAACTGGCCGTCACCGCCCAGAGCATCAACAACCGCAACGCCAGCCTGACGGGCAAAACCCTCGAGCTGACCAGCCGCGGCAAACTCGACAATACCCAAGGCACGATCGCGTCCGAAGACAGCGTTCTGGCTACCCAGGATCTGGACAACACCCAAGGGCTGATTCAGGGCAACACAAGCCTCAAACTCGTTGGCCGTGACCTGGATAACACCGACGGCAAGCTGCTGGGCGGCAGCGTCCATACGACACTCGACAATCTCACGCAGAACACCAACGGCACCTTGAGCGCCGAGGCCGGCAAACTCACGCTGATCGTCACTCAACACCTGAACAGTGCCTTGGGCCGATTGCAGGCCACCCACGGGGACGTGGACATTCACGCCGCGAGCGTCGACAACCGCGCAGGTGTCGTGGCCGGTCAGCAATTGTTGCTGGTCGCCGAAGGCGGGCGCATCGACAACCGTGGCGGGCGGATCATGGGTGATCGCCTGGACCTGCAAGCCGCCAGCCTCGACAACAGTGATAACGGCCTTCTCGCGGCGGGCGTCGACGGCGCACGTTTGATCCTCAAGCAGACGGCTCCCGGTCAGTCACAGTTGCTGAACATCAAGGGCCGGATTCAAAGCGAAGCCGGTCTGCAGATCGAGAGTGACACGGTCGACAACAGTGCCGGCGTCCTGCTCGGTAAAACCATCGAAGTTACCGCAGGGCAACTGAGTAACAACGACAAGGGCGGCATCGTCAGCAGCGATGGCACCATCGAACTGAAAATCGCCGGTGTTTTCAGCAACGTCACCGGCGTGGTCGACGCCGGTGATCAGCGCCTGCTGCTCACCCGACTGACGGAACTCGACAACCGTGGCGGCACCTTGCGTGGCAAGCGTCTGGACATCAGCAGCACGGCCGTCGACAACCGCAACGAAGGCCAGATCATTGCCGGCATCGATGGCCTGAAAATCGTCGGCATGAGCCTGCAAAACCAGCAAGGTGTGATCCTCGCCAACGGCAGCCACGCAGAACTGGCGCTGGGCCAGGGCAGCCTGCAGAACCAGGGCGGTACCCTTCAGGCCGACAGTCTGGACATCACCACCGCCGACCTCGACAACAGCGCCGTCAACGGCAAGGCCGGGCTGATTTCCAGTTTGCTGGGCGACTTGCAATTGACGGTCACTCGCTTGACCAACCGCGCCGGCAAGTTGTTCGGTAAAGGCCAAGTCATCTTCGATGGTTCAAGCCTGGACAACGTCGGCGGTGAGATCAGCGGCACGCGGCTGGGGCTTGAAGCCGTCAGCCAGATTCTCAACCAGGGCGGGCTGATCGAATCGGCCACTGACCTGAACCTCATCAGCGGCCAGTTGAATAACAGTGCCGGTGGCCAGGTCCGTGCGCTCGGTGGCACGTCGAGTCAGATCAAACTGACCGGCAACCTGAACAACCAGAACGGCGTTATCGAGATCGGCAGCCAGGACCTGATCCTCAGCGGCGTTCAGCTCAATAACCTCGGTGGTAGCGTACGTCACGCGGCGCAAGGCCTGTTCGATCTTGACCTGAATAACCTGACCGGCAGCCAGGGCAGCCTCACCGGTCTGGGCAATGGCAGCTGGGACATCGGCTCAGTCAACGGGGTGGGCACCTGGCAACTCAACGGTGGACTGACCTACACCAGCGCCCAAGACCTGACCCTCAATGCCGGTGACCGTATCGCCAGCGCTTCGGCGCTGAGCCTGAATGTCGCCAACCTGACCAACGCCGGCGAGCTGCTCAGCGATGGCAACCTGTCGCTGACCCTGGGCGGCAATCTGTTCAACAGTGGCCGAGTCTCGGCCAAGCAAAAACTGACCATCGGCGCCAACGATCTGATCCAGCGCGACGGTCGTCTGGTCAGTGGCGGCGACACGCAACTGAACTTGCGTGGCACCCTCGACAACCTCGGCCGCCTGATCGCCAATCAAAACCTGACGGTGACGGCGGCCCGGATCGATAACAAAGGCACCCTCGGCGCGCAAGGCAAGGTCACGCTCAACGCGGCCAACGGCATCAGTAACGGCGCCGATACGCTGTTGTTCAGCGGCGGTGCGATGGAGCTGCACGGCAATAGCCTGAGCAACTATTTCGGCGATATCTACAGCCGCGGCAACCTGACGTTCAGTGCCCTTGATGGTGGCCGTGCGGCCTCGTTCAGTAACCTGTCGGGCACTATCGAAAGCGAAGGCGACATCGACATCAACGTGGCGTCGCTGGTCAACGCCAAATCCGAATTCGAACTGACGTCCGGGCAATCTTCCGGCAGCCTGGATTGGCAATGCGGTCAGCACTGCGGGGGGCACGACGGCTGGAAACGCGGCACGATCACCATCATCACCCAGTTCAACGACACCGTACTCAAGGACTCTCGCGCTTCACGGCTGGTGGCCGGGAAAAACTTCACCGTTCACGCCAATCAGGTCGAAAACCGTTACAGCCTGATGGCGGCCAACGGCAACCTCGACCTGACCGCCGACAGCCTGCTCAACCAGGGTGCCGCGTCACGCTCGGGACAGCGGCTCGTGATAATCGGTACCCCCGGTCGTATCGACAACAGCCTCTGGGACAAGATGGAGTTCATCGATGTCCCGGCGTTCAACGCGGCGACAGCGGCGGGCAATTTCGATGAAGCCCGTTTCAAGGAACTGAGCGACCGTTCGAACGACAGTCGGTTCGCGATACAGAGCGACGTCACCACCTGGAATGAAAACGGCAACAACGTTTACGCCGCCGTGTTGCAAGCCGGTGGCAACGTCCGACTGAACGTCGCCAACACCATCCAGAACGGCACGCTTTACGACAACACCTTCGGCCAGTTGACCGGTTCGCTGAGCAGCGACCAGACCGCTTCGGTCGGCGGCATCAACATCAACCTGGGCAAACGCAGCACCGACGCCAGCGCCCAGGTGGCCAAGGATGTCACGCGCATCGAGCGCGTGGATGCCGATGGCGTGAAGCAGGTCAGCTTCGTCCCGGTCGACTTCCGGGGTGTGCCATTTGCCGCCGTGGACCCGACGGCGTCCTCGACATTCCGGCTGCCCAAGGGGCCGTACGGCATGTTCGTGCAGAGTCGCAACCCGCAAAGCCATTACCTGATCGAAACCAACCCGGAGCTGACCCAGTCCGCGGCATTCATGAGTTCCGATTACCTGCTGGGCAAGCTCAACTTCAGCGCCGATGAAGCTGCACGCCGCCTCGGTGACGGTCGTTATGAATCCCGTTTGATCAGCGACGCTGTGCTGGCTAAGACCGGTCAACGTTTTCTCGCCAACGGCCTGAACGACGATAACGAGCAATTCCGTTATCTGATGGACAACGCCCTGGCCAGTAAAAACGCGTTGAACCTGTCGCTGGGCGTCAGCCTGACTTCCGAGCAGGTCGCGGCCCTGACCCACGACATCGTGTGGATGGAAGAACGCATCGTCGATGGCCAGAAAGTGCTGGTGCCGGTGCTGTATCTGGCCCAGGCTGAATCGCGCAACGTGCGCGGTGGCAGCCTGATCCAGGGCCGTGACCTGACCCTGATCGCCGGCAACGACCTGGTCAACGTCGGCACCCTGCGTGGCACTCACGACCTGTCCGCCGACGTCAAGGGCAGCCTCTATCAGGGCGGCCTGGTCGAAGCCAAAGAACGCCTGAGCCTGATGGCCACGGACAGCATCCGCAACGCCCTGGCCGGTGAAATTCGCGGCAACCAGGTCAGCCTCACCACCCTCAAGGGCGACATCGTCAACGACCGCACCGCCATCGCCGTGGGCGAAGGCTCCGGCATGCGCACCCAGGTCGACGCCGGCGGCAGCATCAGCGCCCGCGACACCCTGACGATCAAATCCGCCCGCGACCTGACCAACTCCGGCGCCATCAGCAGCGGCGGCGACGCCAACCTGAGCGCCACCCGCGACCTCAACCTGCTGGCCACGCGCAACGAAAGCGAAATCCACGACCTGGCAGAGGGCGGCCACCGCTCCACCATCACCACCACCGTGGAAAACCTGGCGTCCAGCGTCACCAGTGGCGGCAACCTGACCCTCAACGCTGGTCGCGACATCAACGTCATCGCCA
>NZ_AKJT01000059.1 GCF_000282195.1 Pseudomonas sp. GM18
GCCAAAGCTGCTGAGCGCCGTGGTGGCCAAAGGCGTGGTGCTGATCGCGAACTCGGTTGGATTCAAGTCCGTGCCCTTGTTCAGCACTTCCGTGTCGAACAGCGCCAGAACCGCCGCCGCATCGCTGTCGTTATCCTGGTTGCCGGCCGTCTCGTCGATCGTTACTGCGCCACCGCCATCGGCCACGTCCGCGCTCGGCCCGTCGTCGTCGAAGTTGATGTCGTCGCCAATGCCGACGCTGTCAGTGCTGGTGTCGCCGTCGCCGTCGGTCACCGTCACCACCATGTTGATCAGACCGGCCAGATCGATCCGGTCGTCATGGGCCGCCGGCGTGCTGCCGGCGATGGGGTGCGTGAGCGAAACATATTGCGCCACCGCCACGTTGCCGTCCTGCTGCAGTGCAATTGCGAACGCCGCCGGATCGGCACCCGTGACCGTGCCATTGGCCACGTCATAGCGACCGACAATCAGACCGCCTTCCTTGAACAGAATGATGTTCTTGCCATCGGTGGTGTCGAGCAGCGAGTCGGTGCCGTCACCGCCCACAATCGCTAGCGACAGCACTTTCGTCCCATTCTCCTGGTCCTGGCCAAAGCCGCTGAGCGTCGTGGTGGCCAAAGGTGTGGTGCTGATCGCGAACTCGGTTGGATTCAAGTCCGTGCCTTTGTTCGCCACCGCAGCGAACAGCGCCGAAACCGCCGGCGCGTCGCTGTCATCGTCCTGGTTGCCGGCCGTCTCGTCGATCGTCACTGAACCGCCGCCATCGGCCACGTCCGCGCTCGGCCCGTCGTCGTCGAAGTTGATGTCGTCGCCGATGCCGACGCTGTCAGTGCTGGTGTCGCCGTCGCCGTCGGTCACCGTCACCACCATGTTGATCAGGCCGGTCAGGTCGACCCGGTCGTCATGGGCCGCCGGCGTGCTGCCGGCGATGGGCTGCGTGAGCGAGACATACTGCGCCACCGCCACGTTGCCGTCCTGCTGCAGCGCAATAGCGAACGCCGCCGGATCGGCTCCGGTGACCGGGCCATTGGCTACGTCATAGCGGCCAACAATCAGATCGCCTTCCTTGAACAGAATGATGTTCTTGCCATCGGTGGTGTCGAGCAGCGAGTCGGTGCCGTCACCGCCCACAATCGCCAGCGACAGTACTTTCGTTCCACCCACCTGGTCCTGGCCAAAGCTGCTGAGCGCCGTGGTGGCCAAAGGCGTGGTGCTGATCGCGAACTCCGCTGGGTTCAAGTCTGTGCCCTTGTTCAGCACTTCCGTGTCGAACAGCGCCAGCACCGCCGCCGCGTCGCTGTCATCATCCTGGTTGCCGGCCGTCTCGTCGATCGTCACCACTCCGCCGCCGTCCACGATGTCCGCGGTCGGCCCGTCATCGTGGAACGTCAGCGCCGAGAACGGATTCGGTGTGGAACTGGAATTGACCAGCTTGAAGCCACCAATGTCGAAGGGGGCGTCGAAGTTGGTGTCGGTCGAACCGATGTTGTCGATCAGCGCCCGGTTGTGTAGGCCGTCGGTGTTGTAGGCGATCAGGTCGTTGGCTTCCAGGCCTTTGATCACCACGGTCTTGTCGCTGCCGAACGTGACCGTGATGCCGCTCAGCGTGGTGGGGTTCGTTCCGATACTGGTCTTGTCAAACACCAGGGTCTCACCTGGAACCGCACTTTTGCCGTGCCCGGTGGGCTGGGTGGTGATGGTGACCTTGTTGACTTCAACCAGCGTGTTGGCGTGCAGGTTGTCGATGAAAGCAGTACCTGGATGAAAAGCCGTTGTGGAGGCGCTGATTTGCAGCGTGGATTTATCGCCCGTGGACGATTGGACAACGGAAAAACTGGCCCCATTGGTGCCGTAGAGCGAGGTGAAGTCGATGTTGGCTTCCACGTCCGCTTCGTTCTGGTCCAGGAATCCAACCGAGGTTGCCGAATGGTCAGCGTTGACCGTGTAGTTCGGGTTCGCGCCCTTCGCGAAGGTGAAGTACAAGCCGGACCCTTCCACGATACTCTGGCTGTTGGTGCCCAGGGTGGTGGGGCCGCCGCCCTGGCCGGTGTTGACGGTATCGCCGCTGGTGATGGCGGAGGGATCGCTGGACTGGTTGATCGGGTTCTTGCCGGTGACGATGATCACCGCGTCAGCCGGGTTGGGGGTTCCATCGCCGTACATCAGGAACAGGTTCTGGCCTGAAGGCGCGCCTGCCAGCGAGAAGTCGCTGCGATTGCTGACCGAGACATTGAGGTTGTAGACGCTCAAGGCGTCGTCGGGGTTGGTGGTAATCGGGTGCTTGATTTCCTCGTACTGCACCATCCAGACCTTGGAGCCCACGGCGTTCAGATCGGAGCTCTGGGCGTTACCGGAAGCGTCCGTGGGTTGCAGGTACGCGGCGAAGACGACGTCGCCGGTGGTGTTTGCCGTGCCGTCGGCATTGGCCTTGCGGCCGAACACGACGTTGTTCTCATCAATGCCCAGGTCGGCGCCCGTATAGCTGTAGAGGTAGATTTGGCGGCCGTCGACGGTCAGCAGGGGAACGCCAACCGCAGACAGTGCCAACTCCCCAAGCAACGGACCACCCGTGGCATTGGTGAAGGCCAGATCGGTGACATCGGCCCCGAAACCGCTGAGCATGGGAGTGCCATCAAGGTCGTTGTTGGTGCCGTTGCTCACGGCTACGGTGACGTTGACCCCAGTGAGATTCTGCACCACCACGGCATTCAAAAGCGTGTCGAATGCAGTTACGCCGGTGGTTTGGAAGCCCAGACCATCTTTAACGTCGTTGCCTGTGGTGTCGCTGCCCCCGGCCGCCGAGTTCTGCTTACCCGACGTCTCGTCGATGATCATTGTTCCGGTGATGGTGATAGCCATGATCTACTCCCGAAAAATTACGGTCATCGTGGCCTGACCGTTGACCTTTGGCCGCAACTATGGATAGGCGCCGGGAATTACGCATCGGCCGATACTCCCAGACGGGGTGGGAGTTTCAGACTACTAGGGAGGGGGAGACGGGATGAGGACGCGAAGGAACGGCGCAGCACCAGAGGCTGTTTGCGGCGTGGGTGTGCCTGGCGTCAAAGGCTTCGCACCCTTGACCCCGGGAAGCTCGTCTGGCCTCGTTGGCTCAGGAGCGAAGCGGCCCCACGAAAACGGTCTGGCCCCTTGTGGGAGCCAGG
>NZ_AKJT01000060.1 GCF_000282195.1 Pseudomonas sp. GM18
GGCCAGGGACACGGTGACCGGGTTACCAGTCACTGGCGCACCGACGGTCGCGGTGTAAGTGACGGTGCCGCCTTCGGCTGCCGAAGCGGTGGCATTCAGGGTCACGGTCGTGGTGTCGATCGTGTCGGTAACGGTGGTCACTGCCGGGGCAGTGCTAGGCACCAGATTCTCGAAATTGCCACCGGTGGCGGTGGAGATGGTCGCCTGGACCGTGCCGGCGTCTTTGTATACGTCATCGGACGGTGCCGGGACAGTGACGGTGCCGGTGGTTTTGCCGGCGTCGATGGTGATCACGGCGCCGTTGCTCAGAGTGACAGTGACCGGAGTGCCGGCGGCGTTGGTCAGGGTCGCGGTGTAAGTGATCTGGCCACCTTCAGCTACCGAGTTGGTCGCACTCAGGCTGAGGTTGGTGGTGTCGACGGTGTCGGTCACAGTGGTGCTGACCGGCGTTTTGTCCGCCACCAGGTTCTCGTAGTTGCCACCGCTGACGCTGGTGATCGAGTTGGTCAGCGGAGCATGGCCGGCCAACGCGTCGTTCGGCGCGGCGGTGGTCACGGTACCGGTGGTTTTGCCGACATCGATGGTGATCGTCTGGCCGTTGGCCAGGGACACGGTGACCGGGCTGCCAGTCACTGGTGCACCGACGGTCGCGGTGTAAGTGATGGTGCCGCCTTCAGCCGCCGAAGCGGTGGCGTTCAGGGTCACGGTCGAGGTGTCGATGGTGTCGGTGACGCTGGTGACTGCCGGGGTTGTGCTAGGCACCAGATTCTCGAAATTGCCACCGGTGGCGGTGGAAATGGTGGCCTGGACCGTGCCTGCGTCTTTGTAAACGTCATCGGATGGAGCCGGGACGGTCACGGTGCCGGTGGTTTTACCGGCATCGATGGTGATCACGGCGCCATTGCTCAGCGTCACGGTCACGGGTGTGCCGGCGGCATTGGTCAGGGTCGCGGTGTAAACGATGGAGCCGCCTTCGGCCACCGAGTCGGTTGCCGACAGGCTGAGGGTCGTGGCGTCCGGTGTATCGGTGATCGAGGTATCCGCCGGCTTGCCGTCGACTTCCAGTTTCTCGTAGTTGCCGCCCTTGGCATCGTCGATCTTCACGCTCAGGGAACCGCCACCGGCCAGGGCATCGTTCGGTGCGGTGAAGTTCACGCTGGCGCTGCTCGCACCGACCGGAATGGTGATGGTCTGGCCGTTGGACAGGGTCACAACCACTGGCGAGCCGGTGACCGGCGCCGACACCGAAGCGGTGTACACCACGGTGCCGTCTTCGGCGACGTTCGCGGTCGCAGTCAGCGAAACGGTGCTGGTGTCGATGGTATCGGTGACGGTGGTGACAGCTGCCGCTGGGCTGGTGGCCAGGTTTTCAAAGTTGCCGCCTGCGGCGTCTTTGATGGTCACTTCGACCTGACCGGCGTCCTTGTAGACGTCGTCCTTCGGCGCATCGACGGTCACGCTGCCACTGGTGGCGCCGGCGGCGATGGTGATCACTGCGCCGTTCGACAGGGTCACAGTCACTGGCGTGCCGGCGGCGTTGGTCAGGGTCGCGGTGTAAACGATGGAGCCGCCTTCAGCGACCGAGTCGGTTGCCGACAGGCTGAGAGTGGTGGTGTCCGGAGTATCGGTCACCGAGGTATCCGCCGACTTGCCGTCGACTTCCAGCTTCTCGTAGTTGCCACCCTTGGCGTCGTCGATCTTGACGCTCAGGGAGTTGCCGCCGGCCAACGCGTCGTTGGGTGCCACGAAGTTGACAGAACCGCTGCTCGAACCGACCGGAATGGTGATGGTCTGGCCGTTGGACAGAGTGACGACGACTGGCGAACCGGTGACCGGTGCCGACACCGAAGCCGTGTACACCACGGTACCGCCTTCAGCCACAGTGCTGGTCGCGGTCAGGTTGACGGTCGAAGTGTCGATGGTATCGGTGACATCGGTAACCGCCGCGGCCGGATTGGTCGCCAGGTTTTCAAAGTTGCCGCCTGCGGCATCCTTGATCGTGACTTCGACTTGGCCAGCGTCCTTGTAGACGTCGTCCTTCGGTGCATCGACGGTCACGCTGCCGCTGGTGGCGCCAGCGGCGATGGTGATCACCGCGCCGTTCGACAAGTTCACGGTGACCGGTGTGCCGGCGGCATTGGTCAGGGTCGCGGTGTAAACGATGGAACCGCCTTCAGCGACCGAGTCGGTTGCCGACAGGCTGAGGGTGGTGGTGTCCGGTGTGTCGGTAATCGAGGTGTCCGCCGACTTGCCGTCGACTTCCAGCTTCTCGTAATTACCACCCTTGGCATCGTCGATCTTCACGCTCAAGGAACCGCCGCCCGCCAAGGCATCGTTTGGCGCAACGAAGTTGACAGAACCGCTACTGGCGCCGACCGGAATGGTGATGGTCTGGCCGTTGGACAGGGTCACAACCACTGGCGAACCGGTGACCGGGGCCGACACCGAAGCGGTGTACACCACGGTGCCGCCCTCAGCTACAGTGCCGGTCGCGGTCAGATTGACCGTCGAGGTGTCGATGGTATCGGTGACGTCGGTAACCGCCGCGGCCGGATTGGTGGTCAGGTTCTCAAAATTGCCGCCCGCCGCGTCCTTGATGGTCACTTCGACCTGGCCGGCGT
>NZ_AKJT01000061.1 GCF_000282195.1 Pseudomonas sp. GM18
CCGGATTCACGACTGCTGCGCAGCCGAACGCAGCCTCGCAGGCTCGGCAGCTGCTACGGTTCGGCGGATAATTCGGGGGGATGCTCGGCGATTCATACGAGGCGCGATTGATGAACATTCTTTACGACGAACGCATCGACGGCGCTCTGCCCAATGTCGACAAGGCCGTGCTGCTCAAGGCCTTGCAACAGGAGGTGCCGGACCTGGACATCCTCTGGCGCGAGGAAGAGCTCAAGCCCTACGAATGCGACGGTCTCTCGGCCTATCGCACCACGCCGATGCTGGTGGCCCTGCCCCGGCATCTTGAACAGGTACAGGCACTGCTCAAGCTCTGCCATGCCCGGAACGTGCCGGTGGTGGCACGTGGGGCCGGCACCGGATTGTCCGGCGGTGCGCTGCCGTTGGACAAAGGCGTGCTGCTGGTGATGGTGCGGTTCAACAACATCTTGCACATTGACCCTGCCGCCCGCACCGCACGAGTCCAGCCAGGGGTGCGCAACCTGGCGATATCCCAGGCAGCGGCGCCCTTCGGCCTGTATTACGCGCCAGACCCGTCCTCGCAAATCGCCTGCTCCATCGGCGGCAACGTCGCGGAGAATGCCGGCGGCGTGCATTGCCTCAAGTACGGCCTGACCGTGCACAACCTGCTGAAACTCGAAATACTGACCCTCGAAGGCGAACACCTGACCCTCGGCGCCGACTCGCTGGACGCGCCGGGGTTCGACCTGCTGGCGCTGTTCACCGGTTCCGAAGGCTTGCTGGGGATCATCACCGAAGTCACGGTCAAGCTGCTGCCCAAACCCCAGGTCGCCAAAGTCCTGCTGGCCAGTTTCGATTCGGTGGAAAAGGCCGGCCGCGCGGTGGCCGAGATCATCGCCGCCGGGATCATCCCTGGTGGCCTGGAAATGATGGACAACCTGGCGATTCGCGCCGCCGAGGACTTCATCCACGCCGGTTACCCGGTGGACGCCGAAGCGATTCTGCTGTGCGAACTGGACGGTGTCGAAGCCGATGTCCATGACGACTGCGAGCGAGTCCGCGAGGTGCTGCAACGGGCCGACGCCAGCGAAGTGCGCCAGGCCCGGGACGAGGCCGAGCGCGTGCGGTTCTGGGCCGGGCGCAAAAATGCCTTTCCGGCCATCGGCCGCCTCTCGCCGGATTACTACTGCATGGACGGCACCATCCCCCGCCGCGAACTGCCCGGCGTGCTCCAGGGCATCGCCAGCCTGGCGCAAGAATATGGCTTGCGGGTGGCCAACGTGTTCCACGCCGGCGACGGCAACATGCACCCGCTGATTCTGTTCGACGCCAACCAGCCCGGCGAACTGGAACGGGCCGAAGCCCTCGGCGGAAAAATCCTCGAACTGTGCGTAAAAGTCGGCGGCAGCATCACTGGCGAGCACGGCGTGGGCCGGGAGAAAATCAATCAGATGTGCGCGCAGTTCAACAGTGACGAGTTGACCCTGTTTCACGCCGTCAAAGCCGCGTTCGACCCGCAGGGGCTGCTGAACCCCGGCAAGAACATCCCGACCCTGCACCGCTGCGCGGAGTTCGGCGCGATGCACATCCACGCCGGGCAACTGCCGTTCCCTGAGCTGGAGCGTTTCTGATGGCGGATTTCGATGCCAGTGAAGCCCTGCTCGATCAGGTCAGGCGGGCGCGGGAGAACGCCACGCCGCTGCGCATTCAGGGAGGTAGCACCAAGGCCTTTCTCGGTCGTGAAGTGGCCGGAGAAGTGCTCGACACCCGCGCCCATCGCGGCATCGTCAGCTATGACCCGACGGAACTGGTGATCAGCGTTCGCGCCGGTACGCCGCTGAACGAACTGTTTGCCGCACTGGATGCGGCGGGACAAATGCTGCCCTGCGAGCCGCCGTCGTTCGGCGAAGGCGCCACCGTCGGCGGGATGATCGCTGCGGGACTGTCCGGGCCACGGCGCCCGTGGGCCGGCTCGGTGCGGGACTTTGTCCTCGGTACGCGGGTGATCAGCGGCCTCGGCACTCACCTGCGCTTTGGCGGCGAAGTGATGAAAAACGTCGCCGGTTACGACCTGTCGCGCCTGATGGTCGGCAGCTACGGCTGCCTCGGCGTGCTGACCGAAGTCTCGCTCAAGGTGCTGCCCAAACCCCGGCAATGCCTGAGCATCAGCCTGGACATCGACTGCACCCGCGCCTTGGCCAATCTGGCGCAATGGGGCCAGCAACCGCTGCCCATCAGCGCCGCCAGTCACGATGGCCAGCGTTTGTACCTGCGCCTGGAAGGCGGAGAAGGCTCGGTCACGGCGGCCCATCAACGGCTCGGCGGCGAACCGCTGGACTCCGCCTATTGGTCCGACCTGAACGAACAACGGCTAGACTTTTTTAATGAGGGCCTGCCGCTGTGGCGCTTGTCATTGCCCAACAACCTCGGGCCTCTGGACTTGCCCGGTGAACAACTGATCGACTGGGGCGGCGCGCAACGCTGGCTGAAATCCGCGGCCGATGACATTCAATCGCGAGCCCTTGAACTCGGCGGCCATGCCACCTGCTTCAGTCATGGCGTCACCGAAACGCCTTTCCAGCCCCTGGCCCCGGCGCTGCTGCGCTATCACCGGCAACTCAAGGCGCAACTGGACCCGCAAGGGCTGCTCAACCCCGGGCGGATGTACGCGGAGCTGTAGCATGCAAACCAACCTCAGCGAACAATCCCGACAACTGCCCCGCGCCGAAGAAGCGGACAAGATTCTGCGCACCTGCGTGCACTGCGGGTTTTGCAACGCTACATGCCCGACCTATCAACTGCTCGGCGACGAACTGGACGGGCCACGCGGGCGCATCTACCTGATCAAGCAAGTGCTCGAAGGCGCCCCCGCCACGGCCCAGGCCCAGTTGCACCTGGATCGCTGCCTGACGTGCCGCAACTGCGAAACCACCTGCCCGTCCGGGGTGGATTATCACAACCTGCTGGACATTGGCCGTGCGGTGATCGATCAAGCGGTGCCGCGCCCGGCCAGTCAACGCCTGTTGCGTCAGGGCCTGCGCGCATTGGCGCCAAACCCGAACCTGTTCAGGACCCTATTGCAGATCGGCGCCACCTTCCGGCCGTTGCTGCCACGGGGCGTTGAGGCGAAATTGCCCCACGACCTCCCCGCCGCCGGTGAGCGCCCTGCCCCTCGGCATGCGCGACGGGTGTTGATGCTCGAAGGCTGCGTGCAGCCCGGCCTGTCGCCGAACACCAACGCCGCGGCGGCGCGGGTGCTGGATCGGTTGGGGATCAGCGTGATTTCGACGCCTGAAGCCGGTTGTTGCGGCGCGCTGGACTATCACCTCGACGCCCAGGCCATGGGCCTGGAGCGCGCCCGACGCAACATCGACGCCTGGTGGCCGCACCTGGAAAACGGCGCCGAAGCCATCGTGCAAACCGCCAGCGGCTGCGGCGCGTTCATCAAGGATTACGCGCATCTGCTGGAACGCGACCCGGCTTATGCGGCCAAGGCCCGGCGGGTCAGCGAACTGGCGCTGGACCTGGTGCAAGTGCTGGCCGATGAACCATTGGAGCGAGTCTGCGCCGCCACCGACCGACGGATCGCCTTCCACTGCCCGTGCACCTTGCAGCACGCGCAAAAACTCGGCGGCGCGGTCGAGGCCGTGCTGACGCGGTTGGGCTTCAATCTCACAGCGGTGCCCGACAGTCATTTGTGTTGCGGCTCGGCGGGCACCTATTCGATTACCCAACCGCAACTGGCCCGGCAACTGCGCGACAACAAACTCAACGCCCTGGAAAGCGGCCACCCCGAAGTCATTGCCACCGCCAACGTCGGCTGCCAGAGCCATCTCAACAGCGCCGGCCGTACGCCAGTCAGGCACTGGATCGAACTGGTGGACCAAGTGCTGCGTTGACCGAACACGTCTGCGTCGCAAGAACAGTCCTTGGCAGAATGAAGTTCGTCAGAAACTTCGTTTGTCGGCGCCGCCGAAGGCTGCGATCTTTTCCGGCATCCGTTACGTCACTGCGCCAGGAAACTTTTCATGAGCCACCCGAACTTCGTCAGCCCTGACCTGATCCGCCAACGCTTCTCCAAAGCGATGTCCGACATGTACCGCGAGGAAGTGCCGCTGTACGGCGCGCTGATGGAACTGGTGGAGCAGACCAACCGCCACGTGCTGGACAGCGACCCGCAAATCGCCCGACAGCTGCACAGCACCGGCGAAATCCAGCGGCTGGACCTGGAACGCCACGGTGCGATCCGCGTCGGCACCGCCACTGAACTGGCGACCCTCGCCCGCCTGTTCGCGGTGATGGGCATGCAGCCGGTAGGCTATTACGACCTGACCCCGGCCGGCGTGCCGGTGCATTCCACCGCGTTCCGTGCCGTGCATGAGGCGGCGTTGCAGGTCAGCCCGTTCCGGGTGTTCACCTCGCTGCTGCGCCTGGAACTGATCGAAGACGCCGAACTACGAACCTTTGCCCAATCGGTGCTGGACCAGCGTTCGATCTTCACCCCGGCCGCGCTGACGCTCATCGAGCGCGCCGAAACCCAGGGCGGCCTGACCGAATACGAGGCGCAGGACTTCGTCGCACAAGCCCTGGAAACCTTCCGCTGGCACCACAGCGCCACTGTCACCGCCGAGCAATACCAGCAACTCAGCGCCCAGCATCGACTGATCGCCGACGTGGTGGCATTCAAAGGTCCGCACATCAACCACCTGACGCCGCGCACCCTGGACATCGACATCGTCCAGGCACAAATGCCCGCCCATGGCATTACCCCCAAAGCGGTGATCGAAGGCCCACCCCGCCGCCAATGCCCGATTCTGCTGCGTCAAACCAGCTTCAAGGCGCTGGACGAGCCCGTCGCTTTCACCGATCAAGCCGAAACCCGTGGCAGCCACAGCGCCCGCTTCGGTGAAATCGAACAGCGCGGCGCGGCGCTCACGCCCAAGGGCCGGGCGCTTTACGACCGTTTGCTCAACGCTGCCCGGGATGAGCTCAAGGAGTTCCCCAACGAAGCCAATGCCGCACGCTACAACGCGCTAATGACGCAGCACTTTGGCGAATTCCCTGACACCGTTGAGGATATGCGCCAACAGGAACTGGCGTACTTTCGCTACTTTGTGACGGAAAAAGGCCTGTCGACGGCTGGGCTGAAAGACGCGTCGCTGGAAGATTTGCTCCGCGACGGGTATGTGCGGGTAGAACCGCTGGTGTACGAAGATTTCCTGCCGGTCAGTGCGGCGGGGATTTTTCAGTCGAACCTGGGGGACGCGGCCCAAACCCACTATGGCGTTCACTCGAACCAACAGGCGTTCGAAAAGGCGCTGGGACGGTCGACGATTGATGAGTTGGGCTTGTATGCCGAGACGCAGCGGCGATCGATCGAAGAGTGTTTTGCAGCATTGGGTTTGAAGGTTACCGATTAGGCGTTATGGCCGCGAAAAGATCGCAGCCCTGCGGCAGCTCATGCCGGGCGACTTCGTCATCGAGCCAATTGCGGGTCGTCGGTATGGCAGACATTCCGCCAACTCCGTCTGGCTGAAGTCAAAAGGTGCCCCTTCACACTCCTGACAGAAACTGACAGCGCCTCCTTTTATGCTGCGTCCACCTTCTAATGGAGCAGCCCCATGATCACTCCCCGTTATATTTTGCTTTTTGTGGAAAACCCCGCCGTCAGCGCACGGTTCTATGAGTTTCTGCTGGAGCGCACGCCCGTGGAAGAGTCGCCGACCTTCGCCCTGTTTGTCCTGGACGGCGGCTATAAACTGGGGCTCTGGTCACGGCATACCGCGGAACCTGCGGTGACGGCAACGGGCGGCGGGACCGAACTGGCGTTCCCGATGGAGTCTGCTGAGCAGGTCGATGCACTGTTTGCCGACTGGAGCGCTCTCGGGCTGACCATGGTGCAAACGCCGACAGAACTCGACTTCGGTCGTACCTTCGTCGCCCTTGACCCGGATAACCATCGACTGCGCGTGTTCTTTCCTCGTTAAGCTGACGATACAAGCGCGCAGTGCTCAACACGTACCCCGGAATTTGCGGGGTATTTTTTTGTGCGGCGTCTAAGATTCAAAGGTGGTGAACCTTATCCCCGAAAATCCGGTCGATACCTGCAACCCGACCCGGTTTGCCGACGCCCTCAATAGCAGGGTGATGACTGGCTTGCTTCATTTTCTGGAGAACGCCCCCGTGATATCCACCGTACACATCGCCAGGCTCAAAGCATGGGGCGCCCATGGTTTTACCGCCACCGGCGTGGTCACTGCCTTCCTCGCGACCCTCGCCCTACTGGAGAACCAACCCACCCATTGCCTGCTGTGGCTGGGCGTGGCGCTGATCGTCGATGGGCTGGACGGCGCACTGGCGCGCAAGGTCAATGTGCAGTCGGTACTGCCGAGTTTCGACGGTTCGATCCTCGACCTGGTGATCGACTACCTGACGTATGTGTTTATCCCGGCGCTGTTCATCTACCGTTACATCCCGTTGCCGGACTACACCCTGCTGCTGACCGTGTCGCTGATTCTGGTGTCGTCGCTGTTCTGCTTCTGCAACGTCAACATGAAGAGCAAGGACAACTACTTCCAGGGCTTCCCCGCCGCGTGGAACGTGGTTGCGTTGTGCCTGTACATCATCGACCCGTCGCCGTGGATCACCTTGCTCACCGTGATCGGCCTGGCGCTGTTGACCGTGACCCGAATGAAATTCCTGCACCCGTTTCGCGTGCGCCGTTTCATGCCGATCAACATTGCCGTGACGGCCATCTGGTTGCTGTGCAGCTTGTCGCTGGTGCTCAACCACCCGGCCATCAACCCGCTGGTGATGAGCCTGTGGCTGCTGATGTCGGCGTACTTCCTGGGGATCTGCATCTGGCGCACGGCGCTGGAGTGGTTCGACGGCTCACGGCTCAACTAGGCACCGCAATCATGCCCATCCATATCGTGCGACTCGGTTCACCCCGCACCGCGAATGAAGGCCTGCGCCTGGGCACGGTACGCCGCCCGCCCCGTGGCGTACCGAAGGCCGAATTCGCCAGCCGTGATTTCTATGATGTGTGGCAACCGCTGCTGTCCCCCAGCCCCGAACTGGTGGCCGAAGCCAAAGCGGCAGAAGATGCCAAAGCCTGGGAGACCTTCAAGCGCAAGTTCAAGGCCGAGATGAACCATCCCGCGCCCAGTCAACTGCTGGACCTGCTGGCCGCCCTCTCCCATCAAACCTCACTGGCCGTGGGGTGTTACTGCGAAGACGAGGCGCACTGCCACCGTTCCGTATTACGGGAGTTGCTGGAGGCACGGGGCGCAAAGGTTGTTTAGCCAAGATGCAAATCCGATCGCTCCCGGGAGTGTTCACGGGCAAGCTGAATACACTTCATAGCCAGAATGGTCGTCGGGTCGATCAACGCCACTTGATGACCTTTGATCATGAAGGCCTCGCTATGCTGCAGCACCAGCGGTAACTCCGTACACCCCAGGATGAGCACATCGGCGCCCAGTTCACACAAGTGCTCGGCGGCGATCAGCAACTGATCTTTACACAAGCCCTCGGTGAACCCGGCCTTGATCCCCAGCGCCCCATAAATCGCATCCATGACCAATGCCTGGTAATCCACACCAGGGGCGATTATGTGCAGCCCGGCCCGCCGGGCGGCCTCGTGGTAGACCTGACTCTTGATCGTGCCCGACGTCGCCAGCAGCCCGACTGTTTTCCCGGCGCCATACCGCTGAACGATGGCCTCTACCGTCTCGGCAAGCATGTTCACAATGGGCACACGCAAGTGGGCCTGGATACGCTCGACGAACGCGTGAGCGGTATTGCACGGGATCGCAATCGCATTGGCTCCAGCGCTTTCAAGCCGCTTGCAAGTGGCGTACATCGCCATCGTCGGATCGGTTTCGTCATACAGCAGGCTGGCGGTGCGATCAGGAATCTGGGGGTTTTGTTCGACCACCATTTTGATGTGCTCCTGATCGCGGCCGGCTGGTGTATGCGCAACCACCTTCCCCATGAAATCGACCGTTGCCGCAGGCCCCACCCCGCCCACGATCCCGAGCTTGAAGGGTGGGCGATTCGACTGACCTTTCTCCACGGTCGCGAAGCCGGCATAAATCTCATTGATATCCAGCACCGTGATGCCCCGACGCTGCAGGTCACCGCAGACCAACGAGAGCTCGGTCAGGCCCGGCAAGACCATCGTGGCCCCCTGCTCCTGAAGCGAAAGGCAGGCCTGATACACACACTCCAGCGGTACACCGTCAAGGTATCCATCCTTGATACCGTTGACACCATACATCGCCTCCATCAACCCTGACTGCTCGTTATCAGCTGGATAAACGAGCTTGAAATCGCTGCCGAAATAGCGCTCGAACAAGCCGCAGTGGCGAACATAGTCTGAAGCGAGAATGCCCAATGCACTGCCGGGTTCAGCGACATGGTCGATGTGCCTGCGCAACGCGGCCATCATGTCCAGAACCGGTATGCCTATTTCCTCCTGAATCTCTTCGCGGAAGGTGTGGCTGGCAAAACAAGGCAGTACGATCGCGTCGACTCCACTGGCCTCGAAGGTCTGACAAACCTCAAAGACATAGAACTTTCTGGAGGTCATGCTTGCGCCCCGGTCCAACGGCATCAGGACATCTTTGAACGGGTGCTGCTCGAACAGAAAGTGATAGCGGCCTTGATCCTCGAGCACCGCCCTGGACTTCACCAACTTGTAGAACAGATCGCCGCCGGCCAGTGAGCCAAGCCCACCAACGATGCCCAGTTTGCGTACAAAAGACGACTCACGGGACAGCTTCGATTCAGCTTTCATGGTGATAGCTCTCAGGCGGTGGCCACAGTGCGAACAGGACGTGGGGATGCCTCGGTTTGAGGGACGTCGTCCGGCTCCTCGCAAGGCTCCGATTTAGCGACCACTGCCGTTGCGATGCTATTGCCCACCACGTTGGTGGCAGTCCTGGCCATGTCGAGGAACTGATCGATGCCCAGGATCAGCAAAATGCCCGCTTCCGGCAGATTGAACATGGGCAACGTCGCCGCGACGACAACCACTGAGGCCCGGGCTACGCCTGCCATGCCCTTGCTGGTCACCATCAGCGTCAACAGGATGAGAAGCTGCTGTGTGAGGCTCAAGTCAACGTTGTAAGCCTGGGCAATGAACATGATCGCGAAGGCTTGATACATCATCGAACCGTCGAGATTGAATGAATACCCCAGTGGAAGTACGAAGCTGGATACGCGCTTCGGTGCGCCGAACTTCTCCAGCGCCTCCATGGTTTTTGGATAGGCGGACTCACTGCTGGCCGTCGAGAATGCCAACAGCACGGGTTCACGGATCAACTTGCCCAACGTAAATACTGAACGCCCCAGAAACAGGTAGCCGGCAGCGAACAACACGCCCCACAGAATCACAATACCCAGGTAGAACTCGGCAATCAGTTTTCCGTAATCGACCAGCAACCCGAGACCTTGGGTGGTGATGGCCGAAGCGATGGCGGCAAAGACACCGATCGGTGCAAGCGCCATGACATAGTCGGTGATCTTGAACATCACCTTCGCCAGCTCTTCAATGCTGTCGGTGATCTTTGTGTAACCGGCGCGCTTGACACCTGCCAACGCGAAACCGAAGAACAGCGAGAACACCACAATTTGCAGAATCTCGTTGTTGGCCATGGCTTCAGCAATGCTGCGAGGAAAAACATGGCTGATGAACACCTTCAGGCTGAAGTCCCCCGTGTTTACCGCTATCGGTGCCGCGCCGGCCTGAGTCGCCTGAAGATCCAGGCCTGCGCCTGGCTGGAAAAGGTTCACCAGCAACATGCCAATCAACAACGAAATCACTGAAGCGGAAACGAACCAGGCCATCGCCCTCGCCCCGATCCGTCCTACTGATCGGGAATTGCCCATGCTGGCAATACCACCCACCAACGTGGCGAAAACCAAAGGCGCGATAATCATCTTGATCAAGCGCAGGAAAATATCCGTCACCATCGAGAACCAGGAGGCGATTTCTTTGGCGGCTTTCTCATCCGCTGAAAAATGATGGCAAGCCCAACCTACGATGACGCCCATCGCGATACCGATCGCGATCTGGCGGGGTAAATTACTTTTTTTCACGGTGCTTTCCTCAAGTGATGTTGTAGCTTTTTTTACTTGGCAGAAGACAAGACTGGAATGACCCGATGCTCTGCGGCAGCGGGGCTACAACACCGATTCTAAGGACGCCATTGGCACAGGATGATGAGTAATCACCATAGGGTGATGCGTTTTTGGAATAGTTTGCGAAATACCCTCAATAGCTCCATTGCACCGCAGTAAACTCTTCGCCAGAGACGCGATGAGGAGCCAGCATGCAAACCAAATGGTTGGACGATCTTTTGGCGATTGCCGAATGGAAGAATTTTTCTCGCGCCGCCGAAGTGCGTTGCGTCACGCAGTCCGCGCTGTCCCGGCGCATTCGTTCACTTGAGGAATGGGTGGGAGCCGAACTGGTGGATCGCGGTACCTATCCTGTCCAACTGACTCAAGCGGGCCGCAGCTTTTGTGAAGAGGGGCGCGAGGCTTTGTCGGCGTTGCTGCAATTGCGACTGGCTCTTCGCGAAGGAGAAAGAATGCCGGGGCGCTCGATTCAGGTCACCGCTGGGCACAGTCTTTCAATGACATTTCTGCCTAAGTGGCTCACCCAGTTTCAACAGCAGAATGAGCCCTTCAATGCTCGCGTGGTGGCGGCGAATATCCACGATGCGGTCATTGCGCTGGAGGAAGGCAGCTGCGATTTGATGATCGTCTACCACCATCCCCTCGCCCCGATCCAGCTCGACCCCGAGAAGTTTGGCAGCTTGATCCTGGGGCAGGATTCGTTTGTTCCACTGTGCGCGCCGGACAAGAACGGCAAACCCTTGCATCGGCTACCGGGGACGGCCGCCAAGCCAGTGCCGCACCTGGCGTATACCGCGACCACTTTTTTGGGGCGCGTGGCCGATATCGTCATCAAGAATGCGCCGACTGCTTGCGTGCTTGATCGTTGCTTTGAGGCGGACATGGCCATGCTATTGATGAGGATGGCGATCGAGGGCTATGGCGTTGCCTGGTTGCCCTTGAGCGCCGTGACCGATGAACTGGAGCGAGGGCAATTGGTGCTGGCCGGCGGTGATGAGTGGAAGGCCCGGCTGGAGATACGTTCGTATTGTTCGATCGCCAATCAAAACCCGACGATGCGCGACCTTTGGAAGACGCTTGAGACCGCATCGCGAGCAGGCTCGCTCCCACATTAGAACTCCGGCGTGACAGCCATCGCATGAACATTGCGCTGCTCTGCCGGCCCGTTCGAGCGGCCAGCCGCTCCTGAGACTGATCATGGTCAATAATCAAAGGATTGAGATGTATTGAACGACCACCGTCCGCTCGCTTACCCACCGGAGGTTTGTCATGTCTGGTCAACCACGCTTCATGCTGGTCGCCTCACCGCTGATGGAGCACAGCCCCGCCTTTGACCGGGCTGCGATGCTGGCCAAGGCCGAGGGGGCGGCCCTGCACATCGTGGCCTTCGACTATCTGGAAGGCCTGGCGACCGCCAGCCTGGTCAACGAAAAGGCCCTGGAGCAGATGCGTTTGGGCTACATCGAGCGTCACCGCCAGTGGCTTGAGGAACAGGCCCACCCCTTGCGCAAGATCGGTGTGAACGTCACCACCGAGGTGGCCTGGGTCGAGAATCCGCTGGAGGAGATCCTGATTCACCTCAAAGAGCAGCCGATGGACGTGCTGATCAAGGCGTTGGACCATCCATCGCGGCTGTCGCGGCTGGTGTTTACCCCCCTCGACGTGCATTTGCTGCGCGAGTGCCCGGTGCCGCTGCATTTCGTCAGCCATGCCACTCGCGCGTTGCCGCGCAAGATCGTCGCGGCGATCGACCCGTTTCACCGCGATGATCAATACAACAGTTTCAACGACCGGATCCTTCACGAAGCCTCAAAACTGGCGAGTGCCTGCAATGCCGAACTCAATGTGGTCTACGCCTATGACCTTTCATCCATCAGCGCGGACGAGTTCAACTTCTATAACGGTTCGGCGCTTTTCTCTTCGGGCCAGGTCAAGACCCTGTTCGACCTCCAGGAGAATGCCTTCAACGAACTGGCCGCGCGCAACGGCATCGCGCCGGAGCAGCGGCACATGGTCATGGGCAACCCGACCAAGGTGCTGACCCACTACGTCGATACCCATGATGTGGATGTGATCGTCATGGGCCGGATCGGCCATCGCGGCATGGGCCGGTTGATCGGCAGCACGGTGGAACATGTGCTGTACAAAATGCCGTGCAGCGTGTGGGTGGTGTATACCGAGTCACTGGATGAGTGACTGCAACGCGCTCGGTCCACGCAGGAGCTGCCCTCGGTTCAACGCCGGGTGATCACCACCTCCAGGTATTCACTCGGCACCACCAGCGACCGCTCCCCCGCTCGGTTCAGGCGATTGAGCAGTTCCGTCAGGTCGTTTTCCAGGGCAGCGGCCCCTTCAGGCGGCAGGGTCGCAAAGGCCTTGTGAACCGGGCCATACCAGGTGCGGAAGGTGTCGATGAAATGAGCGGCCGAGCGGTAGCGGAAGTTGAACAACCGCCGTGTGACCTGGAGCAGAAAGTCGCGCTGATCGAACTGTGAGTGCAACCACGCTTCGGAGCCCCAGTTTGAAGGCGGCTGAGCCCCGGCGGGTGGCGGCATGTGGCGCCCCAGCACCTTGAACATCTGCCCGACGAAGCCTTCAGGCGTCCAGTTGGCAAGGCCTATCCGGCCTCCCCGGCGGCACACCCGCGCCAGCTCTGCCGCAGCCTTGGGCTGATCCGGGGTAAACATCACACCGAAGGTCGAGAGCACGGCATCGAAACTGGCGTCCTCGAAAGGCAACGCCTCGGCGTCGGCCACCTGAAAGGTCACGTTCAGGTGCTCGGCCCGGGCGCGGTCTTCGCCGCGTTCAAGCAACTTGGCCACGTAGTCGGTGGACGTAACCTTACAGCCCCGGCGCGCGGCGGCGAGTGTTGCATTACCGTTGCCCGCAGCGACGTCCAGCACGAGCTCATCGCAGAGCAGGTCGCAGGCTTCAGCCAGTTGTTCGCCGACGATCTGTAAAGTGGTGCCGATCACGGCGTAGTCGCCGCTGGCCCACGCAGTCATCTGACGGTTTTTCAGGGCGGTGAGATCAATGGGTGTGCTCATGAAGTCTGCTCCGCTGCGGGTTGGAACGGGTCTCGGCTTACTCCGCCGTGGTGGGGTCGATGATGCTCATGACTCGGGAAACGCTGTTGATCGGAAAGCCACCTTGTTTGGCATGCTCCCTGATGAGTTCCTCACTCGGTGCGATATACACGCAGTAAATCTTGTCGCCCGTGACGTAACTCTGCTGCCATTGCACTTGCGGCCCCAATCCGCGCAACACATCGCAGGATTTTTGCGAGATCGCTTTGAGTTCCTGTTGCTGCAGTGCGCCGGCTCCCGGAAGCTCGCGTTCAATAATGAACTTAGGCATAACCCTCTCCCTTTCATGATTGTGATGGCAGGGTCGCAAGTGACCCCGTCCACAAACTAAAGCTCCCGGATACGTATCCGTCCTGCCCGGTCGTCCGGCAGACTCACGAAATACACCGCTCTCCGATGCATGGTCATGCATCTGTAACGCTGCATTGACAGGTCGGCTTGCTTTACCGAAACGCGTTACGCGGCAGGCGCCTTGGCCTCTTCCAACAGCTGCCGGATCATCTGCTCCTGAGTCTCGTAGCGGCCCTCGCCAAAGTGGCTGTAACGCACCTGCCCCTTGGCATCGATCAGGTAGTGAGCCGGCCAGTATTGGTTGTCGAAGGCGCGCCAGATTGCGTAGTTGTTGTCGATCGCCACCGGGTAGGTGATGCCGAGTTTTTGCACCTGATCGCGAACGTTGTCGAGGATGCGTTCGTAACCGTATTCAGGGGTGTGCACGCCGATCACCACCAGGCCGTCCTTTTCGTATTTTTTCGCCCAGTCCTTCACGTAGGGCAAGGTGTGCTGGCAGTTGATGCAGTCGTAGGTCCAGAAATCCACCAGCACCACTTTGCCGCGCAGGGAGTCGTTGCTCAGCGCTGGCGAGTTGAGCCATTCGACCGCGCCGGAGAGCAACGGCATAGGGCCTTTGGCCGAGTCCATGGTCGAGTCGGCCTTGACCTTGCTGACCAGGTAATCGACCACTTTCGGCACGGTTTCCAGCACCTTCTGTTCCACCGTGGTAACGCCTTCGGACGAGGTGCCCGCCAGCAGCGTGTTGTCGGTTCCGGTGGCGATGACCACCGCCGCGACCAACACCGCAGCACCCGCACCGCGACGCAGCCAGCCGGTGACTGGAATCGACGGTTTCAAGCGATTGACCAGGCCGCGACCGGCGAAGATCAAGGTGCCCAGGGACAACGCGCTGCCCAGGCCATACGCCACCAGCAGCAGACTGGTCTGTGCGTTGGCACCCTGCAACATGGCGCCGGTGAGGATCACCCCGAGGATCGGCCCGGCACACGGTGCCCAGAGCAGACCGGTGGCGACACCGATCATCACCGAGCCCAGAGGGCCGGACATTTTGCGGGTGTCGGGGTCGAGGCGATTGCCCAGCAACACGAACGGGCGCGCCAGCCAGCCGCCGATGCGGGCGGAGATCAGCGACAGCGCAAACAGTACCATCACGATCAGCGCCACATGGCGGCCGGTGTTGTTGGCTTGTATCACCCAATCGCTGCTGACCACGGCCAGGCTGGAGATCAGGGCGAAGGTCAGGGCCATGCCGCCGAGGGTGAGCAGGATCGAGGCGCGTGTGCGTTTAACACCGGCAAACAGAAACGGCACGACAGGGAGGATGCAGGGGCTGAGGACGGTCAAAATGCCGCCCAGGAATGCGATGAGAAACATGGGATCACCTTGAGTTCATGGGAACAGTGCCTGGCTTCAAGCCGCCTGGTTTTCCAACTGCTGGCCCTGTGGCGTGCGGCTGTAACCGTTCTCTGCAATCAGCTGCCCCTGCGGTGTGCGGCTGGAGCCATCCTCTGCAATCAGCTGCCCCTGCGGTGTGCGGCTGGAACCATCCTCGGCCAGCAGCGGCGTCAGTTGGAAGCAAGTGCTGCTGCCACATTTGCTCTGTTCAACAGCAGCGTTGGCATGAGCGGCGACGCCGGCTACGGAAAAGACGATGGCGGTCAAAAAGCGGGTGACGTTGTTCATGGGGTTCTTCCTGTTTCAAAATGGGATTGATGATGGATGAGCGAAGGACTCAGTTGTCTTCGTTGCAGTTGTCAGCGAATTTGCTGTAATCCAGGGCCTGGGCTTTACCTTGGGAATCCAGATAGGTCATCCGCGCATTCACAATCCCGCAGGACGGCGTGGCGTCCTCTTTCATTGACAGCACTTTCTGGATGTCCAGGTGCGTGCCGTAGGTGTAGGTTTGGGGGGTGACATTGGCTTCGGCACGGGCCGACAACGTGCAGATGTTCAGGGCGGCAAACAGGCAGGCGGCGTAGATGGCTTTGGTGTTCATGGTGGTTTCCTCGGGGGCTTCAATAGATCAATCGTTGATGGGGCCGAGGCGGTTTGGGTTTGCCTCGATGGAAGCCATTAGAAGCCCGCGAGGTATCCCGTCTGTGTCTGGAACAGGCGCGGGTAAATTGCTATGTATCAGCGCCGGCCTGCGATACACAGCGATACAAAACCCCTGAAACCGGCTGTTTTTGCGTCCCCGTGTATCCGCCGACAGGCCAGATACACTGCAATACAAACGACAGCGGGCGAGCGGGCCAAGGCTCGATAGACTGCGCGACAACTTCCCACTTACAGAGGCTTGGCCACCATGGAACACGTCGATCACATTCTCATCGTGGACGATGACCGTGAGATCCGGGAACTGGTAGGCAACTACCTGAAGAAGAACGGCCTGCGCACCACCGTGGTGGCGGATGGACGGCAGATGCGCGCGTTTCTGGAGACCACGCCAGTGGACCTGATCGTGCTCGACATCATGATGCCGGGCGACGATGGCCTGGTGCTCTGCCGCGAGTTGCGCGCGGGTAAACACAAGGCCACGCCGGTGCTGATGCTCACCGCGCGCAATGATGAAACCGACCGCATCATCGGCCTGGAAATGGGCGCCGACGACTACCTGGTCAAACCGTTCGCAGCCCGTGAACTGCTCGCCCGGATCAACGCCGTGCTGCGCCGCACGCGGATGCTGCCGCCGAATCTGGTGATCACCGAAAGCGGTCGCCTGCTGGCGTTCGGTCGCTGGCGCCTGGACACCTCGGCCCGGCATCTGCTGGATCAGGACGGCACCATGGTCGCCCTCAGCGGCGCGGAATATCGTTTGCTGCGGGTGTTTCTCGATCATCCTCAGCGGGTGCTCAATCGCGACCAGTTGCTCAACCTGACTCAAGGTCGCGATGCTGATCTGTTCGACCGTTCCATCGATTTGCTGGTCAGCCGTTTGCGTCAGCGCCTGCTCGACGATGCCCGGGAACCGGCCTACATCAAGACCGTACGCAGCGAAGGCTATGTGTTTTCCCTGCCGGTGGAAGTGCTCGGTGCGCCGTCATGAGTCTTGCGCTGCACTGGCCCCGCACGCTGGCCTCGCGGCTGTCGCTGATTTTCCTGATCGGCCTGATCCTCGCCCAGGCGCTGTCCTTTGGCGCGCAGTACTACGAGCGTTATGAAAGTGCGAAGAACACCATGCTGGGCAATCTGGAAACCGACGTCTCGACGTCCCTCGCCATCCTCGACCGCTTGCCGGCCGACGAACGCGCGAACTGGCTGCAGCGTCTGGAACGCGCCAACTATGGCTATCTGCTGAATGAAGGCTCACCCGGCACACCGATGGCGCCCAGCGATGTGCCGATTGCAGTTCCCTCGATTCAGGACGCCATTGGCCATGAATATCCGCTGACTTTTACCGATATCCCCGGCCCGAAGAAACACTTCCAGGCCCACCTGAAACTGAAGGACGGCAGCCCCGTCACCATCGATGTGCGACCTTCAATGGTGCCGTTGTCGCCTTGGTTGCCGGCAGTATTGTTGGGGCAACTGACGCTGCTGATCGCCTGCACCTGGCTGGCCGTGAGAATCGCTATCCGCCCGCTCACCCGCCTCGCCCAAGCCGTGGAAACCCTCGACCCCAACGCTCACGCCGTGCTCCTCGATGAAAAAGGCCCGACCGAGGTCGCCTACGCCGCCAGGGCGTTCAATGCCATGCAGGCGCGCATCGCGGCATATCTCAAGGAGCGCATGCAACTGTTGGCGGCGATTTCCCACGACCTGCAAACCCCGATCACGCGCATGAAACTGCGTGCCGAATTCATGGACGACTCCAGCGAAAAAGACAAACTGTGGAACGACCTCGGCGAGATGGAACACCTGGTGCGCGAAGGCGTGGCCTATGCCCGCAGCATCCATGGCGCCACCGAGGAAAGTCGCCGCACCGATCTGGATTCGTTCCTCGACAGCCTGGTGTTCGACTATCAGGACATGGGCAAAGACGTGCAGTTGGGCGGCAAAAGCGCGGCAGTGATCGACACCCGGCCCCATGCCTTGCGGCGGGTGCTGGTGAACCTGGTAGACAACGCACTGAAATTCGCTGGCGCGGCTGAGTTGTGGGTGGAAACGAAGGCGGATGGCAGCTTGTCGGTGAAGGTCATGGACCGAGGGCCGGGGATTGCCGAAGAGCAATTGGCCCAGGTGATGCAGCCGTTCTACCGCGTGGAGAATTCGCGTAATCGCAGCACCGGTGGGACCGGGTTGGGGTTGGCGATTGCCCAGCAGTTGGCGCTGGCGATTGGCGGGTCACTGACCTTGAGCAATCGTGAGGGCGGTGGGTTGTGTGCGGAGCTCAAGTTGCCGAAGCCCCAATAAGCACCACCCATCCAATGTAGGTGTGGTGCTTGGGGGATTGATCGTTCCCACGCTCCGCGTGGGAATGCCTCAAGGGACGCTCCGCGTTCCAGCCCCTCCGCCGCTGTCGAGCCAGACACCGATGTGACGCAGAGCGTCACGGGCTGCATTCCCACGCAGAGCGTGGGAACGATCATTCAGCAACGTTATTCCGAAGGCCGCGCCCGCAACCGCCGTCCAATTACATCCAGCACATCACACCCATCGCGCAATGGAATGGCACAGAGCAAAGCAAAATCACTAAGAATGAAGGATTCACACTCGACTGAACCGCGCATCGACATGTTCTCAAGCACCTGAGTAACTGCGCGAATTCGATAGCTGGCAGTGTCATACAAAACATCGATCGGCGCGTGGGTATCGACGAACAGGGTGGGCATGTCGGTGCAGTTGCCGGTTAGGGCCATGAAGCGGTTGTCGGGGTGGGGGATTGGTTTTTCGTAGTGTGGATCGGGTGTAAGTGTTTTCATTTGAATTGCTCCAAGGAAGAAATGGAGCTGCCTTAGGCCTTCCTACAGGCTAGGGTGGCAGCTATGCACGGGGTAGGAATATCGAGACCCTTAGAGCAAAACTCGACCACGCCGAAGCGTGCCCGCGCATAGCCGCCGCAACTGATCTTACGGACGCACGTTAACGGCCGCAAACCAAGCATCGACGCCAATATAGCTCTAACGGTTTCGAAGGGTTCCTACACCCTGCCACTGAATTTTCAGTGACCGCCAAAGACTATCGACGGAGCGCATCTCGCACCAGTTCATGGAAACCGCTGCAACTTGAAGGAAACTTCCGACGACCTTGCCCAGAAATTTCGCAGCGATTTTCCATCAAGGACGATCCAGCCGACTAGCCAATCTGTTAGCGATATGACGCAACCACGACTCGCCTGATTCCCACGCATGCCAGTAGCAGTAGTAACAGCTCAGCTCTTTCAATAAGTAATCCCTTAACACCAGCTCATCTTTCCTCTGATCAAGCAATGCATTGAGTTCTTGCCGGACTACTATTAGATCCTCGGGATCGGAGTCAGCTAAAAAAGCACCAATCACTTGCTCAGCCGTATCATGCTCGACAGTCCAATCCTGATGAAAGTACGCGCCAAAAAAATCGTGTAACTCGGGAAATTCTTTGTTCATATCTCTGGAAATCCTGTCAGCAAAAAATATCCCTCAGAACGTCGGGCGTCCTTTATCAATACCAACAACACTTTCGAGGCCGGTACATAGTCAGTACTACCGTTGGGCAAACTGATTCCTACTGGCAGGTCGAATTGATGCGTGATGGACGTTTTTCCCTTTTTACTTCTAAGGAATTTATCGATCCGGTTTTTATTTTCAGATAGCGCCCTCGCGACAGCCGACTCAGCAATAGCTCGATCAGGGAATGTTGAAGCGGCAGGGATAGTCGGCTCTGCTTCTAGTCTTTGTGCTAACTGCAAATTCGTTCTCCCAATATGCTTGGCAATAAGATGCCCTCCCTGGGCCTCGTGTGCTGCCAAACCACCACCCGGAACAATTTCGCTGAACGGCCCATCAGCCTCTATTTCTCCAGGACACGGTAGACATGCCAACCCCAACGGATCAACCCACCCCGTCGGATTCGGCGTGTACTGGTACTGGTTCAGCCCACCCGCCAACTTGATCGGATCCGGCGTCAGATACCGACCCACCTCCGGATCATAGTACCGATGCCGGTTGTAGTGCAGACCGCTCTCGACGTCGAAGTACTGCCCCTGGAAACGCAGTGGCTGGTCAAGCTGCTCGCCTCCACCGAGTTCGAGGTGCGTGACTTTGCCGTAGGCGTTGTATTTCGCCGACCAGACAATCTCGCCGCCGAAATCCGTCAGCTCCTGCGGCGTACCCAGGTGATCGAGTTGGTAGTAGAACGGGCACGCCTTACGCGGGCCTTTGCCGTCGAGCATGGCCAACGGGCGGAAGCTGCCCGGCTCGTAGACGTAGCTGCGGTAATGCGCCTTACTGCTTTCGGCGACGACCTGATCGCCCTGCCAGAAGAACTCAGTGGTTTTGCCGTCGACGGTTTTGGCGATGCGGCGGCCGAAGGCGTCGTAGCGGTAACTTGAACAACGACCGTCCGGCGTAGTGACGCCGACCAGCCGATGCTGGCAGTCATAACGGTATTCGGTGACCAGTTTCTGCCCGGTGCCACGGCGTTCGCGGACCAGGTTGCCGAAGGCGTCGTAGTCGTAATGGCGATCGCCCTGCATCAACAGGCGGTTGCCTTTGACGGTCGTGGGGCCGGGGCGGTCCTGCATCAGCAGGTTGCCGGCCGGGTCGTGGGCGTAGCTTTCCGGCTGTTGGTCGCGGGTGTGGCGGACGCGGGTCAGGCGGTTGAGCGGGTCGTACTGGTAACTGCGCTGGCCATGGCGGGTGTCGGCGATGTGGTCGAGATTGCCATTGAGGCTGTAGGCATAGTCGCGGCGGTACAGGCTTTTTTGCTGTTGGCTGACGGCGTGGGCCTTCAGTCGGCCTTGGTCGTCGTAGGCGTATTCACTGAGCAGCAGACCCTGTTGGCGCTGTAGTTCGCGACCGGCGAGGAACGTATGCGAAGTCAATCGCGCGCCATTGAGGTCGATGGCCGTCAGCGCGCCGCCCTTGGCGTGGTGGTAATCGAGTTTGCTGCCGTCCGGCAGGCGCAGGCGGTTGAGTTGGCCACAGGCGTCATAGCCATAACGTAAGGTGCCCCAGCCCTGATGCTCGGTGATCAGCCGGTCCTGCTGGTCGTACTCGAACTCCAGCGGATGGTCGTGGCCGTCGTCGACGCCAAGCAGTCGGCCCAGCGAGTCGTAGCGGTATTCGACCTGAATGCCGTCGGGCAGGGTCTTGACCAACAGCCGTCCGGCCGCATCCCGTTGATAGCCGGTGATCAGCTGCGAGCCGTCATCGCCGAACTCGGTTTTTTCCAGCAGATGACCATTGAGGTCGTAGACGTAGGCGGTGCGGCGGCCGTCGAAGCCGGTTTCCTGGCGGATCAAGCCGTTGGGCGTGCAGTCCAGCCGATAGTGTTCGCCGGATTCGTTTTCGATTTCCGTGAGCAACAGCTG
>NZ_AKJT01000062.1 GCF_000282195.1 Pseudomonas sp. GM18
GCAGAGCGTGGGAACGATCATGTCTACCAAAGCAGGGGATTTCGGGCCGTTTCGACGGCCTGTTTTTTTGTCCGGAAAAAGACAATCATCATATTCGTTTAAGATATAACCAAATGAATAAATATGATTTATGGATATATGAATCACCTGTTAAGGTCACTCCATCGACGCGAGATCGCAAGCTGCGAATCGCCAACACCGCTCAAGGAATTGTCTGAATGCTGGTCGTCTCACTCGGTGGCAGCCCCAGCCCACGCTCCCGTTCCGGGGTGTTGCTGGAGCGCTCCAAACACTGGTTGCAGGAGCAAGGAGTGGAAGTGGTGAGTTATCAGGTGCGGGACTTCCCGGCCGAAGACTTGCTGCATGCCCGCTTTGACAGCCCGAAGGTGATCGATCTGTTGCAACAGATTGATAACGCCGACGGCCTGCTCATCGCCACACCGGTTTACAAGGCGTCGTTCTCCGGTGCGCTGAAGACCGTGCTTGATTTGCTGCCCGAACGCGCCCTGGCCCACAAAGTGGTTCTGCCGATGGCGACCGGCGGCAGCATCGCCCACATGCTGGCGGTGGATTACGCGCTCAAGCCAGTGTTGTCGGCGTTGAAGGCCCAGGAAATGCTCCACGGGATTTTCGCCGTAGACAGTCAGATCGCTTACGGCGAAGGCAGTGCCCAGGCGCAGTTGGCCCCCGAGCTTGCACAACGACTGAACGAATCGCTGGAGCTGTTTTACAGCGCCATGGCTCGCCGGCCCAAGCCGCTCGATCCGAACCTGTTGAACGAACGTTTGTTGAGTGCTCGCTGGAGCATTTAAGCCAGCCCTCAAGCAACATCTGAATTTGAAGTACTCACCTTACTGGCCCGCTAACGGGCAAGCAGGTGCAGCCAAAACCCAACTGCAAAAAGGAGAGCGCTATGCGCACTGTCATTTTGCGTCGTGGTCTGGTCGCTCTGTTTGCTGCGGCTGTGTCCTTCGGCGTCATTACTCAAGCCCAAGCCGAGACGTTGCGAATCGGCTATCAGAAATACGGCACTCTGGTGCTGCTCAAAGCCAAAGGCACCCTGGAAAAACGCCTCGCCGCCCAAGGCGTGGACGTGCAATGGACTGAATTCCCCGGCGGCCCGCAACTGCTCGAAGGCCTGAACGTCGGCTCCATCGACTTCGGCGTCACCGGTGAAACGCCTCCGGTTTTCGCTCAGGCAGCGGGCGCCGATCTGCTCTACGTTGCTTATGAACCACCAGCGCCCCACAGCGAAGCGATCCTGGTGCCGAAGGGCTCGCCGATCAAATCGGTGGCGGAGCTCAAAGGCAAAAAAGTCGTCCTGAACAAAGGCTCCAACGTGCACTACCTGCTGGTGCGTGCGCTGGAAGACGCCGGCCTCAAATACACCGACATCCAGACCGTGTTCCTGCCGCCCGCCGATGCCCGCGCCGCGTTCGAGCGTGGCAGTGTCGATGCCTGGGTGATCTGGGATCCGTACCAGGCTGCCGCCGAACAGCAATTGCAAGCGCGCACTTTGCGCGATGGCAAAGGCATCGTCGACAACCACCAGTTCTACCTGGCGACCAAGCCTTACGCGCAGAAAAATCCTGAAGTGATCAAAACCCTGGTGGAAGAAGTGCGCGCGGTCGGTGAATGGTCCAAGGCCAATCCCGAGGACGTAACCCAACAGGTTTCGCCACTGCTCGGCCTGCCTGCAGACATCACTCTGACTTCGGTGAAGCGCCAAGGTTACGGCGCGCTGTTCCTGACCCCTGAGGTGGTCGCCGCGCAACAGAAAATCGCCGACAGCTTCTACCAGCTCAAGCTGATTCCCAAGCCCTTGAGCATCAAGGACGTGATCTGGACGCCACCGGCGGCCTTGGCCAAAGCGCCGTAATTCGATTCCCCAAGGAGACCACTCCATGAGCCTCAATATCTTCTGGTTCCTGCCTACCCACGGCGACGGCCATTACCTTGGCACCGCCGAAGGCGCTCGCGCCGTCGACCACGGTTACCTGCAACAAGTCGCGCAAGCGGCGGATCGTCTGGGCTTCGGCGGGGTGCTGATTCCCACCGGTCGCTCCTGCGAAGACTCGTGGCTGGTGGCCGCCTCGCTAATCCCGGTGACCCAGCGTTTGAAATTCCTCGTCGCCCTGCGCCCCGGGATCATTTCCCCGACGGTGGCGGCGCGTCAGGCCGCGACCCTGGATCGTCTGTCCGGCGGTCGTGCGCTGTTCAACCTGGTCACCGGTGGCGATCCGGAAGAACTGGCCGGCGATGGTTTATTCCTCAGTCACGAAGAACGCTATCAGGCCTCGGTGGAATTCACTCGCATCTGGCGCCGGGTGCTGGAAGGCGAAACTGTCGATTACGACGGCCAGCACATCAGTGTGAAGGGCGCCAAGTTGCTCTATCCGCCGATCCAGCAACCACGTCCGCCGCTGTATTTCGGCGGCTCGTCGGAAGCGGCGCAAGACCTTGCGGCAGAGCAGGTCGAAATGGTCCTGACCTGGGGCGAGCCACCGGCCGCCGTTGCCGAGAAGATCGAGCAGGTTCGCGCCAAAGCCGCGAAGCTCGGTCGTACCGTGCGCTTCGGTATTCGTCTGCATGTGATCGTTCGCGAAACCAACGCCGAGGCATGGCAGGCCGCGGATCGACTGATCTCTCATCTGGACGATGACACCATTGCACGCGCCCAGGCTTCTCTGGCGCGTTTCGATTCGGTCGGCCAGCAACGCATGGCCGCCTTGCATGGCGGCAGTCGCGACAACCTGGAAGTCAGCCCCAACCTCTGGGCCGGTGTCGGTCTGGTGCGTGGCGGGGCCGGTACGGCGCTGGTCGGCGATGGCCCGACCGTGGCCGCTCGGGTGAAGGAATACGCCGATCTGGGCATCGACACGTTCATCTTCTCCGGTTATCCACACCTGGAAGAATCCTACCGGGTGGCCGAGTTGCTGTTCCCGCACCTGGACATCGAGCGTCCGGAACTGCCGAAAAGCGCCGGTTACGTCAGCCCGTTCGGCGAGATGGTGGCCAACGACATTCTTCCCAAAGCTGCGTCCCAGAGCTGAGGCGCCGCCATGAAGAAAACTATCCACACCCTCGCGCCCTGGGCGTTGCCGGTCTTGTTGCTGGCGGTATGGCAGTTGTCGGTGTCGGCGGGCTGGTTGTCGACACGGATTCTGCCGGCGCCAATTGCGGTGATCGAAGCCGGTGTGAGCCTGTTCCGCAGCGGTGAAATCTGGACTCACCTGGCCATCAGCGGCTGGCGCGCGGCACTCGGGTTCGCCATTGGCGGCGGTATCGGCCTGGCGCTGGGCTTCATCACCGGCCTGTCGAAATGGGGCGAACGCCTGCTCGACAGTTCGGTGCAGATGATCCGCAACGTACCGCACCTGGCGCTGATCCCGCTGGTAATCCTGTGGTTCGGCATCGACGAGTCGGCGAAGATTTTCCTGGTGGCGTTGGGCACGTTGTTCCCGATTTACCTCAACACTTACCACGGCATCCGCAACGTCGATCCGGCGCTGGTGGAAATGTCCCGTAGTTATGGCCTGTCCGGTTTCAGCCTGTTCCGTCAGGTGATCCTGCCGGGTGCGCTGCCCTCGATTCTGGTCGGTGTGCGCTTTGCCCTGGGCTTCATGTGGCTGACCCTGATCGTCGCCGAAACCATCTCCGCCAGCGCCGGCATCGGCTACCTGGCGATGAATGCCCGGGAGTTCTTGCAGACCGACGTGGTGGTGCTGGCGATTCTTTTGTATGCCGTGCTCGGCAAACTCGCGGATCTCGCAGCCCGTGGACTTGAGCGTGTGTGGCTGCGCTGGCATCCGGCCTATCAGGTTGCCAAGGGAGGTGCCGCATGACGGCTCAACAACCTCCACGCCTGCTGCGCGGAATTCCGCTGGCAGTGCGCAAGCTGCAAAAGACCTTCGGTTCGCGGCAAGTGCTGCGTGAAATCGACCTGCACATTCCGGCCGGGCAGTTTGTGGCGGTGGTCGGGCGTAGCGGTTGCGGCAAAAGCACCTTGCTGCGCTTGCTTGCCGGTCTCGACAAGCCCACGGGGGGCGAGTTGTTTGCTGGCTCCGCGCCGCTGAGTGACGCCCGGGAAGACACCCGATTGATGTTCCAGGAAGCACGTCTGCTGCCGTGGAAAAAGGTCATCGACAACGTCGGACTCGGCCTCAAGGGCAACTGGCGGCCGCAAGCACTGGAAGCCCTTGAGGCGGTCGGCCTGGCGGATCGCGCCAACGAATGGCCGGCAGCCTTGTCCGGCGGACAGAAGCAACGTGTGGCCCTGGCGCGCGCGCTGATCCATCAACCGCGCCTGCTGTTGCTCGACGAACCCCTGGGTGCACTGGATGCCTTGACCCGAATCGAGATGCAGCAACTGATCGAACGGCTCTGGCAACAACATGGCTTCACCGTGTTGCTGGTGACCCACGACGTCAGCGAAGCGGTGGCGGTTGCCGATCGGGTGATTCTGATTGAAGAAGGCGAAGTCGGCCTCGACCTGGCGGTGGAATTGCCGCGCCCTCGGGTCCGCGGCTCACATCGGCTGGCGGCGCTGGAAACCGAAGTGCTTAACCGCGTGCTGTCGGTACCCGGCCAACCGCCGGAACCGGAACCTGTTTCACCATTGCCCACGCAATTGCGCTGGGCTCAATAACTCAAGCTTCATCCAACGACAGGAATCAACATCATGACTATCAAAGCCATCAACGTTCGTAACCAGTTCAAAGGCTCGATCAAGGAAATCGTGCTCGGCGACGTCCTCTCGGAAATCGATGTGCAGACGGCCTCCGGCATCGTCACTTCGGTGATTACCACTCGTTCAGTGAAAGAGCTGGAACTGGTGGTCGGCAGCGAAGTGATCGCATTTGTGAAATCCACCGAGGTGTCGATCGCCAAGTTGTAAGTGCGTGTGCCAACAACAACCCCGGAGGGTGTGAGCCCTGATCGTTCCCACGCTCTGCGTGGGAATGCCTCTACGGACGCTCCGCGTTCGGCTTTTGGGACGCAGAGCGTCCCGGGCTGCATTCCCTTTGCTGCGCGTGGGAACGATCAATCAGGCTGCGATCTTTTAAAGCGCTCCGCGCTTGGGCAAATACGGCGGCAGATACAGCCCGAGGTAAGCATCAAACACCCGCATCCCTTCTTCAGCCATGCGCGGCGTGATCTGCCCATGTTGCTGCACCGAGCGTGCATACACTCGATCCCCTAGCTCCATGGCCAGGGCAAACACATCGACGTCTGTCGGCAGCTTCGGCAGTTCGAAGTGGTGGTCGAACAGTTTGTGCATCAGGTCGCCGAGCTCGATGTCGTGCTGGCGGTCAGCCTGGGTGACTTCGGTCAGGCCGTGCTGGGCGAGGATCAACTGGCGGGCGGCGGCGTCTTCGTCGTAGATGTCGAGCATGCGCTGTTCCACCAGTCGCGACAAATCGCGCCAGCCGTTGAGGGCATGGTGGTCGATGGGCGCTTGCAGGCAAGCACGGAACGCGGCATGGACGTCGGCGGTCAGGGCTTCGAGCAGGGCCGGGACGCTGGCGAAAAAGTGATAGACGGAGGAGGGCGGGATCTCTGCGCGTTCGGCGACGCTGTAGATCGACAGACTGGCCACGCCCTCGGCGGCCAGCAGCGTGCGGGCGGCATCGAGTATCGAATCGATCCGGGCCTGGCTGCGTGCGCGGGGTTTACGTGGGGTGGCGAGTCGGGTCATTGAAGTCTCCTGCAGGGCAGCGGGCATTGTACGCAGAGCGCAGAGATGATCCATACCCCGTGGTGAGGGGGCTTGCCCCCGTTGGAGTGCGCAGCAGTCCCCAATCCAGCTAACGCGGTATCCCTGATACAACGAGATTGCCTGTTTTGGGGCTGCTACACAGCCCAACGGGGGCAAGCCCCCTCGCCACAATGTTTAGTGGTTGGCCATAAAAAAACGCCGCAGGCTGTAAGGCCGGCGGCGTTGTTTTTACGGCAACCGCTTACACGGTGTGCAGGTACCAGTTGTACTCGAGGTCGGAGATGGAGTGTTCGAACTCCTCCAGCTCGCTCTCTTTACAGGCGACGAAGATATCGATGTATTTCGGATCGATGTACTTGGCCATGACTTCGCTGTCGTCCAGCTCGCGCAGGGCATCGCGCAGGTTGTTCGGCAGGCTTTGCTCGTTCTGCTCGTAGCTGTTGCCTTCCACGGGCGCGCCCGGCTCGATCTTGTTGACCAGACCGTGGTGCACGCCGGCCAGGACCGAGGCCATCAGCAGGTACGGGTTGGCATCGGCACCCGCCACACGGTGTTCAATGCGCACGGCATCGGAGGAACCGGTCGGTACGCGGATCGCCACGGTGCGGTTGTCCAGGCCCCAGCACGGCGAGTTCGGCACGTAGAACTGTGCGCCGAAACGACGGTAGGAGTTGACGTTCGGGCAGAGGAAAGCCATCTGCGCCGGCAGGGTCTCGAGCACACCGCCGATCGCGTGACGCAGTGCGGCGTTCTGCTCGGGATCCTCGCTGGCAAAAATGTTTTTGCCATCTTTATCAAGAATCGAGATGTGGACGTGCAGACCATTACCCGCCTGGCCTGGATACGGCTTGGCCATGAAGGTGGTGTCCATCTCATGGTCGTAGGCGATGTTTTTGATCAGACGCTTGAGCAGGACCGCATAGTCGCAGGCCTTGATCGGGTCGGCCACGTGGTGCAGGTTCACTTCGAACTGCGCCGGGGCACTTTCCTTGACGATTGCGTCGGCAGGGATGCCTTGCTCTTTCGCACCTTCCAGAATGTCCTGGAGGCAGTCGACGTATTCGTCGAGGTCGTCGATCAGGTAGACCTGGGTCGAGTGCGGGCGTTTGCCGGAGATCGGCGAGCGTGGCGGTTGCGGGCGACCGTTCACGTTTTCCTGGTCGATCAGGTAGAACTCCAGTTCGAACGCGGCGCAGATGGTCAGACCCATCTCGTCAAACTTGGCAACGACTTGACGCAGGACTTCGCGCGGATCGGCGAAAAATGGGTCACCTTCGAGTTCGTGCATGGTCATCAGCAGTTGCGCGGTCGGGCGCTTCTGCCAGGGCTCATTGCACAGGGTGTCGGGGATTGGATAGCAGATTCGGTCAGCATCGCCGATGTCCAGGCCCAGGCCGGTGCTTTCCACCGTCGAGCCATTGATATCCAGAGCAAATAGAGAGGCCGGCAGGTTGATGCCTTTCTCGTAAACCTTGTGGAGGCTGGTGCGTTCGATGCGCTTGCCGCGCACCACACCATTCATATCCGCAATCAGAAGGTCAACGTACAGAACCTCAGGATGTTCCTTAAGGAACGCGTTCGCTTCGTTAAGCTGAACGGCACGCGGGGGTACCGACATGATGCAACACCTTTGTTGTTAAAAATATCAATCATTGATCTTTTCAGATTCCAGTCAACCCGAACGGCATGCCGAAGTCAAGCGAGGCCTTTTTTGCCCTAAAAAAGCGCCGGCAAGGCATTTTTGAGGCACTTTGGGGCGTATTTTTGTCTTCTGACGTCTTGGCGCCCGCGGGCTTGAGCGGGCCGTGTTGTATTTTTTACGGGGGTGTTGTGTAAAAAAATGAACAAGGCTAAGCTCGATTTAAACCCATAACAGCAATAATACCGGGGTGCTTCATGTCTCGCCTGCCGTTAATCGGCGTCACCGCCTGCTCAAAGCAGATCGGTCTGCATGCTTATCACATCAGTGGCGACAAATACGTACGCGCCGTGGCTTCAGCTGCCAAAGGCCTGCCGTTGATTCTTCCATCCCTGGCAGATCAACTGGCGCCGTCCGATATTCTGGACGCTCTGGACGGCATTCTTTTTACAGGCTCTCCTTCTAATATAGAACCGTTTCACTACAACGGCCCGGCCAGCGCGCCAGGTACTGCTCATGATTCTGCACGCGATGCCACCACTCTCCCGCTGATCCGCGCCGCTGTCGAGGCCGGCGTTCCCGTGCTCGGTATTTGCCGCGGTTTCCAGGAAATGAATGTGGCGTTCGGTGGCAGCCTGCATCAGAAAGTCCACGAGGCCGGTCCCTTCATGGACCACCGTGAAGACGACAGCCTGCCGCTCGAAGGGCAGTACGCTCCCAGTCACCCGGTGCACGTCCAGCCGGGTGGTGTACTTGCGGGGCTGGGGCTTGCGAGCGACATTCAAGTCAACTCGATTCATGGTCAAGGCGTCGAGCGGCTGGCGCCGGGCCTTCGCGTGGAAGCCGTGGCGCCCGACGGGTTGATCGAAGCCGTCTCGGTGATCGAAGGCAAGGCGTTTTCTTTAGGCGTGCAATGGCATCCCGAATGGCAGGTAAGCTTGAATCCTGATTACCTTGCGATTTTCCAGGCATTTGGCAATGCCTGCCGCAAGCGCGCATTACAACGCGACGCCGATGCGTCAAACAACGCCTGACTTATAAAAGTCAGGAAACTCAAGCCTAAGAGGCATTTATGAGTAACAACCTCGACCAGCTCACCGATTGGTTGAAAGACCACAAGATCACAGAAGTCGAATGCATGATTGGCGACCTGACCGGCATCACCCGGGGCAAGATCTCGCCGACCAACAAGTTCATTGCCGAAAAAGGCATGCGCCTGCCCGAAAGCGTTCTGTTGCAGACCGTGACCGGCGACTATGTCGAAGACGACATTTATTACGAACTGCTCGACCCGGCCGACATCGACATGATCTGCCGCCCCGACCAGAACGCCGTGTTCCTGGTGCCCTGGGCCATCGAGCCCACCGCCATCGTGATCCACGACACCTACGACAAACAGGGCAACCCGATCGAGCTGTCGCCGCGCAACGTGCTAAAGAAGGTACTGAAACTCTACGCTGATCGCGGCTGGCAGCCGATCGTGGCGCCGGAAATGGAGTTCTACCTCACCAAGCGCAGTGACGACCCGGACTACCCGTTGCAACCGCCGATTGGCCGTTCCGGTCGTCCGGAAACCGGTCGCCAGTCGTTCTCCATTGAAGCGGCGAACGAATTCGACCCGTTGTTCGAAGACGTCTACGACTGGTGCGAACTGCAGGATCTGGACCTCGACACGCTGATCCACGAGGACGGCACCGCACAGATGGAAATCAACTTCCGTCATGGCGATGCCCTGTCCCTGGCCGACCAGATTCTGGTGTTCAAGCGCACCATGCGTGAAGCCGCCCTCAAGCACAATGTGGCGGCGACTTTCATGGCCAAGCCGATGACCGGCGAGCCGGGCAGTGCCATGCATTTGCACCAGAGCATCATCGACATCGAGACTGGTAAAAATGTCTTCTCCAATGAAGACGGGACCATGAGCCAGCTGTTCCTCCATCACATCGGCGGTTTGCAGAAATTCATCCCTGAGTTGCTGCCGCTGTTCGCGCCCAACGTCAATTCGTTCCGCCGCTTCCTGCCGGATACCTCGGCCCCGGTGAACGTGGAGTGGGGCGAAGAGAATCGCACCGTGGGCCTGCGGGTTCCGGATGCCGGGCCGCAGAACCGTCGGGTGGAAAACCGTCTGCCGGGAGCCGACGCCAACCCTTACCTGGCCATCGCCGCCAGCCTGTTGTGCGGCCTGATCGGCATGCTCGAAGGGCATAACCCGAGCGCCCCGGTGGTGGGTCGTGGTTACGAGCGGCGCAACCTGCGCCTGCCTTTAACCATCGAAGACGCGCTGGATCGCATGGAAAACAGCAAGACCATCGAAAAGTATCTGGGCAAGAAATTCATCACAGGCTACGTCGCGGTCAAGCGGGCCGAGCATGAAAACTTCAAGCGCGTGATCAGTTCGTGGGAGCGGGAGTTCCTGCTCTTCGCCGTCTGATGCGCCGGGCGCGACAAGAGGGCGTGATTGCCCTCTGACGTCGCGCCGTCACTGCAATCCAAGGAGAATTCGCATGACCAGCAACAACCCGCAAACCCGTGAGTGGCAAACCCTGAGCAGCGATCACCACCTGGCCCCGTTCAGCGACTTCAAGCAGCTGAAAGAGAAAGGCCCACGGATCATCACCCATGCCAAGGGCGTTTACCTCTGGGACAGCGAAGGCAACAAGATCCTCGACGGCATGGCCGGCCTGTGGTGCGTCGCCATCGGCTACGGCCGCGATGAACTGGCCGATGCCGCCAGCAAACAGATGCGTGAACTGCCTTATTACAACCTGTTTTTCCAGACCGCTCACCCGCCGGTGCTGGAGCTGGCCAAGGTCATCGCCGACATCGCGCCTGAAGGCATGAACCACGTGTTCTTCACCGGTTCCGGTTCCGAAGGCAACGACACCATGCTGCGGATGGTTCGCCACTACTGGGCGATCAAGGGCCAGCCGAAGAAGAAAGTCATCATCAGTCGCAAGAACGGCTATCACGGCTCCACCGTGGCCGGCGCGAGCCTGGGCGGCATGACCTATATGCACGAGCAGGGCGACTTGCCGATCCCGGGCATCGTCCACATCGCTCAGCCGTACTGGTTCGGCGAAGGCGGTGACATGACGCCGCAAGAGTTCGGTATCTGGGCGGCCAATCAGCTGGAGGAGAAAATTCTGGAAGTCGGCGTCGACAACGTCGGTGCCTTTATTGCCGAGCCGATCCAGGGCGCCGGCGGCGTGATCATTCCGCCAGACAGCTACTGGCCGCGTATCAAGGAAATCCTCGCCAAGTACGACATTCTTTTTGTGGCCGACGAGGTGATCTGCGGTTTCGGTCGTACCGGTGAGTGGTTCGGTACCGATTTCTACGGCCTCAAGCCCCACATGATGACCATCGCCAAAGGCCTGACGTCCGGCTACATCCCGATGGGTGGCCTGATCGTGCATGACGACGTGGTCGAGGTGCTCAACGAAGGCGGTGATTTCAACCACGGTTTCACGTATTCCGGACACCCGGTGGCCGCTGCGGTGGCGCTGGAAAACATCCGCATCCTGCGCGACGAGAAAATTGTCGAGCACGTACGGGCAGAAACGGCACCTTATTTGCAAAAGCGTCTACGGGAACTGAACGATCACCCGTTGGTGGGGGAAGTGCGTGGGGTCGGTCTGTTGGGGGCCATCGAGCTGGTTCAGGATAAGGCCACTCGCAAACGTTACGAAGGCAAGGGCGTCGGCATGATCTGCCGGCAGTTCTGCTTCGACAACGGCCTGATCATGCGCGCGGTCGGCGACACCATGATCATTGCTCCGCCACTGGTGATTACACCGGCTGAAATCGACGAGTTGGTGGCCAAGGCGCGCAAGTGCCTGGACCTGACCCTGAGTGCGTTGCAGGGCTAAGTGCTAGGCTCTGAGCGAGGTGCGATGTTTGCACTTCGCTCAGTGCAAACAAAGGATGGGTCTTTCCTTGAAAGCCTGCCTTGGATCTTGCCAGACTAACGGTTGTTCGGATGCCCTGTATCAGGCTGCTGAGCACGTGGTTAAAAAGAAAAACTGGAGCATTACCCATGAAGGCATTAGGTATGAAGATAACTGGCAAGACCCTACTCGCCATGTCCCTGATGGGCGTGATGGCGGGCGCCGTTCAGGCCGACGACAAAGTGCTGCACGTGTACAACTGGTCCGATTACATCGCACCGGACACCATCGCGAACTTCGAGAAAGAGTCCGGGATCAAGGTGGTGTACGACGTTTTCGACAGCAACGAAACCCTGGAAGCCAAGTTGCTGGCAGGTAAGTCCGGTTACGACGTCGTCGTTCCGTCGAACAACTTCCTCGCCAAGCAAATCAAGGCCGGTGTTTACCGGGAGCTGGACAAGTCCAAACTGTCCAACTATGGCAACCTGAACAAATCGCTGCTTAAAGCGGTTTCCGTCAGCGACCCGGACAACAAACACGCCTTCCCTTACATGTGGGGCTCGATCGGTATCGGTTACAACCCGGCGAAGGTCAAGGCTGCGCTGGGCGTCGACACGATCGATTCCTGGGACACCCTGCTCAAGCCTGAAAACATTGCCAAGCTCAAGGGCTGCGGTGTGAGCTTCCTGGATTCGCCTACCGAAATGCTGCCGGTCGCCCTGCATTACCTGGGTCTGCCAACCGACAGCCAGAAGAAAGAAGACATCAAGAAAGCCGAGGAACTGTTCCTCAAGATTCGTCCTTCGATCACCTACTTCCACTCCTCGAAGTACATCTCGGACCTGGCCAACGGCAACATCTGCGTAGCCGTCGGCTATTCGGGTGACGTCCAGCAAGCCAAGTCTCGCGCTGCCGAAGCCGGTGACAAGGTGAAAGTCAGCTACGCCATTCCAAAAGAAGGCGCTGGCAGCTTCTACGACATGGTCGCAATCCCCAAGGATGCGGAAAACGTCGAGGGGGCCTACAAGTTCATGAACTACCTGCTGCAGCCAAAAGTGATGGCTGACATCACTAACGCTGTGCGTTTCCCTAACGGTAATGCTGAAGCCACCCAGTATGTGAGCAAGGAAATCACTTCGGATCCGGGCATCTATCCGACTCCTGAAGTACAGGCCAAGCTGTATGCGATCGCTGATTTGCCAGCCGCAACCCAGCGTGAACTGACCCGCAGCTGGACCAAGATCAAGTCCGGTAAATAAGTAATAAATCTTGTAGCAGCTGCCGAAGGCTGCGTTGAGGTCCGAAGGACCTCCGCTTTTCGACAGCACAACTGCTTCGCAGTTGAACGCAGCCTGCGGCAGCTGCTACAGGATCTTCATAAAGTTTGCTGGAACGGTTTTTCGAGGGTAAGTTGCGCGCCGGTTTTGTTGTCAGGCCGCCATGGCTGTCATGTAACGCGGGGCAACTTGGGCCCAACTAATTTTAGAGGACCTCCACTTGCCTGTTTTTTCTTTTTTGCGCAATGCCCTGCTGGTCGGCGCCGGGCTGACGCTTGCTGTCAGTGCTCAGGCCACCGGCACGGTGCATATTTATAACTGGTCGGACTACATCGGTGAGACCACCCTGGCCGACTTCCAGAAAGAAGCCGGTATCAAGCCGATTTACGACGTATTCGATTCCAACGAAACCCTGGAAGGCAAGTTGCTGGCCGGGCGTACCGGTTACGACGTGGTCGTGCCGTCCAATCACTTCCTTGGCAAGCAGATCAAGGCTGGTGCTTTCCAGAAGCTCGACAAGTCGAAGCTGACCCATTACGCCAACCTCGACCCGGTGCTGCTCAAGCGCCTTGAGCAGAACGATCCGGGTAACCAATATGCCGTGCCGTATCTGTGGGGCACCAACGGCATCGGTTACAACGTCGACAAGATCAAGGCTGTGTTGGGCCTCGACAAGATCGATTCCTGGGATGTGGTGTTCGAGCCGCAGAACATCAAGAAGCTGCACAGCTGCGGCGTCGCGTTCCTCGATTCCGCCGATGAAATGATGCCCACGGTCCTTAACTACATGGGCCTGAACGCCAACAGCACCAACCCCGAAGACTACAAAAAGGCCGAGGTCAAGTTGCTGGCGGTGCGGCCTTATGTGACGTACTTCCACTCATCCAAATACATCGCGGACCTGGCCAACGGTGATATCTGCGTCGCGATCGGTTTTTCCGGCGACATGTTCCAGGCCAAGGCACGCGCGGCTGAAGCCGGCAAAGGCATGAACATCGCCTACTCGATTCCAAAAGAGGGCGGCGCGCTCTGGTTCGACATGCTGGCGATCCCCAAGGACGCGGCCAACGTCAAGGAAGCCCACGCCTTCATCAATTATTTGCTCAAGCCTGAGGTGATCGCCAAGGTCAGCGATGCCGTGGGCTACGCCAACCCAAACCCTGGGTCGGACAAACTGATGGAACAGTCCATACGCACCGACGCGTCGGTTTATCCGCCGCAAGCGGTCCTCGACAAGATGTACGTGTCCATCGAGTTACCGCCGAACATTCAACGTTTGATGACGCGCAGCTGGACCAAGGTCAAGTCGGGCAAATAGCTTCAAACTATCCAGGTTCGCCACGTTGAGCGAACTGCAAATTCTGTTGGGAGTTTCGTAAATGGCAGTTGCCTCCGGCGCCTATAAGAAAGCCCTCGAGGGCGACCAGACACCTAAACAGGTGCTGGTCAAAATCGACCGGGTCACGAAGAAGTTCGACGAGACGGTTGCCGTGGACGATGTGTCCCTGGAAATCAAGAAGGGCGAGATCTTCGCCCTGCTCGGCGGTTCGGGATCGGGCAAATCCACCTTGCTGCGGATGCTGGCAGGTTTCGAACGGCCCACGGAGGGGCGCATTTTCCTCGATGGCGTAGACATCACTGACATGCCGCCGTACGAGCGGCCGATCAACATGATGTTCCAGTCCTACGCCTTGTTCCCGCACATGACCGTGGCGCAGAACATCGCCTTTGGCCTCAAGCAGGACAAGATCCCGACGGCCGAGGTCGATGCCCGCGTGGCCGAGATGCTCAAGCTGGTGCAGATGAGCGAGTACGCCAAGCGCAAGCCGCATCAGTTGTCCGGCGGTCAGCGTCAGCGCGTGGCCCTGGCGCGTTCGTTGGCCAAGCGGCCGAAGCTGTTGCTGCTCGACGAACCGATGGGCGCGCTGGACAAGAAGCTGCGTTCGCAAATGCAGCTGGAGCTGGTCGAAATCATCGAACGCGTCGGCGTAACCTGCGTCATGGTGACCCACGATCAGGAAGAGGCCATGACCATGGCCGAGCGCATCGCGATCATGCACCTGGGCTGGATCGCCCAGATCGGCAGCCCGATCGACATCTACGAAACTCCGACCAGCCGCTTGGTCTGCGAATTCATCGGCAACGTCAACATCTTCGAAGGCGAAGTGGTGGACGACGCCGAGGGCCATGCGCTGATCACCTGCAAGGATCTGGATCGCAACATTTACGTGGGTCACGGCATCAGCACCTCGGTGCAGGACAAGTCCGTCACTTACGCGATCCGTCCGGAAAAACTGCTGGTGACGGCCGAAATGCCGACCTGCGAACACAACTGGTCCAGCGGCAAGGTGCACGACATCGCCTACCTGGGTGGCCATTCGGTGTTCTACGTCGAACTGCCGAGCGGCAAGCTGGTGCAGTCCTTCGTCGCCAACGCCGAGCGCCGTGGCCAGCGCCCGACCTGGGGTGACCAGGTTTACGTGTGGTGGGAAGACGACAGCGGCGTGGTACTTCGCTCATGAACATGCGCAAACTCAAACGCCGACTCAATCGAATACTTCCCGGTGGTCGTCAGCTGGTCATCGGGGTTCCGTTCATCTGGCTGTTCATGTTCTTCATGCTGCCGTTCTTCATCGTCCTGAAGATCAGCTTCGCTGAAGCCGACGTGGCCATTCCGCCGTACACCGAAATCTACAGCTACGCCGAACAGAAGCTGCAGTTGCTGCTTAACCTGGGCAACTACGCGATGCTGGGCGGCGACGAGTTGTACATCGCCGCCTACCTTGGTTCGCTGAAGATGGCGCTGTTCAGCACCATCCTTTGCCTGTTGATTGGCTACCCGATGGCCTATGGCATTGCCACCGCCCGCAAAGAGTTGCAAACGGTGCTGGTGCTGCTGATCATGATGCCGACCTGGACCGCGATCCTGATCCGCGTGTATGCGTGGATGGGCATCCTCAGCAACAACGGGCTGCTCAATGGTTTTCTGATGAGCATGGGCTGGATCGACGAGCCGTTGCAGATCCTCAATACCAACCTGGCGGTCTATATCGGGGTCGTCTACTCCTACCTGCCGTTCATGATCCTGCCGCTCTACGCCAACCTGGTCAAACACGACGTCAGCCTGCTGGAAGCCGCATCGGACCTCGGTTCGAGCAACTTCAACAGTTTCTGGAAGATCACCGTGCCGCTGTCGAAAAACGGCATTATCGCAGGCTGCATGCTGGTGTTCATCCCGGTGGTGGGGGAGTTCGTGATCCCGGAACTGCTTGGCGGTCCGGAAACCCTGATGATCGGTAAAGTGCTCTGGCAAGAGTTCTTCAACAACCGTGACTGGCCGGTGGCGTCTGCCCTGGCGGTGGTGATGCTGGCAATCCTGATTGTGCCGATCATCCTGTTCAACCGTAGTCAGGCCAAGGAAATGGAGGGTAAAGAATGAAGCGCTTCCGTTTCTCGAACCTGATGCTGGTGCTCGGTCTGTTGTTCATCTACCTGCCGATGCTGATTCTGGTGATCTACTCGTTCAACGCCTCGAAACTGGTGACGGTATGGGGCGGCTGGTCGGTGAAGTGGTACGTCGGCCTGCTCGACAACACGCAACTGATGGGCTCGGTGGTGCGCTCGCTGGAAATCGCCTGCTACACCGCGATTGCCGCGGTGGCATTGGGGACGCTGGCGGCGTTCGTGCTGACCCGCATCACCCGCTTCAAGGGCCGCACACTGTTTGGCGGCCTGGTCACCGCACCGCTGGTGATGCCGGAAGTGATCACTGGTCTGTCGCTGTTGCTGCTGTTCGTGGCCATGGCGCAGATGATCGGCTGGCCGCAGGAGCGCGGCATCGTCACCATCTGGATCGCTCACACCACGTTCTGCGCAGCGTATGTGGCGGTGGTGGTATCGGCGCGTTTGCGTGAGCTGGACCTGTCGATCGAAGAGGCGGCCATGGACCTCGGTGCGCGGCCGTGGAAGGTGTTCTTCCTGATCACCATCCCGATGATCGCACCATCGCTGGCGGCCGGCGGCATGATGTCGTTTGCCTTGTCGCTGGATGACCTGGTGCTGGCGAGCTTCGTGTCGGGTCCGGGTTCCACGACCCTGCCGATGGAAGTGTTCTCGGCGGTGCGCCTGGGCGTGAAGCCTGAGATCAATGCGGTGGCCAGCCTGATTCTGCTGGCGGTGTCGCTGGTGACCTTCCTGGTCTGGTTCTTCAGCCGTCGCGCCGAAGAAAGCCGCAAGCGTGCGATCCAGCTGGCTATCGAGGAAGCTGCAGCCGACTCCTGGAAACAACCGGACGTACGCCGGGCGCAGGCGCCGGAAGCGGCTTAAAACTGCCGCACATCAAAAGATCGCAGCCCACGGCAGCTCCTACAGTGGAATGTGAATCCCGTAGGAGCTGCCGCAGGCTGCGATCTTTTGACTTTATGGCTCGGAATTTTGCAGCGAAGGCGTCAGCCCGGCCGGAAAAAGTCTACCGTGCCGGCAACAGCTTCAAGGTGCTGCGGGTATTGGCCGTCACTTCTTCATCATTGAAGTTCGCCTGGTAATAAACCCCTTCGATATACGCCTCGGCCTGATCGGCATAGTGGCTGTCGAACGGCACGCCGCTCTGGCCCACCGGGTTGATGGTCAGGCTGTGGGCCGGGTCGGCGAAGTCGATCAGTCGCCGGGTCGACGGGCCATAGGTCACGGGCCACGGCGCCGGGCCGATCTTGGCCGAGAGGTTGTTCGGCACTTCGTGGGTGCCGGGAGCCGCGAACGGGCCAACGTTGAAAATCTGGTCCAGCGGCTTTTGCATCCCCAGCGGATGGCCGTGGGTCAGGGTGTGCGCCTTGCCCCACTGCCATTGCGCGGAATCGGCACCAAGGGTGGTTTTGAGGTGAGCCATGCTCGCTTGCCAGGCCACCTTGACCGTATCGGCGCGGGTTTCCTTGCCGGGGGTGTTGCGGTTGTCCCACCACGGCGAATCGGCGGAGGCCGCCAGACGCGGCAGCGCGGCATCGATCACCCGGGTCGGGAGCAGCGTTTCGAAGAAGTCATTGCCCAGTTCATCGCGCAGCGCCGCGTCGGCGAGGTTGAACAGGAACTGGTTGAACAGGGTGGCGCTGATGGAGTCCAGTGGGTAATCGCCGCACCATTGCGCCAGTTGCTCGACCAATTTGAGCTCGGCCGGATCGCTTACCACTTCACGCAGCACCGGTAGCAATGGCGCCAGCAAGCGCGGCCCGTAGGCGGTGGTGGTGCCCAGTTGCAGCTTCTGGTTGGCTGTGTTGTCCCACTTCACGTTCTTGTCGCTGAGCTGGCGATTGAGCTGCTGCCCGCGATCGGCGAGGTTGTAGTAACCAGGAATTTCCATGCCGGTCGGCGACACCGGTTGGAAGTTGGCCGAGACGATGTAGCCCCGCGCCGGGTTCTCTTCCTGCGGGTTGGCACTGAACGGGTAAAAACCTTCCTTGTCCGCCTGAGGGGTGCTGCCGTCGAGGATGAAACCGGGCTTCACCCCGGCCGGACGCTTGGGCAGCAGCGCCGAGGCCCACCAGCCGATGTCGCCCTTGGCATTGGCGTAGACGATGTTCAACCCTGGCGCCTGAACCTTGGCGGCCGCGGCGCGGGCCTTGGCCAGGGTGTCGGCGCGGTTGAGCTGGTAGAAGCCGTCGAGGATCGGATTCGGGGTTTCGAGGAACGCCCACCACATGGCAACCGGCGTTTTACCGGCGGCAGTGCCGAGTGCATCGTTGACGATCGGGCCATGGGGCGACTGGCGCAGCGTCAATGTGACCGGTGACTGGCCTTTCACCGCGATCTGTTGTTCGGTATTGACGATGTCCACCCACTTGCCGCGATACCAGACCTGGTTCGGGTTGTCCGGGTTGACCTTCTCGGCGATCAGGTCCAGATCGTCGTTCTGGAACATCGTCAGGCTCCAGCCGAAGTCCAGGTTGTGACCGAGAAATGCAAACGGCACCAGCGCCTGATGGTAGCCATAAAGCTCGAAGCCCGGCGCCGACAGGTGCGCCTCGTACCACACCGACGGCACCGAGAAGCGAATGTGCGGGTCACCGGCCAGCAGCGGCTTGCCGCTTTTGCTGCGGTTGCCGGAAATCACCCAGGCGTTGCTGCCTTCGAATTGCGGCAGGCCGTGGTCGACCAGCGCCTGTTCGCTCAGGCGGGCGAGGGCATTCAGATCCTTCCAGTCACTGGCGGCGAGCGTCGGCGCAGGGCTGGCGTGACCTTTGACCAGCACACCCTTGGGCTGCCAGTCGAGATCGAAGATGTTCAGGTAATCGGCGCCCAGTTGGTCGCGCACGTAAGTCAGCAAGGGTTCGGTGCGAAATGCCGCGGCAAAGCTGTAGGCCATGTAGCCGGCGATGCTGATGCTGTCTTCGGCGGTGAAGGGGCGCTTGGGGATCCCCAGCACGTCGAACTCTACCGGTGCAGCGTGGCTGTCCTGATATTGATTGATACCGTCCAGATAGGCTTGCAGGGCCTTCCATGCCGGCGACTGACGATCGAGCGCGGCCACATAGCTTTCGGCCCGTTCGCGAATGCGCAGGCCGCGAAACAGTTTGTCGGTGTCGAGCAGTTTCGGCCCGAGGACTTCGGCCAGCTCGCCACGGGCCAGGCGCCGCATGGCTTCCATCTGGAACAATCGGTCCTGGGCATGCACGTAGCCGAGGGCGCGGTAGAGGTCGGTTTCGTTTTCGGCACGGATATGCGGCACGCCGCGCTCGTCGTAGCGCACGGTCACCGAACCTTGCAGGTGCTGCAACGCCACCTGGCCCTGGCGCGTCGGTTGTTTGCTGTACACATACCAGCCGCCCCCGGCGACGAGTATGACGATCAGCAAGGCAAGTACGGTCAGGACGCGTTTCATGGTGACTCCTTGTTCTTTCGGGGTTGCCACCCGTGCGGGCTGCAAACGTGTAGCACAGACCTCCTGTGCCGGGCATCGCGGTCCTGGAAAAGTCAGGAATGCCTTACTTCGCCTCCGCGGGCCACGGGCAGTAGCAACCCACCGCCAGCGTGTGGGTTGCGTTCACCGCCCGGCCTGCGTTCAGTGCTTGCAGAATGGGCTCGATAAAGCTGTTGCTCGAATTGCAGGTCAGGCCTTCGCTGTATGGACCGAAATACGCCAACTGGCCGCTGCGGTCCCAGATCGCCACCGCCGGGCTGGCAGGGATCTGTTCGGAGCCAGGCAGGACAGCGAGGGTTTTCAGGCGGCTCAAGTTGCCGGGCAACTGGCCGTGGCTGCCGGGCTTTTGTACCGTATAGAACTCGACGCCCTGCGGTACATATTGCTCAACCAGTTCGGTCAGGTGTTGTTGGTTGCCGACATTGCACGGGCAGGCCGGATCCCAGAAGTGCACCAGGCGAATGGCGCCGGGGCCGGCGAGTTCGTCCGGCAGGCGCAACGGGTCGCCGGAGAACACGGCGGTGTGCGAACTGAATGCCCGCAGGTAGCGTCCCTGAAACCAGTCGTAAGCGGCCCACAACACACCGGCACACACAAGGGCGAGCAGGCTGGCAAGCAGTGTGGTGCGGTAGGCCGGGCGCATGGGTTTCAATCCTCGAAGGTCGGCTAGCTTGCCATGCTTGCCGCGACAGATGAATATCGCAGGCCCATAAAGTCTGTTTCATGCGTTGGAATGCCTCATGTCTGCCACTTTTGACCCCGATCATTTGCGTGCCAGCCTGCGGCCATTGGCCGAGTGGCAGCCGCTGTCGACGGAGGCCATGGCCTATCAGCATTTTTATGGTCTGGATTTCCCACAGCGGACCCTGCGCCGTGGCCTGGGGCGTTTCGAAGTCGATGGCTATGAAGTGGTCAGCCAGCTTTGGTGGCCCGAGCGGGCGAAGGCGACGCTGTTTTTGTTTCACGGCTTCTACGATCACACCGGGCTCTACCGGCATGTGATCGAGTGGGCGCTGGACCAGGGTTTTGCAGTACTCGCCTGCGACCTGCCAGGGCATGGCTTGTCCAGCGGCGAACGGGCGAGCATCAAGGACTTCGCCGAGTACCAGAGCACTCTGCAAGGGCTGCTGGCCGAGGCGCAGTCGCTGGGCCTTCCGCAGCCCTGGCACTTGTGCGGGCAAAGCACTGGCGGGGCGATCGTGATCGATCATGTACTCAATCAAGGCGCGAGCAGCCCGGCCCAGGGGCAAGTGATTCTGCTGTCACCCCTGGTGCGGCCGCGTGCCTGGGGCTGGTCGCGGCTCAGTTATTACCTGCTCAAGCCGTTTGTCAAAGGCATCGCCCGGCGCTTCAGCGAGAATTCCAACGACCCTGATTTCCTCGCGTTCCTGCAAGCCGATCCGCTGCAACCGCTGCGTCTGCCTACGGCCTGGGTCGGCGCGCTGGGACGGTGGATCAAGCGTATCGAAGCGGCACCGAGCAGCCCGCGGCGGCCGCTGATCGTGCAGGGGCAGGCGGATATGACTGTGGATTGGGAGCACAACCTTGAAGTGTTGCGAGGCAAGTTCGATCGGCCCCAGGTATTGATGCTGCCTGAGGCGCGGCATCATCTGGCGAATGAGTCGCTTGGGTTGCGGCAGGAGTATTTCGGGTTTTTGACCAGGCGCATGAGTCGGGATCGGCGGTGACATTTCGATAGTCTTCGCGGGCAAGTCCACAGACGTCAAAAATTACTGGGTCAGGCTCGACGTACTTTGCCCCACCGCCAACCCCGCCCGAATCGCCGCCAATGCCGCTTGGTAATAAGCCTTGCCCTCAGTGGACTCGGCAAAGGTCGAAAACTCTTCCAGCTCGTCATCCGACAGGTCGCGATAGACATACAGCAGCGTGTTGTTCAGGTCGGCGCCGATCTGCTCCATCAGGCGCTGGCGCTGACCGTTCAACATGCCCTGAGCCTGACCGCCGCCGAGCAGGCCGGGGATCATCGAGCTCAGGCTGTCGGCCGCGACGCCTGCGATCGCCAGGCTGACTTCTGCGCCGGCCTCGCGGGCGGGCAGGGCCTGGGCCAGGTGGCCGATGATCAACTGACGGGTATCGCTGGCCTGCATCTTCGGCAAGCCCTTGGCGTTTTTCGCCAATTGATCGCGACGGGTCGCCAGCAGTTCGGCGGCGACGATTTTCTTGCCCAGGGGCGATTGAAAGAAGGTCAGCGCAGGTTTCGGGTTGGCGAGCTTCTTGCGCAGTTGTGCTTCGGCGCGCTGGTCCATGGCCTTGGGGGCGAACCGCTGATTGCTGTTGTCGACCAGGGCCTGGAACACTGCCGGTGGCAAGCTGTTCTGATAGCGCTGCTGAGCGGCCGAGAGAGCATCGTTGAAATGCGCGCGTTGTTCTGGCCAGCCGGCGACCTTGTACAGCTGGTCGTGGCCGTCCGCCCAGGCGGGCAAAACGCAGAACATCAACAGTGAGAAAAGCAAGCGACGCATAGGGACTCCTGTCAGCAGGCGACTATTCTCCGTGCGACATTCGTACTTGTCGAGAATTCGTATCAGGTTGAGTACCTTATCCGACCAATCCTCCGCTGCGTGGCTCTGTCGGATTTGCGGGCACAGGAATACTATGCGCGCCATGCACATACCCTCTGATCATCCACTGCTGTTACGTATCGTCGACGACCTGGCCGAACACGGCTGGTCGCAGCAGAATATTTTCCTGCCCCTGGACCTGACCCGGGCGCTGGCGGCCGAGTGTCGCCAACGTGCCGCCGAGGGCGAACTCGCCCCGGCCGCCGTGGGGCGCGGGGCGTTTTCGGAGATTCGCGAGGGCATTCGCGGCGACCATATCCAGTGGCTCGAACCCGGTCAGGCCGAGGCCTGCGACAGTTACCTGGGGTTGATGGATAGCCTGCGTGAGGCGATGAATCGCGGTTTGTTCCTGGGCCTGGAAGATTTCGAAAGCCATTTCGCCCTGTACCCGCCCGGCGCTTTCTACCTCAAGCATGTTGACCGTTTCCGTGACGACGACCGGCGCATGGTCTCGGCGGTGATCTACCTCAATGACGCCTGGCTGCCCGAGCATGGCGGTCAGTTGCGCATGTACCTGGACGAAGGTGTCGAACACGATGTGGTGCCCACCGGCGGATGCCTGGTGGTGTTCCTGTCGGGCGACGTCCCCCACGAAGTCCTGCCCGCGACCCGGGAACGCCTGTCGTTGACAGGCTGGTTCCGCCGTCGTGGCAACGAGCCGTTCTGATCATGCAAAAGATTCTGGTAAGCCGCTGTTTGCTCGGTCACCGCGTTCGTTACGACGGCGGGGCCAGCGGGCCGTTCGATCTATTGGAGCAGTGGATTGCCGAAGGCCGGGTGGTGCCGTTGTGTCCGGAAGTCGCCGGCGGGTTGCCGACACCCAGGGCCGCGGCGGAAATTCCCGGTGGGCAGGGCGGTGAAGTGCTTGATGGCCTTGCATCAGTCATCACCACCGAGGGCGAGGACGTCAGTGCCGAGTTTCTTTCGGGGGCTTGTCAGGCGCTGGAGCTGGTGCAACAGCACGGCATCCGGGTTGCCGTGCTCAAGGCCAACAGCCCGTCTTGCGGGAATCTGCTGACCTATGACGGGACGTTCAGTGGCGTGAAGGTCAGCGGTGAGGGCGTGACCGCCGCGCTGCTCAAGCGCCATGGTGTGCAAGTCTTCAGCGAGCTGGAGTTGCCGCAAGCGGCGCAGGCTTTGGCAATCCTGAAGTAACGGCCCACAGGGTTACTCATTCGCCCGAAATCAAGGTTTCGGCGCCACACCCGCATCCGCCCCAAACCACTTCTGCTCCAGCGCCTCCAGCCGGCCATCGGCCTTGATTCGCTGCAAGGCGTTTTCCAGGCTTGCATGGAACGCCGGGTTACCCTTCTGAAACGGAATCGCCAGGCTCACCGCCGGGGCGGCTTTGGGCTTTTGCTCCGTCAGCGACTGCACCAACAGGATTGATCGCGGTTGCTCTTCTTTCTGCGCGATCAATTGCGCATTGGTGTGAATGTAAGGTTCGCTGAAGTCGAAACGATCCTTCAGGTCCGGGGTCAGTGCTATGTGATTGATGGCAACGTCGTATTTGCCGCTTTCGACACCACTCAACAGATCGTCGGAATCGGTCACGACGAAGTCCGCCCGTACATCCAGCTCATTGGCCAGCAGTTGACCCAGCTCGACCTCGAACCCGGTCAGTTTGCCGTCATCCTTGAAATTGAAGGGCGGTGTATTAGCCTCAAGGGCAATGCGCAATTCGCCGCGGTCGTTTACATCGTCAATCAGTTCGGCATGAGCCAAAGGGCTCAAAAGGGGTAGCAGGCAGATCAGGCCAGGCAAAAAGCGCATGGTCACTCCTTTGAATTCATTTATCGCGACGCGCTGTTCAGGCTCGCTTTGCTATGGTTATTGAGTGCCTTCGACAACGAATGGCCGTTAAGTTGTTCACGGCTGAGCGAATTTTACGGAAAAACTGGAGAAGAGAATGAAAAGCTTTATGTCACGTGCAGCATTGGCTGGTGTGCTGATGGGTGTTTCGGTGCTGGCCGGTGCCGCCACCCCGGCTCCGAAGGGGGCAGAAGTGTTCATCGTATCTCCTGCGGACGGAGCCACGGTCGCGCAAACCTTTACCGTGAATTTCGGCGTCAAGGAAATCGCGCTGGCACCAGCGGGCGATGTCACCAAAAATACTGGCCATCACCATTTGCTGATCGATGTCGACAAACTACCAGCTGCCGGAGCTCCGATTCCAAACGATGCCAATCATATGCACTTTGGCAAAGCGCAGACTCACGCTGAAATCAAACTGGCACCGGGCAAGCACACCTTGCAGCTCGAACTGGGCGACAGCGGTCACATGCCGTTCGATCCGCCGATCGTGTCGAAGAAAATCACCGTGACGGTGAAGTAACTTTTCCAGAAATGAAAAAGGGAGACCCGAGGGTCTCCCTTTTTTGTCGCTCAAGTCTGAATCAGAACAGCACGCGGCAACGAATGGTGCCGTTGATGTGCTGCAGCTTCTCTTGCGCCATTTCCGAGTAATCGGCATCGACGTCGATCACGACGTAGCCGACTTTCTCGTTGGTCTGCAGGAACTGACCGGAAATGTTGATGCCGTTTTCGGCGAACACCTTGTTGATCTCGCTCATCACACCCGGAATGTTCTCGTGGATGTGCAACAGGCGGTGCTTGCCAGGGTGAGCCGGCAGGGCCACTTCCGGGAAGTTCACGGACGATACCGACGTACCGTTGTCGCTGTACTTGACCAGTTTTTCCGCCACTTCCAGACCGATGTTGGCCTGTGCTTCAGCGGTGGAACCACCGATGTGCGGGGTCAGGATCACGTTGTCCAGGCCACGCAGCGGGCTTTCGAACTCTTCTTCGTTGGAGCGCGGCTCCACCGGGAATACGTCGATGGCCGCGCCGATCAGGTGCTTGTCCTTGATCGCGTCCGCCAGGGCGTCCAGTTCGACCACGGTGCCGCGCGCGGCGTTGATCAGGATGCCGCCCTTCTTGATGGCGCGGATTTCCTTCTCGCCGATCATCCACTGGGTGGCAGCGGTTTCCGGAACGTGCAGAGTGACGATGTCGGACATGCCCAACAGCTCGTGCAGGTTGCCGACCTGGGTGGCGTTGCCCAGTGGCAGCTTGGTCACGGTGTCGTAGAAGTAAACCTGCATGCCCAGACCTTCAGCCAGGACCGACAGTTGAGTACCGATCGAGCCGTAACCGACGATACCCAGCTTCTTGCCGCGGATTTCAAAGGAGTTGGCTGCGCTTTTGATCCAGCCGCCACGGTGGCAGGAAGCGTTCTTCTCAGGGATGCCGCGCAGCAACAGGATCGCCTCGGCCAGCACCAGCTCGGCAACGGAGCGAGTGTTGGAGTACGGCGCGTTGAATACTGCGATACCGCGTTCGCGAGCCGCGTTGAGGTCGACCTGGTTGGTGCCGATGCAGAAACAGCCGACAGCCACCAGTTTCTTCGCGTGATCGAAGATTTCTTCGGTCAGTTGAGTGCGGGAGCGAATGCCGATGAAGTGAGCATCAGCGATCTTTTCCTTCAGCTGGGCTTCCGGCAGAGAACCTGTGAGGTACTCGATGCTGGTGTAGCCCGCCGCCTTGAGGACGTCGACAGCCGATTGGTGGACGCCTTCGAGAAGAAGGAACTTGATCTTGCTCTTATCGAGAGAAGTCTTGCTCATCTGCGTAAACCTGTGTCCCGGAGAAAAAATGGCAGGGAAGGGAGCAGCCAGAGCTGACCCGGACGGCAGGAAAGCCGTCGCCGCAGAACAGCCTTTGGGCACTATCCTGCGGGGTCGGTATGCTAGCATATGCGACCTGCTAACACTCATTCTGCGACGTGAAGCGTACTCAGGATGACCATGAATTGTTCGAGAGTTCTGTCGATGACCAATCCTGCGCTGATTGATGAGCTGAAGACCCTGGTTGAGCCTGGCAAGGTCCTGACCGACGCCGACTCCCTGAACGCTTACGGCAAGGATTGGACCAAACATTTCGCCCCGGCCCCGACGGCCATTGTGTTTCCCAAGACGATTGAGCAGGTCCAGGCCATCGTCCGTTGGGCCAATGAACACAAGGTTGCGCTGGTGCCCTCCGGCGGTCGTACCGGGCTTTCTGCTGCAGCGGTGGCGGCCAATGGTGAAGTGGTTGTGTCCTTCGACTACATGAACCAGATCCTCGATGTGAACCTGACCGATCGCACGGCCGTTTGTCAGCCGGGCGTGGTCACTGAGCAACTGCAGAACAAGGCCGAAGAGCACGGCTTGTACTATCCAGTGGACTTCGCGTCGGCAGGCTCCAGCCAGATTGGCGGCAATATCGGCACCAATGCCGGCGGGATCAAAGTGATTCGCTACGGCATGACCCGCAATTGGGTGGCCGGCATGAAAGTCGTCACCGGCAAGGGCGATCTGCTGGAACTGAACAAAGACCTGATCAAGAACGCCACCGGCTACGACCTGCGTCAGCTGTTCATCGGCGCTGAAGGCACGCTGGGCTTTGTCGTCGAAGCCACCATGCGACTGGACCGTGCGCCGAAAAACCTCACCGCAATGGTTCTCGGCACCGCCGATTTCGATTCGATCATGCCGGTATTGCACGCGTTCCAGAGCAAACTTGACCTGACTGCGTTTGAATTCTTCTCTGATAAGGCCCTGGCCAAGGTCATGGCTCGCGGTGATGTGCCGGCACCGTTCGAATCCGACTGCCCGTTCTATGCGTTGCTGGAATTCGAAGCGACCACCGAGGAAGTGGCTAACCACGCCCTGGAAACCTTCGAGCATTGCGTGGAGCAAGGCTGGGTGCTGGATGGCGTGATGAGCCAGAGCGAAACCCAGTTGCAGAATCTCTGGAAACTGCGCGAGTACATCTCCGAAACCATCTCCCACTGGACACCGTATAAAAACGACATTTCGGTCACCGTGTCGAAAGTCCCGGGGTTCTTGAAGGAAATCGATGCGATCGTCGGTGAACACTACCCGGACTTCGAAATTGTATGGTTCGGCCACATCGGCGACGGCAACCTGCACTTGAACATCCTCAAGCCGGATAACCTGAGCAAGGACGAGTTCTTCGCCAAGTGCGCCACCGTCAACAAGTGGGTGTTCGAAACCGTCGAGAAGTACAACGGTTCGATTTCCGCCGAACACGGCGTGGGCATGACCAAGCGTGATTACTTGACCTATAGCCGTTCACCGGTTGAGATCGAGTACATGAAAGCCATCAAAGCGGTGTTTGACCCGAACGGCATCATGAACCCGGGCAAGATATTCGCTGTTTGAATCAACAAAGCAGGAGTCGGTCAATGAGCTATCAGCACCAGTATGTCGACGGTACGCGTATCCACTTCCCGCTGGGGAAAGTGGTGTGCATCGGCCGCAACTACGCCGAACACGCCAAGGAGCTGGACAACCCGGTGCCCACCGAACCACTGCTGTTCATCAAGCCCGGCAGCTGCGTGGTGCCGCTGGAAGGCAGTTTCAGCATTCCGACCGAGCGCGGTTCGGTGCATTACGAAGCAGAAATCGCGGTGCTGATCGGCAAGCCACTGTCGACCAAACCGAGCCGCGAAGAAGTGCTGGATGCTATCTCCGGCTTTGCCCCGGCCCTGGACCTGACCCTGCGCGACAAGCAGGCCGAGTTGAAAGCCAAGGGCCTGCCGTGGGAAATCGCCAAGTCCTTCGACGGTGCGGCGGTGATTGCGCCATTCGTGGCCGGCAGCACGTTTGCCGACCTGACCGACATCGGCATTCGCCTGACCATCAATGGCGAAGTCCGCCAGGATGGCAACAGCAAGGACATGCTCAATCCGATCGTGCCGATGATCCAGTACATGGCCGGCTGCTTCTCGCTGCAGGCCGGTGACGTGATCCTCACCGGCACGCCAGTGGGCGTTGGCCCGCTGAATGTCGGTGACGAACTGGTGCTTGAATTGCCAGGTGTCAGCCGCTTTACCAGTAGCGTTCTCTAACAAAGCAAAATATCGCAGCCTGCCGCAGGCTGCGATATTTTGATCTTGGCTGCCCACACAGGGCAATTCGGCCATTTCCCGTTTTTTTCACATTTTGTCTGGATAATTTCGGGGCTTATGGCATCTGAGCCTGTCCCAATGTGCTATTACCCATAGCCTGAATTTCTGGAACGCATCCCTGAATGGCCATTGAATCGCTGCCCAAGCTGAAAACTGCCCGCCGCTCGCGTTTTGTCATGCGTTGGTATTCCTGGCTTTTTCTGGTGGTGGTCGCTGCGTATGGCCTTGCGTTTGCGATGCATTGGGATGATCGCGGCGTGCTCTGGGTGAAGGAGCGCTTCGAAAGCCCTGCCGAACGAAAAGAGAGTGTCTGGCTGCCGGACTATCGGGCGGTGATCGACGCCAAACTGCTGCCGGGCATGGAGAAGGACGAAGCGTCCGACGTGTCTTACGACCCGCAGAGCAAAACCCTGTTTGCAGTGATGGGCAAGAATCCGTTCCTGGTCGAGCTGACGTTGCAGGGCGACGTGTTGCGTAAAATGCCGCTGGTGGGTTGGAGCAACCCGGAAGGGGTGACTGTGATGGGCAATGGCTTGCTGGCGATTACCGATGAGCGCCAACACATGCTCTCGATCGTCAAGGTTGATGCCGATACCCGCGAGTTGAACATTGCCAATTTCCCGAAATACGATCTCGGCCCGTCGAAAGACCAGAATAAAGCCTTCGAAGCCGTCGTCTGGGATGCACGCCACCAGCAACTGCTACTGGGTGAAGAGCGACCGCCGGCGCTGTTCAGCTGGAAAAGCGACGGCAGCCAAATTCTCAAGGGCGACAAGCAAAAACTGTCCAGCGATGCACTGGATATCCGCAACCTGTCGGCCCTGGCCATTGATCCGCGCACTGGCCACACCCTGGTGCTGTCCGCCGACTCTCACTTGTTGCTGGAGTTGGACGAGAAGGGTGAGCAGGTCAGTTTCATGACCTTGCTCGGAGGGTTCAATGGTCTGAAGAAAACCATTCCCCGTGCCGAAGGCGTCACTATGGACGAAGCAGGCACGTTGTACATGGTGAGCGAACCGAACCTGTTCTACCGCTTCGAAAAGCAACAGGTTCGGTAATTGCGGTAGAAGGTCGCAGGCCATTAAGTTTTAATTCAGACAGCCGTGGTATTTCATCCGCCGTCCTGTTTCCGGGCTTGCCTGAATGCGCCGACTTGTCCGCCCCAAACCCCTGATGCTGATCCTGTCGGTCATTGCGCTGATCGTGCTGATTGCTGTCGGCCAGTACCAGCGCCTGTTCGAGCGCAGCTGGTTCAATGTGCAGGCGCTATGGCAGCCGATGAATGTCCAGTCCATTGGCCTGGACCAGTATCAGGTGGCGATCGAGGCGCGAGTCATTGACGGTCTGGACGACGATGTTTCAGCGCTGACCTTCGATCCCGAGCGCAAAAGCCTGTTCACGGTCACCCACAAAAACGCCGAGCTGATCGAGTTGTCCCTGGAAGGCAGAATCCTGCGGCGTGTGACGCTGGTCGGGTTCGGCGACCCGGAGTCAGTGGAGTTCATCAGTGCCGACACTTACGTGATCACCGATGAGCGTGAGCAACGGCTGATCAAGATTCATCTGCGCAAGGACACGACGTTCCTCGACGCCGCGGACGCCGAGCAGATGACCCTCGGCGTGCACATGAGCGGCAACAAGGGTTTCGAAGGGTTGGCCTATGACTCGGTGGGCAAGCGCTTGTTCGTCGCCAAGGAGCGCGCCCCGATGCTGATCTACGAAGTGCAGGGCTTTCCCCATTACAGCCCGGAGAAATCCTATTCGGTACATGTGGTGAACAACCCCAAGCGCGATGCCGGGATGTTCGTGCGAGACCTGTCGAGCCTGCAATACGACGAGCGCAGCGGCCATTTGCTGGCGCTGTCCGATGAGTCGCGACTGATTCTTGAGCTGGATGTGGACGGGCGGCCGCTGAGCACGCTGTCACTGAGTAAGGGCCGTCAGGGATTGCACAAGCCTGTGCCGCAAGCGGAAGGCATCGCCATGGATGACGACGGCACCCTGTACCTGGTCAGCGAGCCGAACCTGTTCTACGTCTTCAAAAAACCGGCACAGCCCTGACCAACACCCCAAAACCAAGTGTAGGAGCGAAGCTTGCTCGCGAAGAGGCCATAGCATTCAACATCTCAGTTGACTGTTATGGCCTCTTCGCGAGCAAGCTTCGCTCCTACAGAGGGCTAAGGCATCAGGCCTTGAGGGTTTTCACGCCTTCGCTCGTACCCAGCAGCAGCAAGTCCGCCGGGCGGGCCGCGAACAAGCCGTTGGTGACTACGCCGACGATAGCGTTGATCTGCGTTTCCAGCTCCACCGGGTTGGTGATCTGCATGTTGAACACGTCGAGGATGATGTTGCCGTTGTCGGTCAGCACGCCTTCACGGTAAACCGGGTCGCCGCCGAGCTTCACCAGTTCGCGGGCCACGTGGCTGCGCGCCATCGGGATCACTTCCACCGGCAACGGGAACGCGCCGAGCACCGGCACCAGTTTGCTGGCATCGGCGATGCAGATGAAGGTCTTGGCCACGGCCGCCACGATCTTTTCGCGGGTCAGGGCCGCGCCGCCGCCCTTGATCAGGTGCAGGTGCTCGTCGCTTTCATCGGCGCCGTCGACGTAGAACTCCAGATCGCTAACGGTATTGAGTTCATACACCGGGATGCCGTGGCCCTTGAGGCGCGCAGCGGTGGCTTCGGAACTGGCCACTGCGCCGTCAAACGCGCCTTTGTGCTTGGCCAGGGCGTCGATGAAGCAGTTGGCGGTGGAGCCGGTGCCGACCCCGACGATGCTCTTGTCGTCGAGTTTCGGGAGGATGAAGTCGACGGCGGCCTGAGCCACTGCCTGTTTGAGTTGATCCTGGGTCATGCGGGCTCCGAGGTGCCGAAGAGGGGACGAAAGGCCGGCATTATAGGCCCGGGGACGAGGAAGGTCATTGCCCGATTGGCAGGTCAAAAGATCGCACCTGCAGGCGCTGCCGAAGGCTACGATCTTTTGCGCTGGACTTAAAACCACCTGTTTAGTGTGGTCGCCCGCCCAAAAGCCGGGTTAGACTCCTTGGCCCTGCCCAACCCGCTCAGTGATGCTTTCCGATGCTCGAACAGTACGTCAAAAAGATCCTCACCTCGCGCGTTTATGACGTTGCCGTAGAAACCCCATTGCAGACTGCCCGCCAGCTCTCCGAGCGGCTGGGCAACGAGATTTGGCTCAAGCGTGAAGACTTGCAGCCGGTGTTCTCGTTCAAGATTCGCGGCGCTTACAACAAGCTGACGCAGCTGAGCGATGAAGAGCGCGCGCGTGGCGTGGTCACCGCTTCGGCGGGCAACCATGCGCAAGGCCTGGCCCTGGCAGCCAAAGTGCTGGGCGTGAAAGCGACCATCGTGATGCCCAAGACAACTCCGGAAATCAAAGTCGAAGGCGTGCGTTCGCGTGGCGGCAAAGTGGTGCTGCACGGGGATTCGTTCCCGGAAGCCCTGGCCTACTCGCTGAAACTGGTCGACGAAAAAGGCTACGTCTACATTCACCCCTACGACGATCCCCACACCATTGCCGGGCAGGGCACGGTGGCCATGGAGATTCTGCGCCAGCACCCGGGGCGTCTGGATGCGATCTTCGTTCCGGTGGGCGGCGGCGGATTGATCGCCGGGATTGCGGCGTACGTGAAATACCTGCGTCCGGACATCAAGATCATCGGCGTCGAACCGGATGACTCCAACTGCCTGCAAGCCGCCATGGCGGCCGGCGAGCGCGTGGTGTTGCCGACCGTGGGCCTATTTGCCGATGGTGTCGCGGTGGCGCAGATCGGCCAGCACACCTTCGATATATGCAAAGACTACGTTGATGAAGTGATCACCGTCAGCACTGATGAAATCTGCGCGGCGATCAAGGATATCTACGACGATACCCGCTCGATCACTGAACCTGCCGGCGCCTTGGGCGTGGCCGGGATCAAGAAATACGTCGAGCAACGCGGCGTCACCGGCCACACCTTCGTGGCCATTGATTCCGGCGCCAACGTCAATTTCGACCGCCTGCGACACGTCGCCGAGCGCGCTGAGCTGGGCGAGGGCCGCGAAGCCATCATCGCCGTGACCATCCCCGAGAAACCGGGCAGCTTCAAGGCGTTCTGCGAAGCCATCGGCAAGCGCCAGATCACCGAATTCAACTACCGCTACAACACCGGCAGCGAAGCGCACATCTTTGTCGGCGTGCAGACCCATCCGGAAAACGACCCGCGCAGTGCACTGCTCGGCAGTCTGGCCGATCAGGGTTTTCCGGTACTCGACCTGACCGACAACGAACTGGCCAAGTTGCACATTCGCCACATGGTTGGTGGGCGTGCCGCCCAGGTGGTCGATGAAGTGGTGCTGCGTTTCGAGTTTCCGGAGCGTCCGGGTGCGTTGTTCAACTTCCTCAACAAGCTTGGTGGGCGCTGGAACATTTCGATGTTCCACTACCGCAACCATGGCGCGGCGGATGGTCGTGTGGTCGCGGGCCTGCAAGTGCCCCACGACGAGCGTCATCTGGTACCGGCGGCGCTGGAAGAAATCGGCTACCCGTACTGGGATGAAAGCGACAACCCGGCCTATCAGCTGTTTCTCGGCTGAGCGGCTACGCTGATGGGCAGCCTATAAGGAAATCGAACAATGGAAACGTTAACCGCCCTCAAAGTTGCGCATAGCGTGGCGACGGTGCTGCTGTTGCTCAGCGCGCTGGGGCTGGCAATCTGGGTCTGGCGCGCTCGTCGTAACGGTGATGCGACGGCGCCTGCGCGTACCTTGCAGCGACCGCAGGTGTTCATCTGGCTGTTGATGGGCCTGGCGCTGCTGAGTATGCCGTTCACCGGTTGGTGGATGGTGCATCTGGTGGGCTGGCCGTTGGGGCAGACCTGGCTGCTGGCGTCCAGCGTGCTGTACACCGTGGCGGCGCTGGGCTGGTTCTGGCTGCTGGTGCGGTTGAACAAGTCGCGCAAAGCGCCGGCGGCTAATGGGAAGTTTACGTTTGCCTTGGCGTTGTTCAGCTTTGTCTGCTTTATCGCCATTGCGGGATTGATGGGCGCCAAGCCGGTATAGCGCGGAATCTGTAGCAGCTGCCGAGGTACGAGGCTGCGATGGGCTGCGAAGCGGCCCCAAAGGGCGGTCCTGCGGACCGCAACGCAGCCTCGTACCTCGGCAGCTGCTACAGGCTTAATCAATCGCGCAGACTGATCACCGGCCAGCCACGTTTCTTGGCCTCGGCGCGCAGATTCGGATCAGGATCGACCGCAATCGGATTCGTCACTTGCTCCAGCAACGCCAAGTCGTTCATCGAGTCGCTGTAGAAATAACTGTCTTCCAGACTGTGGCCAGTTTCTTCCAGCCAACGATTCAACCGGGTCACCTTGCCTTCACGGAAGCACGGGATATCGGTGCTGCGCCCGCTGTACCGGCCGTCGATCATTTCGCATTCGGTGGCGATCAGGGTTTCAACGCCTAGACGCGTGGCAATCGGCCCGGTCACAAAACGGTTGGTGGCCGTGATGATGACCAGCTTGTCGCCGGCCTCACGGTGTTTGGCCAGCAGTTCGAGGCCCTTGGGCAGCACGAGCGGTTCAATGCAGTCGCGCATGTAATCCAGGTGCCATTGATCCAGCGTCGCCATTTCGGTGCGGCCGAGGACTTCCAGGCAGAAGTTCAGGTAGGCGGGCTGATCCAGCTTGCCGGCCAGGTAGTCCTGATAGAACTCGTCGTTGCGTGCCTTGTAGGCGACGGCGTCGAGGAAACCGCGTTCGCACAGATAATCACCCCAAGCGTGGTCACTGTCGCCGCCCAGAAGCGTGTTGTCCAAGTCGAATAAAGCCAGCCGCATTGCAGTTACTCGCTGAAAAAGTCTGTAGAAAGGTGTTCAGAATACGGACTTTTCACAAGAGTGCACATAAGGTAGGTCGGCTCGTTGCTGCTTTCACAACCTTTGTGGAACAATGCGGCGACATGCGTTTGCGAGGTTGTTGCCGTGATCGACCCCGATGGTTTCCGCCCCAATGTCGGGATCATTCTGACGAATGATGCCGGCCAGGTGCTATGGGCTCGCCGTATCAATCAAGATGCCTGGCAGTTTCCACAGGGCGGGATCAACCCCCAGGAGACGCCGGAAGACGCCTTGTACCGCGAGTTGAACGAAGAAGTGGGCCTGGAGCGCGAAGATGTTGAAATTCTCGCCTGCACCCGGGGCTGGTTGCGTTATCGTTTGCCGCAACGTCTGGTCAGAACGCACAGCCAACCGCTGTGCATCGGCCAGAAACAGAAATGGTTTCTCCTGCGCCTGATCTCCAACGAGCAGCGGGTGCGGATGGATTTGACCGGTAAACCGGAATTCGATGGCTGGCGCTGGGTCAGCTATTGGTATCCGTTGGGCCAGGTGGTGACATTCAAGCGCGAGGTGTATCGACGCGCTCTCAAAGAGCTTGCCCCGCGCCTTTTAGCGCGCGACTGACGACGGAGTTCGACCCCGAGCCATGCTCAATACGCTGCGCAAGATCGTCCAGGAAGTTAACTCCGCCAAGGATCTCAAGGCGGCGTTGGGGATTATTGTGTTGCGCGTCAAAGAGGCCATGGGCAGCCAGGTCTGCTCGGTCTACCTGCTTGATCCAGAGACCAACCGCTTCGTGCTGATGGCCACCGAGGGCTTGAACAAGCGCTCGATCGGCAAAGTCAGCATGGCACCCAACGAAGGTCTGGTCGGCCTGGTCGGCACGCGTGAAGAACCCCTGAACCTCGAAAACGCCGCGGATCACCCGCGCTACCGTTACTTCGCCGAGACCGGTGAAGAACGCTACGCGTCGTTCCTCGGGGCGCCGATCATTCACCACCGCCGCGTCGTCGGCGTGTTGGTCATTCAACAAAAGGAACGCCGGCAGTTCGATGAGGGTGAAGAAGCCTTCCTCGTGACCATGAGCGCGCAGCTCGCCGGCGTTATCGCCCACGCCGAGGCCACCGGTTCGATCCGTGGCCTGGGCCGTCAGGGCAAAGGTATTCAGGAAGCAAAGTTCGTCGGCGTACCGGGTTCGCCGGGTGCGGCGGTCGGCACCGCGGTCGTCATGCTGCCACCGGCCGATCTGGACGTGGTGCCGGACAAGACCATCACCGACATCGACGCAGAACTTGGGCTGTTCAAGACGGCCATCGAAGGCGTGCGCGCCGACATGCGTGCCTTGTCCGCCAAGCTGGCGACCCAGCTGCGGCCTGAAGAGCGGGCGCTGTTCGACGTCTACCTGATGATGCTCGACGATGCCTCGCTCGGCAGCGAAGTCACCACCATAATCAAGACCGGTCAGTGGGCCCAGGGCGCGTTGCGTCAGGTGGTCACCGATCACGTCAACCGTTTCGAACTGATGGACGACGCCTACCTGCGTGAGCGCGCCTCGGACGTCAAAGACCTCGGTCGCCGCTTGCTCGCCTACCTGCAGGAAGAGCGGCAGCAGACGCTGGTCTACCCCGACAACACCATTCTGGTCAGCGAAGAACTGACGCCGGCGATGCTCGGCGAGGTGCCGGAAGGCAAGCTGGTCGGCCTGGTGTCGGTACTCGGTTCCGGCAACTCCCACGTGGCGATCCTGGCGCGTGCCATGGGTATTCCGACGGTGATGGGCCTGGTCGACCTGCCGTATTCCAAGGTCGACGGCATCCAGATGATCGTCGATGGCTACCACGGCGAGGTCTACACCAACCCGAGTGACGTGCTGCGCAAGCAGTTCGCCGACCTGGTCGAGGAAGAGAAGCAACTGGCCCTCGGGCTGGATGCATTGCGCGATCTGCCGTGCGTAACGGTCGATGGTCACCGCATGCCGCTGTGGGTCAACACCGGCCTGCTGGCGGACGTGGCGCGGGCGCAGAAGCGCGGTGCCGAGGGTGTGGGTCTGTACCGCACCGAAGTGCCGTTCATGATCAACCAGCGTTTCCCGAGCGAAAAGGAACAGCTGGCGATCTATCGCGAGCAACTTGCCGCGTTCCATCCGCAACCGGTGACCATGCGCAGCCTGGACATTGGTGGTGACAAGGCGCTGTCGTACTTCCCGATCAAGGAAGACAACCCGTTCCTCGGCTGGCGCGGCATTCGCGTGACCCTCGACCACCCGGAAATCTTCCTGGTGCAGACCCGCGCCATGCTCAAGGCCAGCGAAGGCCTGAACAACCTGCGCATTCTGTTGCCGATGATTTCCGGCACCCATGAACTGGAAGAGGCCTTGCATCTGATCCACCGGGCCTGGGGCGAAGTCCGCGACGAAGGCACCGACGTGCCGATGCCGCCGGTTGGCGTGATGATCGAGATTCCGGCGGCGGTGTATCAGACCAAGGAACTGGCGCGGCAAGTGGACTTCCTGTCGGTCGGTTCCAACGACCTGACCCAGTACCTGCTGGCCGTGGACCGAAACAACCCACGGGTGGCCGACCTCTACGACTACTTGCACCCGGCGGTGCTGCAAGCCCTGCAGAGTGTGGTGCGCGATGCGCATGCCGAAGGCAAGCCGGTGAGTATCTGCGGCGAAATGGCCGGTGACCCGGCGGCGGCAGTGCTGTTGATGGCAATGGGCTTCGACAGCCTGTCGATGAACGCCACCAACTTGCCGAAAGTGAAGTGGATGCTGCGTCAGATCAACCTGAGCAAGGCCAAGGAACTGCTGGCGGAGCTGATGACCATCGACAACCCGCAAGTTATCCACAGCTCGCTGCAGCTGGCGCTGAAAAACCTTGGGTTGGCACGGATGATCAATCCGGCTTCGGTCAAGACCCTCTAGGTCAGCGGCGGCCCTGTGGCGAGGGAGCAAGCTCCCTCGCCACAGTTTATTGCCCGACCTTCAAACCCTGACTTCCACTTCCCCCAAATGCCCGCCATACGGTCCGAAACTCCGCTCGACCATATGCCGCACCCCATCCGCCTGAACAATCAACGCCGTGCTCGCCCGTGTCCCATAAGCCTGGCTCTTGATAAACACGCTCGACAACAACGTCTCGGTGGCTTGCCCCACGCCAGTGTCCGGCAGCTCGGCAAGCGGCGCCGTCTGCGGATCGCTGAGCAAGGCCAATAGCGCCTGCGGCTGTGGATCGTCCAGCACTTCGCTCAACGCTGCCTTGGCCTTGAGCACTTTTGGCCACGGCGTATCCAGTCCCGCGTTCGATAACCCATAAACCCCAGGCTTGAGCCTGACCGCCTCGGTCTCCCGGGCATTGAAATGCCACAACTCGTTGGCGTTGCCGATCAGCAGGTTAAACCCGGCATATTCAGGCGAACGTCGGACAACGTCGTTTAAATAGTCTTCAATCGGCATGTCGCCGATGAGAAATTGCGCCACCAGTTCACCTCGCGACCTGGCGGCCGGTGGCTGAAGGGGATCACGGATGTTGGTCAGCGCGGCGAAGCGTCCGTTGGCGCCGACACCGAGCCATGTACCGCCAGCCTCAAGGTCGCGACCGGCGTACACGTGCAGGGCTTGCGGCCATTGCGCCAAAGGCAGGCTGGGCCGGGCATAAAATTCGTCACGGTTGGCCGCCACGATCAGCGGCTGGGCATGACCTGGCCGCCAGGCAAAAACAATCAGGCACATCAGGTGGTCCTTGTGTGTTTTTTGTTCACTCTACGCAGACATCGCTCATCGATCCATCGCCATCCGCAGTGGAGCCCGAGGCCGTGCATCCGTTACCATGCCGCTCCTGTTTCGGGATGCTTGGGGATGTGGCCATGGAATTTCTGCTCTATCTGGCGCTGGGCGCCTGTGCGGGCGTGCTGGCCGGGCTGTTTGGGGTAGGTGGCGGGATTATCATCGTCCCGGTGCTGGTATTCAGTTTCAAATTGCAGGGGTTCGATCCGTCGATCCTGACGCATCTTGCAGTCGGCACTTCCCTGGCGACGATTATTTTTACGTCGGTCAATGCAGTTCGCGAGCATCATCGCCGCGGCGCCGTGCGTTGGCCGATTTTTGCCTGGATGACCCTCGGCATTCTGATTGGTGCCGGTTTCGGCGCGCTGACCGCCGAAGCGATCTCCGGGCCGAATTTGCAGAAGATCATTGGCGTATTCGCGTTGATCATTGCTGTTCAGCTCGCTTTGGACCTCAAGCCCAAGGCCAGCCGAACGGTGCCCGGTAAAGTCGGTCTGACCGTGGCCGGCAGTGTGATTGGCTGGGCTTCGGCGATTTTCGGGATTGGCGGCGGCTCGTTGACCGTGCCATTCCTCACCTGGCGCAGCGTGCCGATGCAGCAAGCGGTGGCCACGTCGTCGGCCTGTGGCCTGCCCATCGCCTTGGCAAGTGCATTAAGTTTCATGATTCTGGGCTGGCACGATCCACTGCTGCCGGCCCATAGTCTCGGTTTTGTGTATTTGCCGGCGCTGTTGGGGATCGCCCTGACCAGCATGGTCTTCGCCCGGCTCGGTGCGCGATTGGCTCACAAGCTGTCGGCGCGCTTGCTGAAAAGACTGTTTGCCGCTTTGCTGTTTTTCGTCGGTTTGAGCTTCTTGCTCTGAGGCGTAACGCAATCCTGGCTTAATCCTGGCGTGACAGCGTCGCCCGGGAATTTTGAAGGTTTCAACTCTAATGAGGAGTCGCAATGCTGCCTTACCCGCAGATCGACCCGGTGGCCCTGGCCATCGGTCCGCTGAAAATCCACTGGTACGGCCTGATGTACCTGGTCGGCATCGGCGGCGCGTGGCTGCTGGCGTCCCGTCGGCTGAACCGCTTCGACCCGACCTGGACCAAGGAGAAACTCTCCGACATGGTGTTCTGGATGTCGATGGGCGTCATCGTCGGCGGTCGCTTGGGTTATGTGCTGTTCTACGATCTGCATGCCTACTTGGCCAACCCGACGCTGATTTTCGAAGTGTGGAAGGGCGGCATGTCGTTCCACGGCGGGTTTATCGGTGTGATGCTGGCGGCGTTGTGGTTCGGTAGAAAGAACGGCAAGTCGTTTTTCCAGCTGATGGACTTCGTCGCGCCGATGGTGCCGATCGGCCTGGGTGCCGGGCGTATCGGTAACTTCATCAACGCCGAGTTGTGGGGCAAGCCGACCGACGTGCCGTGGGCGATGATCTTCCCGCCGTTCAGCGATCCGGCGCAGTTGCCGCGTCACCCGTCGCAGCTGTACCAGTTTGCACTGGAGGGTGTGGCGCTGTTCCTGATCCTCTGGCTGTTCTCGCGCAAGCCACGGCCGACCATGGCGGTGTCCGGGATGTTCGCGCTGTTCTACGGCATCTTCCGGTTCATCGTTGAATTCGTTCGCGTACCGGATGCGCAACTGGGCTATCTGGCCTGGAACTGGCTGACCATGGGTCAGGTGCTGTGCGTACCGATGATCGTCGGCGGTCTGTTCCTGATCTGGCTGGCCTATCGACGCGCCCCGTCGGCTCCAGCGGCAGCCGTATAAATTCGAATCCCGGGGTGACGACCCCGGGTTCAAGGACACAGGTAATTCATGAAGCAATATCTCGAACTGGTCGCCCACGTCATCAAGAACGGCACCAAGCAGGCCAACCGCACCGGTGTGAACACCATCAGCTTTCCGGGTGCGATGCTGCGCTTCGATTTGCAGGAAGGTTTCCCGGCGATCACCACCCGCAAGATGGCCTTCAAGTCGGCCATCGGCGAGATGTGCGGTTTTCTGCGCGGGGTGAACAACGCCGCTGAATTCCGTGCGCTGGGTTGCAAGGTCTGGGACCAGAACGCCAACGAAAACGCCCAGTGGCTGGCCAACCCGTTCCGTCAGGGCGAAGACGACCTCGGCGAGATCTACGGTGTGCAATGGCGCAAATGGCCGGCGTACAAGCAGATTCCGGTCAGCAACCAGGCCGCCATCGAGCAGACCCTGAGCCAGGGTTATCGGCAGATCGCCGAAGGCGAGGAAGACGGCCAGGCTTATGTGGTGCTGTACAAGGCGATCGACCAGATCCGCCAGTGCGTCGACACCATCATCAAGGACCCGGGCAGCCGTCGCATTCTGTTCCACGGCTGGAACGTCGCCCAGCTCGATGAGATGGCCCTGCCACCGTGCCACTTGCTGTACCAGTTCCACCCGAATGTCGAGACCAAGGAAATTTCCCTGACCCTCTACATCCGCTCCAACGACCTGGGCCTGGGCACGCCGTTCAACCTCACCGAAGGCGCCGCGCTGCTGAGCCTGATCGGTCGCCTGACCGGTTACACACCGCGCTGGTTCACCTATTTCATCGGCGATGCCCACGTCTACGAAAACCACTTGGACATGCTCAACGAACAGCTCGAACGCGAGCCGTTCGCCATGCCGAAGCTGAAGATATCCGACCGTGTGCCGGAATTCGCCAAGACCGGCGTGTACCAGCCGGAGTGGCTGGAGTTGATCGAGCCGAGTGATTTCTCGCTCGAAGGCTACGAGCACCACGCGCCAATGACGGCGCCGATGGCGGTCTAGCCCACCTGATCATTCCCACGCTCTGCGTGGGAATGACTCCCGTGACGCTCTGCGTCACAGTGGGCGCGGAGCGTCCATGGCTGCATTCCCACGCAGAGCGTGGGAACGATCATGGGCTGCTAATGCCCGTGACTGCGGCCGACATGGGAATGCTCAACCTCCGTCGCCACAACCCCGCCACTCACTTCCAGCCGCTGCAAAATCCCGCACTGATCGATATCCGGCCCTTCGCTGCAGCGTTGGCGCAGGTCGAGCAGTTGTGTCTGCAACGCCAGCAAGCCGTCGATTCGTGCCTTCACATGATGGATATGTTCGTCGATCAACGCGTTGACGTTTTCGCATTGATCCTGCGGGCTGTCGCGCAGGGCGAGCAGGCTGCGGATTTCCTCGAGGGTCATGTCGAGGGTGCGGCAATTGCGGATGAAGGTCAGGCGCTCAGCGTGGGCCTGGGTGTAGACGCGGTAATTGCCGTCGCTGCGGGCCGGTTCCGGCAGCAGGTTTTCGCGCTCGTAGTAGCGGATGGTTTCCACGGCGCAGTCGGTGAGTTTCGCCAGTTCCCCTATTTTCATCGCGTCAATCTCCAAATGGGTGCTTGACCCTATAGTGGCTACAGGGTCTTTACTTGGCAACAGGCACCTTCATGGACGCGACCAATGAGCGATTCTCTTCACACCCACAAACCCGAGGCTGATCACGATCACGATCACGATCACAGCCACAAGCTGCAGCCTGTGCCCCAGCATGTCCATGGTAGCCATGACCATGGCGGCCACGGCGATTCCTGCTGTTCCTCCAAAGCCGCGGCGCCATCGCTGATCAAATTGAACGAGACACCGACCGCCGGCGCGCGGCTGAGCAGCTTCCGCATCGAGGCCATGGACTGCCCGACTGAGCAGACGCTGATCCAGAACAAGCTCGGCAAGCTTGCGGGTGTGCAGCAGCTGGAGTTCAACCTGATCAATCGGGTGTTGGGCGTGACCCATGACCTGCCGGGCACCGCGCCGATCATCGACGCCATCAAATCCCTCGGCATGCACGCCGAGCCACTGGAACAAGGCGTCGAAGCGCCAACGCCTGTGCCAGAGAAAAAACCTTGGTGGCCATTGGCGCTGTCCGGCGTTGGTGCGCTGGCGGCTGAAGTTATCCACTTCACTAACGCTGCGCCCAATTGGGTGGTGGCGGTCATTGCGCTGGTCTCGATCCTCAGTGGCGGCCTGGGTACCTATAAAAAGGGCTGGATCGCCCTGAAAAACCTCAACCTGAACATCAACGCGCTGATGAGCATCGCGGTGACCGGTGCGGTCCTGATCGGCCAATGGCCAGAAGCGGCGATGGTGATGTTCCTGTTCACCGTCGCCGAGCTGATCGAAGCCAGGTCTCTGGACCGGGCGCGCAATGCCATCGGCGGGCTGATGCAGATGACCCCGGAACAAGCCACGGTGCTGCAGGCTGACGGTAGTTGGGTCGCACAACCGGTGAAAAGCATCGAGCTAGGCGCGCGGGTGCGGGTGCGTCCCGGCGAGCGGATCGGTCTGGATGGCGAAGTGGTGTCCGGCAGCTCGACCATCGATCAGGCACCGATTACCGGTGAAAGCCTGCCGGTAGAGAAAACCATCGGCGACAAGGTGTTCGCCGGTACCATCAACCAGTCCGGTTCGCTGGAATATGTCGTGACTGCCGCGGCAAACAATTCGACCCTGGCGCGCATCATTCATGCCGTGGAACAGGCCCAAGGGGCGCGGGCGCCGACCCAGCGTTTCGTCGACAGCTTCTCGAAAATCTATACACCGGCGGTGTTCATCCTGGCCTTGGCCGTGGCGGTGATCCCGCCGCTGTTCATGGACGCGCTGTGGTTCGACTGGATTTACCGGGCGTTGGTGTTGCTGGTGGTCGCCTGCCCATGCGCCTTGGTGATTTCCACTCCGGTGACTATCGTCAGCGGCCTCGCGGCAGCGGCGCGCAAAGGGATTCTGGTCAAGGGCGGCGTCTACCTGGAGCACGGCTACAAACTCGATTACCTGGCTCTCGACAAGACCGGTACCCTCACTCACGGCAAACCGGTGCAGACCGACTATTTGTCCCTCGATCCGACCGCCGATCAAACAGCCCCGGCCATTGCAGCGGCGTTGGCCGGTCGTTCGGATCACCCGGTGTCCCTGGCCATCGCCAATGCGGCTATGGATGCGGCTGTGGATAACCAGCGTGCGTCGCTGACTGTGGATAACTTCGAAGCCCTGGCGGGGCGGGGCGTGCGTGGCGAGATCAACGGCGAGCTCTACCACTTGGGCAACCACCGTCTGGTGGAAGATTTGGGCCTGTGTTCTCCAGCGCTGGAAGAAAAGCTGTTTGCTCTGGAGAAACAGGGCAAATCGGTGGTGCTGTTGCTCGACAAGTCCGGTCCCCTGGCGCTGTTCGCCGTGGCAGATACCGTGAAAGCGTCCAGCCGCGAAGCGATCCAGCAATTGCATGAGCTGGGCGTCAAAACCCTGATGCTGACTGGCGACAACGTTCACACCGCCCAGGTCATCGCCGCCCATGTGGGCATCGATCAGGCGCAGGGCGATCTGTTGCCGACCGAGAAGCTGCAAGCCATCGAAACGCTGTATGCCCAGGGCCATCGGGTGGGGATGGTCGGCGACGGCATCAACGATGCCCCGGCACTGGCGCGGGCCGAGATCGGTTTCGCCATGGCGGCGGCCGGTACCGATACCGCCATCGAAACCGCCGATGTCGCCCTGATGGACGACGATCTGCGCAAGATCCCGGCTTTCATCCGCCTGTCGCGACAGACCTCGAATATCCTCAAACAGAACATTGCCCTGGCATTGGTCATCAAAGCGATCTTTCTTGGGGTAACCTTCGCCGGGATCGCCACCATGTGGATGGCGGTGTTCGCCGACATGGGCGTGAGCCTGTTGGTGGTGTTCAACGGTTTGCGCCTGTTGCGCAAATAGACGATGAGGGGCGGGTGTGCTGAGTGCCGAGCTGAAGGCGTTTTACATGGTGGCCCGGCTGGGCAGCATTACCCTGGCGGCGAAAAAGCTCGGCCTGAGCCAACCGACGGTGACGACCCAGATCCGGCACCTGGAAAGCCAGTATTCGGTGGAGCTGTTCTACCGTGGCGGCCGCCGCCTCAGCGTCAGCGACGAAGGCGCGCGGCTGTTGCCGATGGTCAAGGCGCTGTTGCAGCAGGAAGCCGATATCGAGTTCTTCCTGCGCAACAGCGGTCAGGTCCAGGGCACGTTGCGCATTGCCGCCACGGCGCCGTATTACATCCTCGATCTGGTGAAGACCTTTCGCGAGCGCTTGCCGCAGGTGGAAGTGTCGGTGGAAATCGGCAATTCCCAACAGGTGCTCGAGGCGCTGGAGGATTACCGGGTCGATGTCGCCGCGTCCTCGCAGTTGCTCGACGATGCGCGGCTGATCCGCCGGGTGCTCGGCAGCGATCCGCTGGTGTTGGCGGTGCATCGCAATCATCCGCTGGCGGTGCATGATCATGTACCGCTCAGTGCGTTGGCGGGGCACACCTTGTTGATGCGCGAGTCGGGCTCGACCACCCGGCGCTTGACCGAAGAGTTGCTGGCCAGCGCGGGAGTGAGTTTCGGGCCACTGCTGGAGATTGGTAGTCGCGAGTCGATTCGTGAAGCGGTGTTGCGCAACATCGGCATCAGCATCATCGCCCGGCAGGAAGTGCCGCACGATCCACAATTGCGGGTGCTGACCCTCGAGAATGCGCCGCAGATTCCCGAGTATTTGTACTGCCTCAAAGAGAGGAAAGGCGCGCGGTTGCCGGCGGCGTTTCTCGGGTTGGCGCAGGAAATGGCTCCGGTTTAGATCAGTGCTGAACCCAAATCCTTGAATACCACTATCGGCCGTTTTTGCCTCGTTGCCACATGACGGACGCATTGCAAACCTAGGATGGCCCTCATCTGCTTGATGAGGCCTGTCCATGAACCACTCGATCGCAACTGCCCTGACCAACCCCGGTGCGCCGATGAAAGTGCGCGGCGTGCAGAAACGCTTCGGCGCGTTCACCGCGCTGGATAACGTTTCCCTCGACGTGGCAGCCGGTGAACTGGTGTGTCTGCTGGGGCCGTCGGGCTGTGGCAAAACCACCTTGCTGCGCTGCATCGCCGGCCTTGAGCGCCAGGACAGCGGCGAGTTGTACCTTGGCGATCGCGACGTTTCCCACTTGGCACCTCAAGCCCGGGACTACGGCATTCTCTTCCAGTCCTACGCGCTGTTCCCCAATCTCACCGTCGAGGCGAACATTGCCTACGGCCTCGCCGGCAGCGGTCGCGATGAAGTGCGCCAGCGCGTCGGTCAGATGCTGGAGCTGGTCGGCCTGATCGGCAGTGAGAAAAAATACCCCGGCCAGTTGTCCGGTGGTCAGCAACAACGGGTGGCCCTGGCTCGGGCCTTGGCTCCGGCGCCGTCCTTGTTGCTACTGGACGAGCCGATGTCGGCACTCGACGCCCGGGTTCGCGAGCATCTGTGCACCGAGTTGCGCCAACTGCAGCGCAACCTCGGCATCACCACCCTGATGGTTACCCACAATCAGGACGAAGCCATGCTGATGGCCGACCGCATCGCCGTGATGAATAATGGCAAGGTCGAGCAATACGCCACGCCGCAGGACATCTATGACCGCCCGGCCACACCGTTTGTGGCGGAGTTCGTCGGTCAGGGCAACTGGCTGCCGTTTCGCCGTAGCAGCGACAGCCATGCCCAGGTCGGCGGGATGCACATGCGCCTGGCCGAAGGCAGTGCGAAAACCACGTCGGGCCGGTTGTTCTGCCGCCCCGAAGCGATCAACGTCAACCCGCTGGTTCACGAAGAAAACCTGTTCCCGGCCAAGGTTCGCGAGATCACTTTTCTCGGCAACCGCTGCCGCATGAGCTTCGAACTCGATCAATTGCCAGGTCATGCATTGCTGGCGGAATTGGCGCCGGAAGCCATGCCGCGTCTCGGTGCCCAGCAAATCATGGTCGCCTTGCCGCCGCGCAGTCTGCAGGTGTTTGCCTGATGAGCGCGAACATCGCGCTGCCGATACCGCGCAAGCAGGTTCGGCAGACCTCCCGTGCCGAGATCGGCGACCGGCTGTTCGTGGTCGGCGGCAAAGTGCTGTTGCTGGTATTGCTCGGCGTGGCGGTGTTGATGCCGTTGCTGGCGATCTTCTGGCGCGGGTTCAGTTCGCAGGCCGGGCAGGGCGGCGGTCTGGTCGCTGCCCGTGAATTACTGACCAGTGCGAATTTCCATTGGTTGCTCGGTAACAGCCTGAAAGTTTCCCTCAGCGTGGCGGTGATTGTCGTACCGCTGGCCTACCTGTTTGCCTACGCCCTGCAACGCACGTTGATTCCCGGCAAAGGTATCTGGCGCGGTATGTCGCTGCTGCCGTTGATGGCGCCGTCGATGTTGCCGGGGATTGCGCTGGTTTATCTGTTCGGTAATCAGGGCCTGTTGCGCAGTCTGCTCTCGGACAACATCTACGGCTTCTGGGGCATTGTGCTCGGCGAGGTCATCTACACCTTCCCACACGCCTTGATGATTTTGCTGTCGGCGTTGTCCCTGGCGGATGCGCGACTGTTCGATGCCGCCTCCAGCATGGGCGCCAGCCCGGCGAAAGCCTTTCGCAGCATCACTTGGCCGGCGACCCGTCAGGCGGTGTTCGCGGCGTTCTGTCTGGTGTTCACCCTGACCATCACCGACTTCGGTGTGCCCGTGGTGGTCGGTGGCGACTATCAAGTGCTGGCGCTGGAAGCCTACAAAGCGGTGGTCGGTCAGCAACAATTCGGTCGCGGCGCACTGATCGGTATGGTCCTGCTGCTGCCGGCGCTGTTCAGCTTTGGTGTCGACGCCTGGCTGCGTCGGCGTCACGGCGACTCCATGAGCGGTCGGGCGCAAGTGTTTCAACCGGCGCCGTCGACGCTGCGCGACGGTTGTTATCTGGCCATCGTGCTGCTGATCTGCGCGATGTTGCTGCTGGTGTTCGGCATGGCGGTGTACTCGTCGCTGGTGAAGTTCTGGCCGTACAACCTGTCGCTGTCACTCAACCATTACCAGTTCAACGACACTGCGGGCGGTGGCTGGCTGGCCTATGGCAACAGCGTGAAAATGGCGCTGTGCACGGCGTTGATCGGCAGCGTGCTGATCTTAACCGGCGCGTACCTGATGGAGAAAACCCGTGGCCAGCGTGGGCTGAATCTGACGTTGCGCATGCTCAGTTTCGTACCGATGGCGGTGCCGGGTCTGGTGCTGGGGCTGGGTTACGTCTTCTTCTTCAACCTCACTGGCAACCCGTTGCATGTGCTGTACGGCAGCATGAGCCTGCTGGTGGTCTGCACCATTGCTCACTATTTGACCACCGCGCAAATGACCGCCACCACCGCGCTGCGTCAGCTCGACGCTGAGTTCGAAGCCGCCGCGCTGTCGCTCAAGGCGCCGCTGTATCGGCACTACCTGCGGGTCACCGTGCCGATCTGCCTGCCGGCGCTGCTGGACATCGTGCGCTACCTGTTCGTTTCGGCCATGACCACCGTCTCGGCGGCGATCTTCCTCTACAGCCCCGACACCATCCTCGCGGCGGTCGCGGTGCTGAACATGGACGACGCCGGCAACGTCGGCGGCGCGGCGGCGATGTCGACCCTGATTCTGTTCACCTCGGCGGGCGTGTCCCTGCTGCTGGCCTGGGCCTCGCGCGGTTTATTGCGCCGCTCCCAGGCCTGGCGGCAGATCGCGCCCGGTCTTTGATTCACACCTTCAACTCACACAGGAATTGCACCATGTTCAAGCCCTTGGCCCTGGCCGCTGCTGTCCTCACCGCTTTCAGCCTGAACGCCTTCGCTGCGAAAACCGAGTTGACGGTGTACACAGCCCTCGAAGCCGAACAACTGAAGACCTACAAAGAGGCCTTCGAGAAGGCCAACCCGGACGTCGAGATCAAGTGGGTGCGTGATTCCACTGGCATCATCACCGCCAAACTGCTGGCCGAAAAAGCCCGCCCGCAAGCCGATGCGGTGTGGGGCCTGGCGGCGTCGAGCCTGGCGATCCTCGATCAGCAAGGCATGCTGCAAAGCTACGCGCCGAAGGACCTGGCCAAGATCGGCGGCAACTACCGTGATGCCGCTAACCCACCGGCCTGGGTCGGCATGGACGTGTGGGCGGCGACCATTTGCTTCAACACCGTCGAAGCCGAAAAGCAGGGCCTGAGCAAACCCGTGAGCTGGCAGGACCTGACCAAGCCTGAGTACAAAGGCAAGATCGTCATGCCCAACCCGGCCTCGTCCGGCACCGGTTTCCTCGACGTCAGCGCCTGGCTGCAAACCTTCGGCGAGAAACAGGGCTGGCAGTACATGGATGATCTGCACCAGAACATCGGCCAGTACGTTCACTCCGGTTCCAAGCCGTGCAAACTCGCCGCTGCCGGTGAATTCCCGATCGGCATTTCCTTCGAATACCCGGCTGTTCAGTTGAAGCGCCAAGGCGCGCCGCTGGACATCATCCTGCCGAAAGAAGGCCTGGGCTGGGAGATCGAAGCGACCGCCGTGATCAAAGGCACACCGCATGAAGACGCGGCGAAGAAGCTGGCCGACTTCTCCGCAAGCCCGGCGGCGATGGAGCTTTATAAAGAGAACTTCGCGGTGCTCGCGCAACCGGGTATCGCCAAGCCGCAGACCGAATTGCCGGCGGACTATGAGCAGCGCCTGATCAAGAACGACTTTGCCTGGGCCTCGAAGAATCGCGACGAGATCCTCACCGAATGGCGCAAGCGCTATGACGGCAAGTCCGAGAAAGTGGTTGCCAAGTAAGCACCACCGATCGTTCCCACGCTCTGCGTGGGAATGCAGCAAAGGACGCTCCGCGTCCCCTGTGACGCAGAGCGTCACGGGATTCATTCCCACGCTGAGCATGGGAACGATCATTGGGGAACTCCATGACACAACACAACGACATGCTGATCGTCGGCGCCGGCATTCTCGGCCTGTCCCACGCCTATGCCGCCGCCAGGCGCGGCCTCAAGGTCAAAGTCTTCGAGCGCAGCGCCACACCATTGGGCGCATCAGTGCGCAACTTCGGGCAGGCACTGGTCACCGGCCAACCACCGGGACCCATGCTGGAACTGGCCAGGGCCAGTCGAGAAATCTGGGGCCAATGGGCAGAGCTCGCCGGCCTGCACCTCAAGCGCAACGGCTCGTACTTGTTCGCTCGTACCGAAGCGGAAGAGCACCTGCTGGAAGCCTTCTGCGCCGGGCGTGCCGTAGAGCACGGTTACCGCGTCGACCTGCTGCGTGGTTCAGCGTTGCGGGATTTATACGGCGGTCAGTTCAGCCATCATCGCGCCGCGTTGCACGGCATGGACGACCAGCAACTGTATTCCCGCGAGGCAATCCCGGCATTGATCGACTACCTGCGCCGCGAGTTGGGCGTCGAGTTTCACTTTTCCACCCTGGTGCGCGACATTGAGTCGGGCCGCTTGCACAGCACCGCCGGCACCTTCAGCGCCGAGCAGATCATCGTTTGCTCCGGTCACGATTATCAAACCTTGCTGGCCGAGCCGATTGCCGAACTCAACCCACAAATCTGCCGCCTGCAAATGCTCCGCGCCCGGCCGCAGATCAACCTCAACCTACAACACGCACTGCTCACCGGTCTGAGTTGCGTGCACTACGGCGCTTTCGCCGATTTGCCGGAAGCGGCCGCGGTACAGGCGCAGATTCGGCGCGAGGCGCCTCATCTGCATGAAAACGGCATTCACCTGCTGATCAGCCCGACACCGTACGGTGAGTTGATCATCGGCGACTCCCATCATTACGGCAGCGATCCGTCACCGTTCAATGCCGAGCAGGTGGACGACTGGATGCTCGAACTGGCCGAACAAACCTTGGGTTGCAAGGTGCAAGTGGTCGAGCGCTGGCAGGGTGTTTACGGTTCACGCGGGCCGGGGCCGTTCTCCTTTCTGCGGCCGATGCCGGGGGTGAGCGTGGCGCTGATGCACTCAGGTGTCGGCATGAGCGTCGGGCCGGCGCTGGCTGAGCGTAATGTCGCGACTTTACTGGGAGACGGTTGATGGACCGCCATCAGCAAGTGATTGCCGAGGTGTTTGCTCTATACGAACGGTTTGGCGACAACGACTACATCGGCGAACCGGTGTCGCAGATCGAGCACATGTCGCAGGCGGCCGAACTGGCGATGGCCGAGGGCTTCGATGATGAAGTGGTGCTGGCGGCGTTCTTTCACGACATTGGGCACCTCTGTGCCGAGGGGGCCGAGAGCATGGGTGGCTTTGGTGTGGTCAGCCATGAGCGTTTGGGCGCCGAATATTTGCGTCGGGCCGGCTTCAGCGAACGCATGGTGCGGCTGGTGGAATATCACGTGCAGGCCAAGCGTTATCTGACGCTCAAAGAGCCTGGGTACTACGAGCGTTTGAGCGAAGCCAGTCGGCGGACGCTGGAGTATCAGGGCGGGGTGATGAGTGTCACCGAGGCCGAAGCCTTCGAGCAGGACCCGTTGTGTGCCGTCAGTTTGCGGATGCGTCAGTGGGATGAGTTGGCCAAGCAGATGTGGGTGCCGGTAATTGATCTGGATGTGTTGAAGGAAAAGGCGTTGCGCCTGTTGGCCGCGTAGAAGTGTGGGACCGAGGCTCGATGGGAGCCGCCCAAGCGCCTCAATTACCCAAGGTCTACAACTGCTGCGCCAACACCTCAACCTGCTCCTGCCGCTCCGCCTGATTCACCTTTGAATGAGGATTAAGCGACGACCACTGCGGATGCGCCCGCGCCTTGTTCAGTGCTTCCGGCAGTTTGCCTTCGCGCCAGGTTTTGTCCTGTGGTGTGGCGACTTGAATGCTGTCCATCGCCGCATGCCCGCGCCGGTTCAGGGCTTGCAGCAATTGCCGCTGACGCAAGGCCAACAGCCGCAGCACGCTGTCGTCGACGGTCAATTCCCGCTGGCCTTTGATCTTGCCCAGCAGGCGGCTGCCGTAACTGCGGGCGGTTTGCAGGGCGCCGCCGGCAATCGCACCGGCCAGTGCGGCCACGCCGAGGGTCAGGCCGCCCACCAGCAAATCGACTCCGGCCCCGGCCGCCGCGCCGGCCGCGATGCCGCCGCCGACCCGCACACCGAGCTGTTTCAGGGTTTCCGGGTTGAACAAGTCATCGCCCCAGCGGCCATCGAGCAGCGGCAGGTCACTGGCCGCCGCGTCCTGTGGGCGGAAGGCGTAGAGCTTGAGCAAGGCTTCGACGCAACGTTGTTCGCGCTGACGCACTGCTTTACGCAATTCGCTGATCGCTTGCTGTTCCTGCTCCGCCTCGCTGGCGACACTACGGCGGCAGGCGGCGCAATCGATCAATAAATCGGCAATCAGCTGCGCTGCACTCTGCTGACGGGCCAGGCGTTGGGCCTGCTGATCGGCGATCAGGCGCTCCAGTTGTCCGCGGGAATTTTCCAGCAGCAGCGCAAGGCTTTCATACAGTCGGCGTTCGCCATCTTCCGGCGGCGCGACGCTGTCGAACCGCACCAAGGCATGCAAGCCCAATCGCGCCAGGGCTTCACGCCAATCCGGTTCGCGCTGCTGGGCGCTGCTGACAAAATTCAGCACCGGCAGCAGCGGTTTGCCGCAACTGGCCAGCACTTCCAGTTCGTCGCGGTACTTCGCCAATACTGGCTCCCGGGCGTCGATCACGTAGAGGCCGGCATCCGAGGCGAGCAATTGCCGCAACACCTTGGCTTCCTGTTCGAAGCGCTGCCGGGCTTCGCTGCCCTCAAGGAAGCGTGTCAGTCGCGCCGGGCCATCGAGGCGTTCGCCGGGCCGCTCCAGGCGCTCGAGGTAGTCGAGCAGGGCGATGGCATCTTCCAGCCCCGGCGTGTCGAACAGATCGAGCAATGGTTCGCCGTCCACCGACAATCGCGCGCCTTCGACGTGGCGCGTGGTGCTGGGGCGATGGGACACTTCGCCGAAACCGACATCCCGCGTCAGTGTTCGCAGCAATGAGGTTTTGCCGACGTTGGTGTGGCCGACCACGGCGAGTTTCAACGGCTGTTTCCAGGCATCAGTCATGACCCGTCTCCAGCCAGTTCAACGGTGCGCAATCGGCGAATGGCAGGTCCAGTTGTTGTAGCGCAACATGCCAGTCGCCCAAGCGTTCGGCGTCCAGCGCTTCGCCGGGCGGCGCTTGCAGCAACCACACGCGGGTGGCGGTGGCGCTGCGAGCCAGTTCGGCAATCAGCGCCAGGCTGCCACGGTCCGGCGAACGCCTCGGATCGCAGGCGATGGCCAGCCGGGCCGGAGGAAAGCGACTCAGCTGTTCGAGCAGTTTGTGCCGGGACTCGCGGCTGTCGAGGATGCCGGCGTCGTTGACGCTTTTCGGTAGCTGCGGCGGCCAGGGGCGTTGATCGTCCAGCTCGATGGCCACCAACAGCGCACCATCGCTTTGCAGATCGCTGGCTGCGTTTTCAAACCGTTGAAGTTGCTCAGGCGCGGCATCGTTGATGCCCAGGCGTTCGCTGGTGGGCATCAACCGCTCGCGCAGTTGGGCGTAGCCGGGCAGGTTCAAATCCAGATGCAAGGTTGCTTGGCCGGTTTTCCAGCGCCACAGGCAGAACAATGCGAGCAACAGACGCGGTAACACGCCGTATACCAGCAGTACGCCCACCAGCCACGCCGCCCAGGCCTGGCGGGCGCTTTCGATGTTCAGCGCGGCATCGCCGCTGGCGCGGATCATCTCCACACTGGGCACACTGAAGCCGAGCAAGGCTGGCAGGGCGCCGAGGGCCTGGGTCATGGCGACGAAGGTGTCGGCGCTGAGGATGGTGGTCTCCCAGACGAAGCCATAACGCCGGGTCGCCATCAGCGTCAGCAGCATCACCAAGGCACTGAGCATCGCCAACAACCACAAGCCGTTGACCAGCACACCCAGCGCCCACCGATTGAGTTTCTGCCGTTGCAGCAACAGCAGCAGGGCCGGCGCCAGTTGCGCGGCGTTGGCATCGCGGGCGAGTTTTTCACTGAGCCACAACCACAAGCGTCCGAGGGCGGCGCCCTGTTCGCCGGCGAACACCAGGCCCAGGGCCCAGCTCAACAGCAGAATCAGGTTCAGCCCCAGCAGGCTGCCCAAGGCCCAGAACACATTGACCGGGGTCTGGCCGTCGCCCAGCGCGGCCAACGCCAGGCCGGCGCCGCTGATCACGGCCAGCACGGCGAGTACGATCAGCGCCAGTCGCGCGCCTTGCAGCCAGTGTTTGAGGGCGCGGGTCTGCCCGTCGCGCTCGGCCAGCCACCGGGCGCGGCATTGAATGCGCGTCGGCAGGTCGCCGCCGGCGCTACGGGCGACTCGGTTGGCTTCCAGATCATCCAGGGGGCCGGCGTGTTCTTCACGCAGGCGGATGGTTTCGCTCAGCCAGAGGTTTTGCAGGGGCGTCAGTTCAGTCACGCGGCATCCCGTCGCTTAATTGAGCGATGAGCATAACCGCTGTGACGCTTATCGGGGTAAGGGAGGCTCTGGTATCCTCGCCGGCATGACTAAATCACTCCCCCTCAGCCTGATCGCAGCCCTCGGTGAAAACCGCGTGATCGGCGTCGATAACAGCATGCCCTGGCACTTGCCGGGGGACTTCAAATACTTCAAGGCCACCACCCTTGGCAAGCCGATCATCATGGGGCGCAAGACCTGGGATTCCCTCGGTCGTCCGCTGCCGGGGCGGTTGAACATCGTGGTCAGTCGTCAGGCGGATCTGCAGCTGGAAGGCGCGGAGGTTTATCCGTCGCTGCAGGCAGCGGTGATTCGCGCCGAGGAATGGGCACGGGAGCAGGGTGTCGATGAGTTGATGCTGATTGGTGGCGCGCAGTTGTATGCGCAAGGTCTGGAGCAGGCCGATCGGCTTTACCTGACCCGCGTGGCGCTGAGCCCGGAAGGGGATGCGTGGTTCCCGGAGTTTGATTTGAACCAGTGGAAACTGGTGTCGAATGTTCCGAATCCGGCGGAGAGTGATAAGCCGGCGTATAGCTTTGAGGTGTGGGAGCGCACATAGATCGTTCCCACGCTCTGCGTGGGAATGCAGCCCGTGACGCTCCGCGTCACTGGACGCGGAGCGTCCCTTGAGGCATTCCCACGCGGGAGCGTGGGAACGATCAGTAACAGGCGCTAATCAAGCCTGCGCCAACGCCTCATGCTCATCCGCATCCAACAGCGCTTTATCCGTCTGCTGCATGAGTTGGCTGGTGATCGCCCCGGCGGTGATCGAGCCACTGACGTTCAGCGCCGTACGACCCATGTCGATCAGCGGTTCAACCGAAATCAGCAACGCCACCAGTGACACCGGCAAGCCCATGGCCGGCAGCACGATCAACGCGGCGAAGGTCGCGCCACCACCGACCCCGGCCACACCGGCCGAGCTCAGCGTCACAATCGCCACCAGTGTCGCGATCCACAGCGGGTCCAGCGGGTTGATGCCCACGGTCGGCGCAACCATCACCGCCAGCATCGCCGGGTACAGACCGGCACAACCGTTCTGGCCAATGGTCGCGCCAAACGAGGCGGCGAAACTGGCGATGGACTGTGGAATACCCAAACGGCTGGTCTGGGCTTCGATGCTCAGCGGAATGGTGGCGGCGCTGGAGCGGCTGGTGAAGGCGAACGTCAGCACCGGCCAGATTTTGCGGAAGAAGCGCAACGGGTTGATCCCGGCGGCCGACACCAGCACGCCATGGACCACAAACATCAGGCCCAGGCCGATGTAGGACACCACCACGAAACTGCCGAGCTTGATGATGTCTTGCAGGTTGGAGCCGGCGACCACTTTGGTCATCAGCGCCAACACGCCGTATGGGGTCAGCTTCATCACCAGGCGCACCAGGCGCATCACCCAGGCTTGCAGGGTGTCGATGGCGTTGATCACTTTCTGACCTTTCTCGACATCATCCTTGAGCAATTGCAGCGCCGCGACCCCAAGGAATGCGGCGAAGATCACCACGCTGATGATCGACGTCGGTTTGGCGCGAGCGAGGTCGGCGAACGGGTTCTGCGGGATGAACGACAACAACAGTTGCGGCACATTCAGGTCGGCGACCTTGCCCGCATAGTCGGTCTGGATGGTTTGCAGGCGAGCCATTTCCTGAGTGCCGGCGACCAGGCCTTCAGCCGTGAGGCCGAACAGGTTGGTCAGGCCGATGCCGATCAGCGCCGCAATGGCGGTGGTGAACAGCAGCGTGCCGATGGTCAGGAAGCTGATCTTGCCCAGCGACGAAGCGTTGTGCAGACGGGCCACGGCACTGAGGATCGAAGCGAACACCAGCGGGATCACGATCATTTGCAGCAACTGCACATAACCGTTGCCCACCAGATCGAACCAGCCGATCGAGGCTTTCAGCACCGGGTTGCCCGCACCATAAATGGTGTGCAGGGAGGCACCGAAGATCACGCCCAGTACCAGCGCCAGCAGCACCTTCTTGGCCAGGCTCCAGGTGGTGTGACGGGTTTGCGCCAGGCCAATGAGCAAGGCGAGGAACACCAGCAGATTGAGTATCAGCGGCAGATTCATAGAGGCTCCATAGACTTGTGCCAGCCACCTTCGTGTGTGACTGCGAACCGGTAAGCCTAACAGCTTGATATGTAATGAATTAATATCAAAAACAGCGGTTGACTGTCGTTTTTGGAATAAGCCGATGACGCTATGAGGAATGCTGCTGACGGAATCAGGATGTAAGCGGTCGTGGGCAGGCGAGGACTGTCACACTTATTTGTTAGCGTCGATCTCTTTCAATCAGGGAGAAACGCCGATGAAGCTTGTACCGAAATTTCTTGCTGCTGCACTGGGATTGGGTTTTGGCCTGGGCCTTGCCGGGCAGGTCTTCGCCACCGATTTACAGCACTGGCCGGCGGATCAGGCCAAGGCGCTGGACGCGATGATCGCGGCCAATGCCAACAAGGGTAACTTCGCGGTGTTCGACATGGACAACACCAGTTACCGCTACGACCTCGAAGAGTCGTTGCTGCCGTTCATGGAGAACAAGGGCCTGATCACTCGCGAGAGCCTCGATCCCTCCCTGAAACTGATGCCGTTCAAGGACACCGCCGACCATAAGGAAAGCCTGTTCAGCTACTACTATCGCCTCTGCGAAATCGACGACATGGTTTGCTACCCATGGGTCGCCCAAGTGTTTTCCGGCTTCACGCTTCAGGAGCTCAAGGGCAACGTCGATGAGCTGATGGCCTCTGGCAAACCGGTGCCGAGCACTTATTACGATGGCGACGTGGTCAAGACCATCGACGTCAACCCGCCGAAAATCTTCACCGGTCAGAAAGAGCTCTACAACAAGCTGATGGAGAACGGCATCGAGGTCTACGTGATGACCGCCGCTTCCGAAGAGCTGGTGCGCATGGTCGCCTCCGATCCGAAGTACGGCTACAACGTCAAACCGCAGAACGTAATTGGCGTGTCCCTGCTGCTCAAGGACCGCAAGACCGGTGAGTTGACCACGGCGCGCAAGCAAGTCACCGCCGGCAAGTATGACGAGAAGGCTAACCTGGGCCTGGAACTGACTCCGTACCTGTGGACCCCGGCCACCTGGATGGCCGGCAAGCAGGCGGCCATCCTGACCTACATCGATCAGTGGAAGAAACCGGTCCTGGTGGGCGGCGATACCCCGAGCAGCGACGGTTACATGCTGTTCCACAGCGTCGACGTGTCCAAGGGCGGCATCCACTTGTGGGTCAACCGCAAAGACAAGTACATGACCCAGATTAACGGCATGATGGCCAAGAACGCTGAGGCCCAGGCCAAAGAAGGGCTGGCGGTGACGGCGGACAAGAACTGGGTGATCGTCAAGCCTGAAGAGATTCAATAAACGCTGTAATGATCGTTCCCACGTCGAGGCGTCGAACCGTCTGCGTGGGAATGCAGCCCGTGACGCTCCGCGTCACTGGACGCAGAGCGTCCCTTGAGGCATTCCCACGCGGGAGCGTGGGAACGATCAGCCCCGCACTTGGCGGGGCATTTTTTTTGTTCGACGGCTAAGTATTACAACCCGTCGAGCATCGCTTTGTTACGCACGGCACCTTTGTCGGCGCTGGTCGCCAACAGGGCATAGGCTTTCAGAGCGGTGGTCACTTTACGTGGACGTTTTTCCACCGGCTTCCAGCCTTTCTTGTCCTGCTCGACCCGGCGCGCGGCCAGTTCTTCGTCGCTGATCAACAGGTTGATCGAGCGGTTCGGGATGTCGATCAGGACCTTGTCGCCATCCTGCACCAGACCGATCGCGCCGCCGGCAGCGGCTTCTGGCGAAGCGTGGCCGATGGACAGGCCCGAAGTACCGCCGGAGAAACGGCCGTCGGTGAGCAGGGCGCAGGCTTTGCCCAGGCCTTTGGATTTCAGGTAAGAGGTCGGGTAGAGCATTTCCTGCATGCCCGGGCCGCCTTTAGGGCCTTCGTAACGAATGATCACGATGTCGCCGGCCTTCACTTCGTCGGCGAGGATGCCGCGTACGGCGCTGTCCTGGCTTTCGAAGATCTTCGCGTTGCCTTCGAAGACGTGGATCGACTCGTCGACACCGGCGGTTTTCACCACGCAACCGTCCAGCGCGATGTTGCCGTACAGAACGGCGAGGCCGCCCTCTTTCGAGTAAGCGTGTTCGACACTGCGGATGCAGCCGTTTTCACGGTCGTCGTCCAGGGTTTCCCAACGGGTCGACTGGCTGAACGCGGTTTGCGTCGGGATGCCCGCAGGACCGGCCTTGAAGAAGTGATGCACCGCTTCGTCGTTGGTCTGGGTGATGTCCCACTTGGCGATACCTTCGGCCATGGTCTTGCTGTGTACGGTCGGCAGGTCGGTGTGCAACAGGCCGCCACGGGCCAGGGAGCCGAGGATGCTGAAAATCCCGCCAGCACGGTGCACGTCTTCCATGTGGTACTTCTGGATGTTCGGCGCGACCTTGCACAGTTGCGGTACATGGCGGGAGAGGCGGTCGATGTCGCGCAGGTCGAAATCGATCTCGGCTTCCTGGGCCGCGGCCAGCAAGTGCAGGATGGTGTTGGTGGAACCGCCCATGGCGATGTCCAGGGTCATGGCGTTTTCGAACGCCTTGAAGTTGGCGATGTTGCGCGGCAATACCGACTCATCGTTCTCGCCGTAGTAGCGCTTGCACAGCTCGACGATGGTGCGGCCGGCTTGCAGGAACAGCTGTTCGCGATCGCTGTGGGTGGCCAGGGTCGAACCGTTGCCCGGCAACGCGAGACCGAGTGCTTCGGTCAGGCAGTTCATCGAGTTGGCGGTGAACATGCCGGAGCAGGAGCCGCAAGTAGGGCAGGCGCTACGCTCGTACTCGGCGACCTTCTCGTCAGAGGCGCTGGAGTCGGCGGCGATTACCATGGCGTCGACCAGGTCGAGACCGTGGCTGGCCAGTTTGGTCTTGCCGGCTTCCATCGGGCCGCCAGATACGAAGATCACCGGGATGTTCAGGCGCAGGGCGGCCATCAGCATGCCAGGGGTGATCTTGTCGCAGTTGGAGATGCAGACGATGGCGTCGGCGCAGTGGGCGTTAACCATGTATTCGACGGAGTCGGCGATGATCTCGCGGCTCGGCAGCGAATAGAGCATGCCGTCGTGGCCCATGGCGATGCCGTCATCCACGGCGATGGTGTTGAATTCTTTGGCTACGCCGCCGGCCCGTTCGATTTCACGAGCGACCAGTTGACCCAGGTCCTTGAGGTGCACGTGGCCCGGTACGAACTGGGTAAAGGAGTTGGCAATGGCGATGATCGGCTTCTTGAAGTCGTCATCTTTCATCCCCGTGGCGCGCCACAGAGCGCGAGCACCGGCCATGTTGCGACCGTGGGTGGATGTTTTCGAGCGGTAATCAGGCATGGAGCACTCCGGGCGGCAAATCAGGTATCAAAAGGGAAGTGAGCTTCTATTGACGTCTGGAACACTCAGAAATGGCCGTGTGTCCGGAAGTTGCCGATAACTTTGCGGGATCGCCGCGCGCTTCAGCTTGAGCTCATAAACCCGCCGGGGGATGACTGGCGATGAATCTCGCGATTCTACACCGCTGGCGTCAGGAGGGAATGCCGGAAAGTGTTGATCCGGTACCGACACAACGCACGGGATGACGACCGGCAGGTATCAACCTGCCTTCAGCGCCAGATGCCGCCGTGTGATCATTACATTCAGGCCAAGACCCACGGCACTCAAGGTCAAGTAGCACAAGGCGAGCGCTGTGGTCAGGTCCTCGGAAACGAGATTGATGACCACGCTGATGACTCCACCGCACATGAAAATCAGCACGCCACCGACCGAGGTAGACGTTCCGGCATTCTGTGGGTAGAGACTCATGGCTTTGGAGTTGGCGATTGGTCTGGCAATGGTGGTGCCTGCTGTACAAATCAGCATGGGTATCAGCACCGCCGTAGCGGAGAGCCCGAACTGATCCGCCAGCCACAGCATGACCAACCCTGACAAAGCGATCAGCCCCAGACCGATGACTATCTGTGTATTGGCCTGCAGGTGCCGATGCAGGGCGCTGGCGACAATCCCGCCAAACACATAGGCGACGCCATACAGCAATAGCGCCCAGGCAAATTCGTATGGCGAAAGCGCCAGACGCTCCATGAAGATGATCGGGGAAATGACAATGAACGAAAAATGGCAGGCGAAGGCCAAGGCAGAGATCAGCCAGTAACCCATGAAGCGTCGATCCGAGCACACGCGCCGATAGGCACTGAAAAACCGTCCATGCGACACAACGTGAAGGTGTGGGGTTTCGTCAAGCAGAACGCAGGCTTTAAGCCAAACAATGACGGCCAGCGTTATAAACACATAAAAGCTGCCCTGCCAGCCCATCTGCAACTGCAACCAGGTCCCCAACAGGGGGGATATTGAAATGAACACCCCGCCACCCGTCACCATCCAGATTCTGATTCGCTCCTGCTCCTTGCCGACGAATAAGTCCTGAACCAGTGCTTGGGATAGCACGAAGGATCCGCAACCAACCGCCTGGATCACGCGAAAGAACAAAAACCAGCTGTATTCGCTGGAAACCAGGCAACCCGTCGCACCGACCACCGCGATTGCGATACCTGCCAGCAGCAGCTTCTTGCGTCCCCACAAGTCTGACAACGGCCCGACCAGCACTACGGACAATGCCAGACCAATGGCGAACACACTGACGGACAGGGCAATCTCGGACGGCGAGGTCCGAAAGTAGTCGGAAAGATCGGGAAAGGACGGGAGCACCACATCGAGAGGGAAGACGCCGAGCAGCGTCATTGTCATCAACAGAATGAACGTGGCCCGACGTTTTTCGACACTGGATGTATCGCTTCCTTTATCCATCGATAAGTCCTGCCTTCATGAACAGTTGCCGGTTGTAAGGCAGGTCGAAGACCCCGGCCTTTTTCAAAGCCTGAAGCGTCGCGCCTGCACCGGATCGCGCACGCTGGAGGGTGGCTTGGCGGCTGGCCAGTTCACCGAGAATCTCCGTGACGACGGTCCCGTCGACACCCGCGCTGTGCAGGCTTTCCCGCAGCCAACGCTCATCGGCTTCGAAGAAAACCCGGATGCTGTCCAGCAGCAGCCTGGCGGCGAACGTGCGTTGACGGCTGTTCAGCGTCAGCCACAGGTAATGGAACACTTCTGAGAAATAGCGACTGTGGCGCGCCTCGTCCGCGAGGTGATCCCTGAGCATTGCCTGGACGCTGGACACCAGGGTGTCACGGCAGACCTCGAGCAGTTCCTTGGCAATGATTGTTTCCGACACGAACCCGACGAGAAACCAGGCCAGCGCCCTGTGTTCTTCGGGCGCGCGATCGAGCAGGGTGCTCAATCGCGTGATGCGGTGGGGCATGACCGGGCGCAGGCTGATCCCGTAGACCTCGGCAACCTGCTCGGCAAGGCTATTGGAAAACAGGGCGTGATAACCCTCGTCGGTATAGAGCTGAAGCGCAGCGGTCTTCATCCGTGAGGGAATGTTGACCTTCAATTCACCGTGGATGATGGTTTCCACTGAACGGTTGACGATGCGATGTTCGAGCACGGTGGTGTAATCGAGGAAGTACACCAGATGATTGGCCGACAGCCGATGGACGACGGCTTTACCTGCCGCTTCGATGGCCGGGTGAGTCAGGTAAGTCAGGAAACCCGGTGGAAACCAGTGGCGTGTTTCCAGTTGCTGCTCCAGGTCTGGCGGTAATAGATAGTCATGCTCACTGGATCGCACCGACGCGCGGGTATTCCAGTCGACGAGGGTGAAACGAAGAGCCTGGGGAACAGAGCGATCCTGCGAGTCAATGATGGGGTCGGTCATTGTTGCGACTCCCGGGTGCTCAGCAGATCTTTCAGTTCCTTGCACATCACTTGCCCGTCGCTGTGACCACAGCCGACAAAAAACAAGGGTTGTTCTGCGTTGTTCTCGAGCCCCAGCAATGTTTCGACCTGATCGTCCGTCAGTGCGCCGGTCAGCCAGGTGTTCAACCCCAGCGCAGTGGCCACCAACTGGAACGTCTGAGAAATATGCCCGGCCTCCACAAAGGCCATTCGGTAGGCTCGCGAGTGTTCATATTTCCACCACAGTTTGTCGAAGCGAGCGGTAATGAACAGGCCCGCGGGCAGGTTATTGATGAAATGTTGCCCACACAGCAACTGGCCCAGTGGCGAGTCAGGTGCCGGGTTGATGAAACTCAGTGCATGGTCGGTGGGATGGTAGGCGTAGAGCCCGGGTTTCAGGCCGCTGACGTTATGTACATGTAGAAAGCCTTCGCAGGCATTCAACCCGCCGCCGGATGGGCTGCTGCGTCGGGCATCGAGACCTTCGACCAGGGTTTCATCGATATCGTTTTCACGCTCATGCAAGTAACCCAGGGACAGGTAAAGCAGTGTGCCAACCTCTTTCAGTGAAACCGCTTCATCCGTGAAGGTGCGACAGGTTTTTCGGCTGATCAGAACGTTGGCAAGGGAGTCTTCCGGCAGGCGGGAAGGTTTTGGCAGGGCAATCAGCTCGCATGCCAGGCGTTCGGTATCCGGCGCGGGGACTGCCAGCACTTCAGTGCAATGATCCAGGTATTGTCTCGACCATTCATGAATATCCTGCGGGATATGTTCGCAGGGGATGTTCTTGGTGCCGATATGAAATATTTTCGACAGTTCATCCCAACCCCACTCAAGAGTGTGTTGTGTCGAAGTTGTCAATATTCCGCTGTTTAGAAGTTGGGCGTCTATTATATGGTTGCTGTTATAAAGTTCGGGATCGTCTATAAGTTGTGCAAGCCGGGTTGAATATTCAAGATTCAGTTCGAATTGTTTGTGGTTTTTGTAATCCCAGACTATTTGGCCGGGCGTGCGAGGAAGTATGAATAGATATGGGTTTATCTGCATGGTGGACGGTTCGCTCTGGACGGGTGCCATAGAACACGCTGGGTAGCCGGCACTCCCCAGCGTCTCATTTACTTAGCGGGCTTTTGGTGCAACCAGAAAAGCCAGGTTGGCGATTTTGTTAGCTTCCAGAGTAATTGCTTTCATGTTGTTGACTCCTTGTCATTTGATAGTGAGTGTCACTTCGAGGTGACAACTCAATCATAGGCGGTAATGGGCGCTTATCAAGAGGATATTAAGTAGGAATATTCCAGTAATTTTGTCGGAGCGATCTTGGGTTTGGAACAGTGTTGTAAGTTATATTCTTTCAAATAAAAGATGCAGGGAAACGTCCTGCAAGTCTGTAGGACTGCAAGAGTAAGACGATGGGGCGGAAGGGGGGATGTCGCGGCGCTGGAACGGCTGACGGAGAGCCTGTCGGCTCCCCGTCAAACCGACGTACTCAGCTGTTTGGCAGCAGACGGCAGGTGATGCTCTTGATGTAGCGGGTTTCGGCAATGGCCGGGTGTACCGGGTGATCCGGTCCCTGACCGCCGCGCTCGAGCATCTGGATGTTGCGGTCCAGATGACGGGCGCTGGTCAGCAGGATGTTCTGCAGATCGTCTTCCGGCAGGTGCATCGAACACGAGGCGCTGACCAGGATGCCGTCCTTGCTGAGCAGGCGCATGGCTTGCTCGTTCAGGCGACGGTAGGCGCCTTCACCGTTTTTCATGTCTTTCTTGCGTTTGATGAAGGCAGGAGGGTCGGCCACGATGACGTCGAAACGCTCTTCGCTGGCTTTCAGCTCTTTGAGGGCTTCGAACACGTCGCCTTCAATGCAGGTCATTTTTTCGGCGAAGCCGTTCAGTGCGGCGTTGCGCTCGACGCCGTCGAGGGCGAAGGCCGAAGCATCGACGCAGAACACTTCACTGGCGCCAAAAGCGGCCGCTTGCACGCCCCAGCCGCCGATGTAGCTGTACAAATCCAGTACGCGTTTACCTTTGGCATAAGGTGCCAGGCGCGCGCGGTTCATGCGGTGGTCGTAGAACCAGCCGGTTTTCTGCCCCTGGATGACTGGCGCTTCGAACTTCACGCCGTTCTCTTCCAGCGCCACCCACTCCGGCACCAGGCCGAACACGGTTTCGACGTAACGATTGAGGCCTTCGGCGTCACGGGCGGCGGAGTCGTTCTTGAACAGGATGCCGCTCGGCTTGAGCACTTGGGTCAGCGCCGCGATCACGTCATCTTTGTGAGCTTCCATGGTCGCCGAAGCGATCTGGACCACCAGGATGTCGCCGAAACGGTCGACCACCAGGCCTGGCAGCAGGTCGGAGTCGCCGTAGACCAGACGATAGAACGGCTTGTCGAACAGGCGATCACGCAGCGACAGGGCGACGTTCAGGCGATGCACCAGCAGCGACTTGTCCAGCGGCAACTTGATGTCGCGCGACAGCAGGCGGGCGCAGATCAGATTGTTCGGGCTCATGGCAACGATGCCCAGCGTCTTGCCGCCAGCGGCTTCGAGGATCGCCTGATCGCCAGCCTTGAAACCGTGCAATGGGGTGGCGGCTACATCGATTTCGTTGCTGTAGACCCACAGGTGACCGTTGCGCAGGCGTCGGTCGGCGTTGGCTTTGAGGCGCAGGCTAGGCAGGGACATGACGTCGCTCCGGAAAAAAGAGCGGGAGTATAGCGTGTTGAGGGAGTGGCGGGTTTGACGGACGATGAAACGCGTATGACGCCATCGCCAGCCCGCACACATATGGATTGAGTTTGACTGGCTGTCGGATCGATCTTTTTAAGGGTTAGAATCCCCGCCTGACCCGGAGTGCGTACTTATGTCCCAAGAGCTGTCTTCTGAACAGATTCAACAGTCCCTGCAAGGCATCAGTGTGCCGCCCCAGCCGCAGATCATGGTGGATCTGCAGATGGAGCAATATATGCCCGACCCGGACCTGGAGGTGATCGCCAAGCTGATCTCCCAGGACCCCGGGCTTTCCGGCGCCTTGCTGAAAATCGTCAATTCGCCTTACTACGGCTTGAGTAACAAGATCACCGCGATCCAGCGTGCAGTGAACCTGTTGGGCAGCCGTTCGATCATCAACCTGATCAACGCGCAGTCGATCAAGGGCGAGCTGAACGACGACGCCATCGTCACCCTCAACCGTTTCTGGGACACGGCGCAGGACGTGGCGATGACCTGCCTGAGCCTGGCCAAGCGCGTCGGTGTCCAGGCCGGTGATGAAGCTTATGCGCTGGGCCTGTTCCACGATTGCGGCATCCCGCTGATGCTCAAGAAATTCCCCGATTACATGAAAGTGCTGGAGCAGGCCTATGCCAGTGCCAGCGCCGAATGCCGCGTCGTGGATACCGAGAACAAGCACTACAACACCAACCACGCCGTGGTCGGGTATTACACCGCCAAGTCCTGGCGTCTGCCGGAACATGTCACCCAGGCCATTGCCAACCATCACAATGCCCTGGCCATTTTCAGCGATGAGTCGTCGCGTAATACACCGCTGAAAAATCTGCTGGCCATTCTGAAGATGGCCGAGCACATTTGCGCCTCCTATCGGGTGCTGGGCAACCAGGCCGAAGACCACGAATGGAACACTGTCGGGCACCTGGTGCTCGATTACATCGGTCTATCGGAATACGATTTCGAAACCCAGAAACAAGAAATTCGTGACCTCGCCACGCGTTGAGTGTCGAACTCGCCTGATTCGAGAGCCCCATGCCTGAACTGCCGGAAGTCGAAACCACCCGCCGCGGAATTGCACCGCACCTGGAAGGCCAGCGCGTCAGCCGGGTGATCGTACGTGAGCGCCGTCTGCGTTGGCCTATCCCCGAAGACCTGGATGTGCGGCTGTCGGGCCAGCGCATCGTGCTGGTGGAACGGCGGGCCAAGTACCTGCTGATCAATGCCGAGGTCGGCACGCTGATCAGCCATTTGGGCATGTCGGGGAATCTACGGCTGGTGGAAGCCGGCTTGCCGGCGGCCAAGCATGAGCATGTCGACATCGAACTGGAGTCGGGCCTGGCCCTTCGTTACACCGACCCGCGCCGGTTCGGGGCGATGCTCTGGAGTCTCGACCCGCTGAACCACGAATTGCTGGTTCGCCTGGGGCCGGAGCCGTTGACCGATCTGTTCGACGGCGAGCGTCTGTTCCAGCTGTCCCGCGGGCGGTCCATGGCGGTCAAGCCGTTCATCATGGATAACGCGGTGGTGGTGGGCGTCGGCAATATCTACGCGACCGAAGCGCTGTTTGCTGCCGGCATCGACCCGCGCCGCGAAGCCAAGAGCATTTCCCGGGCGCGTTATTTGAAGCTGGCGATCGAGATCAAGCGCATCCTGGCCCTCGCCATCGAACGGGGCGGTACAACGTTGCGGGACTTTATCGGCGGCGACGGTCAGCCAGGTTACTTCCAGCAGGAGCTGTTCGTGTACGGCCGTGGTGGTGAGCACTGCAAGGTTTGTGGCACGGGGCTGCGGGAAGTCAAACTTGGGCAGCGCGCCAGCGTCTTTTGTCCGCGCTGTCAGAGCTGATATCGGCTACGGTCTATAGTCAGTGTTCTCACTGCCTAGCCGAAGGACCGTGCCATGAATCTGTTTCGAACCCTTGTCGTCACGCTGCTGCTGAGCGTCGGTGCGCCCGCGCTGGCTACTGAGAACGGCAGCGGCGACCCGCGTTACACCATCCAGAATCCACCGGCCTACGCCATGCTTGGCGATCTGCTGATTGCCCGACCGTTGCTGGTGGTGGCGACAGTGATCGGTGCCGGGGCGTTTGTGGTGTCGTTGCCATTTACCGCGCTGGGCGGCGGCATTGGCGATGCGGGGCAGGCGCTGGTGGTCGACCCGGCGAAAGCGGCGTTTGTGCGGTGTTTGGGGTGTATCGGGGAAGGGTTTGAGCAGCGGGAGTGAGGCATAAAAAAGATCGTCCGAACGCGGTTCGGACGATCTTTTCAGGCTTTCAAGCCTTACCGGTAATCTTCCGGTACTTCTCCATCAACTGTTCTTCAGTTTCCGGATGGGCTTCGTCCAGCGGAATGCAATCCACGGGGCAGACCTGCTGGCACTGCGGTTCGTCGTAGTGGCCGACACATTGCGTGCACAGATTCGGGTCGATCACGTAGATCTCTTCGCCCTGGGAAATGGCGGCGTTCGGGCACTCGGGTTCGCAGACGTCGCAGTTGATGCAATCGTCGGTGATGATCAGGGACATGCTAACTCCAGCCGGGGCGGCAGGCCCTGGCGCAATAAACCAATGCGCACAATTGTGCCGCATTGGCGCCCGCAGTGCACGCGGGCGCGATCAAGTGCAGCAGATCGCAGCCTTCGGCAGCGCCTACTTTTTGAAGCGTTCGGTGAGGGCGTCAGCCACCACCGGGTGGACAAACTTGGTGATATCGCCGCCCAGGGCGGCGATTTCACGGACCAGTGTCGAGGAAATGAACGAATAACGTTCGGACGGGGTAAGAAACAGGCTTTCCACATCCGGTGCCAGTTGGCGGTTCATGTTGGCCAGCTGGAATTCGTATTCGAAGTCCGACACCGCGCGCAAACCACGCAGGAACACATTGGCGTTCTGCTCTTTGGCAAAATGCGCGAGCAGCGTCGAGAAGCCGACGACTTCAACGTTCGGCAAATGTTTGGTGACCTCGCGGGCCAGCTCCACACGTTGTTCCAAGGGAAACAGCGGGTTTTTCTTCGGGCTGGCGGCGACGGCGATGATCACGTGATCGAACAGGCGCGAGGCGCGTTCGACCAGATCGCCATGGCCCTTGGTAATAGGGTCGAAGGTACCTGGGTACAACACTCGGTTCATCGCGTCGTCCTGGCGGGAGTCCGTTGGGGAGTCGGATGGTATCGCAGCCTTCCCGGTCGGCCAAGTCGCCTGTTGGGTAAGAAAGCACTATAGACGATGGGAATATTCCGCGTTTTCATGGGTTTTTCAAACGCTCGGCCAGTGAATTCGCCAGTTGTGCCGTCAGTCCGTAGACCGACAATTGTGGGTTTGCACCAATGCTGGTGGGGAATAGCGAGCCGTCGTGAATCGACAGATTGCGCAGTTGGTGATGTCGGCCGAGGCTGTCGGTCACGGCGTTTTTCGGGTCTTCACCCATGGCACAACCGCCCATCACATGAGCACTGCCCAGGCGCGTGCGATACAACTCAAGGCTCAATCCATCGATCAAGGCACGCGCTTCGGCGAGGGTTTTCACGTAACGGGCGTCGGCATGCATCGGCATCACAGCGTTGGCGCCACCGGCGAACTGGATCTCGGCCATGCTATGGAACGCCCGGCGCAACCCATCCCAGGCATACGGTGAGACCTGATAGTCGAGCACCGGCGTGCCGTCACTGCGCAATTCGACACTGCCGCCGGGGCTGTCCGGGTGAAAACCGTCTCGCAGCAACGCCAGCATGGCGTGGGTATGCGGCAGGTTTTCCATGTGCCGGGCGTTTTCCGTGCCGAAGCCCCCGAGCAGGGTGGTGGCCAGCGCCGGGTGCAGCGGTGGGACCTCCAATTTGTAGGACATCTTGCCGGTGATGCCGTCCTGCCACTGGAAATGGTCGGAATAAATCGACTGCGGCGCGCCGTAGAACGGGTTGATCACCTCGTCGAACAATCCTGCAGACATGTTGACCAAATGCAGGAACGTCCGTTTTCCCAGTCGCTCATGCGGATCCGGCGCCTCTGAGCGCAACAGCAGCGCCGGGCTGTTGATCCCGCCGCCGGCCAGCACGTAATGCCGCGCCTTGACCGTGATCGTGCGACCGGTAGGGGCAACGCAACGCTCATCCATCACCACGCAGTGCAGGCCCGTGACCTTGCCGTCCTTGATCGACAGCTTTTCAGCGCGGGCCAGATAGAGCAGCTCGCCACCTTTTTCCAGGGTCGCGGGGATGGTCGTGACCAGCATCGATTGCTTGGCGTTGGTCGGGCAACCCATTCCGCAGTAGCCGATGTTCCAGCAGCCGCGCACGTTGCGCGGGATTACATGCCAGGCGTAGCCGAGTTTTTCGCAGCCTTTGCGGATGACGTCGTTGTTGGCGTTGGGCGGCACCCGCCACGGGGCGACGCCCAGGCGTTGTTCCATTTTCTCGAACCAGGGCGCCATCTCGGCCGGGGTGTGGCCTATGACGTCGTGCTCTTTGGCCCAGTGTTCGAGCGTCGGATCCGGGGTGCGAAAGCTCGAGGTCCAGTTGATCAGCGTGGTACCGCCCACCGCCCGGCCCTGGAGGATGGTGATCGCACCGTCCTTGCTCATGCGCCCGATGCCTTCCTGATAGAGGCTGGTGTAGGCCTGATCCTCGAGCATCTTGAAGTCGCTGCTGGTCTTGAGCGGGCCTTCTTCAATCAGCAACACCTTGTAGCCGGCGGCGCTGAGGATTTCGGCGCTGGTCCCGCCGCCGGCACCGCTGCCGATGATCGCCACATCCGCTTCGAGGGTCAGGTCCTGGGTCAGTTGGGCGCCGTTGTAGGTTTTCCAGCCACGGGCCAAGCCTTCGCGGAACGGATCGGGTACGGGCATCGTCAGGTTCTCTTGTTGTTATGTTTTGGGTGCGATGGTGAAGCGGCTGGCGCCTTCGCGGGTGCTGCGGTCTCAAACGGTGGGCGGCCCCGGATACCCGCAATGCACCCAAGACTCCGCCCGGCTGTACCACGCCATCATCACCAATTGCAGCAACGAGCTATGACCCATGCGCAGCAGGCTCAACGAGCTGTTTTCCCAACGGTCGAGAAAGTGTCGGATGGCTTCGCTGCTGGCATTTTCCCAACTGCCCCAGATCCCGGTCAGTGGGCCGCGGGTGATGCTCATCCCCAGCACATCGAACAGTTGCCGGGTCAGTTTGAGCATTTCTGGCGACAGGTGATTGAGGCTGTAATCCAGGCTTTGGAGGGTGCCTTCGACGGCGGCCGGCATTTTCTCGACGGCCACGGCACCGTCGAGCATCACCGGGATCAGTGCCCGCAAAAACAGCAGATCACCGCTGCGCAGAATCGCGAAGCCGCTGGCCGCCGTGCTCGACGAGCAGCCGCTGAGGCTCGCGCCTAATCCGGCCGTGGCCAGAAAGGCGCTGGCGCCCAGGCTGAATTTAAGCAGGCCGCGCCGTGACAGCGCAGGTGTATCGGACAGGCTTGGGCTCATTATTGTTATTACCCGGCGGTGTTGATCGTTAGCGGATAAACAGCCTCTGGATCAATTTCTGAATGGATTTGCCGTACGGCGGATAGATCAGCTTCGCCGCATTGAAACGCTGTTTGATCAGCACGCCCTTGGCCTTGCTGAAGGTCAGGAAACCCTCATGGCCGTGGTAGTGGCCCATGCCCGAGGCGCCGATGCCGCCGAACGGCATGTCGTCCTGGGCTACGTGCAGCAAGGTGTCATTGAGGCATACGCCGCCGGAATGGGTTTCGTGGAGAACGCGGTTTTGCTCGCGCTTGTCGTAGCCGAAGTAATACAGCGCCAGCGGACGAGGCCGTTGGTTGATGTAGGCAAACGCTGCATCGAGATCCTTGTAGGGGACGATCGGCAACAGCGGGCCGAAAATTTCGTCCTGCATCACCGTCATGTCGTCGCTGACGTTGAGCAGCAGGCTATGACCCATGCGCCGGCCCTGGCCCTGATCGAACAGCGGAATCAGCAACGCGCCCTTGCTGGTGGCGTCGCTGAGGTAGCCGTTGAGCCGTGCCAGTTGTCGCTCATTGATGATGGCGGTGTAGTCCGGATTGTCGGCCAGGGTCGGATAAAACCCGCGAATGGCCTGGCGATAGGCTTCGACGAAAGAGCCGACGCGGTCTTCCGGCACCAGCACGTAGTCCGGGGCAACACAGGTTTGTCCGGCGTTGAGGGTCTTGCCGAAAGCGATGCGTTCGGCGGCGTCCTTGAGCGGCACGTCGCGGGAAACGATGGCCGGGGACTTGCCGCCCAGTTCGAGGGTCACCGGGGTCAGGTTCTCGGCGGCGGCGCGCATCACGTGTTTGCCAATGCTGGTGGCGCCGGTGAACAGCAGGTGATCGAAGCGCAGCCGGGAGAACGCCACGCCGATATCGGCCTCGCCGAGCACCACGCAGACCAGGTCTTGAGGGAATATCCGCCCCAGCAATTCCTTGAGCAGCAAACCGGTGGCGGGGGTCGATTCGCTGAGTTTGAGCATTACCCGGTTACCCGCCGACAACGCACCCACCAGCGGCCCGATGGCCAGGTAAAGCGGGTAGTTCCACGGCACGATCACCCCGACCACGCCCAATGGCTGATAAACGACTTTGGCCGACGCGGGTTGAAAGGCGATGCCGACTTTGCGCCGTGAGGCTTTCATCCAGCCTTTGAGGTGCTGGCTGGCGTAGTGAATGCCGTGCAGGCTGGGCATCAATTCGGCGAGCAGGGTTTCGTCGGCGCTGCGGTGGCTGAAATCCTGGCTGATGGCGTCGACCAAGGCCTGACGCTCATTGCTCAACAGGTCCCGCAACGCCTTTAGCCATTGTTGGCGCTGAGCCGCAGGCGGCATTGGGTTGCCTGCATACGCGGCGCGTTGAGCATCGAACAGGGTTTGGAGCTCGTCCAGAGGCTGCTGCAGGTTCTTCAGGTAGGCGATGTCAGCAGGCATGGTCGGCTCCGGATTTATTGTAATGAGGGGATTTTTAGAGTCTATGCTCTAGAAAGTCAAATGACATCCTGACGCAGCTTTGTTTTATCCACTCCCGGATAGGTCGTAAGATGCCCGTCACCGCACTCTGAATTAAAGCTCAAGCCATGGCCCCTCGGATCAAAACCAGCGAGCGCATCGTGCAGAACAGCCTGGAGCTGTTCAATCAGCAGGGCGAGCGCAGCATCAGCACCAACCACATTGCTGCCCACATGGAGATTTCTCCGGGCAACCTGTACTACCACTTCCCCAACAAGCAGGCGATCATCGCTGTGCTGTTCAGTGAGTACGAAAGCCTGGTGGACAGCTTCCTGCGCCCGCCCCAGGGCCGCGCCGCGACGGTCGAAGACAAGCGCTTCTACCTCAAGGAGTTGCTCGCCGCCATGTGGCGCTACCGGTTTTTGCATCGCGACCTCGAGCACTTGCTCGACAGCGATCCCGAGCTGGCCGCTCGTTACCGGCGCTTTTCCCAGCGCTGCCTGATCCAGGGCACCGCCATTTACGAAGGGTTCGTCGCGGCTGGCATCCTGAACATGGATAAGGTTCAGATCGAATCCCTGACCCTCAACGCCTGGATCATCCTCACGTCGTGGGTGCGGTTTCTGTGCACCACGCGGGAAAACTCCAACCACTTGAGCGAACAGGCCATTAAGCGCGGCGTGTATCAGGTGTTGGTGCTTGAGGCCGGGTTCGTCACCGATCAATCGCGCGACGCGGTATATGCGCTGTTCGACGAATTTTACGTGCCACTGGCCCAGGCGCTGGAAGAAGTGCATTAGGATTCAAGACTGACAACATCACAGGAGCCCGTTATGCCCATTGCGCAACTGATCAGCCCGCAAGTGTTGGACCTGAAAAAGGAGACCCCGGGGCTGGTGATTCTGGATTGTCGTTTTGCCCTGGAAGACCCGGATTACGGTCAGCGCAGTTATGCCGAAGGGCATATTGCCGGGTCGAGCTTTGCCGATCTTGAGCGTGATCTGAGCGGGGCGGTGGTCAAGGGGGTTACCGGGCGTCATCCGTTGCCTGAACCCGAAAAGCTGATCGAGCGCCTGCAAGCCTGGGGCATCAATGCCGACAGTGAAGTGGTTTTGTACGATGACGGTCCCGGTGCCTACGCGGCGCGGGCCTGGTGGTTGCTGGCCTGGCTGGGCAAGCGCGACGGTGTGTTTATTCTCGATGGCGGGCTAAAAGCCTGGCACGCCGCCGGATTACCCCTGAGTCTTGATCCGCCGTCGATCACCCGCGGCACCTTCACCGGGACGCCGGATGCTTCGCTGGTGCTCAGCGCCGAACGGCTCCAGCAACGTCTCGGCCAGCCCGCGTTGACCTTGCTCGACGCCCGCGCCTTGCCGCGCTTCAAGGGCGAAGTGGAGCCGATCGATCCGATTGCCGGGCACATTCCCGGCGCGCAATGTGCCGCGTTCACCGAAAACCTGGGCAGCGACGGGCGCTTCCTGCCGGCCGATCAGCTCAAGCAGCGGTTTGCCGCGAAGCTCGGTAGTCGTAAACCGACGGAGCTGGTCGCGTATTGCGGTTCCGGTGTGACGGCTTGCCACAACCTGTTCGCCCTGTGTCTGGCGGGTTACCCGTTGGGGGCGTTGTATGCCGGTTCGTGGAGCGAGTGGATCAACGATCCCGCGCGAGGCGTCGCCACCGGCGAATAAAGATTGGCACACGGTTACTCCAGTCGCGCGCTGCGATACGCCCCCGGTCCTACGCCGTAAACCTGCTTGAATTGCCGACTCAGATGGCTCTGGTCGGCAAAACCCAGTTGCGTGGCGACTTCCAGCGGCAGGCAACCGCCCTGTAACAACGCCCGTGCCCGAGCGATGCGCTGCTGCATCAACCAGGCGTGCGGCGGCATGCCGGTGGCGCGGCGGAACACCCGGGCGAAGTGGAAGGGGGACAGGTTCACCGTCGCTGCCAGTTCTTCCAGCGAGGGCGGCGCCGCCAATTGCGATTGCAGCCGTTCTTTGGCCAGAGTCACCGCCCGGTGTTCCTTGCCGGGTTTGCCGGCGATCGGGACGGCTGCGTGGCGTTGCAACAACGACAGCATCATTTCCCGCCAGACCGTTTGCTGCTGCAGGGCCGTGGACGGACTTTCCAGCAGTCGATGCAGTTGGCAGAACCCCCTCACCAGATCCGGGTCGCGGTACAGCGTGGCGCCAAACGCCGGCAAGGTGTCGCTCGGCAGTTCAAGCTCTTCCAGCAGCGAGAGAATTTGCCCGCTGTCGGGATAAAACGCCCGGTACAACCAACCGTCTTCCGTACCTTTGTGGCCGGTGTGCAGTTCGTCCGGGTTGATCAGCACCAGAGTGCCGCTGCCCGCCAGATGCTCGGCACCGCGATAGCGATAACGCTGGGCGCCGGCCATGATCATGCCGATCACATAGCCGTCATGCACATGAGGGGCGAAACGGTGCTCGATGTAGCGCGCAGACAACAACTCGACCCCGGCCAGTGGTGCCGTTTGCCAGAAGTGGATCGACTCGCCCTGATCGACTTCCACTGTTTACTTGCGCCCTGTGGCGGCCAGCCATTGGGGAATGCGCCGTTCCAGGTAGTAACCCGGTTGCCTGAACGAGCCCTCGACGAAACCCACATGCCCGCCCTTGGCCTGCAGCTCGAATTGAGTGCTGGCGGACAATTCGTCGGCTTGCGGCAGGCTATGCGGAAACACAAACGGGTCGTCAGCCGCCTGGATAATCAGGGTCGGTGTGCGAATCTCTCCAAGGAAATAACGACTCGAAGCGCGACGATAGTAATCCGCGGCATCGGCGAAACCATTGAGCGGTGCAGTGACCCGGCCGTCGAAATCCCAGAAGGTGCGCAAGTTCTCCAAAGAGCCCAGCGCCTCCAATGCCGCCAGGCCATCCTCATGCCCCTCATGCTGGAATCTGCGCTGTTTGTTCTTGATGTAGGCGACCATCTCTCGCATGAAATGCGCTTGATAGAACTGGGAAAACCCCTGGCTGATACGATCGGCGCAGTGATCGAGGCGAAACGGCACCGACACTGCCACCGCGCCGAGTACACCGCTGTTGCTGCCGGTTTCACCCAGATGCTTGAGCAACACGTTACCACCCATGGAATAACCGACCGCATACAGCGGCGCGAGGGGGCGTTGGGTGCGCAGGTGTTTGATGGTTTCGGCCAAATCTTCACTGGCCCCGGAATGGTAGCTGCGCGGCAACAGATTGGGCTCGCCGGAGCAACCTCGCCAGTTCAGCGCGACGCTGGCCCAACCCTGGGTGCTCAGCGCCTTCTGCATCCCGGCCACATAAGGCGAATTCGACGAGCCGGTCAGGCCGTGCAATACCAGCACCAACGGTGCATTCGCGCTGTGGGGGGCGTGCCAGTCCAGGTCAAGGAAATCGCCATCTTCAAGCCACAATCGCTCGCGCTCACGCTCGATATGTGTGGTTTTGCGCCATAGCGGTCCCCACAAGGTTTGTAGATGCGGATTACCCAGGCCGTAGGCGGGCGTGAAGGCGGGGGTGAAACGTTCTGGCAGATGGGACACGATTGCTCTCGATGCTGCGGCGCTTACCCGCAGCGTTAGCTGACTGAGCTTCGCACCGTTTTCTCAGGCCGGACTAGCCGGCGATCCCTGCCATACGTTGCCACAACGCGTAATACACCCGTCCGGATTTCTGCTCCCGATGCAGGCGCCAGTTTCCCGGCAAACCAAGTATCGACGGTGCTGTTTCGCTTTCAGTGTAGACCCACGCATCGTCGGCCAGCCAATGACGCTCTTCGAGCAGGGTGCAAACGACTGGCAAAAGATTCTGATTGAACGGCGGGTCGAGGAATACCAGGTCGAACGCCGTGGCCGGTTGGGTTTCCAGATAGCGCAAGGCGTCGGCAGTCTGTACCTGACCGTTGGTGCAGCGCAGGGTGCCCAGATGCTCTTTCAGACTGGACACCGCGACGTTGCTGGCGTCCAGCGCCTGGCCCATGGCCGCGCCACGGGACAAGGCTTCCAGAAACAGCGCGCCGCTGCCGGCAAACGGATCGAGCACCTTGGCCCCGGCGACGTAAGGCGCGAGCCAGTTGAACAGGGTTTCACGCACCCGGTCCGGAGTCGGGCGCAGGCCGGGAGCATCCGGGAAACTGAGCTTTCGGCTGCGCCATTCGCCACCGATGATGCGCAGTTGGTTCACGCCGTTGTGCACGTTGTGAATGGGTTTCTTTGGACGGGATGGGCTGGCCATTAATGCTCCGGAACCCCGAGCGGTTGCTCGGCGGGTTTGTCAGTAGGGGCCGGTAACGGCTTTTGTAGCACGGTCGGGCCAGCGCTGACGATGACCAGTTTGTCCGTGCTCAGGTGTTTGTTCAGTGCGGCTTTGACTTGCTCGACGGTCAGGCTCTGGGACTGTTGCATGAAGTCTTCCAGGTAACTCAGCGGCAAGTTGTAAAAGCCCATGGCGCCGAGCTGACCGACGATATCGGCGTTGCTGGCGGTGGACAACGGGAAGCTGCCAGCCAGTTCACGCTTGGCGTCGTCGAGTTCTTTCTCGGTAGGGCCGGTCTTAAGGTAGTCGGCGAGCACATCCTGCACCAGTTTCAGGGTGCCTTCGCTCATTTCGGCGCGGGTTTGCAGGTTGATCATGAACGGGCCGCGAACCTGCATCGGGCTGAAACCCGAATACACGCCGTAAGCCAAGCCACGCTTCTCACGCACTTCGCTCATCAGCCGGGTGCCGAAGCCTCCGCCGCCAAGAATCTGGTTGCCCATGGACAGCGCCGCGTAATCCGGATCGTCACGGTCGATACCCAGTTGCGCGATCATCAGGTTGGTCTGCTTGGACGGAAACTCGATGTGGCCGATGCTGGGCTTGGGGTCGGTCGGCTGTTCGACTTTCGCCAGGGCCGGGCCTTTAGGCAGGTCGGCGGACACTTGGGCGGCAACCGCCTCGGCATCGGCGCGCGACAGGTCGCCTACCAGCGCAATCACCACATTGCCGGCGGCGTAGGCTTTCTGATGGAAGGCTCGCAACTGCGCCAGAGTGATCGGTGGAATGCTCTTCGCCGTGCCGTCGCTGGAATGCGCGTATGGGTGAGCGCCATACAAGCGGTTCATCAGCTCGATGCTGGCGAGTTTGCCGGGGTTCTGTTTCTGGTATTCGAAGCCGGCCAGCATCTGGTTCTTGATGCGCGCAAACGAGTCGGCGGGGAAGGTTGGCTTGCCGACGACTTCAGCGAACAGCTTCAAGGCAGGCGTACGTTTGTCCACGGCACTCAGGCTGCGCAAGGAGGCAAGCGCCATGTCTTTGTACGCGCCGTTGCTGAAGTCGGCGCCCAATCCTTCGAAGCCCTGAGCGATGGCACCGACATCTTTGCCGGCCACCCCTTCGTTGAGCATGGCGTTGGTCAGCAGTGCCAGGCCGGGTGCATCGCCGTCCTGGCTGCTGCCGGCGGCGAAGATCAGGCGCATGTCGAACATCGGCAGTTCGCGGGCTTCGACGAACAGCACCTTGGCGCCTTCGGCGGTGTTCCAGGTCTGCACGTTCAGCGAGCGATGGCTTGGAGCCTTGCCGTCGAGTTCGGCCAGCGATTGCAGCTTCTGGCTGGACTTGGCCTTGTCGAGGGCTTCGCTGGCGTTGGACTCGCCGGGTTTTGACAGATAGAAGGCGGCAGACCCGATCAATGCGACAGCGATCAGGCCGATCAGGGCCAGACGCGACTTTTTACGCTCACTCATGAGTCGTCTCCTGTGGCAGTACATGGGCGACGCTGAGACGTTCGCGGGTGAAATACAGCTTGGCGGCCTTCTGGATGTCTTGCGGGGTCACGCTTTCCAGGTCGGCGAGTTCGGTGTCCATCAGTTTCCAGGACAGGCCGACGGTTTCCAGTTGGCCGATGGCGGTGGCCTGGCTGGTGATCGAGTCACGCTCAAAGACCAGGCCGGCAATGACCTGCGCTCGCACCCGCTCCAGTTCTTCAGTGGACGGCGCGGTGGTTTTCAGCTGTTCGAGCAGTTTCCACAGGCCGGCTTCAGCCTGGGCCATGGTTTTCTTCTTCTGGGTGTTCGGCGAGGCCGACAATGTGAACAGGCTATCACCACGGGTGTAGGCGTCGTAGCTCGACGAACCGCCGGACACCAGTTCTTCGCCGCGTTCCAGTTGCGTCGGGATGCGGCCGCTGTAGCCGCCGTCGAGCAGGGCGGAAATCAAGCGCAGGGCATTCACCGAGCGTTTGTCTTCGGCGGTGGCAATGCTCGGCACGTTGAAGGCCAGCATCAGGCTCGGCAATTGGGTCTGCACATGCAGGGTGATCTTGCGTTCGCCGGGCTCAGCCAGCTCCAACGGGATTTTCGCCGGTGGCACGTCGCGCTTGGCGATCGGGCCGAAGTAACGCTGGGCCAGGGTTTTGACTTCGTCCGGGGTTACATCGCCGACCACCACTAGAGTGGCGTTGTTCGGCACATACCAGGACTGGTACCAGTGGCGCAGTTCTTCGACCTTCATGCGATCGAGGTCGGCCATCCAGCCGATGGTCGGCGTGTGATAGCCGCTGGCGGGGTAGGCCATGGCCATGAAACGTTCGTAGGCCTTGGACATCGGCTTGTCGTCGGTGCGCAGGCGCCGTTCTTCTTTGATCACCTCGATTTCGCGGGTGAACTCGTCGGCCGGCAGGCGCAGGTTGGCCATGCGGTCGGCTTCCAGTTCGAAGGCCACGCCCAGACGGTCGCGGGCCAGCACCTGGTAATACGCGGTGAAGTCGTCGCTGGTGAAGGCGTTCTCTTCGGCACCGAGGTCGCGCAGGATCAGCGAGGCTTCGCCGGGGCCGACTTTCTCGCTGCCCTTGAACATCATGTGTTCCAGTGCGTGGGACAACCCGGTCTGGCCCGGGGTCTCGTAGCTGGAGCCGACCTTGTACCAGATCTGGGAAACGACGACCGGCGCACGATGGTCTTCACGCACGACAACCTTCAGGCCGTTGTCGAGGGTGAATTCGTGGGTCGGTTGTGGATCGGCAGCCAGGGCCGAGAGGGGCAGACAAACTGTGCTGAGCAGCAGGCCTGCAGCGCGGCGGGCTAGAGCATTCATTCGTTTTTAAACCTGTTGGGCTGCCCGCTTGGTCTTAGCGTCGGCGGGCGAGAGGGTGCTAGGATACTGATCCGTTTTACTGGCGGCCACGCCTATCAGGCCTTTGATCGGCTTGCAGGTTGTATGGGTTACCGGCAGAAGCTTTGAGTTTGTCAGCTAAACTCTGCGTTTTCGCCGACGATGCCGTTCCAGTCCTTCGTATTAGTCGACCTTTGAGGTGCCGTTGGCTCCTCGACAAAATGTTGCGCGTGAACAAGCTGGATGAATCGCAGTCTGTTCAGCATCGAATTATTTATTTGCCGAGGCGCCTTTTGGCGCGTCGCTACCGTGAGATAGCCGTCCTCCATGTTTGGTTCCAACGACGACAAGAAGACCCCAGCTGCGGCTGGTGAGAAGAAAAGCCTGTTCGGATGGCTGCGCAAAAAGCCGCAGGAACCCGTTGTCGAACAGCCACAGCCACTTTCTGAGCCAGCCCCGTCACCGGTTATAGAGCAAAAGCCTGCGCCGATTGCCGAGCCGGTGCTGCAACCTGCGGCCGCGCTTGCAGCTGAAACCGAAGTCGCGGCCCCATTGCCGCTGACGCCAGTTGCCACGCCGTGGCTGACATTGCCGGTAGCGGAAGAACCGGTGGCCCTGGTCGAAGATGAGCAAGCGCCGCACATCACACCACCGATTCCGGCCCCGACTGCGTTTGCTCCAGAGCCGGTTCGGGCGCCAGTGGTTGAACCGGCAGCCGTTGCGCCCGTGTTCGTGGCCGAACCTGCTCCAGTGGTTCCAGAGCCTGTAGTGCCAGCATTTGTTGCTCCGGTTGCTCCGGTTGCTCAAGCGCCTGCGCCAGTACCCGTCATCGCTCCTGTTGCCGCCACACCGGCTGCGCCCGTCGAAGCTCCAGTCGAGCCTGTGCGTACCGAAGAGACCAAAGCCGGTTTCTTCGCCCGTCTCAAGCAAGGCCTGTCCAAGACCAGCGCCAGCATTGGCGAGGGCATGGCCAGCCTGTTCCTCGGCAAGAAAATCATTGACGACGAACTGCTCGAAGACATCGAAACCCGTTTGCTGACCGCCGATGTTGGCGTCGAAGCGACGTCGGTGATCATTCAGCGCCTGACTCAGAAAGTCGCCCGCAAGGAGCTGGCCGATGCCAATGCGCTGTACAAGTCCCTGCAAGCCGAATTGGCAGCGATGCTCAAACCGGTCGAGCAGCCGCTGAAAATCACCTCGCAGAACAAGCCGTTCGTGATTCTGGTGGTCGGCGTCAACGGCGCCGGCAAAACCACCACCATCGGTAAGCTGGCGAAGAAGCTGCAACTGGAGGGCAAGAAAGTCATGCTCGCCGCCGGTGACACCTTCCGCGCCGCAGCGGTTGAGCAATTGCAGGTATGGGGTGAGCGTAACAAGATTCCGGTGATCGCCCAGCACACCGGCGCCGACTCGGCTTCGGTGATCTTCGACGCCGTGCAGGCCGCCAAGGCCCGTGGCATTGATGTGCTGATCGCCGACACCGCCGGTCGCCTGCACACCAAAGACAATTTGATGGAAGAGTTGAAGAAGGTTCGCCGGGTGATTGGCAAACTCGACGCCGACGCGCCCCATGAGGTGCTGTTGGTGCTCGACGCCGGTACCGGCCAGAACGCCATCAACCAGGCCAAGCAATTCAACCAGACCGTCGAATTGACCGGCCTGGCGCTGACCAAACTCGACGGCACCGCCAAGGGCGGGGTGATTTTCGCCCTGGCCAAGCAGTTTGGCTTGCCGATCCGTTACATCGGCGTCGGTGAAGGCATCGACGATTTGCGTACTTTTGAAGCGGAACCCTTTGTCCAGGCATTGTTTGCCGAGCGGGAGCGTTCATGATTCGTTTCGAACAGGTCGGTAAACGCTACCCGAACGGTCACGTCGGCTTGCATGAGCTGAGCTTTCGAGTCCGTCGGGGCGAATTCTTGTTTGTCACCGGCCATTCCGGCGCCGGTAAAAGCACCTTGTTGCGGCTGCTGCTGGCCATGGAACGTCCGACCACCGGCAAATTGCTGCTGGCCGGACAAGACCTGAGCACCATCAGCAACGCGCAGATTCCGTTCCTGCGCCGGCAGATCGGCGTGGTGTTCCAGAACCACCAGTTGCTGTTCGATCGCACGGTGTTCAATAACGTCGCGTTGCCGTTGCAGATCCTTGGCCTGTCTAAGGCCGAGGTCGCCAAACGCGTGGACTCGGCCCTGGAGCGCGTGGCGCTCTCGGACAAAACCGATCTGTACCCTGGCGACCTGTCTACCGGTCAGCAACAGCGCGTCGGCATTGCCCGGGCCATCGTTCACCGCCCGGCCTTACTGCTGGCGGACGAACCGACTGGTAACCTCGACCCGCGTCTGGCGGCAGAAATCATGGGCGTGTTCGAAGACATCAACCGCTTGGGCACCAGCGTGCTGATCGCCAGTCACGACCTGGCGCTGATTGCCCGCATGCGTCACCGCATGCTGACCCTGCAGCGTGGCCGATTGATCGGCGACGGGGAGGCCGGTGTATGAGTGCGACACGTAGCCCCAAGGTTTCCGAGCGCGTGGCCCCGAAGGCCGCCGATCCGCAACCGCAACAGAAGAAAAAGCGCGACGATGACGACGGCCCGGATTTCGCCACGCTGTTCCGCGCCTGGATCGAGAGTCATCGTGCCAGTTTGCTGGACAGCTTGCGTCGCTTGGGCAAGCACCCGATCGGCAGCTTTTTCACCTGTATGGTGATGGCTGTGGCCCTGAGCTTGCCGATGGGTCTGTCACTTTTACTGAATAACGTCGAGCGTCTGGGCGGTTCCTGGCAGCGTGCGGCGCAGATTTCCCTGTACCTGCAACTTGAGGCCAGCCCTGCCGAGGGTGAGTCGTTGCGTGAGCAGATCAAAGGCATACCGGGTGTGGCCGATGCTGAATATGTCGGTCGCGATCAGGCGCTGGAAGAGTTCCAGCAACAGTCCGGGCTCGGTGAGGCGCTAAAGGAATTGCCGGAAAACCCGCTGCCAGGCGTGGTCCTGGTGACTCCGAAAGAGGTCGACAAGCCCGCGCTTGAAGCATTACGACAAAAACTTTCCGAATTGCCGAAGGTACAACAGGCGCAACTTGATCTAGTCTGGGTCGAGCGTCTGGCGGCCATCCTCAAGCTGGGCGACCGTTTTGTCTTCGGTCTGACCGTGCTTTTGGTTTCTGCATTACTTTTGGTGATAGGCAATACCATTCGTCTTCATATTGAAAACCGCCGCACAGAGATAGAAGTGATTAAACTCGTCGGCGGCACGGACAGTTATGTGCGCAGGCCCTTTCTGTATATGGGCGCGCTTTATGGCTTCGGTGCGGGGATTCTTTCCTGGGGCGTATTGGCGTTCGGCCTGAACTGGCTGAACGACGCGGTGGTTGGACTGGCCGGTTTGTACGGCAGTGATTTTGCGCTGGCCGGAGTGCCAGTTGCCGACGGTCTGTCGCTCTTGCTTGGCGCGGTGCTGTTGGGGTATATCGGTGCATGGATTGCAGTCGCACGCCACCTGCGGGAGCTTGCGCCAAAGTAATATCATTTTGCTCGTATTGACCTTTCAGCGTTTATGGGAACTTGTTTTTCGGTTTCCGGTCAATTTTCGCAGTGCTGAACTGCACGAGTTATGTAAGTCGGAGGTTTTTTCGTATGACCAATTCTTTGCAGCCTGCATATGCTCTGGTCCCGGGTGCGAACCTGGAGGCCTATGTGCACACGGTGAACAGCATTCCATTGCTGACGCCGGAGCAGGAGCGTGAACTGGCCGAGAGTCTCTATTATGAGCAGGATTTGGGGGCGGCTCGGCAGATGGTGCTCGCCCACCTGCGTTTTGTCGTACACATTGCCCGTAGCTATTCCGGCTACGGCCTGGCCCAGGCTGACCTGATCCAGGAAGGCAACGTCGGCCTGATGAAAGCGGTCAAGCGGTTCAACCCGGAAATGGGTGTGCGCCTGGTGTCCTTTGCGGTGCACTGGATCAAGGCGGAAATCCACGAGTTCATCCTGCGCAACTGGCGGATCGTCAAAGTCGCGACCACCAAGGCCCAGCGCAAGCTGTTCTTCAACCTGCGCAGCCAGAAGAAGCGTCTGGCCTGGCTGAACAACGAGGAAGTCCATCGTGTGGCGGAAAGCCTCGGCGTCGAGCCGCGGGAAGTCCGCGAGATGGAAAGTCGCCTGACCGGCCATGACATGGCCTTCGACCCGGCCGCGGAAGCGGACGACGACAGTGCCTTCCAGTCGCCGGCCAACTATCTGGAAGACCACCGGTACGATCCGGCCCGTCAACTGGAAGACGCCGACTGGAGCGACAACTCCAACCACAACCTGCACGAAGCGCTGGAAGTGCTGGACGACCGCAGCCGCGACATCCTCTACCAGCGCTGGCTGGCAGAAGAAAAAGCCACGCTGCACGACCTGGCGCTGAAGTACAACGTGTCGGCCGAGCGTATTCGTCAGCTCGAGAAGAGCGCGATGAACAAGCTCAAATTGTCGATCGCCGCGTAACCCGCACGAAGGCAATAAAAAAACGCCCCGATCATTCGATCGGGGCGTTTTTGTTTGTGCCCAATATTTGCGGTAACCGAACCCCTTGTAGGAGCGAGCGGTGCATTAAGTCATTGCGACCAAGGCGCCCGGCGTGAATCGTTGAGGCCGACCAGATAGCTGTCCCCGCCCAACTGATTCATCTGCTGGCGAATCCACCCGGCCCGCCTTGCAACGTAAGAAGTCGGATGGCTGGCGCTCCACACTCGCGGGTTCGGCAGTACCGCCGCCAGCAAACTTGCCTGCTGTCGGGACAGCGAACCAGCGCCCACGCCAAAGTGATGCCGGGCCGCTGCTTCGGCGCCAAACACGCCTTCATCCCACTCGGCACTATTGAGGTACACCTCAAGAATCCGCTGCTTGGGCCAGAACACTTCGATCAACCCGGTAAACCAGGCTTCCAGGCCTTTACGCAGCCAGCTACGGCCAGACCACAGAAACAGGTTTTTCGACACTTGCTGGCTCAGAGTGCTGGCGCCGCGAATCGAGCCGCCGCGCTCGTTATGCGCAAACGCCGCCTGAATCGCGCTGAAATCAAAGCCCCAATGCTCGGGAAACTTCTGGTCTTCACCGGCAATCACCGCGACTTTCAGGTCGTCGGAGATTTCATCCCAGGGTTTCCAGGTGCGTTGTAAGTCAATCGGTTCGCCGTCGAACCAGGATTCGATCTTGCGCTCGACCATCAATGCCGTTCCCGGTGGCGGCACCACCCGAAACAACAGAACCAGCAAAACGCTGCCGACCGCGAACCAGAGCAGGGCCTTTGTGATACGACGGAAAATTAACTGCAGCATAGAGATGGCTTGGCCGAACCCGTTGAGCCGGCCATTATACAGACCCTGTTGATCGAGTCTGACTGGAGTTCTTCATGCTGCGTGGCTTTCTGATGCTGGCCGCTTTCTTCGGCTTCACCGGCGTTGCCTTGGGCGCATTCGCCGCCCACGGCCTGAAAAACCGCCTGACGCCTGAGTATTTGGCGATTTTCCACACGGGCGTCACTTATCAACTGGTGCATACCCTCGCGTTGCTGGGTGTGGCACTGCTGGCCACGCAGATTCCCGGTCGTCTGATTACTTGGGCCGGTGCGTCGTTTGCCATCGGCATTCTGTTGTTTTCCGGCAGCCTGTACCTGCTGACGATGACCGGCGTCAGCAAGCTTGGGATCGTCACACCCTTTGGCGGTCTGGCGTTCCTGGTCGGTTGGTTGTGCCTGGGGCTTGCCGCCTGGCGGTTGAGCTGACCACGCGGTCCATTTCGTGACGAATGGCTTGGGTCGGCCTGACTGATCGGGCTAGAATGCCAGCCCCTAAAAATGATGGCGGCATTCGGCATGCGCATTCAGTTGAACGGCGAATCCCTTGAACTGCCCGACGGTGAAACCGTTGCGGCCCTGCTGACCCGTCTGGAACTGACCGGGCGCCGGGTGGCGGTCGAGCTCAATCTGGATATCGTCCCGCGCAGCCAGCACACAGAAACCACGCTGAACGACGGTGACTCGGTCGAAGTGGTGCACGCCATCGGCGGCGGCTAGCCGTCTGGCCCGAGCGGCCACAGAATCATTTTGCAAGAACCTCACCCCAACAGAGGATTTCCCATGAGCATCGTTCGTAGCGACAAGCCCTTCGTCCTGGCCGGTCGTACTTACCAGTCGCGTTTGCTGGTAGGCACCGGCAAGTACCGTGACATGGAAGAAACCCGCCTGGCCATCGAGGCTTCGGGTGCCGAGATCGTCACCTTCGCCGTGCGCCGGACCAACCTCGGCCAGAACCCGGGCGAACCGAATCTGCTCGAAGTCCTGTCGCCGGATCGCTACACCTTCCTGCCGAATACCGCCGGTTGCTACGACGCCATCGAAGCCGTGCGCACTTGCCGCCTGGCCCGTGAGCTGCTCGACGGCCACAACCTGGTGAAGCTGGAAGTGCTGGCGGATCAGAAAACCCTGTTCCCCAATGTGATCGAAACCCTCAAGGCCGCCGAAGTGCTGGTCAAGGAAGGCTTCGACGTGATGGTGTACACCAGCGATGACCCGATCATTGCCCGTCAACTGGCGGAAATCGGCTGCATCGCGGTCATGCCGCTGGCGGGTCTGATCGGCTCGGGCCTGGGGATCTGCAACCCGTACAACCTGCAGATCATCCTTGAAGAAGCGAAAATTCCGGTGCTGGTGGATGCCGGTGTCGGTACTGCCTCCGACGCCACCATCGCCATGGAGCTGGGCTGTGAGGCGGTGCTGATGAACTCGGCCATTGCCCATGCCCAGCAGCCAATCATGATGGCCGAAGCCATGAAACACGCCATCGTGGCAGGTCGTCTGGCCTACCTCGCCGGCCGCATGCCGAAAAAACTCTATGCCAGCGCCTCCTCGCCGCTGGATGGTCTGATCAAGTAAGAGCCATTGATGACTGAATCAAACGACACGCCTATCCAGCAGGAAGAAGGCGAAGAGCGCCAACACCGCCGCATCAAGAGTTTTGTGATGCGCGCCGGGCGCATGACCGAAGGCCAGCAACGCGGTCTGGAGCAGGGCGCTCCGTTGTTCGTACTGCCTTTGGCCGATGCACCGGTGGATTTCGACCAGGTGTTCGGCCGTTCGGCACCGCGCTCGCTGGAAATCGGTTTCGGCATGGGCCACTCGCTACTGGAAATGGCTGCGGCCTCGCCGGAGCAGGATTTCATTGGCGTCGAGGTTCACCGTCCAGGTGTCGGCGCGCTGCTCAATGGCGTGCTGACTCAGAGCCTGACCAACCTGCGTGTCTACGATTGCGATGCGATCGAAGTGCTCAACCGTTGCATTGCCGACAACAGCCTCGATCGCCTGATGCTGTTTTTCCCGGACCCGTGGCACAAGAGCCGTCACCACAAGCGTCGTATCGTTCAGGCCTCGTTCGCTGAACTGGTGCGCAGCAAGTTGAAGGTCGGTGGGGTGTTGCACATGGCCACTGACTGGGAACCGTACGCTGAGTACATGCTGGAAGTGATGAACGTCGCCCCGGGCTATCGCAACCTCGCCGAAGACGGCAAATGCGTGCCGCGCCCGGCCGAACGCCCGATCACCAAGTTCGAACGCCGCGGCGAACGTCTTGGACATGGGGTGTGGGATCTGAAGTTCGAAAAACAGAACTGACCGACCTGAAGCCCGTAGGAGCGAGGCTTGCCCGCGAAGGGGGCGCCGCGGTGTAACTGATACACCGTGTCATCGTTCTTCGCGGGCAAGTCGGATCGCCGCACCGCTCGCCCCTACAGGATTTTTATTAGGTTCGAATTCAGCGGCGGTCTGCTACGACGCCGATCAGCACCAGCACCACCAACAACACCGGCGCCAGGCTGTAGTTGTTGAACTGGCTCAGGCCTTTGATGATCCACGGCGTGGCGTAGATCAGCGCCACGCCGCTGCCGACCATGCACAGCAGGGCCATCAGCGGGACGCGCAAGGCGCCGGCGATGCTGCCCAGGCGTTGCTCGACCCAGCCCTTGAGGTCGGCGCCAAACAGCACCAGCAGACAGCCCACCAGTGCCAGAGAGATTTCCGACAAATTGCTACGGCTCCAGCGGGACACGGTGGCGAGCAGGTCGAGTACCAGATCCATTCGATTTCCTTATGTCAGAAAAGTCTGCAGCAAGTCATTGAGAAAGAGTTGTCCGCGCATCGTGGCCGCCAGACGTGACGGTTCGACCTGCAACAAGCCACTTTGTTCGGCCTCGCGGCGACCTTCGGCAAGGCTTTCCAGTGGCAGCCCGGTGCGCTCCGGATACAACCGCGCTTCGACGCCCTCGGTCAGGCGCAAGGCGTTCATCAGGAACTCGAACGGCAGTTCTTCGTTGGTCAGCGCCTTCTCGCCAGCCTTGAAGCTTTTGGCCGGATTGAGGTAATCCTTCGGCAGGCGGGTCTTCCAGGTGCGCACTATGCGCCCGTCCGGATGGCTGAGCTTGCCGTGGGCACCGGCGCCGATGCCGATGAAGTCGCCGAAACTCCAGTAATTGAGGTTATGCCGCGCCGGACGGCCGGGCTGGGCATAGGCCGAGACTTCGTACTGCGCGTAACCGTGCTCGGCCAACAGCGCCTGACCGGCCTCTTGAATGTCCCACAGGGCGTCATCTTCCGGTAGCGTCGGCGGCTGGTTCCAGAACACCGTGTTCGGCTCCAGCGTCAGCTGATACCAGGACAGGTGCGTCGGCTTCAGGGCAATGGCCTGGCGCAGGTCGTTCAGAGCGTCGTCCAGAGACTGACCGGGCAAGCCGTGCATCAGGTCCAGATTGAAGTTGTCGAAGCCGGCCTGACGGGCCATGCCGGCGGCACGCACGGCTTCGTCGCCGTTGTGAATCCGCCCCAGGGCCTTGAGTTTCTCTTCCTGAAAACTCTGGATACCAATCGACAGGCGATTGATGCCCAGTGCCCGGTAAGCGCGGAATTTCTCCTGCTCGAACGTTCCGGGATTGGCTTCCAGGGTGATTTCGATGTCGCTGGCGAACGGAATACGTTGCTCGACGCCCTTGAGCAAACGGCCCAACGCCTCGGCGCTGAACAGGCTCGGCGTGCCACCGCCGAAGAAGATCGAGCTCAGCTCGCGGCCATAGACCGCATGCAGGTCCTGATCGAGGTCGGCGAGCAAGGCGTCCACGTACTCTTGTTCCGGCAGCACCGGGCTGGCGGTGTGGGAGTTGAAGTCGCAATAAGGGCATTTGCGTACACACCACGGGATGTGGATGTACAGCGCCAGGGGCGGTAGCACTGGCAGGGCCGCCCGAGGCGTTTGCGCGCCGCCGAAGATCAGCGGCGACGCGGATGATTCAATGGTCATTTCAAGCCCAGACGCTGGCGCAGCAGATCCATTGCACGGGCGCGGTGACTGATCTGGTTCTTGTCGCTGGGCTTAAGCTCGGCGCTGGAGCACTCGCGTTCCGGCACCCAGAACAGTGGATCGTAGCCAAAGCCGTGTTCACCACTGGCCTGGGTCAGGATGCGCCCATGCCACAGGCCTTCGCAGAGGATCGGCAACGGATCGTCGGCATGACGTACCAGCGCCAATACGCAGACGAATTGCGCGCCGCGCTCGGCTTGCGGCACGTCTTTCATGACGTCGAGCAGTTTGGCGTTGTTCGCCGCATCGCCCTTGCCGTCAGCGTAACGGGCCGAATAGATACCCGGCGCACCGCCGAGGAAATCCACCGCCAGCCCCGAATCGTCGGCCAATGCCGGCAGGCCGGAAATGCGCGAGGCATTGCGGGCCTTGAGAATGGCGTTTTCGACGAACGACAGGCCGGTTTCTTCAGGCTCGACGCTGCTGAACTCGCCGATCGAGCGCAAGTGCACCGACTCGCCGAGCATGGCCTGGAGTTCCTTGAGTTTGCCGGCGTTATGGCTGGCCAGTACGAGTTGCGTGAAATTGATCATTCGCCGGGGAAAAGCTCTTGGTTGAAATTGATGGTGTTGATTTTGTCGCCGGTCTGCACCTTGATTTCAAAGGTGCGGATTTCCTGTTGTGGCACCGGGTACTGGGCGATGTAGTAGACCGCGCCTGTTTCGGTGATCTGTTTGAACTTCAATGGGACGCTTTGGCTGGTCAGGTCTTTGACCGTCCCGCTGACTTGCGCCGTTTGCGGTTTGCCGTCCTTGAGTACCGAGACGTTGATCACGCCCTGGTTTTTGCTGCGGATCAGCTCGGCCGCTTTGGCAATGTCCGGTGTCAGGAAGGTCGAGTTGAAGGTGTTGTAGTGCACCGTCACGTCGCCAAAGGTTTCCTTGCGCTCGCCTTTGATGACATCGGCGGCCATGGCGGTGACGCTCAGGCAGGCAGTGAGTAAAAACAGCGCTAGACGACCCATGATCGTTCTCCTCGAAGTGTCGTGATTCAGACCGCGACCTTGTGGTCCGGCAGACCGGGGCTGCTGACGCGATAGATGCCGATCTCACCTAACAGATTAGGCCATAGCTTACTGGCCCACCCGTGTCGATGCTGTTGATCCACGGCAAGTCGATCAATGACCTTGGCTTCACGTTCGCGACACAGCGCTTCAAAGTCTTCGAAGGTGCAGAAGTGAATGTTTGGCGTGTTGTACCAGGTGTACGGCAGAAACTCCGAAACCGGCATCCGGCCCTTGCTTGCCAGGTACCAGCGGCAGCGCCAGTGACCGAAGTTGGGGAAGGTGATGATGCACTGGCGACCGACCCGCAGCATTTCGTCGAGGATCTTGTCCGGGTAATGCACGGCTTGCAGGGCCTGGGTCATGACCACGATGTCGAAGCTGTTGCTGGCAAAGTTGCCCAGGCCCTTGTCCAGGTCCTGCTCGATGACGTTGATGCCCTTGGCCACGCACTCGGCAATGTTGTCCGGGTCGTTTTCCAGGCCATAGCCGGTGACCTGCTTGTGGTCGCGCAGCCAGGTCAGCAACTCGCCGTCACCGCAGCCGAGGTCGAGCACGCGGCTGCCGGCGGGGATCCATTCCTGGATGATTTCCAGATCGGCTCTCATGTCTTCCTCAAAGCGATATACGGTTCATGTAATTGCTGAAGGCCTGCAAGTAACGCGGGATCGGAATCAGGAAGGCGTCGTGGCCTTGCGGAGCGTCGATCTCCAGGTAGCAGACGTCTTTCCTGGCCGCCATCAGCGCGTCCACCAGCTCCCGCGAGCGGGCGGGGGAGAAGCGCCAGTCGGTGGTGAAGGACATCACGCAGAACCTGGCCTTGGCATTAGCGAAGGTTTTCGCCAGGTCATCGTCGAAGTTCGCCGCCGGGTCGAAGTAATCCAGCGCCTTGGTCATCAGCAGGTAAGTGTTGGCGTCGAAACGTCCGGAAAACTCCTCGCCCTGATACCGCAGGTAGCTTTCGACCTGGAACTCGACGCTGTGGAAGTCGTAGTTGAGCTTTTCACTCTTCAGGCCGCGACCGAATTTCTCGCCCATGGAGTCGTCGGACAGGTAAGTGATGTGCCCGACCATCCGCGCCAGCATCAGTCCGCGCTTGGGTATCACGCCCGCTTCCTGGAACGAACCGCCGTGGAACTCCGGGTCGGTGAGGATCGCTTGGCGTGCGACTTCGTTGAACGCGATGTTCTGTGCCGACAGTTTCGGCGCCGAGGCGATGGCCAGGCAGTGCCGCACGCGGTCAGGATAAGTGATGGTCCACTGCAAGGCCTGCATGCCACCGAGGCTGCCGCCGATCACCGCCGCCCATTGGCCGATGCCGAGCAGGTCGGCGAGGCGTGCCTGGCTGTGCACCCAGTCTTCCACGGTCAGTACCGGGAAGTCGGCGCCGAACGGCTTGCCGGTTTCCGGATTGACGCTGCTGGGGCCGGTGGAACCGTTGCAACCGCCGAGGTTGTTCAGGCTGACCACGAAGAATTTGTTGGTGTCGATCGGCTTGCCGGGGCCGATACAGCTGTCCCACCAACCGGGTTTGCGGTCGTCGGGGCTGTGGAAGCCGGCGGCGTGATGGTGACCGGACAAGGCGTGGCAGATCAGCACGGCATTGCTCGCCGTGGCGTTCAGCGTGCCATAGGTTTCATAGATCAGGTCATAAGCTGGCAGCGAACGGCCGCAGGCCAGGGCCAGCGGTTCACTGAAGTGCGCCAGTTGCGGCGTCACCAGACCAACAGAATCGGGGGGAAAGGCAGCTGGCATCGACCCTGCTCTCATTGAAATGAGGCGTAAGTCTAAAGACCGCTGCCCGTAGCAGCAAGCGACGGCCAACGATCGTTCCCACGCTCTGCGTGGGAATGCCGCCATGGACGCTCTGCGTCCGCTTTGGAGGTGACGCGGAGCGTCACGGGATGCATTCCTTTGCTGCGCGTGGGAACGATCAGCTATCGAACAAGATCCGGCAACTCCGGCAGCTTCTTCGGCGAACAAATCCGCACCCGCTTCTGCCGGTTCAACTCGCCGCTGATCAAGCTCACCTGGCTTTTGGAAACCCCGAACGCCTTGGCCAGAAACGCTATCAGATACGCATTGGCCTTGCCCTCGACCGGCGGTGCCGTCAGGCGGATCTTCAGGCGATCACCGTGCAGCCCGGCGAAATCATCGCTGCGGGCCGCAGGTTGCAGGTGACATTCCAGAATCAGGTCATCACCGTCCCAGCGAAAGTAGCTCACCGGGTCAGATCAGCAGGCGCAGGATCTGCGGCATCATGGTCAAGGCCGCGAGGTTGTTGATCACCAGCATGTCGATCAGCTTGAGCACCATGAACGCCAGGATCGGCGAGATATCCAGGCCGCCGAGGTTTGGCACAATCTTGCGGAACGGCGCCAGGGCCGGCTCGCAGATCTGATTCACCAGCTCGGCGCCGGGGTTGTGGCTGCCCGGTGCGACCCAGGACAGGATCACGCTGATGATCAGGGCATAGAAGAAGATATTCAGGAACAGCGCCGTTACGCCAATCAGCGACCAGATCAGCAATTGCAGCGGGTTGCCGGTGGTGCCGAAGGTCAGCAGCAGGGTCAGGGCCATCAATGCCAGTTGCACGAGGATCGCCAGCACCAGCGAGGACATGTCCAGGCCGAACAGGCTCGGGATGATCCGGCGCAGTGGCTTGAGCAGTGGCTGGGTCGCTTTCACGGCGAACTGGCACAGCGGGTTGTAGAAGTTTGCGCGCACCAGTTGCAGCACGAAACGCAGCAGCACGATCAGCAGGTACAGACTGCCGAGGGTTTGCAGCACGTAAATCGCTGCAGTGTTCAATCCAATCATGTAAGGCTCCTTATTTGCCCAGTTGTTCGGCCATCTCGGCCGAGCGGTACGCGGCGGCGCCGAGTGCTTTTTCCACCAGGGCTTCGAAACCGCCGGCCTGGAACGACTTGATCGCCGCTTCCGTGGTGCCCGCAGGCGAGGTCACGCGGCGACGCAGTTCAGCGGCGTCGACATCACTGGCGACCGCCATGTGTGCGGCGCCCAGCGCGGTTTGCAGGGTCAGTTGTGCAGCGGTTTCGGGTGGCAGGCCGAGCTTCACGCCGGCGGCGGTCATGGCTTCGATCAGCAGGAAGAAATACGCAGGGCCCGAGCCGGAAACGGCGGTGACCGCGTCCAGTTGCTGTTCTTCGTCCAGCCACAACGCGATGCCGACTGCCGACAGCAGCTCTTGCGCCTGCTGGCGTTGCTCGGCGCTCACTTTGGCCGTGGCGTACAAGCCGCTCACGCCCTGACGCACCAGAGCCGGGGTGTTGGGCATGCAGCGCACGATCGGCTGGGCGCCAAGCCAGTTGTTCATGCTGGCGCAGGTGATGCCGGCCGCAATCGACACCACCAGCTGATTCGGCTTGAGGCTTGGGCGAATGGCATCGCAAACGGCTTTCATCGCCTGTGGCTTGACCGCCAGCACGACCACGTCCACGCCCTGAATGGCTTCGGCGTTGTCGGCAAACATTTCGATGCCGTGTTCGGCGTGCACGCGGGCACGGGTTTCTTCACCCGGATCGCTGGCGCGGATCTGCGCGGCGTCCAGACCTTTGGCGCGCAGGCCGCCGATCAGGCTGGCGGCCATGTTGCCGGCTCCGATAAAGGCAATACGAGTCTTGCTCATGTCAGGTCCTTATAGAGAGGTGAGTCAGCCATGTTCATGGTCGACTGTAATCGCGGGCGCCAAACAGGGCCGTACCGATGCGGACCCAGGTGGCGCCCATGGCAATGGCTGACTCGAGGTCGTGGCTCATGCCCATGGAAAGTGTGTCGAGTGGCAGGTTCAGGCTGGCTTGCATGCTTTTGATTAAGTCGCGCACGGCAGCAAAGGCGGCGTCCTGGGCGGCGCGATCTTCAGTCGGCTCGGGAATCGCCATCAACCCGCGCAGTTTCAAACGCGGCAGCGCGCTGATGGCATTGGCCAGGGCGGGCAGGTCGGCCGGGGTGCAGCCGGATTTGCTGGCTTCACCGCTGACATTGACCTGGATGCAGATGTCCAAGGGTGGCAAATCGGCGGGACGTTGTTCGGACAGGCGTTGTGCGATTTTCAAACGATCCACGGAGTGCACCCAAGCGAAATGCTCGGCGATAGCACGAGTCTTGTTCGATTGAATGGGGCCGATGAAGTGCCAGATCAAGGGCAGGTCGGCCAATTCGAGCTGTTTGCCCAAGGCTTCCTGCAGGTAGTTTTCGCCAAAGTCGCGGATCCCGGCGGCATAGGCTTCACGCAGGGCCTCGGCGGGCTTGGTTTTGCTCACGGCCAGTAGCTGGATGCTGTGTTCGTCGCGCTGTGCGGCGAGGGCGGCAGCGTGGATGCGTGAACTAACCTGAGCAATGTTGTCTGCTATCGTGGACATTCAAGAGGCGCCAGCGGGTCTGAGGTTCGCGGCATTCTACTGGAATTGAGGAGCGCTATGGATATCACTGAGCTGCTGGCTTTCAGCGCCAAACAGGGCGCGTCCGACCTGCACCTGTCCGCCGGTCTGCCACCGATGATCCGCGTCGATGGCGATGTGCGACGCATCAACTTGCCGGCCCTGGACCACAAGGAGGTGCATGACCTGATCTACGACATCATGAACGACCTCCAGCGGGTCGACTTCGAGAAGCATCTTGAAACCGACTTCTCCTTCGAAGTGCCCGGCGTGGCACGTTTTCGGGTCAATGCCTTCAACCAGAATCGTGGCGCGGGCGCGGTATTCCGGACCATTCCATCGAAGGTCCTGAGCATGGAGGACCTGGGCATGGGGGAAGTGTTTCGCAAGATCACCGAATCCCCCCGAGGCCTGGTGCTGGTGACCGGCCCGACCGGTTCCGGCAAGTCCACCACGCTGGCGGCGATGATCGATTACCTGAACAACCATCGCCATCACCACATCCTTACCATCGAAGACCCCATCGAGTTCGTCCATGAATCGCGCAAATGCCTGATCAATCAACGTGAAGTCCATCGCGATACCCGCAGCTTCGCCACGGCCCTGCGCTCGGCCCTGCGTGAAGATCCGGACGTGATTCTGGTGGGGGAAATGCGTGATCTGGAGACTATTCGGCTGGCCCTGACCGCCGCCGAAACCGGTCACCTGGTATTCGGCACGCTGCACACCACGTCGGCGGCGAAAACCATCGACCGGGTGGTGGACGTGTTTCCGGGCGACGAGAAATCGATGGTGCGCTCGATGCTCTCCGAGTCGTTGCTGGCGGTGGTGTCCCAGACATTGATCAAGAAACTCGGCGGCGGGCGGATTGCCGCCCACGAAATCATGCTCGGCACCTCGGCGATCCGTAACCTGATTCGCGAAGACAAGGTGGCGCAGATGTACTCGTCGATTCAGACGGGAGGGTCGCTGGGGATGCAGACGCTGGATATGTGCCTGAAGGAGCTGGTGGCCAAAGGCGTGATCAGTCGCGAGCATGCGCGGGAGAAGGCGCGGTCACCGGATAATTTCTGACAGGAAGTTGATCGTTCCCACGCTCTGCGTGGGAATGCCTCAATGGACGCTCCGCGTCCGCTTTGGCAGGGGGGACGCGGAGCGTCCCGGGCTGCGTTCCCACGCAGAGCGTGGGAACGATCAGTGTCGGATTAGCGCTGAACAACCCGCAATGCGTTCGGTTCTTTGGGCAGAACCCGCTTGGCAACCACGTAGTGGTTTTCCCAGTACGGTTTCTTCAGGGTGTCGATGGTCACCGATTTGCCACGGCGTGGCGCGTGGATGAAGCGGTCGTTGCCCAGGTAGATGGCAACGTGATTGACCCGACGGCTCTTGATGTTGAAGAAAATCAGGTCGCCTGGCTTCAGATCGTTGCGGTCGACTTTCTCGCCGTGACCGCTGGCCATGGCGTTGGAGGTACGTGGCAGGTCGAAGGTGGCGTCGTTGAACGCGTATTTCACCAGGCCGCTGCAATCGAACCCTTTACTTGGGCTGCTGCCACCCCAACGATAAGGTGTGCCGAGGACGTTTACCGCACGGCTCAACACGTTGCTGCTTTCCTTGGTCGCCATCGGCGGGACCAGCTTGCCGTTGGCGCGGCTCAGTTGGGTGGAACGTTTTACTGTCTGTTGGTTTTTGCTCGAAGGAGCAGAAACATGGGATTTTGGGGTGTAACCATTAACGTTCGGAAGACGTTGCTCACGATTGGTGGCGTGGGCGGCCAGGGGCAATAATAGGCAAATGGTTAGCCATGTCTTGAAAAATGGACGCATTAGGCAAGGCTCGTATGGGTTAGCGCGCAACTTTATAACAGCTTTTTTGTCCCTTCCGAGGCCGTTGGTCGATTCAACCTTGGGGTCAACGGAACCAAATAAGCGGCAATTTGGCGCAATTGTCGGACACAAGTCAGGTGTTACAAGGCTTTGACAGGACCCAAGGTAGCATTCGCCGTATGTCGGCTGCCTGTAAAAAAGTCACAAAGAATTCAAGAATATTTCTCTATCGCGTGATTCGAGGCCATCTATGAACACCTATCGACAACCCGTTTCACAGCAAGATACGCACAGCAAAGTGATCGGTTACCTGCTGTGGATTTTCGGTTTTACCGGGGCTCACCGCTTCTATTACGGCAGACCGGTGACCGGGACGATCTGGTTTTTGACCTTCGGCTTGCTGGGTATTGGCTGGCTGATCGACGTGTTCCTGATCCCGGCCATGGATCGTGAAGCGGACCTGCGCTTTACCGCCGGCCCCATCGAATACAACGTCGCGTGGATTCTGCTGACCTTCCTTGGGGTGCTCGGTGTGCATCGGATGTATCAGGGGAAGTGGATCAGCGGATTGCTGTACCTGGTCACGGGCGGGTTGTTCTTTCTGGGGGTGTTGTATGACTTCTGGACGCTGAACGATCAGGTTTCGATTCGCAACGCGCAGAACAGAGGCGCCTTCCAGTGAGTTGTGGCGAGGGAGCAAGCTCCCTCGCCACAGGTCTTACGCCTGGTGACTGATTCGCCCATCCACCAAGGTATAGCGCACCACACCCGGCAGGCTGTGGCCAATGAACGGGCAGTTTTCGCCCTTGGACAGCCAGGTTTCACCGGCCACGGTCGAGGCCGCCGGGTCGAACAGCACGATATCCGCCGCGCCACCCACCGCCAATTTACCCGCCGGCAAGCGCAACGCCTCGGCAGGGCCGGCGCTCAAGCGTGTGAGCAGGGTTGGCAGGTCGAGCAAACCGTCCTCCACCAAGGTCATCGCCAGCGGCAGCAGCAGTTCTACGCTGCTGATACCCGGCTCGGTCGCGCCGAACGGCGCCAGTTTGGCATCGCGCTCGTGGGGTTGGTGATGGCTGGAAATGGCGGATATCACACCGGACTTCACTGCTGCCCGCAGGCCGTCGCGATCGGCGCGGGTGCGCAGCGGCGGCTGGACGTGATAGAGGCTGCTGAAGTCGATCAGCGCTTCGTCGGTGAGGATCAACTGATACAGCGCCACGTCCGCCGTGACCTTCAGGCCGCGGGCCTGGGCCTGAGCGATCAGCGCCGCGCCACGCGCGCTGGTGAGTTGGCTGAAGTGCGCACGCACACCGCTTTGCTCGACCAGCAGCAGATCCCGGGCCAGGGCCACGGTTTCGGCGGTTTCTGGAATGCCCGGCAAGCCGAGGAAGCTCGCAGTCGGGCCTTCGTGCGCCAGGCCGCCTTCGGCCAGGTCGTGGTCCTGCGAGTTGAAAATCACCGTCAGGTCAAATGTCGCCGCATATTCCAGCGCCCGGCACAGGGTGCGGGTGTTGCGGAAGCTCTCCAGACCATTGCCGAAGGCCACGCAACCGGCATCGCGCAAGGCGACCAGTTCGGCCAGCTGCTCGCCGTCCAGGCCTTTGCTCAGGGCGCCGATAGGGAACACTTTGGTGTTGCCGGCTTCGCGGGCGCGGTCGAGGATCAGTTCAGCCACGGCCGAGGTGTCCAGCACCGGTCTGGTTTTTGGTGGGCAGCACAGGCTGGTCACGCCACCGGCGGCGGCGGCGCGGGTTTCGCTGGCGATCGAGCCTTTGCGGCTGTAGCCCGGTTCGCGCAGGGCGACGTTCAGGTCAACCAGGCCCGGGGCGGCCACCAGGCCCTTGGCGTCGATGGTGTCGACGGCAACAAAACCGGCTGGAGCGGCGCCAAGGGCGACGATCTTGCAGGCTTCAACGTGGATATCAGTCACTTGATCCAGGCCGCTGGCCGGATCGATAACGCGTGCGCCGAGAATGCTGAGCTTCACTGGGCGTTCTCCTGCTCGAATTGGCGCTGGGCAGTCTGCCCGCTCATGGCCATGGACAGCACGGCCATACGAATCGCGATCCCGTAGGTCACCTGGTTGAGAATCACCGAGTGCGGACCGTCGGCCACTGCCGACTCAATCTCCACCCCACGGTTGATCGGCCCCGGGTGCATCACGATGGCATCGGGTTTGGCGCCGGCCAGGCGCGCGGTGGTCAGGCCGAACAGGCGGTAGAACTCGCCTTCGCTCGGCAGCAGGCCGCCGGTCATGCGTTCACGCTGCAGGCGCAGCATGATCACCACATCGACGTCTTTCAGGCCTTCGGTCATGTCGGTGTAGACCTTCACGCCGTACTGCTCGATGCCAATCGGCAGCAGGGTTTTCGGCGCGATCACGCGGATGTCCGGGCAGCCGAGGGTTTTCAGTGCCAGCATATTCGAGCGTGCCACCCGCGAGTGCAGGATGTCGCCGACGATGGCCACCGAGAGGTTTTCGAAGCCGCCCTTGTGCCGACGAATGGTGAGCATGTCGAGCATGCCTTGGGTCGGGTGCGCGTGACGGCCGTCGCCACCGTTGATGATCGCCACTTGTGGGCAGACATGTTCGGCAATGAAGTGCGCCGCGCCGGAATCACCGTGGCGCACGACGAACATGTCGGCGGCCATGGCTTCGAGGTTGCGCAGGGTGTCGAGCAGGGTTTCGCCCTTACTCGCCGACGACGTGGATACGTTCAGGGTAATCACGTCGGCCGACAGCCGCTGGGCCGCCAGTTCGAAGGTGGTGCGTGTGCGGGTGGAGTTCTCGAAGAACACGTTGCACACGGTCTTGCCGCGCAGCAACGGGACTTTCTTCACCGCCCGGGCGCCGACTTCGAGGAACGAGTCGGCGGTGTCGAGGATTTCCGTCAGCAGCTCGCGGCGCAAACCGTCGAGCGAGAGGAAGTGGCGCAGCTGGCCCTGATCATTGAGCTGCAGCGGGCGCTTGGTTTCTAGAGGCGTCATCGCGAGGGGGACTCTCAATAGGGCGAATTAAAGGGCGAGGTCTTGAAGTTCAAGCTTGAGTTCCGGACCGGACAGCTTCACCCGTTCATGGGCTGCCAGCGCCAGGGTCGCGCCGACCACGTTCGGGCGGATCGGCAACTCACCGGCGTCCAGGTCCAGCAGGCACACCAGCGTCACGCTGGCCGGGCGGCCATAGTCGAAGAGTTCGTTCATTGCGGCGCGGATGGTGCGGCCACTCATCAGCACGTCGTCGATCAGCACCAGGTGCTGGCCTTCGATCTCGAACGGCAGCGCCGAAGGGCGGACTTGTGGGTGCAGGCCGCTCTGGCTGAAGTCGTCGCGGTAGAAGGACACATCGAGGGTGCCCAGCGGCGCGTCGCTGCCCAGCTCATTGAGCAACGCCTGAGCGACCCAGATGCCACCGGTGCGAATGCCGATGTAACGCGGTTCGCTGATGCCACGGTGTTCCAGATAAGCCTTGAGACGGATCGCCATCTGGCTGATCAGTTCGGCGGGATTAGGCAGGCTCATGGTTTGCTCCTTCTTGGTCCCGAGCCCTGCTTTGTGGGTGTAGCGTTTGGGTGGGGCTCGGGTTGTAGCTAAGGGAGCCGCCGTAGCGACTCTTCAGAATCAGGGGTTTGAGGATTCGAACAGTGCAGTGTTTTCGTCGAGCCAGCCTTGCAACAACAGGGCGGCGGCGATGGCATCGACCGGGTTGTCGCGGTAACTGCCTTTCTGCCCGCCTCGGACCAGGCGTTCACCCTTGGCCTCGAAGGTGGTCAGGCGCTCGTCGTGAGTATAGAAGGGCAGGTTGTAGCGGCCGTTCAGGCGGCGGGCGAACTTTTCGGCCCGCAGGCACATGTCGCTGGGTGTGCCGTCCATGTTCAGCGGCAGGCCGACTACCACAGCGTCGGGTTTCCACTCCTTGATCAGGGCTTCGACCTGATTCCAGTCGGGAATGCCGTTTTGTGCCTTCAAGGTGCACAGCTCGCGGGCCTGGCCGGTAATGACCTGGCCGACCGCCACGCCGATCTGCTTGGTGCCGTAGTCGAAACCCAGAATCAGCCGCAGGGCCATCAGGCGTGCCCCGCCTGGCTGGTGAGCAGGCTGAGGTTGATTCCCAGGTGCTTGGCCGCCGCTTCGAGGCGCAACTCGCTGCTGGTGTTGAACAGGATGTCGGCGTCGAACGGGCAGGTCAGCCAGGCGTTGTCCGCCAGTTCAGCTTCCAGTTGCCCGGCTTCCCAACCGGCATAGCCGAGGGTGATCACACTTTTCGCCGGGCCGACGCCGTCGGCGATGGCGAACAGCACGTCCTGGGAGGTCGACAGCGACAACTCGCCTTCCAGATCAACGGTGGCCTGGTAGGTTTTTCCCGAGGGGTGCAGGACAAAGCCGCGATCGGTTTGCACCGGGCCGCCGATAAAGATCGGCACGTGCTGACAGAGCACTGGCGGTTCGATATCGGGGCGCAATTGCTCGAGGATATCGGCCAGGTTCAGATCCTGCGGACGGTTGACCACCAGCCCCATGGCACCATTGGCCGTGTGCTCGACGATGTAGGTCAAGGTGTGCGCAAAGTTCGGGTCGGCCATGTGAGGCATGGCGATCAGGAAGTGATGCTTGAGGTAGCTGGGGCTGACGTTCTTCATGAGCGCTAGTGTGGCGTTGGAGGGGCGAACTGACAAGCTGAGGATGCACAGGAAATGCCTGTGCAGGTGTCTTTTTAATCCGGGCTTGCCTGCGAAGGCGTCGGTTCAATCACTGCAAATCTTCCGGCTAATTACTGGACAACCGGTCCCCACGGGCAAACTTCCAGGTGCGGATGATTTCCAGGCGGTCGATGTCCGACAGGTCCCCGGTGAACGGTGCAAACGGTGCGGCCAGCCGCACGATGCGTTGCGCCGCCTGATCCAGTAGCGGTTGGCCGGACGATTCCAGCACCAGCACTTCATACAGCGAGCCGTCGCGGTTGATCGAGACCATCAGGCGCAAATTGCCGTAAATCTGTTTACGCCGGGCCTCGTCGGGGTAGTTGAGGTTGCCGATGCGCTCTACCTTCTTGCGCCATTCGTCCTTGTACCAGGCCCCCTTGTCGCGCATGGTCGAGGCGGCGCTCAAGCGGTGGATGCGCGGGCGCTTGGCGTACAGCTGTTGTTCGTTGGCCAGTTCCGCTTCCAGGCTGGCGATGTCGCTGGACAGCTGCGAGCTGTCGAAGGTCGGTGCCTCTACCTTGGGCTTGGCTTCGGTCTTGACCTCTTCCTGCTTGGTCGCGGCTTTCTTCGGCTTCGGCGCGACAGTCGTCACGGCGGCCTTGGGTGCGGCTTCCTGCACTTGAGGTTTGGCGGTTGGCGGCGGAGTGACCGTCTGCACCTTGTTGTCCTGGAAGGGCGCGACCTCGGTGGTCTTGGGGATCGCCTTTTTATCCAGGGTGCCGCTGCCTTGCTGATTCTCTTGCGCGAGGAAATCGGCCTTTTTCGGCTTGGTTTCGCTTTTGAAGGTGGCGAGGGTGATTTCCAGGGTTTTGCTGATTTGCTTGGGTTCGACCATGGTGAACCCCACGCCCAACAGCAAGGCCAGGTGAATCAGCGCCGCGAGAAACAGGGTAAAACCGAGGCGATCGGCTGGGCGCACGCCACGATGGGCGAGTTCAGCGGGCAGATCGGACGGGAGTGTCATGACAAGAAAACCAACATCGCGTTTTTTACAGGCCGGGGATGATAACGCAATGTTGGTCGGTTCTTGGTTGTTCTATCTCAACGAGCCTTGAGCTTCTGATCGATGGCATCCATCAACTGGCCGCCAATGTCGGTGCCGAACGCGTTATCGATCTCGCGAATGCAGGTCGGGCTGGTGACGTTGATTTCGGTCAGGTGCTCACCGATCACGTCGAGACCGACGAACAGCAGGCCTTTCTCGCGCAGGGTCGGGCCGACTTGTGCGGCGATCCAGCGATCCTTGTCGGTCAACGGACGGGCTTCGCCACGACCGCCAGCCGCGAGGTTGCCACGGGTTTCACCAGCGGCCGGAATCCGTGCCAGGCAATAATCCACAGGCTCGCCGTCGATCATCAGGATGCGCTTGTCGCCATCAACGATCGCCGGCAGGTAACCCTGGATCATGATCTGCTGCTTGCCATGCAGAGTCAGGGTTTCGAGGATCACCGACAGGTTCGGGTGGCCCGCGGTATGACGGAAGATCGACGAGCCGCCCATGCCGTCCAGCGGCTTGAGGATTACGTCACCGTGATGGTCGGCGAATTCACGCAACACATCCGGGCGACGGCTGACGATGGTCGGTGGCGTGCACTGCGGGAACAGCGTGGCGAACAGCTTCTCGTTGCAGTCACGCAGGCTTTGCGGCTTGTTGACCACCAGCACGCCGGCGTTTTCGGCTTGCTCCAGCAGGTAAGTGGAGTAGACGAACTCCATGTCGAATGGCGGATCCTTGCGCATCAGGATCACGTCCAGGTCGCTCAGCAGCGCGTCGGATTCGGCGCCCAGTTCGAACCATTTTTGCGGGTCGGCGAAGACTTTCAGCGGACGCATCCGCGCGCGCGCCTCGCCCTCGGCCTGATACAAGTCGCGCTGTTCCATATAGAACAGTTCCCAGCCACGCTTTTGCGCGGCCAGCAGCATGGCCAGCGAGCTATCCTTTTTATAGGAGATGCTGGCGATAGGATCCATGACAATCCCGACGCGAACGCTCATGGGGTTTTCCTCGAAATTGGGGTGGAAAGTGCGATGAAAAAGTGGCGTCAGAGTGGCGCTGAGTGGGTTCCCGGTCAAGGAAAAACCACCGCACAGGTCACCCGATAGATTGGAGGGGGAGACTGTGCTAAAAAGGCTGCCATGTCGTGCTGGCCCTTGCGCGCCAAGGGTTTCGAGCCACCGATGAGCTGCAAACGGACAAATTGATTCACAAAGGCGACGGTAGAGCCCCTATGGAACAGCATTCCAGCGCCTTGAAGGTCATGGTGATCGATGATTCGAAAACGATTCGTCGCACCGCCGAAACGCTGTTGAAAAACGTGGGCTGTGAAGTCATCACCGCAATCGATGGTTTCGATGCCCTGGCCAAGATTGCCGACAATCACCCGGGCATCATCTTTGTCGACATCATGATGCCGCGTCTGGATGGCTATCAGACCTGCGCGTTGATCAAGAACAACAGTGCGTTCAAGTCCACGCCAGTGATTATGCTGTCGTCCAGGGACGGGTTGTTCGACAAGGCCAAGGGGCGGATCGTCGGTTCCGACCAGTTTTTGACCAAGCCTTTCAGCAAGGAAGAACTGCTGAACGCGATCCAGGCCCACGTACCGGGCTTTGCCGCCGTTTCGCCGCAGTAGGACACGCACAGTGACGCTCGGCCAGTGGGCCTTGCGTCGACAAGAATGGGGAAGACCATGGCACGTATTCTGATCGTCGATGATTCGCCGACTGAAATGTACAAACTGACCGGCATGCTCGAAAAGCACGGTCATGAAGTGTTGAAAGCCGAAAACGGCGCCGACGGCGTGGCCCTGGCTCGCCAGGAAAAACCCGACGCGGTGCTGATGGACATCGTCATGCCCGGCCTCAACGGTTTCCAGGCGACCCGTCAGCTGACCAAGGACCCGGAAACCGGGCACATCCCGGTGATCATCATCACCACCAAGGATCAGGAAACCGACAAAGTCTGGGGCACGCGCCAGGGCGCCAAGGACTACCTGACCAAACCGGTCGATGAAGAGACCCTGATCAAGACGCTGAACAACGTGCTGGCCAGTTGATCGTCCGGCCATGACCGAGTCGCTAACGGCCTTCGAACTGCTGCTACAGATTGACCAGCGTTGTCGTCTGCTGGCGGCGGACCTGCCGTCCCAGCCAACTCGACAGGACAGCTGGAGCGGTATCGGTTTTCGCTTGGGTGAGCATGGGTACGTCGCGCCCATGGGCGAAGTCAGCGAAGTCCTGCACGAACCGCGCGTTACCCAAATGCCGGGGGTCAAGCCCTGGGTCAAGGGCGTAGCGAACCTGCGTGGGCGGCTGCTGCCGATCATGGATGTGTACGGCTTCTTTTATGGTTATGAGGCCGGCCATGAACTGTCGGCCCTGCGCAAGCAGCGGCGGATACTGGTGGTGGAGCACAACGACGTGTTTGCCGGGTTGCTGGTCGATGAGGTCTTCGGCTTGCAGCACTTTGCCCAGGACAGCCTGGAACCGGTGCCCATGGACGAGCTGCAGGGGCCGATCGCGCCGTTCGTCAAAGGCAGCTTTCAGCGTGAGCAGAATTGGCAGGTGTTCAGCCCGTTTGCGTTGGCGCAGTCGCAAGGATTTATGAATGTAGCGCTGTAAACGCGGAAGCATTAAAGGGTGCTGTTAACAGGCGAGGACCGATGATTAAAGCAAAAGCAGGTACGCCGGAAGGGTCGCGCAGCCGGTCGCAGATCATCGTGCTGTTTATCGCGCTGATCATCTTCATCATGCTGCTGTTCGCCAACTTCGCGTACCTCAACACCCAGGCGAATTACGACAAACAGTACATCGGCCACGCCGGTGAGCTGCGCGTGCTGTCGCAACGCATCGCCAAGAACGCCACCGAAGCCGCCGCCGGCAAGGCCGCTGCATTCAAGTTGCTCAGCGATGCGCGCAACGACTTCGCCCTGCGTTGGGGCTTTCTGAAGAAAGGCGATCCTTCCACCGGCCTGCCGCCGGCACCGTCAACCGTGCGCGCGGAAATGCGCGCGGTACAGCTGGATTGGGAGCGGCTGCTGAAAAACACCGACGCCATTCTCTCCAGCGAGCAGACCGTGTTGTCGTTGCATCAAGTCGCCGCGACGCTGGCCGAAACCGTGCCGCAGTTGCAGGTCGAGTATGAAAAGGTCGTCGAAACCCTCCTGCAACGTGGCGCCCCGGCCGCTCAGGTGGCGATGGCCCAGCGTCAGTCGCTGCTGGCCGAGCGGATTCTCGGTGCGGTGAACACCGTGCTGTCCGGCGACGAAAACTCGCAGCAGGCCGCCGACGCTTTCGGTCGCGACGCAGCGCGTTTCGGTCAGGTACTCAACGGCATGCTTCAAGGCAATGCGGCCCTGAAAATCAGCCAGGTAGAAGACCGTGATGCCCGCGCCCGGTTGACCGAGATTTCCGAGCTGTTTGAATTCGTCTCGGGTTCGGTGGACGAAATCCTCGAAACCTCGCCGGAGCTGTTCAAGGTCCGCGAGTCGGCCAGCAACATTTTTACCCTGTCGCAAACCCTGCTCGATGAAGCCTCGCACCTGGCCAGCCGTTTCGAAAACCTTGCCGGCGGACGCGATACCGACACCATTGGCGGCTATGTGCTGGGCTTGCTCGCGTTGATGTCGATCATCCTCATCGGCCTGGTGATGGTGCGCGAAACCAACCGTCAGCTGCGTGAAACCGCCGAGAAAAACGAACGCAACCAGAACGCAATCATGCGCCTGCTGGACGAAATCGAAGACCTGGCCGACGGCGACTTGACCGTGACCGCCTCGGTGACCGAAGACTTCACCGGGACCATCGCCGACTCGATCAACTATTCCGTCGACCAACTGCGCGATCTGGTGGCGACCATCAACCTAACCGCCGGCCAGGTTGCCGCCGCCGTGCAGGAAACCCAGGCCACCGCGATGCACCTGGCCCAGGCCTCGGAACATCAGGCGCAGCAGATTTCCGAAGCCTCCATGGCGATCAACGACATGGCCGAGTCCATCGATCAGGTATCGGCCAATGCCGCCGAATCCTCGGCGGTGGCCGAGCGCTCGGTGGAAATTGCCAACAAGGGCAACGAAGTGGTGCACAACACCATCCACGGCATGGACAATATTCGCGAACAGATCCAGGACACCGCCAAGCGCATCAAGCGTCTCGGCGAGTCCTCACAGGAAATCGGCGACATTGTCAGCCTGATCGATGATATTGCCGATCAGACCAACATCCTCGCCCTCAACGCGGCCATTCAGGCGTCCATGGCCGGTGACGCCGGGCGCGGTTTTGCGGTGGTGGCCGACGAAGTACAGCGGCTGGCCGAGCGCTCGTCTGCGGCGACCCGGCAGATCGAAACGCTGGTGCGGGCGATCCAGACCGACACCAACGAAGCGGTGATTTCCATGGAGCAGACCACCACCGAAGTGGTACGCGGCGCGCGTCTGGCGCAGGATGCCGGAGTGGCCCTGGAAGAAATCGAAGGCGTATCGAAGACCCTCGCGGCATTGATCCAGAGTATTTCCAACGCCGCGCAGCAACAGACGTCCTCGGCCGGCCAGATTTCCCTGACGATGAACGTGATCCAGCAGATCACCACGCAGACCTCGTCCGGCTCCACCGCCACCGCCGAGAGCATTGGCAACCTGGCGAAAATGGCCAGTCAGCTGCGGCGTTCGGTGTCCGGTTTCACCTTGCCGGCCAAGCCTGCGCAAGCTGCGGACAACGCTTGAACCGCCTCAGGGCGTATGCATTTGATTGGAGTAGTTATGGGTGATCGGCACGACTATGTGGCCCTCGAATGGGTCAAAGGCGAGATTGCCGAAACGCTGAAGCAGGCTCATCAGGCGATCGAAACCCTGATCGACGACCCGCAGGCGACGCACGCCCTGAGTGAGTGCCTGGCCTGTGTCCATCAGGTGCACGGCAGTTTGCAGATGGTCGAGTTCTACGGCGCGGCGCTGCTCGCCGAAGAGATCGAGCAGTTGACCTGTGCCTTGCAGCAGAACCGCGTCAGCCATCGCGACGAGGCCATTCGTCTGCTGCTGCATGCTCTGGGGCAATTGCCGACGTACCTCGACCGGGTGCAAGGCGCACGGCGTGACTTGCCGCTGGTGGTGTTGCCGCTGATCAACGACCTGCGCAGTGCCCGTGGCGAAAGCCTGTTGTCGGAAACCAGCCTGTTCAGCCCGCAACTCCCCGAACTGCTACCTCTGAGCGAAGAAGCCCTGGCGCTGCTGGAGCCGTCCGACTTGCCGAATGTGCTGCGCAAGTTGCGGCAAATGCTGCAGATGGCGCTGGTCGGCTTGCTGCGCGAGCAGGATGACGAAACCCACTTGGCTTATCTGGCCAGGGTTTTTACTCGCCTTGAAGGGCTGTGCGGTAATGCGCCGCTGAGCCCGTTATGGCACGTCGCTTCGGCGCTGGTCGAAGGCATGCGCAATGGCTCGATCGCCAACAGCCCCGCGTTGCGCAGCCTGTTCAAGGAGGCCGACAAAGAACTCAAGCGTCTGCTCGAACAAGGCATGTCCGCGATCAATCAACCGGCACCGCCAGAGCTGCTCAAGAGTTTGTTGTTCTATATTGCCAAGGCCGAACACCCCACCGGGCAGATGCTGACCATGAAAGATCGCTACTCACTGGACGACGCGCTACCCGACAGTGCGATGGTCGATGAAGAACGGGCAAGGCTGGCCGGCCCTGATCGCGACGCCATGCGCTCGGTATTGGCGGCGTTGTGCGAAGAGCTGGTGCGGGTCAAGGAGCGCCTGGACCTGTTCGTACGCAGCGACCGCCAACACACCTCGGACCTTGAAAGCCTGTTGGCGCCCCTGCGGCAAATCGCCGACACCCTGGCGGTGCTCGGTTTCGGCCAGCCGCGCAAGGTCATCATCGATCAACTGGCGGTGGTGCTGAGCCTCGTCCAGGGCCAGCGCGAACCCAACGATGCGACCCTCATGGACGTCGCCGGGGCCTTGCTCTATGTCGAAGCGACCCTGGCCGGCATGGTCGGCACCGTGGAGCCGGAAAGCCAGGAAGACAGCCGTCTGCCGACCACCGACCTGACGCAGATCCACCAGATCGTGATCAAGGAAGCGCGCATCTGCCTGCAGCAGGCCAAGGACATGATCGTCGACTACATCGAAGCCGACTGGGACCGTCAGTATTTGCAACCATTGCCGGCGCTGCTGACCCAAGTGCGCGGTGCGCTGGCGATGATTCCGTTAGCCCGCGCGGCGAGCCTGGTCGAGGCCTGTAACGGTTTCATCCGCGAGCATCTATTGGTGGACCCGGGCCAGCCCGGCTGGCAGCAACTGGACAGCCTGGCCGACGTCATCACCAGCATCGAGTATTACCTGGAGCGCCTCAGCGACGACCCTGAAGCGCCCGGTGAACAACTGCTCGACGTCGCGGAAAAAGGCCTGGCCGCACTCGGTTTCTTCCCCAGCGAACAGCATGTGCCGATGCTTGAGGATGTGCTCAGCCCCAATGAAGCCCTGGTCATGCAGGACATGCAGGAGCTGGATGATCCCGAGATCGTTCAGTCGCTGGCCGATGTGTTGGCCAGCCCGGTGTCGTCGGTCAATCCACCCGCACTGACCACGCCGGGTAGCCTGTTGCCGCCGCCCGCCGATGAAGAACCGGTGGACGATGAGCTGCGGGAAGTCTTCCTCGAAGAAACCGACGAGGTTCTGGAAATCCTCCAGGAGTACCTGCCGCGCTGGTCGGCCAATCCCGACAGCCCATCGGCCTTGAGTGAGTTGCGCCGCGCCTTCCACACCCTCAAAGGCAGTGGCCGGATGGTCCGCGCGCTGGTGCTGGGCGAGCTGGCCTGGGCGGTGGAAAACCTGCTCAATCGCGTGCTTGAACACAGCGTTGCACCTGGGCCGGCAGTGCAGCAACTGGTGGGCGATGCGCTGAAGTTGCTGCCGGAACTGGTGGCCGAGTTCGCCGCCCATGCCCAGCGCCAGCGCAACGATGTCGACCAATTGGCCGCCCGCGCCCATGCCCTCGCCAAGGGTGATGAGCCGCTGTCCGATGAGGACGCGCAGGATGTCGCGGCGCTCGACCCACTGTTGCTGGAGATCTTCCGCAACGAAGCCGAAACCCATTTGAGCAGCCTCAATCGCTTCCTCGATCAGGCCGCCGAGCACGTACCGCTGCAGGCCAGCGACGAGTTGCAGCGAGCCTTGCACACCCTCAAGGGCAGCGCCTCGATGGCCGGTGTGCTGCCGATTACCGAGCTGGCGGCATCGCTGGATCAATTGGCCCGGGAGTACAAGGCGCACCGGATTGCCCTCGACCTGGACGAAGTCGAATTGCTGCTGGAAGCCGAAGGCTTGTTCCGTCTGGGGCTGCGACAGCTCAAGAGTGACCCGCTGGCCGAAATCCCCGGCTCCCGTTCGTTGATCGAACGCACCCAGACATTGCTGGCCGAGCGTCTGCAAAGCCTGTCGAGCGCGCCCAATACAGGGTTGCGGATCAAGCGCGACCCGCAACTGATCAACAACTTCCTCGCCCAGGGCATGGACATCCTGCTAGACGCCGAAAGCCTGTTGCAACGCTGGCAGCAGCATCCCGGCGAGCGCCAGGAACTCAGCGCGCTACTGGACGAATTGACCACCCTGGGCGAAGGCGCGCACCTGGCCGATCTGCATCCGGTGGACGAGCTCTGTGAAGCCTTGCTCGATCTCTATGGCGCTGTGGAAGAAAGCAGCCTGGCGGTCAGCGACAGGTTTTTCCACGAGGCGCAAAGTGCCCACGAAGCGCTGATCAACATGCTCGACGAACTGGCCGCCGGCCAGGAAGTCACCGCGCAACCGCAGCGGGTGCGGGCCTTGCGCGACTTGCTGGATGAGAGTCTCGACCCATCCTCCATGGGCCTGATTCGCAGTGATGGCAGCCGCACCCTGAGCATTCGGGAGCTGGGCAGCGCCACGGCCGAGCTGGAGCAGGTCGCGGCTCAGGTAGATCTGGACGACGAAATCGTTTCGATCTTTCTTGAGGAAGCGGTGGATATCCTCGAAAGCGCCGGCCAGGCCTTGCAACGCTGGTTGAGCGACCCGGATAACGCCGCACCGCTATTGTCCTTGCAGCGCGACTTGCACACCCTCAAGGGCGGAGCGCGGATGGCCGAGATCGAGCCGGTCGGCGATCTGGCCCATGAGCTGGAAAGCCTTTACGAAGGTCTGGTGGACCGCCGTTACAGCCACAGCGAAGCGCTGGCGCAGTTGCTGCAACAAAGCCATGACCGACTGGCCGAGCTCCTTGAACAGTTGCAGCACAATCGTCCGTTGGGCGATCCGGGCGAGTTGATCGAGGCCATTCGTGAGTTTCGTCTGGGTAATGCCGGCAGTGCCGAGGTGATCGAACCGGCGGCCAGCAACGATTCAGCGAGCCATGATTCCGAGCTTCTGGAGATCTTCCTCGAGGAAGGTTTCGACATCATCGAAAACTCCGGCGCGGCGCTGGTTCGCTGGCAGGCTGAGCCGTCGAATCGCCAGGAAGTGGAAACCCTGCTGCGCGACCTGCACACCCTCAAGGGTGGCGCGCGAATGGTCGAAATCGCGCCGATCGGCGACCTGGCCCATGAGCTGGAATTCCTCTACGAAGGCTTGTCCGCTGGCGTGCTGCAACCGACTGCGGCGCTGTTCACGTTGTTGCAGAGCAGCCATGACCGACTGGCGCAGATGCTCGACGCCACCCGCGCCGGTCAGCCACTGCCACCGGCCGATCGGCTGATCGAGGCGATCAAGAATTTCAGCCATCCGGCGGTGCCCGAAATACCGACACCGGTGGCGATGCCCGCAGCGCCCAAAGCCGAGCCACCCGCGCTGCAACCCGAAGGCGCCGACACGGTCAAGGTCTCGGCGGAGTTGCTCGACGACCTGGTCAATCTGGCCGGGGAGACTTCGATCTTCCGTGGCCGTATCGAACAACAGGTCAACGATGCACGTGTAGCCCTGAGTGAGATGGAAACCACCATCGAACGTATGCGCGACCAGTTGCGCCGCCTCGATACCGAAACCCAGGGGCGGATCCTCAGCCGTCAGCAAGTCGAGGCCGAACACCTGGGCTACGAAGAGTTCGACCCGCTGGAGATGGACCGTCACTCGCAGTTGCAACAGCTGTCTCGGGCGTTGTTCGAGTCCGCCTCCGACCTGCTCGACCTCAAGGAAACCCTCGACCGGCGTAATCAGGACGCGGAAAACCTGCTGCAACAGCAGGGCCGCATCAACACCGAATTGCAGGAAGGCCTGATGCGCACGCGCATGGTGCCGTTCGAGCGAATGCTGCCGCGTTTGAAACGCATCGTGCGTCAGGTTTCCAGCGAGCTGGGCAAGGATGTGGAGTTCATCGTCGGCAACGCCGAAGGCGAGATGGACCGCAACGTCCTAGAGCGCATGGCCGCGCCGCTGGAACACATGCTGCGCAACGCCGTCGACCATGGGCTGGAATCGGCCGAGGTGCGGATCGCGGCGGGTAAACCGGCCCAGGGCAAGATCACCCTCGACTTGTCGCGAGAGGGCGGAGACATCATTTTCGACATCCGCGACGACGGTGCCGGCGTGCCGCTGGACGCCGTGCGGCGCAAGGCGATCAAGCGCGGGTTGCTCGACCCGGACAGCGACATCAGCGACCGCGACGTGTTGCAATTCATCCTGCAACCGGGGTTCTCCACCGCCGAGAAAATCACCCAGATCTCCGGGCGTGGCGTGGGCATGGACGTGGTTCACGAAGAAGTCCGGCAGCTCGGCGGGACCATGAGCATCGACTCGACTTCGGGGCAGGGCGTGCATTTCCGGATTCGCTTGCCGTTCACCGTGTCGGTCAATCGCGCGCTGATGGTGCAATGCGGGGAGGATCAATACGCGATCCCGCTGAACACCATCGATGGCATCGTTCGCGTGTTGCCCAACGAACTCGAAGGGCATTACCGGCTCGATCCACCGAGCTACGAATACGCTGGGCAACGCTATGAGTTGTGCTACCTCGGTGAGCTGCTGAAAACCAGCACCCGCCCGAAACTGCTGGGCCAGAACCTGCCGTTGCCGGTGTTGCTGGTGCAGTGCAACGAACGGCACGTCGCGGTGCAGGTAGACGCCATGGCCGGCACCCGGGAAATCGTGGTCAAAAGCCTCGGCCCGCAGTTCGCCGCAGTGCAGGGTTTGTCCGGCGCGACGATTCTCGGCGATGGTCGGGTGGTGCTGATTCTCGACTTGCTGGCGCCGATCCGCGCCATGCAAGCGCAGGTGCCGCAACGGCCTGTGACGCAGGACGTAGAGCCCGAGGCGCAACGACCGTTGCTGGTGCTGGTGGTCGACGATTCGGTCACCGTGCGCAAGGTCACCAGCCGTCTGCTGGAACGTCACGGCATGAACGTGCTGACCGCCAAGGACGGTGTCGACGCCATGCTGCTGCTGGAAGAACACATGCCCGACCTGATGCTGCTGGACATCGAAATGCCGCGCATGGACGGCTTCGAAGTGGCGACCCAAGTGCGCGCCGACGAACGCTTGCAGCATCTGCCGATCATCATGATCACCTCCCGCACCGGCCAGAAACACCGCGACCGGGCCATGGCCATCGGCGTCAACGACTACCTCGGCAAGCCATATCAGGAATCGGTGCTGCTCGACAGCATCGCCCGGTGGAGCAAAACCCATGCATGAACACCGTTCCAGCAACCTCACGGGTTTGCTGCTGCCCTTGGCCGACCGCAACCTGATCCTGCCCAACGTCGCCGTCGCCGAACTCATCGATTACCAACCCGGCGCCTTCGACCTCGACACCCCTCCGTGGTACCTGGGGCGGGTGACTTGGCGAGAGCGGCAAATTCCGTTACTCAGTTTCGAGTCGGCGTGTGGCAACAAAGTGGTGATTGGCGAGCGAGCACGGATCGTCATCCTCAACGCCCTCGGCGGGCGCCCTGAGCTGAAGTTCATTGCGCTGCTGGTGCAGGGAATTCCGCGCTCTTACAAACTCGACAGTCAGTTGAGCTATGTGGATGTGCCGTTGTGTTCGCTGGAACAGGCGGCGGTACAGGTGGGTGAGCAAGTGGCCAAGGTGCCGGATTTGTTGGCGTTGGAGGAGCTGCTTGTTACAGCAGGGTTAGCCCACTGATCGTTCCCACGCGCAGCAAAGGAATGCCTCAACGGACGCTCCGCGTTCGGCTGTTGAAGGGACGCAGAGCGTCCCGGGCTGCATTCCCACGCAGAGCGTGGGAACGATCGTTTGTGCGCTAAACCCCGGCCCGAGCCTTCATCTGCAACGACTCATGATGATCCAGCACCCGCTCCACCAACAACTGCACGCCATCTGCCAAACGGCTGAGCGCCAAGACTACAGAGCGGCGTGAGCCTTCCACATCGTCCGCCAGATCGGCAGCAATGGCGCTGATGGACAGCAGGTCTTCGGATGCGTTGGCCAGAAGGGCTTCGGTGTCGATGTCGGGGGAGACGGTGAAGAGCTGGGATTTACGGCGTTTGGCCGGTTTTTCGTGGGGTGACGGGAAGTAATGAGAGAAGGCGCGGTCGGCGGCTTCCTTGAGTTTCTCGGCTTCGAGGGAGGCTTGGGAATCGGTGCCGGTTTCCGGGGGATTGGGAGTAGCTTTGAACATAGTGAGTCTCCAGTAATGTGTTTCAACTGCTCCATCGGTTCCAAGCGAAGGGGTGGCAGCTGTACGCAGGTTGGAACCCGAGGTGGAGAAAACCCGGCAGACCCGAAGGTCTCCCGCGCACAGCCGCCATAACGGAGTACACACATTAAAGGTGCGCAAGCATACGTCATGAGGGGGCGCTTTTGCGCCTTCTACACCTCGGGGTTCCAAGCCCGGTCGCTGAATTGGCAGCGACACTCAAACGATAAAGACCAACACAAACCCCACCAGTCGGCGGGTTCCGGCATTGCTGTAGGCAGAGACGCAAGGTTGTGTAGCCTCGCACCGTTCTTGCGGACAAACTTTTAAACACAAAACCCAAGTGGTCGGACCTTCCTGTGGCGAGGGAGCACGCTCCCTCGCCACAAAGGTTTCTGCGTTAGGTTGAAGATTCCCAGAAAGGGACCGTTCGGTCCTATTTTGGGACTTATCACTGATCGTTCCCACGCGCAG
>NZ_AKJT01000063.1 GCF_000282195.1 Pseudomonas sp. GM18
GGCGGCAGCCATGGCCACCGCCGGCATCCATTAGTGAACCGCGGACATGCCCGAGGCCAGTTGCATCACTCGTTCCTGGGTCGCTTCGCTGCGGTCGAGGGTGCCCATCAGGTCGCCCTCGTGCATGACCATGACCCGGTCGCTCATGCCCAGCACTTCCGGCAGCTCCGAGGAAATCATGATCACCGCCATACCCTCGCTGGCGAGGTATGCGATAAGCCGGTAGATCTCGGCCTTGGCACCAACATCGATGCCCCGGGTCGGTTCGTCGAGAATCAGGATTCGCGGGTTGGTCATCAGCCAACGCGCCAACAAGGCTTTCTGCTGATTACCGCCGGACAGTGTGTCGATGCACTGTTCCAGCGACGGCGTTTTCACCCGCAGCTTCTTGCACATGTCTTCACACAACACGCGCAGGGCTTTCTGCTGGATGAAGCCGTTGCCGACGTAATGGGGCAATACCGCCATTTCCATGTTTTCCAGCACCGAAAGGCACGGGAACAGGCCGCTGAGCTTGCGATCTTCGGTCAACAGCGCGAAGCCCTTCTCGATGGCCATGTGCGGATCGGTGATGCGCACCACCTCGCCGTCGAGCCGGATTTCGCCACCGTCACTCGGAGTGATGCCGAAAATCGCCTCGGCGACATTGGTTCGCCCCGAGCCCATCAATCCGGCGATGCCCAGGATCTCGCCGGCATGCAGGTCGAAGGATACATCCTTGAAAATGCCGTCCAGCTTGAGGTCGCGTACCGACAGCAACAGATCGCCAATCGGTTTCTCGCGCACCGGAAACAGTTGGCTCAGTTCGCGGCCGACCATCATCGAAATCAGGCTGTCGCCGTCCATGCTGTCGGCCCGTTGCAGGCCGATGTAGGCGCCGTCACGGAACACCGCCACTTCATCGGCGATGCTGAACACCTCGTTCATTTTATGAGTGATGTAGATGATGCCTTTGCCCTGGCTCTTGAGGTCGGCAATGATCGAGAACAGGTGGGCGACTTCCTTATCGGTGATGGCCGAAGTCGGCTCATCCATGATCAGGATGTCGGAGTCATAGGACACCGCCTTGGCGATCTCGACCATCTGCCGTTCCGCGATGCTCAGGTTGCCCACCTGCTCTTCCGGGTCGAGATTGATCCGCAGACGCTCCAGCAGTTTGGCGGTGCAGCGGTGCATTTCACGATGGTCGATCATGTGCAGGCCGTTGAGCTGCTCGCGGCCGATCCAGATGTTCTCGGCGATGCTCATGTGCGGCATCAGGTTGAGTTCCTGGTGGATCATCGCGATCCCGGCCTGGAGTGCGGCCAGTGGCGTTTCGAAGACCACCGGCTTGCCCCGCAGGCGCAACTCGCCGGCGTCCGGCTGGTAGATGCCGGCAATGATTTTCATCAGGGTGGATTTGCCGGCACCGTTTTCGCCCATCAGCGCCAGCACGGAACCGGGACGCACCCGCAGCTGTACGTCGGACAAGGCCACCACACCGGGAAAACCCTTGCTGACGTTGATGATCTCCAGCAGGTACGGCTCATCGACAGGTGTTGCGGTTGGCTGGATACCCACCAACGGGGTGCTCGAAGCAGTCGCTGAAGCGAACATGATCAGGTACTCCATCAGCAAGGTCGCGTCGCAACCTTGCGTGCTTATTGTTGTTATCGAACGGACGGACTATTTGAACTGGTCAACGTTTTGCAAGGTGATCAAGCGATACGGCACCCACACGGCCTGCTCGACCGGCTCGTTTTTGGCCATTTTTACCGCGGTGTCGACCGAACCATCGGCCTGACCTTTGGCGTCCTGGAATACCGAGACCACCAGAGAGCCCTTCTTCACCGCGTTCAAACCGTCGGGCGTACCGTCGACACCGGCGATCAGCACGCTGCCTTTGGCGACACCCGCCTGTTGCAGGGCCATGGCCGCGCCAATCGCCATCTCATCGTTGTTGGAGACGACCGCGTCGAACTTGCGACCTTGGGTCAGCCAGTCGTTGACCAGGGTCATGCCCTTGTCTCGCGACCAGATGCCGCTCTGCTCTTGCTCGATCTTGATGTTCGGGTACTTGGCCAGCACCTCTTTTACGCCCTTGGTGCGGTTAGTGGTGGAGTTGTTGGCCAAATCACCGAGCAGAATCACGATGTCACCCTTGCCGCCCATTTTTTCGGCCAGGTACTGCATCTGCATCTGGCCGGCCTCCAGATCGTTGGAAGCGACAGTGACCACGCCTTTGGGCAGGTTCAGGTCATCGGGACGGCGATTGACGTACACCAGTGGAATGCCGGCCTTGACCGCCGCTTCGGTGATTTTTTTGGTGGCGGCGGTATCCACCGGGTTGACCACAATGGCATCGACTTTCTGGCTGATGAAGCTTTCTACCTGGCTCAACTGCCTGACTACGTCGCTGCGCGCATCTTCGAACTGCAGCTTGACGCCATCGGGATAGGACTTGGCTTTCGTGTCCATGGATTCGCGCAGGTAGGTCAGCCAGGTGTCATCGAACTGCGCCATGCTGACGCCGATCTTCATGTCAGCGAGTGCGGCACCGCTGGCGAGCATCAGGGACAAGGCGAGTGAGGCGAAACGGGTCTTGGTCTTCATGAAAGGTCTTTCTCCACATTCTTGTTGGTTTTATGGATAAGGCGTGACGATTTCAGTAAGCGGGCAAGCGGACAATCGGTGCACCCGGAATGCAGCAGACCAGGGCACCCTTGCGTTCGACGCAAAGCAAGCGAGAGATGGAATGAAACGAGACGCGAGGCAGGTCGCGAGAGAGGTACAGCACGGAACGTAAAGCATGCAGAGCAGAGTTGAAGGTTTTCATCGACGGTACCTGGCTTTGTTTCTTGTTTTTGGTGCGTCCTTCACTCGTTCAAGGCCTGCTTGAGCGTGATCGGACGTTGATAGTCGGCAACCTGGAAACGACTTTATTGGAAAATAATTTCTATATCAACTCATTTTAGAATTTTATTCTGATTTTATTCCATGGCTCTCGAATGGGCTCAATGCCACCACTTGATGCCGCTCGAAACTGAGCCGCGCAGCGTCTAGCACGCGGGTGGTCGCCAGTGCATCACGGGCTTCGACCGGCAATGGGCCACCGCTCTGTAACGCGGTCTGTAGCTGCAAATAGAACTGGTTCCAGCAGCCACGCTCGGACGGCACCCGCTCGCGCACCTCGCCTTGTTCGAACCAGCCCCAGCGACGATGCTCTTCGACGCCCCAGCGCTCGCCCTCGGATTTGGGCGTGAGCCCGGCCAGGGTCGACGCCTCTTGCCCGTCCAGACCGTCGACGCTGTAACAGCCCTGGGTGCCGGTCACGCGAAAACGCGGGCCGGGGGTGTTTTGCAGGCAACTGCCACTCAGGTGCGAGATCACGCCGCTGGCATGGATCAGGGACATAAAGAAGCCATTGTCGAAGGTCTGGCCTTTTTCGAGGTAATCCAGCTCGGCGTAAACCCGGGTGACGGGGCCGAACAACAGCAGCGCTTGATCCACCAGATGGCTGCCCAGATCGCGCAGGAAACCGCCGCCGCTGCCGTTGTTCACCGACTGTGGCGAGTAGCGTTCGATCCGCGATTCGAAACGGGTGACCTGGCCCAGGGCACCGGACTCGATGAGTTTGCGCACGGTGAGAAAATCCGAGTCCCAGCGCCGGTTCTGGTAGACGCTCAAATGCACGCCCTGACGCTCGGCCATGGTGATCAGGGTTTGCGCCTGTTGCATATCGGCGGCGAACGGCTTGTCGCTGACCACCGCCACCCCGTGTTCGATGGCGTCGAGCACCAACGCCGGACGACCTTTGAGCGGCGTGGACACCACCAGCACATCAACCCCGGCTTCGACCAGTTGGCCAATGCTGTCGAAGGCCGGCACACCGGGATGTTCCGTGGCCAGCAGTTGTCGGCGCTCAGCAGAACGGGTGACCACGCCCACAAACGTCGCCGCCGACAAACTGCTGATCAGCGGAGCATGGAAAAACCGGCCGCCATGGCCGTAGCCAACAAGTCCGATACGCATGTTGTTCTCCTTATGATCGTTCCCACGCTCAGCGTGGGAACGATCAGTTACGGGGTTACTGGCAGAGTTCGCGGGTCACGCGTTCGAGCATCATCCGGTTGGACTCGTCCGGCCGGTCTTCCCAGGCGAACACCGAGACGGTGGCGATGCCATCGAACTTGATCTCGCGCAAGGTGCCGAAAAACGCTTCCCAGTCGACCTCGCCCTGGCCGATGTCCAGATGCTGGTGCACGGTGGCGGTGACGCCCGGCGGGTTGACGATGTAGCGCAAGCCCGAGGACGCCTTGTGGTTGTAAGTGTCGGCGATGATCAGGTGGCTCAGTTTCGAGCCGGCGTACTTGAGCATCGAGGCGATGTCACCCACGCCATCGTCGTAGAAAAACGTGTGTGGCGCGGCGTAGAGGTAGTTGATCCAGTCGCGGTCCAGGCCGCGAATGATGTCCACCGACTCATTGTTGCGCTCGCAGAAATCGTAAGGATGGGCCTGGATATCGAGCTTGATGCCTTCACGTTCGAACTCGGGGATCAGTTCGTCCATGGAACGCATGAACTGGTTCTCGCAGACTAATGGGTTGTCCGACTGGCCGGTGAACTCGGTGTTGACCAGTTCGCAGTCCATCTCCACGGCAATCTGGATTGCCCGCTTCCAGTTGCGCACGGCGGCCACGCGCAGACCTTCATCGGCGGCGGCCCAGTGGTACATCGGTAATAAAGAAGAGAGTTTGACCCCGGTGTCGCTCAGGGCTTTGCGAAATTCCTTGATCCGCGCCTTGTCGACCCGCGGAGCTTTATAGAACGGCAGGAAATCTTCCCGGGGCGACAGCTCGATGTGTTCGTAACCGAGCTCGGCGACCTTGTCGACCATCTTGCCCAGGGACAGGTTGCGATACATGTAGGGGTCTAGTGCGATGCGCATGTTTTTTTGTTCTCCATCACCTTACGCTGATCGTTCCTACGCTCTGCGTGGGAACGCCGCCATGGACGCTCTGCGTCCGCTTTGTGACGCGGAGCGTCACGGGATGCATTCCCACGCAGAGCGTGGGAATGATCATTACGAGGGTTAGCCGTAGAAGTGTGGGCGATCTGGCAGGCCGACTTTGACGATCTGGCCGCTGTTCTGCGCCTCGATGCAGGCATCCGCAGCGACTGCGGCGGCGAAACCGTCCCACGCCGATGGCCCGCCCACCTGCCCGGCCCGCACGCCATCGATGAACGCCTGCAACTCGACGTCATAGGCGGCGATGAACCGGTCCTTCCAGTCCATCAGAATCGCATTGGACAGTTTCGCCCCACTGCGCAACTGAACCTGTGACGGCTCCGGCAGTTTGGCGATGCCCGTCTCCCCCACCACTTCGCACTGGATGTCGTAGCCGTACTGGCAGTTGACGAACACTTCCACGTCGATGCGCGTGCCCTTGGCGGTTTCCAGCAGCACGATCTGCGGATCTTTCAAATGGGCGTGGGCCTTGCTGGTCTTGCGCGGGAACACCACCTGCACCGACACATAGTCGTCGTCCAGCAACCAGCGCAACACGTCCAGCTCATGGATCAGTGTGTCGGTGATCGCCATGTCGGTCTTGTAGTTTTCACCTACGGTCGGGTTGCGGTGGGCGCAGTGCAGCATCAGCGGTTCGCCGATCTGGCCACTGTCGATCACCGACTTCAATGCCCGATAACCTTCATCGTACGGGCGCATGAAACCAACCTGCACCAGTCGTTTGCCGTGGGCCACCTCGGCTTCGACGATCTTGCGGCAGCCTTCGGCGGTGACCGCCAGCGGTTTCTCGCAGAACACCGGTTTGCCCGCCGCAATCGCCGCCAGCACGAACTCTTCGTGGCTCGGGCCCCAGGAGGTGACGAGAATCGCTTCGACGTCCGGCGCCTTGATCAGCGCGTGGCCGTCGGGATAGACCTCGGCGGTCAGTTTCAGGTCGGAGACGACCTTGGCCGCTTGCTGCAAATTGATGTCGGTGACTGCGACGACCTGGCTGTTGAGCAAGGTCTGGCTGCAACGACGGATATGGTCCTGGCCGATGGCCCCGGTGCCGATGACGCCAATGCGCAACGAATTTGAAAGCGAAGACATATAAACACTCCTGTTTGTTCGTTTCAGGGCAATCAGTACTGACGGGCTTTAGCCAGTCGTTCGTTGAGGGTCTTGGCCACCGCATCGGTGCGCGCGCTGGTGGAGACTTGCGCCACGCCGACCCGCCACCACGACAGGTATTTGTGAATCATGGTTTTGGGCAGGACCTTGATGTCGATCAGCGTCGACACCGTCTGCAACCGCGCATCCGCCAACGCGGCTCGCAGCTCTTCAACCGTGTTCACCTTGTAGGTCTTGCAGCCGTAGGCCGCCGCGCTCATGGCGAAATCCACCGGCACGAAGCCGCCATCGAGCTTGCCGGTTTCAGGATTACGGAAGCGGAACTCGGTGCCGAAGCTGTCCATGCCGTGTTCCATTTGCAGGTTGTTGATGCAGCCGAAGGTCATGTTGTCCAGCAGCACCACGTTGATCTTGCGGCGCTCCTGGATCGAGGTCGCCAACTCCGAGTGCAGCATCATGTAGGAGCCGTCGCCCACCAGCGCATAGACCTCGCGCTCAGGCTCGGCGAGCTTCACCCCCAGTGCGGCGTTAACCTCATAACCCATGCACGAATAACCGTACTCGACGTGGTAGGTGTTCACACCCTTGCTGCGCCAGCTGCGCTGCAAGTCACCGGGCAGGCTGCCGGCGGCGGCAACGATCACCGCATCATCGGCCAGGGTTTCGTTGAGCACACCGAGCACCCGGCTCTGGGTCAGGCAGGAACCAGTCAGCTCGATGAATTCGCGCAGCACCGCCAGGTCCAGGTGGTCGTTGATTTCCGGCACGAAGTCCTGGGTCTGGTACTCGACCTGATAGATGCGGTCAACTTCCTCGTCCAGCTGCGCCCTGGCCTGCCGGGGTTGATCGCCCCAACCGGCGCGATAGTCGCCCAACACATCGGCCAAGGCGTTCAAGCCGGTTTTGGCATCCGCCAGCAGTTGCACGCCATCGAGTTTCAGGGCATCGCAGGGGCTGATATTGAGGTTGAGGAATTGCACCTCCGGGTGCTTGAACAAGGATTTCGACGCGGTGGTGAAATCGCTGTAGCGGGTGCCGACGCCGATGATCAAATCAGCGTCCTTGGCCAACAGGTTCGCCGCCAGGCAACCGGTTTCGCCGATCCCGCCAACGTTCAGCGGATGGCTGGACACCACCGCGCTCTTGCCGGCCTGGGTTTCGGCGAAAGGAATATCGAAGCGCTCGGCAAAGGCCTGCAACGCTGCATTGGCACCGGAATACTTGACCCCGCCACCGCAAATGATCAGCGGTTTGCGCTTGCCTTTGAACAGCGCCACGGCATCGCCGAGCATCGCTTCGGTGGCCGGACGGCGCTCGATGCGGTGCACGCGTTTTTGCAGGAAGTAATCGGGATAGTCGTACGCCTCGGCCTGCACGTCTTGTGGCAAGGCCAGGGTCACGGCGCCGGTTTCGGCGGGGTCGGTGAGCACGCGCATGGCGTGGATCGCCGCAGTCATCAGTTGCTCGGGACGGTTGATCCGGTCCCAGTATTTGCTCACGGCCTTGAACGCATCGTTGGTGCTGATACTCAGGTCGTGGAACTGCTCGATCTGTTGCAGAACCGGGTCCGGTTGGCGGCAGGCATAGACGTCGCCGGGCAACAGCAGCAAGGGAATACGGTTGGCGGTGGCCGTCGCGGCAGCGGTCAGCATGTTCGCCGCGCCCGGGCCCACCGATGAAGAACAGGCGTAAATCTTGCGCCGCAGGTGCTGCTTGGCAAAACCGATCGCGGCGTGGGCCATGCCTTGTTCGTTGCGGCCCTGATGAACGATCAGGTCGCCGCTGTCCTGTTCCAGGGCTTGCCCCAGACCCAGCACATTGCCGTGGCCAAAAATGGTAAAGATCCCGGCGACGAATTTGCTCTGAACCCCATCGACCTCGATGTACTGGTTATCGAGGAATTTCACCAGGGCCTGGGCCATGGTCAGTCTTGTTGTGGTCATGCTTGCACCTTTTCCGTATGCAAATCCGATGTCAGCTCAGGGATTTCTGCAGGTGATCCATGCTCGCGCCAATCGCTGTCTGGATATCCGCCAGGCCATGGACGCTGTCGGCAAACGGTTCGAACGACAGGTAGCCGCTGTAACCGCTACTGAGCAAGGTGTCGATCTGCGCCGCGTTGCCGAGGATGTCACCCTCGCCCACCAGCACCCGATGCCCGTCACGAATGGTCGCCAGCGGTGCCTCGGCATCTTCGACGCCGGAGATGTGCACCAGCCCGGTCAGCTCAGGGAAGAATTCATGTTCGCTGGCCAGGTGATGGTGGAAGGTGTCATGCACCAGACGGAACACATCCAGCCCACCGATAGCCTTGATCGCATCGACTGCCGTGCGTTTGCGCCGCAGCGAACACTCTTCGAAACCCAGCGGTTCGATGAAGCCGAGAATGCCGTGCTCACGCAGGATCGGCGCCAGTTCACTCAGCGCCGTGCGCAGGCCGGACGCACGCTGCGCCTCGGTACGCGGATCAGTGCGGTCGTTCAGCGGGCACATGACCAAACCCTGCGCGCCACAATCACGGGCATAAGCGGCAAGCTTCAGGGCGTGTGCGCGGCGCTCGTCATTCCAGACATCGAACGGATACAGCGCGTTGATCGACAGCACAGTGATGCCTTTGGCCGCGCACAATTCACGCACGTGTTCGGGCGCGGTACCGTCTTCGATTTCAACGCCCTTGAGATCGTTGCGGATCTCGATGGCGTCGGCCTTGAGGGTCACCGCCAACTCGATGAACGCCGGCAGGGACAAACGTGGTGCGACCATACGGTTCAGGGCGAAACGCAGGGGTTTGCTCATTTTTTGTTGTTCTCCGTATAAGTGAATTATTTGGCGGTCGGCATGCTGAATTCAGGGCCTTTGGCGATGCTGTCGGGCCAGCGCTGCATCACGCTTTTGTAGCGGCTGTAGAAGCGAATGCCTTCTTCGCCATAAGCGTGGTGATCACCGAACAGCGAGCGCTTCCAGCCGCCGAAAGAGTGCCAGGCCATAGGCACCGGAATCGGCACGTTGATGCCGACCATGCCGACCTTGATGCTGCGGGCAAACGAACGGGCAATGCCGCCATCACTGGTGAAGCAGGACACGCCGTTGCCGAATTCATGGGCGTTGATCAGCGCCACGGCGCTGGCGAAGTCCGGCACGCGCACGATGCCCAGCACCGGCCCGAAGATCTCTTGCTGGTAGATGCTCATCTCGGTCGTGACGTTGTCGAACAGCGTGGCGCCGACGAAGAAGCCGTTCTCGGCTCCCGGCACCTTGAAATTGCGCCCGTCGACAATCAGTTGTGCACCCTGGGCCACGCCTTCGCCGATAAAACCCTCGACCTTGGCCTTGTGTTCGGCGGTCACCAGCGGCCCCATGTCGCTGTCGCCCTGTATGCCATTGCCGACCTTCAGTTGATCGATGCGCGGCAGCAGTTTGGCAATCAACTGGTCGCCGACATCACCGACGGCCACGGCAATCGAAATCGCCATGCAGCGCTCACCGGCCGAGCCGTAAGCCGCGCCGATCAACGCATCCGCCGCTTGGTCCAGATCGGCATCAGGCATGACGATCATGTGGTTCTTCGCCCCGCCCAGCGCCTGTACACGCTTGCCGCGCGAGGTGGCTTGCTGGTGGATGTATTCGGCAATCGGCGTCGAGCCGACAAAGGAAATCGCCTCGATGTCCGGGTGTTGCAGCAAGGCGTCGACCGCCGCCTTGTCGCCCTGGACCACGTTGAACACACCGTCCGGCAACCCGGCTTCGGTGAGCAAACGGGCCATCAGCAAACTGGCGGATGGGTCACGCTCAGACGGTTTGAGAATGAAGCAGTTGCCGGTGACCAGCGCCAGCGGGATCATCCACAGCGGCACCATCACCGGGAAGTTGAACGGTGTGACCCCGGCGCAAACGCCCAATGGCTGGCGCAGGTTCCAGTTGTCGATGCCACCGCCGATGTTGTCGCTGAAATCGGTTTTCAGCAGGTTCGGCGCGCCACAGGCATACTCGACGATTTCGATGCCACGGGTCACTTCGCCCTTGGCGTCGGACAACACCTTGCCGTGTTCGCGACTGATGATTTCGGCCAGTTCGTTGTGATGGCGGTCGAGCAATTCCTTGAACTTGAACATCACCCGCGAACGGCGCAGGGACGATTGCTCGGACCACGCTGGGAACGCCTTCAGGGCCGAAGCGACGGCCTCGTCCACGGTCTTTTGGCTGGCCAACCCGACCCGCGCCTGAACGCTGCCGGTGGCCGGGTTGAAGACATTGCTGAACCGCTCGCTGCCGCTGTCCTGCACCTGACCGTCGATGTAATGACCTATAACCGGGGCGTCGCTCATTGTTCTTGTTCTCCCTTTGAATGTTGGAATTCAGGCGTTGGAAATCAGGCATTGGAATTCAGAGGTCCAGCAGCCAGCTGTGCTGCGGATCGTTATGGAACTGCCAGACGCGTTTCGGGCCGGCCATCACGTTCAGGTAATACGACTCATAGCCGTAGGGCACGCTGACCGGGTGATAACCCTTGGGCACCACCACCAGGTCGCTGTTTTCCACCGCCATAGCCTGATCGATGCTGCGATCGTCGGTGTAGACCCGCTGGAACACGAAGCCCTGGGGCGGGTTGATCTGGTGGTAATAGGTTTCTTCGAGAAAGCTCTGGTGCGGCAGATCGTCGGTGTCGTGCTTGTGCGGCGGGTAGCTCGACGAGTGCCCGGACGGCGTACGCACTTCCACCACCAGCAGCGAATGGGCGGGCTCGGTGTCCGGCAAAATGTCGCAGACATAACGGGTGTTGGCACCCTTGCCGCGCACGCTGCGTTTCATGCTATCGGGCTTGATCAGCCGTGGGCCGAGGTTTTCGGCCGCCGAACCGGGCGCCGCGCAAACAGCAATTTGCACGTCGCTCAACGCCACCACCTGGGCCTGGCTGCCGGGTGGCAAATACACGGCGAACGGTGATTTGTCTTCGAACACCGACTGGCGATCGCCGATGTTGTCCCAGTCGAACCCGCCCTGCCCCGGTGCTTCGCCCTTGATGCCGACCCGACCGCTGAGCAGCACCAGACACAATTCCTTGTCACCCGCGCTGACCGGCAGGGTTTCGCCGAGGCTCAGGCGGTAAGCGGCGAAGCCGACATATTCCAGCTCCCCCTGCCCCAGCTCGACCATGGTCCGACCGCGTGCATTGCTCTTGACCAACAGGCTCATTGCGCGGTCCTCTCGTCAAGCAAGGCACGCAAGGTGTCGTAGCCTTTTTTGGCGTAGACGTAACTCGGTGCCACCGCCGGATCCTGCTCGGCCTCGACCACCAGCCAGCCGTGGTAATCGGCGCCCAGCAATACGTCGAGCAAGGCGCCGAAGTCGATGTCGCCATCGCCGGGCACGGTGAAGGTGCCGTTGATGATGCAGTCCGGGAAGCTCCACAGGTTATTGCGCGCCAGTTGCACCACCGGTTTGCGCACGTCCTTGAAATGCACGTGGCAGACCCGTTCGATGTGTTTACGCAACACCTGCAACGGTTCGCCGCCGCCCATGTAGCAGTGGCCCGAATCGAACAGCAGGCCGACTTCGCTGCCGGTCAGCGCCATCAGTTTGTCGATGTCGGCCGGGGATTCGACGTAGGCGCCCATATGGTGGTGATACGCCAGACGCACGCCCTGGGACAGGGTGAAGCGCGCCAGTTCGGTGAGTTTGTCGGCGTATTCTTGCCAGGCCTGCTCGGTGTGTAAACGCGGGCGCTCGACCAGTGGGATGCGCTGGCCTTGAATGGAGTCAGCGACTTCGCCATAGACCAGCACGTTGGCGCCGTTCTTCGCCAGCAGCTCGACATGGCTGCCGATGGCGTCGATTTCCTCGGCCACGGAACGGCGGGCCAGACGGCTGGAATACCAGCCAGACACCAGCGCCAGGTCATACGGGCGCAGCACATCGCCGACACCCTTGGCGTCCTTGGGAAACTTGCCGTTGAGTTCAAAGCCTTCGTAGCCGATGTCCTTGCCTTCGCTGAGGGCAGTGCTCAACGGCGTTTCACCACCGAGGGACGGCAGGTCGTCGTTGCTCCAGGAGATCGGGTTGATGCCAATTCGGATAGCGGGCATGGCTGCACCTTTTATTGTTTTTTCTAGAATGTTCAGGCCCGGGCCGTGCGCCAGGCATCGATCAGTTCGACAAACGTGCCCTGCACCTGGCGGATCAGCGTTTCATCGTCGATTTCACCGGCCATCCACGCGCGGCTCGGCTCCTGGAAAATCGTCCGGCCCACGGCGAAACCACGGCAGGTCTGGCTCTGGCTGGCCTGTTGAAACCCTTCGGCCAGGGTCGCCGCCGGGGCATTCAAACCCAGCAGCACCACGCCACGGCAATACGGATCGCGCTCCTGAATCAGCTCGTCGAGTTGTTTCCACTCCTCGGCGCTCTGCGCTTCGATCTTCCACCACGCCGGGTAGATACCCAGGTTGTAGAGGCGTTTGAGGGCGCGATAGAGCACGTCCGGATGCTGTGATGGGTGATCCTTGGGCGGAATGATCTCCAGCAGCAATTCATGCCCGCTGACTTGCGAGGCCTGATACAAGCCCTTGATCTGCGCTTCCTGCTCCAGACGCAGCAGAGGCTCGTCGTCGGGATGGAATTGCACCAGGCATTTGATGATCTGTTCTTGCGGCCAGGCAATCAGGTTGCTGCCGATCGAGCGCCCGTGTTCGAACGCCAATGGCCGCGAACCCTGCACTTCCACTGGCCGCGCCACCCACCAGCCGCGCCCGGTGGCGGCGTTCAGCGAGTCCTGGCCGAAACGTTGATCGGCCAGCAAGCCGACATCGGCGTCGACGCCCTGCTCACGCAAATCCGCCTCGACCCGTTCCACGGCTTTGATAAAGAGTTGTTTGAGTTCGCAGATAGCGCTCAGGTCGCGCCCGCCCTTGTGGGCCAGCTCTACCAGTTGCCCGCGATGATCGAAGGCAAAGATGAACAGTTGCTTCCACTGTTTGCGCGGCACGCTGACCTGATGCAGACGCTGCAACACGGCGTCCTGATCCGGCCGGGTGATCGGCACCGGGCTGTTGAACAGGTAATCGAGTTCGGCGCGAGTCGGCATCGCCGGGGCGCAGGCATGGCGCGACACCACCAGACCGCCGCAGGCATTGGCCAACTGGCAGCAACGCTCGTCGCTGGCGTCCTCCAGCCAACCGCTGAGGAAACCCGACATGAAGGCATCGCCGGCCCCCAGCACATTCAGCACTTCGACGCGCACACCGGGATAGATCGCGCCGTCTTCCAGACGCGCCGGGATCGCCCCGTGAATCACCGTGCAACCTTGCGGGCCGAGCTTGACCACCAGCGTCGCCGCACTCAGGCGCCGAACATTGCGCAGGGCGGTGAGCAGATCCTCGGAGCCGCCGGCGATCAGGAATTCTTCTTCAGTGCCGACGATCAGGTCGAAACGCGGCAGGATTTTCTGCACGTGCTGGCTGACGTTCTGGTCGGCGACGAAGCGGGTTTCGCCGTCTGCCTTGCCGGCCAGGCCCCAGAGCACCGGGCGGTAGTCGATGTCCAGCACCCGTTTGACGTTGTGTTTCTCGGCATACTCCAGCGCCTGAATGCTCGCCTTGTAGACGCCGTCGGTGGAGAAATGGGTGCCGGTGATCAGCAGGGCTTTGCTGGAAGCGATGAAGGCTTCGCTGATGTCTTCGGCGCGCAACGCCATGTCAGCGCAGTTTTCGCGGTAGAACACCAACGGAAAAGTTTCACGATCCTTGAGACCCAGCAGGACCATCGCGGTCAGGCGTTCCGGATCGGCCTTGATGCCGCTGACGTCGCAGCCCTCGCGGGCCAGGGATTCAACGAGGAAACGGCCCATGTGGTCGTCCCCTACCCGGCTCAACATCGCTGACTTCAAACCCAGCCGAGCGGTGCCGAAGGCGATGTTGGCGGACGAGCCGCCCAGGTACTTGGCGAAGCTGCTCACATCCTCCAGCCGCGCCCCGACTTGTTGCGCATAAAGATCGACGCCAAGGCGCCCGAGGCAAATCAGATCCAATTGACGCCCACTGGCAAAACGAGTCTGGCCCATGCTGGCTCCTGTTATTTTTATCAGCCTGCGTTCGGGGCGAAGAAGGCGCCGAACACTCTTGGTGGATGCAGACTAAAACGTCCGGGACTGAATAATCAATATTTATTCTATATATTTTTTACGTGGAATATTTTTTCCAATAAACTTTGATACGAGCGTTCCAGACACAGTGCATCGTTTCAGCAAGCCCCGGGCCGGTTGCAAGCTCAAGATTTTATTCCGGCCTACCCTGTAGACTGCGCACAGCCAACCTATTGTCAGGGGATGACGCAACCTGTCGTCTCTATAAGAACAAGCCAGAAGGATTTCTTATGTCCCGCACCGATCAGCCGGCTACGACCGAGAGCTCGCCCGACAGCGATCTCGCCAGCCCTCCGATCAATGCCGAGCGTCTGCTGCAGCTGATCACCGAGGAATACGAAAGCCTGCCGCGCCAGCTCAAACGCATCGCCAGTTACATGAGCCAGCAGAGCGACCGGATCATGGTCGACCGCATCAGCGACATCGCCCGCGAATGCGAAGTGCACCCGTCGGCCATCGTGCGCTTTTCCCAGCGCTTCGGCTTCAGCGGGTTCAGTGAAATGCAGGCGCTGTTTCGCGAGGCCTACACCCACAAGACCACGCCGGTGCAGAACTACCAGCAACGCATCCGCAGCATGATCGCCAACAAGTCGCAGAAGGCCAGCGGCGGCGACCTGGCGCGAGAGTGCATCAACGCCACCCTGTCGGGCATCGAACGGCTGGGGCTGGAGCTCGATGACCAGGCTTTCGACAAGGCCGTGGACCTGGTGGTGAATGCCGACAACATCTACGTGGTCGGGGTGCGTCGCTCGTTCGCGGTGGCCGATTACCTGGTCTACAACCTGCAACACACCAACAAACGCATCCACCTGGTGTCGGGCCTTGGCGGCAGTTACCGCGAGCAGATGCGCAGCGTGCGCGCCAATGATCTGGTGATCGCCATCAGCTTCACGCCCTACGGCAAGGAAACCCAGCACTGCCTGCGCATCGCCCAGCACCATCAGGCGAAAACCCTGATCATCACCGACAGCAACCTCTCGCCATTGGCCAAGCGCGCCAACACCGTGCTGCTGGTCAACGAAGGCAGCTCGTTTGCCTTCCGCTCGTTGAGCGCGACCTTGTGCCTGTGCCAGGCGCTGTTCATCGCCGTGGCTTATCGACTGGAATTGAAAGTCGACGAGATTCATGAACAGGCAGGCTTTGAGGATTAGCCTTCGAGGATGAACAATAGGCCTGAGGATTAGCGCGAAACCGTTTGCACGTCGCTGAACCTCGGCTAAGGTTGTCCATCCCCAAGGACCGTCTGTAAGGAGAGGCTCAATGAAACTGATCGGCATGCTGGATTCGCCCTACGTGCGGCGCGTCGCCATTTCCGCCAAATGCCTGGGCATCCCGCTGGAACACGCGTCGGTTTCGGTGTTCAGGCACTTCGAGCAGTTCCAGCAGATCAACCCGGTGGTGAAGGCGCCGACCCTGGTGCTGGATGACGGTGAGGTGTTGATGGACTCAACGCTCATCATCGATTACCTCGAAGCCTTGGCCGCGCCGGGTAAAAGCCTGGTATCCAACGACCTGGACCGACGCGTGCGCTCACTGCGGCTGATCGGCCTGGCGTTGGCGGCGTGCGAGAAGTCGGTGCAGCTTTACTACGAACGCAACCTGCGGCCAGCGGAGATTCAGTACGGACCTTGGGTGGAACGGGTCGAAGGGCAATTGGCGGCGGCGTATTCGGCGCTGGAGCGGGAACTGGAAAAGCAACCGCTGAAGACCGACGGTTCAATTGCGCAGGACGGGATTAGCCTGGCGGTGGCCTGGAGCTTTACCAACCTGGTGGTGCCGGATCAGGTAGATGCCGCGCAGTTTCCACTGATCAACGCGTTTACGGCGTATGCCGAAGGGCTTGAGGTGTTTGTCGATACACCGATCGAGTAGGCGGATGGGTTGCGCCTGAACTACCGTCTTCGCGGGCAAGTCGGATCGCCGCACTTGCCCGCGAACATCTGATGAGGAAGTTTGTCGATCAGCGGGCAGTGTGGCTTATTGCTTGGCCAACTCCATAATCATCCGCGACAGCAAATAAATCCGCGGCGCCACGCTTTCGACCTCGGCGTATTCCTCGGGCGTATGGATATTGCCGCCAACAATCCCGAACCCGTCCAGCGTCGGCGTGCCAACACCAGCGGACAAACTCGCATCTGCCGCCCCGCCGCTGCCCTCTTCCGTCAACTTGCGGCCAATTTCGCCGTAAATCCCTTGGGCCATGGCCATCAAACGATCCGATTCCGCCGTTTGCGGCATCGGTGGCAAGCCGCGTTTAAGGCTGGTGGTGACTTCCGTATCGGCAATCAGTTTGTCCTTCGATACCCGCGCCAGGTCTTTTTCGATCCGGTCGAACTCTTCCGGCACCGCCGCCCGCACATCAGCCTTGGCCGTGGCCTGATCCGGAATCACATTGGTACGGTCGCCGGCCTTGAGAACGGTGAAGTTGATGGTGGTTTTCTTCGCGTCATCGCCCAGTTTGCCGAGTTGCAGAATCTGGTGCGCGGCTTCCATGGCTGCGTTACGCCCCAGCTCCGGCGCAACCCCTGCGTGAGCCGCCTTGCCTTTGACCTCGACCACGGCGGTGGCACTGCCTTTACGCCACACCACCAGGCCATCGGCCGGACGACCCGGCTCAAGGTTGAGCGTCACATCGTGGGCCTTGGCGGTTTTCTTGATCAGGTCTGTGGCGACGTCCGAGCCGGTTTCTTCACTGGCATCGAGCAGAAAGGTGATTTGCGCGTAATTCTTGAAGTCGAGGTTCTTGAGGATTTTCAGCGCGTAGATCCCGGCGACGATGCCGCCCTTGTCGTCCATCACACCCGGCCCGTAAGCGCGACCGTCCTTGATGTGGAACGGGCGCTCCGCGGCGGAGCCTTCCTTGAACACGGTGTCCATGTGCGCCATCAGCAGGATCTTCGCCTTGCCGGTGCCTTTGAGGGTGGCCAGCACATGGTTGCTCTCGTCCGGGGTGTTGGGCACCAGTTCGATGGTCGCACCGAGCTTCTTCAACTCTTCGATGGCGATGTCACTCACCTGGGTCAGGCCCGGCTCATAACCGGAGCCGGAGTCGATGTTCACCAGCCGTTCCAGCAGTTTCAGGGCTTCACCCTTGTACTGTTCGGCATCCGCGAGGACTTGTTTGTGGGGTTCGGCGAAGGCTGCCGGGGTGAAAGCGCCGAGGGCGAGGGTCAGGCCAAGACTGGTGGCCAGGAGGGAGCGTGGGAGCTTGAACGTCATGAATCGATCCTTGTTTCGTGTCGGGGTCCTGAAACCCTACCTGACTACAACGCAAGGCTCTACACCGGATGCGACACATACAAACCTGAATGACTGCAGTTCCCCTATGGTGATCCAGTCAAACCGAGTCAAGCATTGCCTTATCCGGCTTGCCGTCGCTGTGGCAAATGACGCGGTTACGCCCGGTGGTCTTGGCTTCGTAAAGCGCCTGGTCGGCGTCGTTGAGCCACAGGGTCGCTTCGTCGTGGGTCGGGTTGAAGGCCGCCAGGCCAATGCTCAAACTGACTTTCAGCGCCGGGTTCTGCTCGTAACCCAACGTAGCGAAACGAGCACGCAGCGCATCCATCGCCACAGCGGCGCGCTCCAGCGGCAGGTCCGGCAGCAGCACGCAGAATTCGTCGCCGCCATAGCGCCCGGCGACATCGGCCGCCCGCAGGTTCTGCTTGAGGATTTTGCTCAGCTGACGCAAGACGATGTCCCCGGCGACATGGCCGTAGGTGTCGTTGATGGTCTTGAAATGGTCGATATCGATCAACGCAATCGCCCCGCCCTGCTGCTGGCGCCGGCAACGCTGAAACTCGATGTCCAGCTGATCTTTCCAGGCACCGTGATTCAGCAGGCCGGTCAGGCTGTCGGTGCGACTAAGGGCCAGCAACTCGCGTTTGTGTCGGCCGAGGGTGTGGGCCTGACGGAAGCAGATCCAGCCCAGGGACATCGGATAAATCGACAGCAAAGGCAAACAGGCGTATAGCTGAAATGGACTGGTTTGCGGGACAAAAGCCGGCATGAATACCAGCAGCCCGAGGCCTATCCCGAGCACCTGCGCGACAGCGCCCACCAACAGAAAACGCAAACCGCCGATGGCCACGTTGTGCATCGCCATCATCGACAGTGTGGCAGCGCTGGGCAGCGGATTGAACTGCATGGCGGCCACCCAGAAACCACCGAGAAACGCGTCCACCAGAATATTGCGGTGTTCGGCGTGGTAAGGAACCTTCGCCCGACGCGCCCATTGATAGGCCATATGCGGCCAAAGTAGACCGTTGATCAGCATCACCACCCAGACCCAGGGCGCGGGGTCGAGTGGATACATCCCTGCACCGACACACAATAATCCAAGGGCCAGACCCAGGATGCGCGACCCATAAAGCCTCCTGGCCAATGAAAGTCCCTTTCCTCCCTTTTTTTCCATAGAGGCCTCTGTACTACTGAACCGAGCCTGACAACACACGGGTTGAAAGTGTGTTTGAAGTCTATCAGGGCAACGTCAAATAGCCATCTCCGGTTGGCAGTCTGAATAACATGGCATTGCCATGAGGCGAGTGCCCAATGTTTGTCTATACATGAAGAGAGGGATCGATAAACAACGATAACAGGAGACCCATGCCGAGGCTCCGCCAACCACATTCCATCCTGATCACTGCAAAGGAATAGCCTGATGCTTTTGTTGGTTGTCGCTATCGCCGTTTTCGTGGCCTGGAGCTGGTTGAGCTACCCGGCCATCGGTTACTGGCTCTATGACTTGAACATGGCGCTGGAGGCCCGGCTGTATCGGTTGCACAAGATCGTCGTGCCGATCACCGAAATGACCGTCTCGACCTGGCAAGGCGGGCCTTACGAAGCCTCCAGCAGTGTGCTGATGCTGCACGGCTACAGCGCCGACAAGAACGTCTGGCTGCGTTTTGCCCGGCATTTTGTCAACGACTACCGGGTGATCATCCCTGACCTCGCCGGTCATGGCGAAACCGGCTTCAAGGCCGGTGGCGGTTATGACATTCCGGTCCAGGCCAAACGGTTGATCCAGTTGCTCGATGTCTGCGGGGTCGAGAAGGTGCATGTGATCGGTAACTCCATGGGTGGCTACATCGCGGCATGGCTGGCGGCCAATTATCCCGAGCGTATCGTTTCGCTGGCGCTGCTCGACCCGGCCGGTGTTACCGCGCCGCAGCCCAGTGACATGGAGCGACACCTGGCTCGCGGCCATAATCCGTTCCTGATTCATTCCCGTGAAGAGTTCCAGCATTTCTACGACATGACCATGGCCTCACCGCCATGGGTACCGGGGATCGTGCTGGACGCCGTCGCCCAGCGCTACGAACAGCAGCGTGACGAGCTGGAGGAAATCTTCAGGGACTTCCACGCCAGCCCGCCGATGGAGCCGAAACTGCCCGACATCAAATGCCCGGCGCTGCTGCTGTGGGGGCGCAAGGACCGCTTGATCGACGTCAGCAGCGTGCCGGTCTGGAGCAAGGGCATCGCCGATCTGCGGGTGGAAATCTGGGACGGTGTCGGCCATATGCCGATGGTTGAACAGCCGACCAACACAGCACGGTTGTATCGGGAGTTTTTGGGGGCGCATCACATGACCCCCACCACCCCGTAGCAGCTGCCGAGCCTGCGAGGCTGCGTTCGGCTG